>JBMLRP010000048.1:0-7781 GCA_049240965.1 Akkermansiaceae bacterium
TCGATCCGAGGGCGGGTTTTTTGTGCCGTGGAATCCGTTAGAAAAAAATCACGGATGCAAAAAAGTGCCTACACTCAGTGCCTACACTCGCCTTTTTTTCGTTAGATCGCCCAACAAAAAAACCCTCAAACCGTTGAGGTTTAAGGGTTTTTATTGGCTCCGGTTCTAGGATTCGAACCTAGGACCTAATGGTTAACAGCCATCCGCTCTACCGCTGAGCTAAACCGGAGTTGAAGTGTCTCACTGCTTCCCGTGAGGCGCGGGCGAAGTTGCTGATTTTTTCACCATAAGGCAAGAAAATTTTGCAACAAATGTTGGTCGGGGCGGCCAGATTCGAACTGACGACTTCCTGCTCCCAAAGCAGGCGCTCTACCAGGCTGAGCTACGCCCCGAACGGGCGGCGAGAATGAGTGAAACGAACAACGATGACAAGACAATTTTGTTCGATCATGAAAAATAAATTTTGCATGGTTGTTCATTTGCCTGCCCAACGAGCAAGGATCATGACTAACGAATGAAATAACTGAGATTCTCCAACTCTGACGCCAAGTCGACGCTGTTCACGACAATGTCCTTGGGAATTTCCAACACTGCGGGAGAGAAGTTCAAAATGCCTTGGATCCCCGCGCGAACCAAACGATTGGCCACACCTTGGGCGAATTCCGCAGGCACACAGAGAATCGCCAACCTCACAGGATGTTGGGCGAGAAAAGATTCCATTTCTTCCTCCAGAAAAAGCGGAACATCCACACCTCGATTGCGCGCTGCGGCAGGATCTGCATCGAAAGCAGCCACAACTTCAAATCCCTCTTTTTGAAATCCTTGGTAACGCAGCAATGCAGACCCAAGATTACCAGCACCAACAAGAATCACGGGTTGCAATTTTTCCTGCCGAAGGGCATCACGCAAGGCACTCACCAAAGTCTCAACAGGATAGCCCAACCCACGAGTCCCCCATTGACCCAGATACGTGATGTCTTTTCGTAACTGGGAAGAATTCACCCCTGCAGCTTTGGCCAATGTGCCGGAGCTCACGGTATCAATTCCATTATCGGCCAAACGCTGCAAACAACGAAGGTAAGTGGAAAGCCGATAAATGACTTTTTTCGGGATGATACTTTTTTCCGACATGGGGAGAGCTAACGGAAAAAATCATGCTCCGGGGAGTTCAATGAACCCCTCGAGCTTGCGGATCCTGGTGGGGTGACGCATTTTACGAAGAGCCTTCGCCTCGATCTGACGAATCCGCTCACGGGTCACCTGGAACTGACGTCCCACCTCCTCCAGCGTGCGGGAGTAGCCGTCTTTCAAACCAAAACGTTGCTCCAGCACTTCACGCTCACGCTCAGTGAGACTGTCCAACACATCTTTGATCTTGTCTTTGAGCATCGAAAAACCAGCTTCCTCCATCGGGTTGTCCGCGGATTTATCTTCGATGAAGTCACCAAAAGAAGTATCGTCGCTGTCGCCCACTGGCGCTTGCAAGGAGATCGGTTGCTGTGCCATTTTCAATACGGCACGGACGCGCTCGACCGGCAGGTGAATTTCCTCCGCGATTTCCTCGGGAGAAGGTTCACGGCCGTATTCTTGAACCAGCTGCTTCTGCACACGCATCAGCTTGTTAATGGTCTCAATCATGTGCACGGGAATGCGAATCGTGCGCGCCTGATCTGCGATCGAACGAGTAATCGCCTGGCGAATCCACCACGTGGCATAAGTGGAGAATTTATACCCACGGCGGTATTCGAATTTCTCGACCGCCTTCATGAGTCCCATATTGCCTTCCTGAATCAAATCGAGGAAAGAAAGACCACGGTTCGTGTATTTCTTTGCAATGGAAATCACAAGCCGCAGGTTGGCCTCCACCATTTCGGTTTTGGCCTTCAATGCCATTTTCATCCAGTGGCGCAACTTGGCATTCGCTTCGTCAAAGGTATCAATCGTATGCCAAGCATGCTGTTGAAGCTCACGAACAATATTCTGCGTGGCTTTGTCATCCGGATTGGTTTGCAGTTTGCGCCCGTATTTCCAGAATTTTTGCTGATACTCATCCACACGTTCACAAAAATCCTCGATAATCTTCTGCTTGAAATAAAATTTCACGTAGTGACGATTCAGATTTGAAATATTCTTGCCGAACTCTTCCTGCAGTTTTTTCAATCCGCGAGGATTCTTCGCCGTCATCTGACGGAAAAGATCGTCGTTCTCCGCGTGCATGGCCTTGAGTTGCTCACAGAGACGAGCGAGCCCTTTCATGTAACGTTCGCGACTCTCGATCTTTTTATCCAAAATCACACGATCAAAACGCTCCTTCCCCTTGATCAGCTTGTCAGCAAGGTCAAGATAATCCAAATGCATGAAACCAAACTGATGCAAATGACGGGCAACCTCAATTTCCGCATCTTCAATTCGTTTGCTGATTTCCACTTCTTGCTCCCTCGTCAGCAATGGCACTTGGCCCATTTGCTTGAGATACATGCGAACTGGGTCGTCGAGAATGTCGAGTTTCTGTTCGCCTTTGGAATCGTCTTCATCCAGCTCGCTCTCATCGCCGCGACGGTCCTTGAAGCGATCGACCTCGGAAGCATCGATGATATCAAACTCCATCGAACGCAATTGATCCATGATCGCTTCAACATCGTTCGGATCCACGATGTTGTTGGGCAGAATTTCGTTGATATCGTCGTAAGTCAGGTATTCCTGCTCCTTGGCGAGTTTGATGAGCTCGCGAATTTTTTCTTGGATTTCCGGCGTATGAATCCGAGGTTTTTCCTTGCCTTTTTTGGATGATTTTTTGACCTCCACTGGAGCTTCCACCACGGGAGGTGCCACTGGCTTGGTCGATTTTGTTGAGACTGTTGCGGTCGATTTCTTCGGAGCCTCTTTGGCAACCTTGATCACGTTGTCAGGTTTCTTCGCAACCGATTTGGAAGCTGTTGCGGGAGTTTTCACTGGCGCAGGAGTTTTTGCGGCAGATTTTTTGGGTGTTGCTGCGCCGGATTTCACCGGTTGTTTGACAGGAGACTTGGAAGGAGCCGGTGTTGACTTGCCTTTAACGACGACTTTGCTTTTTGCTGCCGATTGAGTTTTGGCTGCAGGAGCCCCCTTGGTTGAGGGCTTTCTACCGGGAGAGGCGGATGATTTGCTCGGCTTGAGAGGTGCTTTCTTTGTTGCCATATCGTTGTAGGGTCCAGTCAATCTGTGGATGCAGGCGAAAATTTGGACAAAATTCACCAATAGTATGGGCTTGTTGGTAAACAAGCGGGGCGGAAGCTACCGAGTTGACCAAAATTTGTCAAGATAGAACGATCGAAAATCAAAAAAACATGAGGGAGGAGTTATCTTGTCACTCCCCGGGTGGAAGACTCCACGAACTTGATGAGCGAAGATACGTGGGAGTTACTCGCAGATGATGTAGCCTTGAGAGAACTGATCGCTACTGACATGTTGATATCTTTTTTCAAGAAAAGGCGTTTGTATGCGGATTTGAGAGCACGGAGATCATCTTCTGAAAAACCACGACGCTGTAATCCAACCAGATTGAGTCCGCGGGTTGTTGCAGGGTTGCCATCCACGATCATGAACGGCGGTATGTCCTGCACAATCTTCGAACACCCGCCGGTAATGGAATGTTCTCCCACGCGGCAAAACTGGTGAACGGCAGTCAATCCGGAAACGATGGCATGATCACCGACCACCACATGTCCCGCGAGGGTGCCATTGTTGGACATGATGATGTGATTGCCCACCTGGCAATCATGGGCCACATGAGAGTAGCAGAGAAACAAGTTGTGATCTCCGATGCGTGTCGGGATCTCTTCATGCGTGCCCCTGTGTATGGTGCTATTCTCGCGAAAAACATTCGCGTTGCCGATTTCCAAAAATGTCGGTTCACCCATATATTTCAGGTCCTGCGTTTTGCCGCCTATCGCCGCAAAAGCAAAAAATTCATTATCGCTGCCGATCTTGCAGGGACCATCGATGACCACATGGGAGTGCAACACGCAGCGATCGCCCAGTACCACGTCGTCACCGATCACGCAATAAGGACCGATTTTCACGTCAGCACCGATTTGCGCGCGTGGGGAAATGATGGCGGATGAGTGGATCACGGCAAATTGAGAAGTGAATGGGGAAAAACCGGAACACACTAACGACCATCCGCGAGACGCGCTGCCAGCATTTCCGGAAGCCCGGCATCGAGAATTTTCTGTTGGGTCTTCGCCAGATCATACTCGATTCGTCGAAAAACCACCAATCTGCTCTCCTGATCGTAGATCGCATAGCTGGCTCGCCAGTCACCATCGCGAGGTTGCCCAACCGAACCAACATTGATAAAATACTTGGAACCGGACTCTATCAGCACGGAGTCGGCGGGAACTTCCTGCACCTTGGAATCTTTGACATAGACGCGCGGAACGTGTGTGTGCCCATGAAAACAAACCTGAGTAAATTGGTAAGAAAAATTCGACATGGCATCGAAACGGTTCGTCACGTAATTCCAGTTGGTGGGCTGATCCAGCGTGCTATGAACAATCGTGAAATCGGAAACCTGCCGCACCATACGCAGCTTGCGCAACCACTCCCGCTGTTCTTCCGTGAGCTGCTGCCGCGTCCACATCAGTGCATTAGCGGCAGTGGGGTTCATGGCATCCAGGGAATGATCCCCTGAGGCATCTTCATCGTGATTACCTTTCACCACAGGACAATTCATCGAGCGCACCAACTCCAAACATTCCGATGGATTGGCATTGTAGCCGACCACATCTCCCAGACAAACAAAATCCGTGCAGCCTTGTTCGCGGGCATCAGCTAGCACTGCCTCGAGGGCTTCGAGGTTGGCGTGAATATCACCAAAGAGAGCTACGCGCATGAGAACCAATGGGGTCGGGGGCGAAACATGCAGGATAACAGCTGCTTCTGTCGAGCCAAACTATACCAAGAACAGAAAAAAAGAGCGCCTCAACGTGCGGTTGCCGATGTCTGCAACCAGGAAATTGCATGATCCACTCCTGCAGTGGGTAACATTTCCGCATTGTTCTGACGATACGTCGTGAGCATGCGCAGGGCCGTCGCCTCATCCCCAAAGCATCGTTTGATCAACTCTGGTGTGGATGCAGCCTGCGGTTGCGACCATTCCAAAACAAACAGGAGGCAGCAAAGAGTATCCACGCGGTTGCGATCCGTTTCAAACAATTGGCGAGCAAGAGCCAATGCCTGACGCTCCTTGCCCTCCACCCGCGCAAGACTGTAAAGCCAGGCGCGGGCTTCAAAATTCCGCGCCTTTCCGGTTTTCCACGCCCGCTCGTAAGCCTCGGCAGAACGAATGTAATCGGGATATTTTCCGGGAGTGCCGTAAAATCGACCCAGACTGGAAAGCAAGGTCCAGTCATCGGGATTATTGCATACTCCGCGTTCGAGAAAACCACGGCCTTTCAGAACATAGGCACGATGCAGTGCTTCCTGTCGTGCCGCCGGCCAATCCTCTCGCTCCTTGCAATCCATGGCGGCGTTGTATGCCATATGCCATGCTCCCACATCCCAGTAATAAGAGGTGCGCGGTTGCAATGACACGATCAACTCAAACTGATCGGTCAATTTCACCCAGTCTCGTTTTTCAAAAGACCCATAGGCCGCGAGGTTCAGAAAGGTCGCTACCACCGTGCGCAAACCACCCAGCGAGACCACCGCGCAAGTTTGACCGATTTTTTCCCGGACACCCACCTCAAGCGGACGCCACAAGATGCCCTGGTCTTCAAAAGATCGCTGTGCCCGCAACTCCCACGGTGCTTTGATCAGTCCCGCAAGAAGCAGACCCGTCATCACCACGAACACATTACGCCACAGTTTCATTCGTCAAAACTCCTTGTCGGAAAAAACATACCACGAGAGCAACGTGTAAAGAATCACATAAAATGCAGACAAACCGGACAAGTGCGCCACCGCCATCCATGCGATAGGCTGCCCCTGAATCGCTGCATCCGTGATGTTGAACAACTGATAGTTGGGAAAAATCAGTGCGATGCACTTCATCATGACACTCGTAAAAGTCGTCGTTCCCGCCTCTGCGGTCGCACGGTAAAAATCCGCTGCGTCCGATTGAAAACTGCCCGCGAGATAACTCATGAAGGATACGATGATCGTAAACAGAGTGCTGGTCGAAAAAGTGGAAAGCAACAAGGACACGGCACCGACAATCGCCGATTGCAAAAAAATGGCCACCACCCCTGCCTGCACTGACCAAGTCAATCCCTGCATCTGAATGTCCGCACGCATCGAATCGATTGCCTGCTGATTCCACCCCCGTGTCACAGCCATCTCCACCTGTTGATCGAGCAAGAGCCCCGTGCGATAGCCCAACACCAGAGACATGATTGCGCTCATGATGAGTAGTGAAACGAAGATTAACAAGAGCACGCCGGAAAGCTTGCCAACCAAATAATCAAGGCGTGGGACAGGTTTGGCAAGGATTGTATAAAGAGTCCGATCTTCCACATCTTTTGGCAATAGTAACGCAGTGGCAGCGATGGCAAAAACCAGTGCGAAGAGCTTCATCACCCCCATGCACCAGCTCTTCAGAAGCACCAACTCACCGGTATACACAGCTTCCGGACCATCATATTGAGGCAAGTCCAGGAATTGTGCGGCCAAGGCAATGATTGCGAAGATCATTAAAAAATAAAATACCTTCATGCGCACCAGTTGGGTGAACGTGTTCATCGTGATCACGCTTACACGTCTTGGTTGCAGCCAGCGCTTGCTTCGTTCTTGAGCCATAAATCTACGAATGATCTGAATGTGTATGTTGCAAGAAGAGACGTTCCAAGGTGGTTCTTGGTTTACCACTTCGCACCAACTGTGCCCTCCCATCAGCCGAAACCAGCGCCTCGATGGCGTTGACCAATTCCGGTGCGGCATTTTCGAGAATCAATTCGGTCTGATTTTCCACCGCGATCAAATCATCCAACCTACCCTCTTTTACCATTTTCCCTTGGAAAATGATGCCCACATGATCACAGACTTCCTGCACCTGCTCGAGCAAGTGTGAACAGAGAAAAACCGTTTTGCCATGATCGCGAAGGCGGAGGATAAGGTCCCGGATCTGCCGAGAACCAATTGGATCCACGCCCGCTGTCGGTTCATCGAGAATCAATAAGCGGGGATCCTGCACCAACGCTTGGGCAAGGCCGATGCGTTGCAGCATTCCCTTCGAGTAGCCCCCCAGCCTTCGATCACGCGCATGCTGGAGATCAACCAATTCTAACAATTCATCAATTCTCTCTTCCAGCATTTTGCCGCGCAGATCGCAAAGTTTCCCATAAAAGCGCAATGTTTCCGCACCGGTTAAGTGTTTATAAAAATAGGGATTCTCCGGCAGAAAACCGACATCATTGCGAGAGTCGACCTTGAGCGAGTCCCTGCCAAAAATCGAACACGTTCCGGAAGTGGGTGCCACCAGACCGAGCAAAGCTTTCATGGTTGTCGACTTCCCGGATCCATTCGGACCGATCAGACCATAGACTTCTCCCGCACGAATTTGCAGCGAGACATCATTCACTGCACGAAAAGGTTTGGCACCACGTAATGGAACGCGAAAATCCTTAACCAAGTGTTGGATATCGACGGCAAGGGAATTCATGGAGCCAAAAGATAAAGGCTGCCCCATAAATTTCAATCACAATGCGATCACAACCATGACGCGGCGAGAATGGCAGCTTTTCTTTGCGGGAGGACTTGGGGAAAAGAATCCACGATCTTTGCCGAACGACCCAGAGCCATCG
>JBMLRP010000049.1:0-4204 GCA_049240965.1 Akkermansiaceae bacterium
CCGAGAGCGCCGCGATCTTTCATCGAATACCTTTTCCCAAAAGAGTCATTGATGGGCACCGGCGTGTGGGGAAATCGGCATGGGTTGAATCGCCTAGCGTTTCCTACGGGCCAAAAGTTCCAGCATTCTCTCGGCACGTCGCGTGACTCCATGACGGATGCTGTCATTTCGTAATTCCGGTAGCGCTTGCGGATCGCCGATGGCATCGAGCATCTTCTGACAAACTTCACCGACTCGTTCGCGCACCATCGGCCAGCCGAGTTTCGCCTGATCACAAAGCTGCTTGAAGTGTTCTGGCGATACTTCTTCGAGTCGTGTGGCCGACCCTACTTTCATGGAGAGCGTGGACGAGAGTTCTGGCCATGCCATGGTGCAAACCTGATCGTAGAGAGGGGCCATTCTGCGGGTTTCTCCTGCGTAGAGAAACGAGTGGTTCTTGCCGTGCGCGTCGGCATTGCCGCTGACCATAGCGAAGATCACCGCATCCAGCATGTGTCTGATGTCCAGCACCGGAGTGGTGGACCAATCACGGATCAGTTGAAAGCACTCACGCAGAGATGGGCCGCCTTCTTGCTGGTATTTCCGCGACGAGGGATAACCCAGCGCTTGGCAGAAATCCTCTTGATGAAGCCGCTGGACTACTCCGTCCGATGTCTGAGGCAGGCGATCGTATCGTTTGGCAATCAGGCATGGGATGTCGCCGATCTTCTCCACCCACACATCGGCAGTATTCATTCCGATGTGGCGGGCAAGCGCCATGCACCAAGCCTCGTTTTCCGCTAGTCCGGGGAATCGCTGGGGCTCAGGCTTGATGATGTGGGTGCTTGGCGTGTTCCCAAGCGGCAAGGCCATACGGATGACACCAGAAGCTGTCGTTTCCAGCACGACGGGTAGTTTTACCTGAGCGCCTGCGAGGGAAAGACGCAATCCATCATCGCCAGCAAGTAGCGGACGTTGCGGCAACTGCTTCATGACCTCAGCCGCGTCCCCCTCGCTCAACCATCGCAAACCGCTGATCGATGAAATTGCCCCGACCTGTTCTTGAGACAATAGCACAATGGCACCGGCGCATTCACCGCCAATTCTCTCCAGCATCGCAAAGTCATTGTTCGCGCTGATGCCCAGATTTCTTGCGATTTGATCCCGCGCATCGGCTTCTGGTAGCAAGCCACCAAAGAAGACATTCACCCGTTGGTCTTCAAATGGCTCCGATTGCAGCGGCAATTGACGTGACAATGGCAAGGCTCCTACATCCGCCAACCATGCGGCATCATAACGGAAGACCATGCGACGGCCGTCATCCTCCAACACTCCGACCCGTCTCCCGTGCAAATGAACGATCAAGGGATTCATGGGATCTCGATTTCCAGTTTCAGACCCAAGGCGCGGACAATCTCCAATGCCTTGCCCAGCTGGCATGTGGGCTTTCCTTTCTCTAGGTCGATGATGAACCTCAGGCCTGTGCCAGAAGTCATCGCCAAGTCCTTCTGGGTCACCTTCAAACGACGCCTCTGTTGGCGGATGGCTTGGCCAAGGCTCTCTGCATCTTGAATTTTCATCGTTCCTGATCGGGAACATGGCACGCATCTCAATGGAGATCAAGCAAAAAGTTACCGAGCGGTAAGTATTGATGCGTAAAGCAGGAAATAGCACACCAAGTTCCTGATCGGGAATGATTCATGCAGAGCCATGACTGCTTGGAATGTTCTTTCTGTGGGATGCACTTGGAAGGTCCATTTGGTCGAACCAAGCATCACCCACCAGATTACCGAGGGCTTCAAAGGGAACGTCAGGGCAGCACTGGCGGATTTGGCGATGTGGATGGGGTAAGATTCAATCCTCGCCGGTACGTCCGAGTGTGCCTGGGTGATCTTCGCCCATTCGCAAATGCGTGGCTGCTAGGAATTTGTTTTTGGGGTGAAGGCCGTTGAAAGAACCGGTGGCCAGACCGGTGGCGAAGATATACTGACGAGATCGCCTCTACCTCTACCGGAGTAAGCGAACGGCGCATCACCTACACCAATCCCACAGATGGTATCACCTACCAATACCTCACAAACCTATCAGAAAAAATCCCGCCTGGTTTGATTGCCAGGCTCTACAAAGCGCGCTGGGACATCGAGAAAGTCTTTGATGAGATGAAGAACAAACTGGAGGAAACCAAGGCGTGGGCGAGCAGTGCCACCGCCAAAGCCATACAGGCACGATTACTCTGCCTGACGCACAACCTCATGCTGCTGATGGAACAAGAAATTGAGCACCGCAGCGGCGTGAAAAACACCGCTGAACTCGAACGGCGGAGAAAGAGACGCGCAAAAGAAAAAGAACTTGCGAAGAAAGCAAGTAAGCCGCAAGCAACGGGGTTGCTAGAACGCACGGAAAGGCTGACCCAGCGAGCCGTGAAGTTCGTTCGTTGGTTGCGAAATCATCTCAACTTTCAACGTGACTGGCACAGCGCAGTCGCCAGCCTCGCTGAAATTTACTCCCACATCTAATCATTCATTTGGACACCCATGATTAGCATCCATCCAAGTATTGGCACACACGCGGGATGTGCTGGGATTTTTTCGAGTGCCGATTAGTTCCCTAATTGATCGAACGCGGCTTGGAGAGATTTGCGGGCGGCGGCTTCTTTCTCGGGATTGCGATTCTCGTTGGGCTTGGCAGGGTTCTCCCAGATTTGCACTACACGCCGAAGTTCTCCCTGATTGTTCAGCATGTAATCGCGGTTGCGCACTTGGCGATTTTCCCCGTTTTGGATGTGGATCCATTCGCGAGGTTGGCCCATTTTTCCCCTGAGCTGTGGGGCAAAGGAACGTCCGTGGATTTTCTCTTTTGGCATGGGAGCGCCTGTGACTTCGCAAAGGGTAGGAAGAAAATCAGAGAGATCGACGAGGTCGTTGCAGGTTGATCCTGCCTTGATTTTGCCAGGCCATCGAACGAGGAGTGGGACGTGAGTACCGCGATCCGTCATGGTGCCTTTGCCTCCTGGTATTTGTCTTCCATTGCTCCAAAGGTTAACGAGGGCTTGATCGGTGCCGTTGTCGGCGAGAAAGAAGACGATGGTATTGTCGGCGATTTTGAGATCATCCAGGGTTCGCAGTATGCTGCCAATTTGCTTGTCGAGATAGGCGAGCATTTGGGGGAAATATTTGGCATTGCCTTTATGAGTCACGTTTGGTGCGCGATAGGATTTTTCCACACTGTCTGGCGTGGGCTCCCATGGATAATGCGTCAGGCAGGTAGAGTAATAGGCGAGAAAAGGTGTTTTGGATTTGGCGTTATGTTTTATGAAGTCGAGATAGACCTCAAGGTCTACGTCTGGTCCATAGCGATCGTTGATTTGTGTGGCTATGATTTTGCCGTCACGTATGAGATATGGATTCCAAAATCGAGTGGTTTTCTGGCCTCTATTATCGAAAATGCTCCAAGTCTGATAGTGGTCGAAACCAAATTCTTGGATGGTGTTATGCTTATGTTCTAGCGACACGTGCCATTTGCCGACAATTTGAGTGGTGTATCCGTGCTGCTTGAGTTGTCGGGCGAAACTAGGCTGTGAGGGATGTAAGTAGAGATTTTCTTGATTTTTGCTGTGTAGAACGACTTTTAGGCCATTTTGAAAAGGGTAGCGTCCTGTCAAGAGTTGCGCACGTGACGGCGAGCAGAAGGGGTTTGAAAAGCATCGCGTAAACTGCATGCCTTCTTTCGCGAGGCAGTCAAGGTGCGGTGTATCGTTCGACACACCGCCGTAACTTGAGAGACACTCGATCCCGAGATCATCGGCAAGAATGATCAGGATGTTAGGTTTTTCGGAAGCGCTTCCTAGCGTCGCTATCGATAGCGATAGGAAAAGCAGGAGGTAGACTGATGTGAATCGTTTCATAAAAAAATCGGAGATGGCGATAAGATTATGCGAATTATCCCGACCAATTGCAAATAAAGATTAAAGAGATGTTGTGGAGAAAACGCGAAAATCCATGAATGAGTCTAAAAACGAATAAAACTGAAGATTCCCGATATCAATACCTGTCGACTTCCCCGATTGACCGGCAGTGGATCAATCGAGTAGAATGGTTGAGAGGGATCACTCCAAACACCACTGTGAAAAAAGTCGGTTTTACGAGACTCAGATCCTCTCGATCCTCAAATAAGCCGATAGCGGCATCAAAGTCAGTGACCTATGCCGCTAACACAATCACCATGG
>JBMLRP010000050.1:0-19334 GCA_049240965.1 Akkermansiaceae bacterium
ACGAAGCCTTTGCCGCCGCGCGGGAGAGATTCTCCGCCAAGCGCAAGGACGGAGCGCGCGTGATGAAAGGAGCAGCATCCGCCGCCAAGGGCAAGTTGTGGAGCATGCGGGACTTGCGGACGTGATGAGGTTTGAGCCACTCGATTGCTCATCATCGATAGCCTGAAAATTGATAAGCCAAATCAAAAGACAGTCGCAGATCGGGCTCAAGACTCATCGATTGAGAGTCCCTGCCACTCCGACGACGGGTGTGAGGCCTGCGCGGTGAGGGAAATGCCTCCACGGGGAGAAAAATCTCCTCGCACCACCAATCGCTTTGGTTCGAGAACACGCACCATGTCCGCCAAAATGCGATTGACGATTTCCTCGTTGAATGCCTGAGAATTGCGGAATGAAGTCAGATAAAATTTCAACGACTTCGTCTCGACACAAACCTTGTCCGGAATGTAGCGAATCTGGATCCTCGCGGTATCGGGTTGACCTGTGACGGGACACAAAGAGGAAAACTCCGGGAAATTCAGATGCACCCAGTAAGCCTGATGAGGGCTGCGGTTCGGAAAGGTTTCCAACGTTGCCTGATCCGGTGACTGCGGCCAATGTGTCTGGGAATTGCCCAGCAAGGTAAGGGAATCGCTCACAGGCCGATCCAATCATGCAAAGCCTGTTCCTTCAATGCAAAACCGCGGTGAGATGATGGCGTGTCAGACCATAGCCATTAGAGCTGCAATTGTTCCAACTGCCAGGGCAGCAAACAATCCTGCGGCTCCACTTCTTTCGCAGCGATTGACTCTGCAATATCACGCGCGATCAGGAGCGAAGGATCGAGATTCAACTGGCGCGAGGCAATATCACGCTTTTCTATGAGTGCATCGACAGCCCGGTCAAAAGCAGCGTCTTTTTTACGACGAGGGACTTTGATTTTTTCGGGAAGCTCCTCTTCCGTTAGAGACTCGGCGCGTTCGATCGACTGCTGAAAGCGCCGAAGCCGTTCCGCGCGTTGCAAATGATGAGGCAGTGAGATTTTCTGCCCCTGTGACATTTGATCGGCCCACTCGATCATTTGTTTGTTATTGACCACCATGAAAGTCGGCTTGTTCCAACTGGAGGCCTCGGCATCGCGCCAATTCCACAATGCTTTCAAGTAAGCGAGACCCCGGCGATCCAGCTTGCCGCTGCCGTTGATACGCCACTGCTCCTCGCGACTCACATCGCGCTCGAGGATTTTTTTGCGCGCCGCATGGCAACTTTGCACAAACCATTCGTAACGACCGAGATCAATCAATTCCTCGACAATGCATTCTCCCATGGGCAGCAGATAGACGACGTCGTTGATCGCGTAATCGAGCATCGTTTTGGTCATGGGTCGCTTACCCCAATCGGCTTTCTGCGAGGTCTTCACCAATGTGACACCAAACCAGTGCTCGACCAAATCCGATAGACCGAACTTGCGCAAGCCTAACAAACGTGCGCCGATCTGGGTGTCCCATACAACAGGCGGAAGCTTGCCGTATTCACGACGAATCATCGTCATGTCGTAGTCGGCACCATGCATCCAGACTTCGCACGAGCAAAGATAATCGGCGAAAGGCTGCTGCTCATCGATGGCCAGCGTATCGATCAAGACGTTTTCGCCGCCAGCGGACAACTGGATCAGGCATAGCGACTCTTTGTAGCGATGGAGACTATCCGCCTCGGTATCGATCGCGCAAACCGTCGCAATCGGTGCAATTCTTTGCACCAATGAGTGAAGTTCCTGGGAGTCTTGAATAAGAATCGGCATAGAAAATAAGCACCTGCACCTTGATCAGGCGACCAACAAAAATCAGAATCAGCGGATGCCGCGCAACAATAGTTCCGTGTTGTTTTGGGTGTTTTTAAGATTTTTCATCAACGTCTCCACAGCTTCGCCGTAAGGAAGTTGCGCGAGTTGACGACGGATATCGAGAATTTTTGCAAATTCGTCCGGATGATACAAACGATCGTCATTCCGGGTTCCCGACTGGGGAATATGAATGGCGGGATAAATGCGGCGTTCCGCCAACTCGCGGTCCAATCGGATTTCCATGTTACCCGTTCCTTTGAACTCCTCAAAAATCACATCATCCATGCGTGATTCTGTCTCAATCAATGCGGTGGCAAGGATCGTGAGCGAGCCGCCTTCTTCCACATTGCGAGCCGCTCCGAAAAATTTGCGTGATTTTTGCAGAGCGATCGGAGACACACCTCCCGAGCCAATGGGGCCGGAGGGGTTGGCAGAATTGTGCCCACGAGCGAGGCGAGTCAGAGAATCTAACAAAAGAATGACATCTTTGCCTTGTTCCACCAGTCGTTTGGCGCGATCCAAGACCATGTCAGCCACTTGTGCGTGACGCCGGGGAGATTCATCGAAGGTGGATGCATAAACGGTGCAACCGACGCTTTCCTCGAAATCCGTCACTTCCTCGGGACGCTCATCGAGCAGAAGAACGATCAACTCAACATCATGGTGATTGGTCTTGATCGCCTTCGCCATCTGTTTCAGCAAAATCGTTTTCCCTCCTCGCGGTGGCGCAACAATCAGTGCTCTCTGCCCCAGGCCGAGAGGTGCGATCAAATCGACAAGACGAACACTGAGGAAATCAACGCCCGGACCCTCTAGATACACGCGACGATCCGGGAAAAGCGGCGTGAGTCTGTCAAAATCCGTAGGGGCCTGCCATTGATCGATGTTTTTGCCCTCGATCTCCAAAATGGCCGCCGTCGTCAGAAACTTGTCTTTTTCCTTGGGCGCGCGCACACGCAGCTTGACTCGCTGCCCGGCTTGAAGACCTAGGTCCCGAATGTAATTGATCGGAACGTGAACATCGTCAGCTGAATGACGGAAACTACGAGCGGGATCGCGCAGCATCGCGTAGTTTTCCTTGCCCAGCTCCAATACACCCTCGCAAATCAATTCGACTCCCTCGGTTGCGTAAAATTGAAGCAATTCATAAATTAACTGACTTTTCGTCGCATGCGCGACTTGCAGACCGGGAATGGCATCCGCCATGTCGTGGAGTTCTGCCAAGGGCTTGACGCGGAATCGATTGACGTCGATCGATGCTGGAAGCGCTACGGGAACTGCATGGATGAGCGCGGCATCGCTGGTAGCAATCTCATGCGCTTCGAGAAACCGTGCAATTTGCGCGCGCAGACTGGAGAGCGGGCCTTCATTCCAGAAAACGGCATCGGCTCTTAGCATTTTTTCCGCCACAGGCATTTGTGAGGCGATACTGGCATGAATCGTGTCATCATCCCAGCGGGTACGATTGCGCAAACGACGCACCTGAGTTTCGAAGCTGGAGGCGACCAACAATGACTTTTCCTGGCCGAAATGGAAACCGTTCTCAAACAGCAAGGGGACATCCGCGATAAACAAGGGGGATTGTCCCGACTCCTGCGCTTGCGCGAGCGAAGCAAGACATTCCTGACGGATGCGAGGGTGGATGATCGATTCCAATTGTGCTTTGGCGTCTTCATCATGGATGATCTTCTTGCGCAAAAAATCGCGGTCCAAACAATTCTTCGGGGCGAAAATGGCTTCCTCTCCAAACGCAGCACGACATTGCTCCACCACATCAGGATCGCTGTGGAGTCGACGGGTGGCTGCATCGCAGTCAAAGATGGTCACGGTCGGGCATAATTCGCGCAGCAATCGGCATACAGTGGATTTGCCGCTGGCGATGCCCCCGGTAAGGGCGAAAACTCGCATGGAGTGATTATGGTTCTTCTCATGAACAATGGCAAGTCGTAACATGGAGGATCAGCGAATTTTTTCCTCAAGGGAAAAACTTGACGCATGCGGCGCCAGACAATAACGTAATCGGTATGAAAAATCGCGACTGGATCGGTATTTTTTGCGGCGCGCTGGTTCTCAGTTCCTGCTCCGATTTTGGCGGCTCTTCTGGCAGTGCTGGATACGATCCGCTCAGCCAAGCTGGCTTCCGTAAAGAACAAGGGGCGTCTGTCATGGGCCTCAACTATCAATTTAACGCGGGGCAATTTGTCACCGCAGCTTCAAATTCCACAGCTTTTTTCAGCAAAAAACCATCAGGCAATGCGGACGCTGATGAATTGTTGGCGGCAGGCACTACCATGCGCGTGATCAAATCAGAGGGGTCGTTTGTGAAGGTTGAACTTGATAGCGGTAAGGTTGGCTACGTAGCTGCAGCATTGCTATTGGAATCCCAACAGAATATGGCACCGACTCTCCCTGAGGTTCCGAGCCATGGTGACGCCCTGCCATTACCCGGTGATTTACCAGCCGCTGTCGATCCAGCCACAAACGAGCTTCCACCTTCGTCCTTGGATTCCCCGCCTTCCACCCAAGTCCCTTTGCCTGAACCGTCAAAGGGCAACACGGTCCCGAAATCTCCCTCGGGTCAATGATGGAGACCGTGATTGATCAGCCCTTGCTGTCTTGCTCATCCTGAATCACGCAGCGCCCACCATCCCCCGTTTCACTGCATGATGCGAAAAGGTTCATCTCGGAAAGGTCAACGCCGGCGCCGGATCGGAGGCTCCTCGAATCAGTACGAGGACGAAGTTGGCTTTGAGGCGCCTCTGCGTGAAGCGCCCATCAAATTGGACATCTCTACTGCGATTGCGGCCAAAGAAATTGTTCGGATCGAAGCGCCAGCGATTTCCAATGATGCCATGGAAGATCAGGGACAACCCAGAGGTGAACGAACGTGGGGACGTCAAACACGCCAAGACCACCGTCTGATTTGGCTTTCATTTGCTGGAGTGATATTGGTCATGTTCGTTGCAATCGCTCGCGTGAATCGCCAATCTGCCGATAAGGGCAACGTAATTCAAATGATTCCAGAGGGAATCATCGATATCCCACAAGATCCTACAGAGAGTTCGGAACTTTATTCCCTGCTGCAAAACTCATATCAGAAACAACAGCAAGCGCAGGACATATTTCGGAAATTTACCGCGTCCATAAGAAGTCAAGAAATTGTGTCTTTGATTCGGATGCAAGAAAACACCGCGAGCATGTTGGAAAAGCATTGGAAGCCATGGCCCTCGCCGCCTTTGCTTGATCGACAGGACCAGTTGAAATTCGATTTCCATGAAACCGAAGGACAGGCATATTTGTCCATGCGTGGCAAAAACGCAGATGGATCCGAGTTTCTGGCCTTTTTTGTCAGTGATGGTGATGGGCTGAAACTCGATTGGGAGGCAACGATGGAATTAGGCGAAGATCAACTCTCCAGCTTGGCACGCTTTCCCAAGGAAAATCCTGTCACTGTCAGGGTTTTGCTCTCTGCATCCCCCTATTATCTTCCCAGCTTGCCTGAACATGAATACGAGTCTTTTCTCCTGACATGCCTTTGCGATGACACGGTCGTCTGGGGATATGTGCGTCGTGGGTCGGACGAACATTGGAAAATACGGGATTTGCTGCGGCAAGACGGATCCTTGTTTGAAGAGCCTGGTGAAGTAAGAGTGACAGTCCGGTTGAAGAAAACCGATGACATTTCTTCACAAAATCGCTTTTTCATCACAGAGATGCTTCACAAAGACTGGGTTATGCCTTAGTCTAGCGCAGGTGACGGTAAAACAAACAGGTTGGTATCACTGCGGTAAATGCGGCGAAGTGTTCAAGAGCACGCAAGATTCCATTTGCCCTGCCTGCGAAAAGTCACCTCTTCCATCGAAGAAAAAAATCAATGTCAATGTGGTTCAAGGAGCTGTCAACGAACCACGCAAGGAGTTTACCCCGAATCTGACTCGCGATGCGGCAGGTGCCGGTCAACTCGTTCGCATCGATACTCACAAGGAAACCCCGGGAGTGTTTTCATCCCGCACAAGCTCCGATCGCAGGCGCAAAAAATCGAATCCTCTTGTCAAATTTGTGGTGGGTTGGTTCATCGTTGTTGGTTTGCTGGCAGGTTTGATCAAATGGCAAACTTCCTCTGGCCCGACCCATTCCGTCGCGAAGCCTGCCACTGATGAGAACAAGGAAAACAAAAAGTGGGACAGCGAAAATATCGATTTATTCAAGCAGGCGTATCCATCCATGTTGCAAACCGCCACTTCTTTGTTCCAAGAAACAGCCCCCGAAAGCCTTGCCCAACTTTGCCGCCAGCGTCCGCGCTTGTCCTCGATCATTTTAAACGATGGCGCCAAGGCTTCGTTTTTCAAACCGGAGTCGATTGAAATGGTAGAGCAAAATGTCATTCGTCCTGGAGAGCTCGCTCTGATCGAAACGATCTGGACGGATACGCGAGGGCGCAAGATGGAAATGGTCTTCGCCAAGGAGGAGGAACGCTGGGTCATCGATTGGGAGAGTTACGCGAGAAGCTCATCGATGCCATGGTCGGTATTCCAAGGAGCCGATGGCGAAGGCGAAGGAGTTTTTCGCATGCTGGTGCGTGAACGACTGGCCGAGCAGAATTTTTCCGATCTGCAAATGAGTATTGTTTTTTACGAACCGTCTCTTTTGCGCGGTGCACCACTGAGTCTCGCCACTCCGGAATTTCTTGTTGATCGCAAGAGTCGGAATGGACGCTTGATTTCCATGGCCTTGATGGCGAGAAAACAAAACCAACCACTGATGGGTTCGATTTTTCCCCAGGCGGATCCGCCCAATACAGCGCGCGTTTGCGTGAAAATCCGTCGATCAATCAAAGGTGAGGAAAAAGTGTTCACCTTGATCGAGGTTTTGGCCTGCCATTGGATGGGAATTGATTATCCCGGTGTGGAATTAACTGACACTCCGTAACCCGCTGCGCATGATTTCCAGCGGCGCGCGTTCCGGATACCAGATATCATAGGCCAGCACACCTTGATGCAAGAGCATCGAAAATCCATTCGCCACTTCAGCACCAACCTTGATGGCATCGCGCAAAAAAGTAGTCAGTGGTGGCTTGTAAATGGTATCATAGACCCACTGGTGCTTTGCAAAACAGGAGGACTCGATGGGCGATGGATCGTCCGGACGCAAACCAAGAGAACTGGTGTTGACCATCAACTGGCATTGTTTTGCCACACCGCAGAGCTGTGGATCGTTGAGCGCGATCGCATGAAATTGAGTATTCGGAAAACGGCGGGTCAATACCTGCACGAGTGTATTGATTTTTTCAACCGTTCGGTTGACAAGGATCACTCGCTGCGCACCGTCGATCGCACATTGCGTGGCGATCGCCTGACCGGCTCCGCCGCCCGCACCAACGATCATCACGCGCAAGCCAGAAAGCGACGTGTCAAACTCTTCTGCTATGGCTCTTGCAAAACCCGGCCCATCGGTATTCCAGCCATGGATCTCGCCGTTCAGAAAACGAATGGTATTCACTGCACCGATTTGCCGAGCGGCTTCATCCACCTGATGACAGGCATCCAGCGCAGCAAATTTGTGCGGAACGGTGACATTAGCGCCAACGAATCCCAATTCATTCATATGCTGCAAAGCCTCCATCACACGTCCCACGGGAACCTCAAGTTTGATATAACGCCCATGAATACCGCAGGCATCCAAAGCTGGCTGATGCATCGCCGGCGATGCCGAATGGCTCACAGGACAGCCGATGACCGCCAATATGGCCGGCTTCTCGTGGAAGGCATCCAAGACATCGCGCGCGACCAAGTCGCTCATCTGATAGACTTCACCATTCATGCAATGAGACTCATGATATTTTTCAGTCGCGCCAACACGCGTTCTTTACCCAACAACTCGAGAATCACCGCCAGATCAGGACCGCCCGATTTGCCCGACAAAGCGACACGAAGTGGAAACATCATCTGCCCCACTTTGATTCCCAGCGATGTCGCCGCATCGCTCATCGCGGATTTGGCAGAGTCACCATTCCACAGGGAAACAGCGGCGAGAGCATCCTGAAGGGATCCATAGATCGCTGCCGCATTGGCAGTGGCTTTGACTTTATCGATGGCCGCTGCATCGAACGGAAAGGCATCATCCAATAAGAAGCACAACGCTTCCGGCACCTCCGAGAGGAGACGCACTTTTTCTTGGACAGCTGATGCCACCGCCGTGAAATTTTCTCCCGGCTCCAACCCCGCTTTGACCACGAAAGGGCGCGCGGCTTCAGCAAACGCGCAAGCGCTCATGCGCAAGAGATGCTGTTGATTCACCCACGCACATTTTTCCACATCGAAGCGCGCGGGAGAACGGTTGACCGCTTCCAGCGAAAATCGTTGTATTAATTCTTCCTTCGTAAAAATCTCTTCATCTGTTTTTGACGACCATCCCAACAGGGCGAGAAAATTGATGAGCGCGGGAGCGATGAACCCTTTGGGTTCGTAATCGCCCACAGCGGCTCCAATATCGCGTTTTGACATTTTGGAACCATTGGCATTCTGGATCAGCGGGATGTGAGCATATGCCGGAGCGGTGCCTCCTAGTGCTTCGATCAACTGCAAATGCTTCGGCGTATTCATCAGATGATCCTCACCACGAATGACGTGAGTGATTTTCATTTCCAGATCATCCACCACATTCACAAAATGAAATACATACGATCCATCGGAACGTTTGATCACCATGTCCGGCGTGTTGGATTCATCGCGGTAATCAATCGTAACCTCGCCGCACACGAGGTCATGCATGGTGACGGGTTTCCGATCAAAGCGGAAACGCCACGCGCCATCACTTTCGTAGACTCGATCAGCGTTGCGCAGTTGATCAAAATAGTGGTCGTAGACCTCCTTGCGCTCGCTTTGCGCATAAGGGCCGCAGGGGCCACCTTGATCCGGGCCTTCATCCCAGTCGAGTCCCAGCCACTTCATTCCATCAAAAATCGCTTCTTTGGCCGCGTCGGTATTACGAGCCTCATCGGTATCCTCGATCCGTAAAATAAACTGTCCGCCATGCTTACGCGCATAAAGCCAACAGAACAGCGCCGTACGCGCTCCTCCCACATGCAAATACCCCGTTGGTGATGGGGCGAATCTCGTTCTAACCGTGTCAGCCATGCCCCAACCCTGCGCAAAACCCTCTCATCGCACAAGCTCATTTCCTCGCAACAACAGGGGCATTCTCATGGCGTAATCCTATCGTCTATAAAAATCCTCTTTCCAAAAAACCTTGATATCCCCATGACAAAGAGACGAGTTCTGCCTGTCTTGTAAGGCCTATAAATTCTCTTTTGCCACATGTGGGAATGAACCCGCTCAGGCATCCAGCAAGGCGAGGATGTGGAGAAAATCCTGATCCTGCCACATGCCAAATTCTTCACGACCTGTGAGTTTTGCCTGATAGGCGGCGGGACTGGAAATACCACAGAGAAATTTTGCGAGTTGTCGTGACGTGCCAAGAGCCGCATGGTTTTCACGTCGTAGCGCCAGCATTTTCTGCCACTCATCATCTGAAATTTTCGGAGCCGGTATGTCACGCCAGCGGATTGGTTTCGCCCCAAGGCAGAGATCACAGATTCCACATTTCTCAAATCCGCGAATGCCAAAATGTTTCGCTAGCGCACGCGCGCGGCAGTATCGTGATTCGACGTATCCCTGCATCAAGCGGATCCGATCATATTCAAACAAAGCACGTGATTCAAAACGTTCGACCATGCGTTCGATGACCTGCGGAATCGACACGTCCGCTTTTTTGTTGCGCTGATAGACCTCCCGCACGCCACGCTGTTCCAGGCGGATATCCCCGGCGTCAGCCAGAGCCGTAATGATTTCGGTGGCTTCCTCGCGTGAAATACCAGTTGTTTCCGCGATTTCATACAATCGGAAATGCAGGCTGCCATAGGCCTCCTCTGCGGCGGCAAAGAGTCCACGAATGCGATTTTTTACGCGGACTGGGTAACCGGCCAAAGCCCGATCGAGCGGACGCAGCAGGCGCACGCGCAGGTAAGCATGAAACTGTCCGCTGCGTTCGATCAAGCCATCGGTCTCCAAATAAGCCAGCACCGTGCGCAGCGATTCCTCGCGCAAATCGAGACTCACAGAGAGCTCGAAAGGTGAAATCGCAAAACACCTGCCCGGTGAAGCGAGCCTGAGCAAACGATCGAGAAGATTGCGCAACGCCTGCGGAGATGGAGTCGCGGCATGAATGAAATTCTCCAAAGTCTTTGCATCCGGCTTGTGCGCGAAAAGCAGACAATACGAGTCGAGTCCATCGCGTCCCGCACGTCCGATTTCCTGACTGTAACCCTCGATACTTTTCGGCAAATGATAGTGGATGATGCCGCGGATGTCTGGTTTATCAATGCCCATGCCAAAAGCAATCGTAGCCACAATAATTCGAATTTGATTTCTCAAAAAAGACTCCTGATGAGATGAGCGTATTTCCGGAGTGAGACCGGCATGGTAGGCGCGCGCGGAGAATCCGCTTTTTTGCAGCATGGTGGTGATGCGCTCAGTATCTTTGCGGGATGTGGCATACACAATCGTTGGGCCAGTGGATTCCCGCAAAATCCTGATCAATTGCGCGTCTTTTTCACCGGCTGCGCAGGACTCCACTCGAAGTTGTAAGTTGGGTCGATGAAAACTAACTTGAAATTGGCAGGATGGCGAAATGCGGAATACCTTGCGGATACCTCGCGCCACTTCTGGAGTCGCTGTAGCGGTGAGTGCCAGGACTCGCTCGACCTTCAGTCGCTGGCGCAATCGGCCGATCTTCAGGTAATCCGGGCGAAAATTGTGACCCCACTCCGAAACACAGTGAGCCTCATCGATTGCCAATAAGCTGATCCTCACTCCTTGAAGCGACTTGCGAAAACCCTGCGATGCAAGCCTTTCTGGAGAGACAAACAAAAGCTTGATGCCACCTGTGAGAACTCCATCGAGAATCGCCTTGGCCTCGTCATCAGCCAGGGTCGAGTCAATTCTGGCAGCGGCGATACCTCGTCTGAGCAAAGATTCCACCTGATCTTTCATCAGTGCGATCAACGGGCTGACCACCACCGTGATGCCCGGAAAAAGCAGCGAAGGAAGTTGATAACACAGGGATTTCCCAGCGCCGGTAGCAAACAGAGCCAGAGCTGATTTTCCAGCGAGAAGGCTGCGGATCACGGCTTCCTGTTGTCCGCGGAATGATTCCATGCCAAAACGCGAACGCAGCAAGGAATGAACAGGGTCCGTCTCACGATCGCGCACCTCGACAAAGTAAAAAAGCAACACGCTGTGGTCAATGCCTGAGATGATGGACCATCGTTGCGCATCGATTCCCAAAAAATACGCCCGCTTTTGTCGAAGACAAAAAAGCGGGCGCAGGATCAAGGTTCCTGTGAGAACTTATTGGCCACCTTCCGGCTGACCAGCGGCAGGTTGAGCGGCAGCCTCTGCAGCGGCTTTGGCAGCGGCCTCCGCCGCAGCTTTGGCAGCAGCTTCGGCATCAGCCGCAGCTTTAGCAACAGCTTCTGCATCAGCAGCGGGTGCTGCAGCGGTATCGGCAGCAGGAGCGGTTTCCGTAGTGCTTGCCGGAGCAGTTTCCGCGGCGGGAGCGGCGGGAGTTGAAGGAGCGGCGGGAGCAGGTGTGGCAGGGGCTTCTTTTCTGCAAGATGCCGCGATGAAGGGCAAAGTAACGATGGTAAGGAGCAGGGTCGATTTCATAGCAATGATTCTTTCTAGGGTTGATGTAAACTCCATGTCTACCGTGACATTTTGCATTTTCTGCATATTGATGTCAATGACGGAGTTGCGTTTCTTTGAATGCGCGGCAATAGTTGGGAGATGGATATGCACGAAGTGATGTGTCCCACATGCGGCGAGACGTTTGCGCTGTTGGGACCGGACGAATCGGAATGGCCCGCTGAATGGGATTATGATTGTGAGATCTGCTGTCGACCCATGGTGATCGTTTTCGAGGAATACGGCGTTTTTGCCAAAGGCTTGGGTGAATGAGTCAGATGTGTGAGACAATGGATACCCTCAGATCGTTTTTTGCATCGACCATGAGTTTTCCATCGATAAAGTGATGCAGTTCATGCCGATCACGACTCCCCTCCAAGATTGCCGATTTGCCGCGATTGACTTCGAATCCGCGGGTGCCGCCACGGGGCATACGGATGTGCCGATTCAAATCGGTATCGCCGAATGGAGCCCCGATGGAGGTTTCGGGAAATCATTTGTTTCCTATCTCCGCGGCACCGAAGGCATTACCTGGAGGGCCCAAAAGGTGCATGGCATCACCTTGCAGGATTTACAGGATGCGCCAGAGCTGTTGACACTATGGCCTGTGGTGAAGGAGCATCTTGGCAATCGAGTGATTGTCGCTCACGGAAAAGGCACCGAAAAAAAATTCCTTCGTGCTTTTCCTGGTCATGGTTTCGGACCGTGGGTCGATACTCTTCTTCTATCGCGCGCTACCTGGCCGCAATGGCAGGATCATTCGCTCGGTGTGTTGTGCGATTCCCTGGAACTCACTTCCTTGGTGCAAGCCGCATGTCCGGGTCGAAGATGGCACGATGCCCTTTTTGACGCCATCGCTTCATTATTTTTGTTAGAAAAAATTCTGCAACTGACGCAAGCATGGCATGTGCCACTGGATCATGTGACACAACCTGATCAATCCGCTTGGCACCGATATCAAAGCACACAACGCCGTTCCTGAAGTTCGAACCAATCCGATTCATAACACTCTTGGGAAAGTGGATCAGTGCGCGGCTGTGCATGTGTGCGATCATGAGTAATTACCACTTGCGGAAGTCGGCAAGCAATGCGTAGTTTCAGTCATCCGTTTATGTCATCCGTTGCCCAATTCGAATCGCTCTTGCGTCTGCTGGATGACGAGACCCCTGCAGTACGGGAAATGGTCAGTGAAAAACTACGGGAATACGGTGGTGATGTCAGTGAAGTCCTGGCGGAATGCAGCCATCCGCTCACCGATTCGGAAATCGGTTTGCTATCGGACGTGCTGAAGCCCTGCCGCCGCGACGCCTTGTTGGTGGATTGGGAAGTGCCGTTTCATGGCTGGCGGGCGATGGACGACGATTGGGATCATCTCGAAGCCTGCCTACGGCAAATTTCCGATTTCCTGCACGATGGCGTGTCGCTGCGACCGCCGCTATCCGACCAACTGGATTTGCTTGCGGAGGAAGTCCATCAAGCCTGTGATGAGGCTGGCATCGATGGTCTGCGCGTTTATCTGTTTGAAAGTGGTCGCTTCAAGGGCAATCACGAGCACTACCACGATCCGCGCAATTGTGATCTGGCATGGGCCATTGAGTCCGGCAAATCCAACCCGATCGGGCTGGCCACCATTTTCATTCTCATCGCCAGGCGCCTCGGTCTGGAAGTCGAAGGGGTGAACTTCCCGGGGCATTTTCTCTGTCGTGTCGAACACGGCGGACAGCAACTGCTGGTCGATTGTTTTAACAGCGGACGCATGCATGATCTGAACGACATCCTTTCCCGCCGCGAGGAAATCGATGACAACATCGCCCGCGCCTTGTCCACGAGCGCGACGCCGGGCGAGATCCTGATCCGCACTTTGCGCAATCTCGAGGTATCCTTGCAACGGCACGACGAAAATGAAGATGCCGCCTTGATCCACCGCTTGATCGAATCGCTCAAGCCTTGAGAGGGAACGGGGAGACAACGGATGGAAGATGGGGATACGACGGATTGAACGGATTTACGGATGAATGAATCACAGGCACCTGATCCGGTAAGAAATCATTTCCCTGGCTTGATGCTCAAATCAAAGGTCGTCATATTTGCTCGTGCTCGCAGGGAAATGATGCCAGGATGGCGCGGATGTGGTGGCTGGCAGAAATTGTCGCGGGAGTGGTCCTGTTATTTCATGGCGCGGGTTTGCTGCACGCGTGCCATGCGCTGATGCACGCGCGAACGTCGCAAGGCAGTATCGCATGGATCATGGCGCTCGTTTTCATGCCGTATCTGGCAGTTCCCCTCTACTGGTTTTTCGGACGCGACCGCTTCGCCGGCTATGTCCGCGCACGCCGTCACAACAACCAAGCTCTGTCGGAAGAAGCCCGTGACTTCCATCAACGCTATCAGGAATTCCAACAAACCGGCGACAGTCCTTTCATGGCGGCAGCTCTCGAGTTATCGGGATTGCCGTTGTTGTCAGGAAACCGGCTCGATCTTTTCACCGATGGCAAAAAAACCTTTGATGCCTTGTTTCATTCGATCGAAAACGCCCAATCGTATGTGCTGATCAGCTATTACATCATGCGGCATGACATCATTGGTGATGCCTTGCAAAAAATCCTCGTCGCGCGCGCGCGCGCCGGAGTCAAGGTGTGGCTCTTGTTCGATGAATTCGGATCCGGTAAACTGCCTCGTCGATTCCTGCGGGAGATGAAAGAAGCGGGCGTGCATTTCCATCACTTCGGCACCAACCGGTTCTGGTGGTCGCGGCTGCAATACAACTTCCGCAATCACCGCAAGATCGTCGTGTGTGATGGCAGGGAAGCCTACATTGGCGGTTTGAACGTCGCCGATGAATACCTCGGCTGGCATCCGCAGCTCGGCTATTGGCGCGACACCCACATGCGCATCACCGGCCCCGCCGTGCTGGGTGTGCAGTTGGTGTTTGAAGAAGACTGGTATTGGGCATGCGGGTCTTTATTATCATGTCAACCACAGACCCAGACGCAGCCAGAAGATCAATCGCTGCTCATTCTTCCCACAGGTCCCGCTGATGTGTTAGACTCATGGCAGCTGTTCATCGTGGCCGCCTGCCAGCATGCGCAAGAGCGCTTGTGGATCGCATCGCCCTACTTCGTGCCGGACGGTGGCGTCACCTCGGCACTGCAGGCCGCCGCACTGCGCGGAGTGGATGTGCGCATTTTGATCCCCGAGCGCGCGGACAGCCGCTTGGTCAACTGGGCGGCGCATTCCTACTTCGAACAAATCCTGCCATCCGGCGTGAAGATTTTCCGCTATCAAACCGGTTTCCTCCATCAGAAAGTGGTTCTCTGCGATGGCTATGCCGCCGTGGGCACGGGAAATCTCGACAACCGATCGTTCCGCCTGAATTTTGAAATTACCGGCGTCAGTGGCGATGCGGCGTTTGTGAATGAAGTCGCAGAAATGCTGCAACGGGATTTCGATCAATCGCTGCCGACCAGCCTCGCATACGCCATGCAACAACCGTGGTATTTCAAGGCCGCATGCCGCGCCGCGCGCTTATTATCTCCGATCCTGTGAATCCGGATAACGATGGTTTTCCTTCTTGCCGAGCGCATGATCCTCGCGAAAGATGCCGCGCATGACTCCTTATCGTCGCTGTGGTCGTTCGGGCCTTTTATTACCGGAAATTTCGTTAGGCCTGTGGCATAACTTTGGTGACGTGGATGACGCACAAGAGGCACGCGCGATGATTCTATCGGCGTTTGACAAAGGCATCACGCACTTCGACCTCGCGAACAACTACGGGCCGCCACCGGGCTCGGCGGAGAAAAACTTCGGTCACATTTTCCATCAGGACCTTGCCGCGCATCGCGATGAAGTCGTCATTTCCACCAAGGCGGGACACACCATGTGGCCGGGCGTGTATGGCGAGTGGGGCTCGCGCAAGCATGTGCTGGCGTCATTGGACCAGTCGCTGCAACGCATGCGTCTACCCTATGTCGATATCTTTTACTCCCATCGTCCCGATCCAGACACGCCGCTGGAGGAAACCATGTCGGCACTGGCCACGGCGGTGCAGTCCGGTCGGGCGCTTTACGTGGGTCTCTCGAAGTACCCTTTGCCGATGTTGCAGGAAGCCGTGGGATTGCTGCGGGACATGGGTGTGCGGCCGCTGATCTATCAGCCACCGTATTCCATCCTCAACCGTTGGCCGGAAGCGGAAGGCATCCACGACTGGTTGGAGAAAGAGGGCATTGGCTCGATTGTGTTCAGCCCGTTGGCGCAAGGCATGCTGACGCCCAAGTATGTCGATGGCATTCCCTCCGGCTCCCGTGCCGCGCGTCCCGAAGGTTTTCTGCAAGAGTCCCAGGTATGGGCGCAGCAGGAAAAAATCCGTGCCTTGCATGCGATCGCCTGCGACCTCGGCATCCCCTTGCACCACCTGGCGCTGCGCTGGGCGCTGCAACAACAAGGCGTGACATCGCTGATCATCGGCGCGCGAACGGTCGCACAACTGCACGACAACCTCGCCGCGCTGGAAGTGCCCGCGCTTTCGCCCGAGGTTTTGGCAGCGATTGACCACATCGCTCCCGCTCAACGCAAGGAACACGCGGAGGGTTGAAGAGGAGTCACATGAAAGAACATCACACCAGTTTGTGGAACCATCCCTTGCGGTATTCTTTCGTGAGAAAACCGTTGGCTTGTTCGTTGTTGATGAATTTCATGTTGGCACCATCATAGAGCAGTTTTTCATTCGCCTTGCCCACCCGTAGAGCAATATTGCCTAACAGAATGGATTCGGTGAACGGGGCGGAGTAGAGGAAATTCGAGCCGGGGCTGTCCCAGGCCTTCTCGCCTTTGCATGCGCGTTGCCAATCCATGTATTGTCCGAAGTCGCCCTCGCCATCGGGATTGCGCGGTAACAGTTCCGGAGCCTTGGCGATGGGTTGGTTTTTCTTTTCCTCGGGCGTCTGGGCAATGCGTGAAACATCGCCGTAGCTGCCCTCCACGATGAGGTCGTGTTTGGTGCCGAAATAGACATTGCCGCTGGCGGCCAGCTTCACATCCGCGGCGAGTTTTTCGGGGCGACGCATGCGCTCGGAAGCCATCACTTCCACGCCGTCTTTCATCAATTTGCCCTCGTACCAATAAATCACCAGTTCGGGGCGCGGTTTGCCATTCGGTAACACACCGGCGGCGTAGGTCCAGCGGAAGATCGCTCCCTTGGGGAATGTTTCGGTGGTATGACCATGGATTTCCACGACCTCCACGCTTTGCGGCAGACCGAGATTCATCGACCAGAAAATGCTGTCCATCGTGTGGCAGGCCATGTCGGCCAGCGCGCCGCCACCAAAGTCATACCAGCCGCGCCAATTGAAATCATGATAGACGCGTTTGTCCTTGTAGGGACGGAATGGCGCACAGCCGAGGAAAAGATCCCAGTCCAGATTCGCGGGGACCGGATCTTCACCCGCAGGACGTTCCAGGCCCTGCGGCCACACGGGACGATTCGTGCAGCAATGGATTTCCGTGATGTCACCCAACATGCCGCTGTTGACGTATTCATAAATTTCGCGGTTGCCGCGACCCGAGTGTCCCTGATTGCCCATCTGTGTGGCGACCTTGAATTTTTTCGTGGCCGCAAGCAATTGCCGTGCCTCCCACACGGTGTGCACCAGAGGTTTCTGCGTATACACATGCTTGCCTCCTTCCATCGCCAGCGCGGTGGGCAGGTAGTGATGGTGATCGGGCGTGGAAATCATCACGGCATCGATGTTCTTCATTTCCCTTTCTAACAGAATCCGGTAATCTTGATAGAAGCGCGACTCCGGCCAGATCCTGGGCACTCCGCTCTGGCGCTTGGTATCCACATCGCAATGCGCGACCACGATATCGCCGGCCTGTTTCACCATGTTGATGTGCGCACCACCCTTGCCACCCGTGGCGATGAGCGCGACACGAAGTTTTTCTCCCTTGTTTTGTGCATGGAGAATGGCGGGGAAACCGAGCAGACTCACCGAGGCGGAGCCGGCGATCTTGAGGAACGAACGACGGTTGGAAAATGAATTCATAAAAAATAACTTTACCATAACGAAGAGTCATCGAAGGATATTTCAAGTTCATCGTCTGAATTGCATTCCGAGCACCTACGCCAGAAAGATCCCTGCAAGGAATCAAGGAGCCGAGCGTATGGTAATCCGATGAAACTTTTTTCTCTCATGATCGGAATGTGTGCTCTGCTCTGCACGAACCGTTCCGCTGCGGCCACGCCACCGAACATCGTGGTGTTTCTCGTCGATGACATGGGGCTCATGGACACCTCGGTGCCATTTCTCAGCGATGAAAAAGGCCAACCCCGGGCGCACGCTCTCAACTCCTGGTATCGCACGCCGAATATGGAACGCCTGGCGCGACAAGGAGTGCGTTTCTCCCAATTTTGTGCAATGAGCGTCTGCTCCCCCACACGTGTATCCCTGCTTACCGGACAAAACGCCGCTCGTCATCACGTGACCAATTGGATCAATCCGGATCAAAACAACCGCGGACCTCTCGGTCCCATGGCCTGGGATTGGCGTGGCTTGGATCGGAGCGATACCACATTGCCCAAGCTCCTGCAGCAACAAGGGTACCGAACCATCCACATCGGCAAAGGACATTTCGGACCCAATGACACGGAGGGATCGGATCCCTGCCAGTTGGGATTCGATGTCAACATCGGCGGCAATTCCTACGGCTCACCCGGAAGCTACTACGGAGAAAAAAACTACGGCAAAGGAACCAAGCAAGCGGTGCCGCATCTGGAAGCCTATCACGGCTCCCATACGTTTCTCACCGAGGCTCTGACTCTCGAAGCCAACAAGCAGATCGATGCGAGCATTCGCGACAAAAAACCATTCTTTCTCTACTTCGCCCACTACGCGGTGCACTCGCCATTCCAGGCAAACCCACGCTTCGCGGCGCATTATGCGGAGGCAAAACAGTCACCTGCCGCCAAGGCATTCGCCACCCTGATCGAGAGCATGGATGAGTCGCTCGGCATATTGTTGGATCATTTGGAAAAAACAGGTGAAGCAAAAAATACGCTGGTTTTTTTCCTGGGCGATAATGGCAGCGATTCCCCGTTGGGCGAGGCGCACAATGTCGGCAGCTCGGCTCCATTGCGCGGGAAAAAAGGCTCGCATTATGAGGGAGGTGTTCGTGTGCCCTTCATCGCCGCGTGGGCGCAAACGGATGCCGCGAATCCCCACCAACAAGCCCTGACAATTCCCGTCGGGCGCTTGCAAACACAGTTGGCATCCGTGGAGGATCTTTTTCCCACAGTGCTCGATTTGGCTGGCGTGAAATCACCCGTAGCGCACATCGTCGATGGCCGGAATCTCCGGCCTTTGCTGCTGGGAAACCCCGACGACAAGCGCCAAAGCACATTTCTCATGCATTACCCGCACGCGCCGCATCGCAGTGATTACTGGACCAGCCTGCGCGATGCGGAGTGGAAGGTGATTTACCATTATCTGCCCGGACCCAAGGGCAAACGATATCAGCTGTTTCATTTGAAGGAAGATCCCTACGAGCAGAACGACCTAGCGGAAAAAAATCCCGCCATGTTGAAGCGCATGATGCAGCAACTGATGCAGTCACTGGATCACCACAAGGCCCAGTATCCGAGAAACAAACAAGGCGTGGAACTGCGGCCGCAGACGCCATGATCAAGATGTCATCTTAGTCTACTATAACAGAAACTAATGATAACGTCCCGAAAGTTTCGCAAATTGGTGAGAGGAAGCTCTAAAAAAAGAGTG
>JBMLRP010000051.1:0-44048 GCA_049240965.1 Akkermansiaceae bacterium
GGTCGGGAGAGAGTTGCGTTGAGATCAAAGGCTGCTACGCTAACAGCATGAACCCAAAACAGGAACCTGATGCAGATCCATCGCATCGTCTCACTCACGCGATTCTGGAACTCATCGGACGCATACCCGAGACTTGCGAAGTGCCCGTTTTGGAGAGAGATGGAAGAGCGAGGCAGATCGCCAATACAGCAGCTGCAAAGGCAGCCACCACGGCAGGCGCGCTGGCTCTACCTCCAGGACCTTTGGGCTGGCTGACGATGATTCCCGAACTTCTCGCGGTCTGGAGGATCCAAGGTCAAATGGTCGCTGATCTGGCAGGACTCTATGGAAAAACCGCATCTCTCTCACAAAGCCAGATGCTGTATTGCATTTTCCGGCATGGTGCCGCCATGGCCGTGCGTGACCTTGTCGTGCGTGTGGGTGACCGCTATCTGGTGAAACAAGCAACTCACCAAGCCTTGCAGTTGGCAGCGCAAAAAATCGGCATCAAACTCACCCAGAAGGGCGTCGCCCGCGGCATCACACGATGGCTCCCTTTCATCGGCGCAGTGGGTGTGGGCGGCTATGCATATTACGACACCGCCCAAGTTGCCAAAACCGCGATTGCGATGTTTCAAAAAGACATAGAACACGCGCCGCCACCTCCTCTTTCCACGCAAACGATCGACCTCCCGCCCTGAATGAGTTGGATCCCGCCAAGGATTCTGCATCACTTTGCATTGGGCATTTACGTAATCAGAAAAAACGTTCATGATTTCCCCGATGTTTCGCGCCACAGCCGCCCCTGATCTCTCGCAACTCCCGATGCCGTTGCACCTTGCGCTCGGAGTGTTCGATGGTGTGCATCGAGGACATCAATCGGTCATCGCCAGCTCTCTGGAATCTGCCAAGCGTTGTGGCGGAACCTCCGTCGTGGTGACTTTCGAGCCACACCCCATCCGTGTGCTGGCTCCCGAGCGCGCTCCGAGACAACTTCTCGCATCGCTCGATCACAAGTGCCGCCTGCTGGATCGTATGGAAGTGAAGGGCCTGCTGGCCTTGCGCTTCGATGCAGCGCTGGCAGCCATGAGCGCGGAGGCATTTTTCGCCATGCTGCGGGGAGCAGGAACCATCGCCACCATCGCCGTTGGGGAGGACTGGAGATTTGGGCGCGATAGGCAGGGTGATGTGTCTTTTCTCCGACGCCACGGCGAAGCATTTGGTATTCAGGTTCACGCTCTACCACCGCTGATGCACGAAGGAGAACGCATCAGCAGCACTCGTATCCGGCAATCCATTCGGGATGGAGCATTGGCCAATGCGGCTGCGATGTTAGGTCGCGCCTACAGTATTGAAGGCGAGGTCATACACGGACAACAACGGGGGCGAACTCTCGGATTCCCCACAGCAAATCTGGCACTTCACGATGAACAACTTCCACCCGATGGTGTATGGATTGTCGATGTAAAAAGTGAATCCGAGCGCTGGCATGGGGTCGCCAATCTTGGCATGCGTCCTACCATCGGAGATATCAAACGATCGCTGGAAGTTCATCTTTTTGACACGAACCGGAATTTGTATGGAAAAATCCTTGAGGTTGAGTTTCTGCATCATTTACGCCCCGAAAAAAAATTTCCCGATCTTGAAGCCTTGAAATCTCAGATCAAGGAAGACACCGAACTCGCACGTCTCTGGCTGGAGCATCGTGAGAATGAACCCGTGTAAATTCGGTGGATTCATGAGCAACATCGATCCTCACCCCATCATGACAGGTTTTTGCTGGAAGAATGACTCGTCAATGTCACGTAAAAGAGATAGCAAATCCGCCGCTGATACCTTTCCATGGAACGTTTTGATTTACCCTTCTCCGTACCTTTCACGCATCGCGTCTGCTTTACTCATGACGCTTTCGCATCAGAAAACCCCTTGCTCAGGGACCTGCTGGCAGAAGGTGGAGGTAGGCGCGCGCTGGTCTATGTAGAGGAGGCCGTCGCATCCGCATGGCCCGAGTTGATTCCCTCCATCAAAAGCTATCTTGAGCCATCAAGCATTGAACTCTGTGGACTCCACATTCGATCTGGAGCTGAAGCCTGCAAGGCCGATGAGACTCTGCTCCGTCACGTCTGGGATCAGGTGGAAAAGTCCAGGATTGACCGCCATTCTTACATCCTTTGCATCGGTGGTGGAGCGTTTCTCGATGCTGTTGGTTTCGGCGCCGCCACCGCTCACCGCGGAGTTCGTCTCGTGCGTTTTCCTACCACGACTTTATCGCAAGACGACAGCGGCGTGGGAGTCAAAAATGGCATCAATGCGTTCGGCAAAAAAAACTGGATTGGCAGCTTTGCCGTGCCTTTCGCCGTGATCAACGACTTCACATTCCTCCACAGTCAAGATCCGGAAATCAGCCGTCTTGGCTTGATCGAGGCCCTCAAAGTCGCGCTGGTAAAGGATGAGGAATTCTTTCATTGGATCGAACAAAACGCCGCGTCTCTTGCCCGTTTGGAAAAGCATTCACTGGAAGAATGCGTTCAACGTTCGGCACTGTGGCACGCAAGGCACATCACCGCGGGAGGCGATCCTTTTGAAATGGGGAGCAGCCGGCCGCTCGACTTCGGTCACTGGGCTGCGCACAAACTTGAGCAGCTCAGTGGTTTTGCATTGAGTCATGCGGCGGCCGTGTCCATTGGGCTGAGGCTTGATGTACGTTATTCGGTGAAAGCCGGGCTGCTCAACGAGGCGGATGCCCGCCGCATTGAGACGGTATTGGAGACCTTGGGCATGCCGATGTTTCACGCGCGGCTTCTTCAACGTGATGCATGCGGACATCTGGCCGTGTTGGCAGGACTGGAAGAGTTCCGCGAACACTTGGGCGGGAGACTCACGGTATTATTGTTACGATCACCGGGATCAGGTGTGGATGCTCATGAAATGCAGCATGACTGGATCGCCGAATGCATTCTGGAAATGCAGAGAAGGGCGGAAGTCGCGACCGCATAACTCCCCTCGCCTACGCGGAATCCATTTCACCCGCCAAAGCGTCCCGCAACGTTGCTCTGGCGCGGAAAAGCAAACTTTTGACAGATGAGACACTGGTATCAAGTGCTTGCGCGATTTCCTCGTAATCCAGTCCTTCAAAGGTTCGCAAAATCACCGCCATGCGCTGTTGCTCAGGCAGCGATGCAATGGCGCGGTCAATGCTGCGATGCAATTCACGTTTTTCCAATGTTTCGCCCGGCTGCATGGCCTCATCGGCGCGCGCAATCGCTGGTTGATGTTCCTCGTGGGATTCAAGCGATACTTCTTTTTTTCTTCCACGTCTTCTACTTTCATTGAAAACAAGATTACGGGTTATGGTAAAAAGATAGGTGGTGAATTTTGCATCATGAGTCCACTTGGGAGCGGACTGCCAGACTCGCACAAAAACCATTTGAGCGATGTCCTCCGCCTCGATGGGATCATTCAGCATCCGCGACACCGTGCCAACCACGGCCTGCTGATGACGCAGAATCAGCGATCGAAAAGCCTTTTCGTCCCCACGCGCCACTTCGCGCATCAACGCCACGTCGATGGCATCATCTGCATCGACAGCCTGCAGCGAGCTTTGTGGTTGATCAGGGAAAAATTCAGGCATGGAAACGGCTGCCCACATGGTCTGGAAGAATGAACGCTCTGGGAAGCGAGAAGTTGCGAAAAAAATGGCTTGGTGTGATGCGATCCTCCTTTTACTGTGGACCCGAACATGCCACGCATCCATGTCTTACCCGATATCCTGGCCAGCCAAGTTGCGGCAGGTGAAGTCATCGAAAGACCTGCCAGCGTGGTCAAGGAACTGGTGGAAAACTCCTTGGATGCAGGAGCTTGTGAAGTATTGATCGAAATCGAACGCGGTGGCACTGCACTCGTCCGCATCACCGATGATGGATGCGGGATGGATCGCGATGATGCGCTACTATCTCTCGAACGTCATGCCACGAGCAAACTCCGCAGCAGCAGCGACCTCAGCAACATCCTCACTTTGGGTTTCCGAGGGGAAGCCATTCCCAGTATCGCCAGCGTCTCACGGTTCCGCTTGATTACACGCGAACGATCTTCCGTCGATGGCACGGAAATCCAGGTGCATGGTGGAAAAATCATCGATGTACGTTCTGCAGGTTGTGCTCCGGGCACGATGATCGAAATCAAGCAGCTTTTTTACAATATCCCGGCACGACGCAAATTTCTCAAAGCAGACAGCACTGAGTCCTCACACGTGGAACATGAGGTAAGATTGCATGCTCTCGCCGCTCCCACGGTTCGATTTCGCTTTCGGCGCGACGGCAACGAAGTTCTGGAATTACCAGCGGTTGCAAGTAAAAGCGATCGACTGCGACATCTGATCGGTGTGGAGAGCGCGGGGGATTTGATCGAGATCCCTCTTTTTCATGGTAATGGTTTTTCGCTGGAAGGTTACCTGCTTCCCGCGTCCCATGCAAGAAAAGGCCGCAAGCACCAATGCGTTTTCCTCAACGGCCGACCGATTGAAGACTTATCCGTCTCGCGTGGACTGAACGAGGGGTTCCGCGGTGGCTTGATGGACGGTCTGCACCCTGCTGCCTGGTTGTGGGTGCAGATGGACGCGGCATTGGTCGACGTCAATGTTCACCCCGCCAAGCGTGAAGTTCGTTTCCACCGCAGTCATGAATTACGTGAAGGAATTGCGGCAGCAGTCGCGCAAGCGCTTCAACGACAACAGCAACGTGTGAGCTCCCCTGCCCCAGAGCGCGCAGCACCCGCCTCAGGGCAAATCCGTTCATGGGCTGTGGCTCAACATTCCCTCTCTGTAAAACAGGAAGTAGCGCGTGTATCACCAGCACCGCCCATGGAATTCGGATCCTGGACTCAGAATGCAACTCAGGTTCAGATACCGCTGGATGACATGCCCCATGAAACCAAGTCTCATGCCGCACAGGGAGCTTCCGCATTTCGCTGGGTCGGTCTTTTGCACAATCGGTTTGCCATTCTGGAAAGTCACGACGGTCTGGTTCTTTTCGATCCCCGCGCTGCCCGAGAGCGCATCGTTTACGAACACATCATTCATGCCCCTCAGCGTGGCCTGGAGTGCCAGGGATTACTCGTGCCTTTGCTGATCGAATTGGACCCAAGGGAGAAAGATGCGGTCATGCGAAACCTGGAACGTTTCACCTCGGCAGGACTGGAAATCAGTGAATTCGGTGGCAGCACACTGCAAGTGCGCAGCCTGCCCGCGTTTCTTCAACTCACCGACCCGCGCGGTTTTGTGCATGACATTATCGATGATCTGATCGCTGGCAGCAACAGCAGCGCAGTATTGGCCTACGATAAATTGGCACGTTGCCTGGCAAAACGTGCGGGACTTCAGACCATCATCACAAGCGATACCTGCCAAGAACTACTGAAAGAATTGTTTGCATGCGAGCTGCCGTATTGTGCCGCCGATGGCAGACCGACACTGACGGAATTTTCGCTTCGCGAGCTGGATCGACGGTTCGGGTATCGATGATATTCTCCGCAAATCAAAGGACTACTTTCTGCGAGGAATCACCAGCGCGCGCCCGATTGAAAGCTTTGTATCACGCATCCCATTCGCGCGCTGAATCGCACTCACACTGGAACCGTAACGCATGGCAAGCGCTGATAAGGTGTCCCCCTTTTTTACCAAAATCCGTGTGCTGGTGGGCTTCGAGGCGACAGTTTTGGAGGAAGTGCCACTTTTTGATGCCACCGTGGCTGATGTTTTTGGTTTCGAACCACTCGATGAGGTTACAGCAACGCGGGGTTTGGAGCCAGAGCCCGAAGAAGTCGTAGGTTTCTGATTCGTAACGCTCGTGGATTGGCCCGAGGTTGAAGCCGTGATCGGACTCACGTCACTAGGAGGACTGTCGTTTGCAGCGAGTAAGGCTGCATCGTCGCCTTGCATCGCCGAATCCTTCGAAAAAGCACGACGCCATTTGGAGGGGTTGTCAGCCCAAGCTTCCACGTAATTTCCACGACTGTCAAAAGGACCATACCCCGTATCCGTTAAACCGCCCCCACCCGATGTGCAGGAGTTGATGACAGTGGAGAGGGCCAGAAGTCCCATACCAAGAGCTGTGGAACGAACCAATCGAAGAGGAATGAAAGCTTTCATGAGAAGAAAAAATGATGATGGTAGCTGAAATTTCCCCACACCTATAGTCCCATAAGTATGATGTGTCGACAGCAAAGTCAAGAAATGCCCAATTTTGAGACCATGATGAGCTGCACCCAACACAAAATAATCAAAATTTGTTCTTGTGTTGAGATTGAGTCTCAATAACGATAGCCGCGCATGAAAAGAAAAATTCTGCCCATTAGCCTGCAACGCATGCTTTCGACTGCCTTTGCAACAAGCATGACCGTGACGCTCAGTGCTCAAACTGCAGGTTCACCTGATTCAGCCTCAACCACCACGCAGGAAATAGGAGCGGTCGTGGTAACCGCGGAATCTGCAGGCGACCGCGTCATTCAGGGGCCATTCCTCCCGGATGTGGTAGGGACCACCATCTATGCGGGCAAAAAAACTTCGGTTATCGACTTCGATGCGATGCCGCAAATCCAAACAGACAATTACCGCCAGGCTTTTGCCAATACACCTGGTCTGCTGACGAGTGAATTGAGCAACTCTTCGCTTTTATCGCTCAGCTACCGCGGCATCGGCGATCCCCATGAAACCCAAAACATGATGGTTCTCAAGGATGGCATCCCCTTTGTTTTGGATCCACTGGGTTATTCGACGGTTTACTTCGCGCCTCCCTTTGAGAGCCTCGACAGACTGGAATTTGTCTCCGGAGGAGCGGCTCTTTTATACGGCTCCCAGCCATCTGGCGCGCTTAACTACATCACCCATCAACCCGATCGCAGCAAGCCATTCCAGGCTTCTACACAGCACATCTTCGGCAGTGATGATCTCTACTCGACTTTCAGCACCATAGAAGGCGGCAATGAAAAATTTGGTTACCTGTTGAATCTCGACCACCGCCAGGGTGATTCGTTCCGCAATAACAACAGCGACTTCGAACTCACAGGTGCGGAGCTGAAACTTTCCTATGATCTCGATGAAAGACGGCGTTTCACCGCTACATTCGACAGCTATGATTCCGATCATGGCGAACCCGGAGGCAGATCAGTGGCAGACTATGCCAACAACAGGGATCAAAACCTGCTAGACCATGACCGCGTGAGGCTGGACCGGAAATTCAGCTCGATCGGCTACGAATTGGGAGATGATACAGCCCGATGGATCACACGATTCTGGGCTTCCGATGTGGAACGCTACAGCAAACGGCAAACGGGTCAGGGCTTCGGAACGGTAACGGGCAATCAACTTGATATCAACCAGCACACCTACCACACGCTGGGGCTCGATAGCCGGCTGCGCTATGACTACGATCTGGGTGAACAAACGCAGTCGTTTACGATTGGCACCACCTACATGGACATCCACTCCCCCATTTTCACAGAACGCACCGCCGCGGGAGACCTCACCTCGGATCGAGGTGCCACAACGCGCTTCGATGCCGTACGTGAATCGCGATACGGCGCCATCTTCGCGGAGAACCTGTTCCGCTACGATCGTTTCACCGTCACTCCGGCTTTCCGCCTGGAATACAACAACCAGAGCATGGACGAGCGCATCAACGTGACAAAAGCACCGGGAAATCTCATCGATGACAGCCGTACGGAAATCGTCCCCCTCGGCGGCATCGGCATGACCTTTGACATGGTGAAGGATACGGAATTTTACAGCAATCTGTCCAAATCCTACAAGCCACCCACATACACCGACGCATTTCCTATTGGCGGAGCTGATACCATCAGTGAAAATCTCGATGCGGGCGAGGTCTGGAACTACGAACTGGGCTACCGTGGAGAACCTGTTTCATGGGCCAATTTCGATGCCAGCTTGTTTTATATTGATTACGATGGTCGATTGGGTCGAGTCGGATCGAATTTTCAAAATGTGGGACGTTCCGTGAACCAAGGATTGAGTCTGAGTGGACAAATGGACTTTTACGATATGTTTCGGGGTGAATCCCCTTTTTCCATCATTGGATATGCCTCCTATCAACTTCTCGACGCCGAATACGTCGATGGTCCGCTCGACGGAAAAACTCCCCAGTATGCACCTGACCACATGCTGAGAGCAGGATTGATCATCCAGCAGGAACAGGAATGGAAAATAGCCGCCATGCTGACCCATCTCTCCTGTCACTGGGCGGACGATGCAAATACAGTGACTGCGACCACGAATTGGCAGATTCCTTCCTATGTCGTGGTCGATCTAACGGCGGAAGCCAAAGTCTGGACAGGCCAAGTCGGCGGCATCGAGTCAGAACTATGGATGCTCTGCGGCATCAACAACGTGCTGGATGAAAACTACTTCAGCCGTGTACGTGCGAATGGTATCGACCCCGCCAACGACAGAAATTTCTACCTGGGTTGCCGTGCGCAATTCTAACGAAATAAGATGCGAAGTTCTCAGGCCGATTGCAAGCACTCCGCATCCTCACATTCCATTCGCAAACCATCGATAAACCGAAAAATTTTGCGAAAAAAAAGCGATGTTTTCACATTGCTTTGAAAAGGAGGAGACTGAGGGAAGCTTAAAATCAAGCCATTCCAACAAACTCTCAAACCGTGGGAGCCATCCAAGTGAGAATGGCGATCGCAAGGGCAACTGCGGCAAGAACAATGTTGATGATAGGAAGAACCATGGTGGTAAATTTTTGAGAGTGAATCGAATAATGAAATATTAGAACAGTTGATTCCAGCCTTCCCATATGGAGACTGTCATGCACTGATAAGCAAGAACGCCACATGCCGCAAGAAAACCGAAGATGGAAAGAACCGTGGTCATGGTATCAGAACCGGCTTCGTCTTCTTCACCTGTAGAAATAGTCGGCATTTGCGTAGGCGACATCTGCCCAGTGACCATTGGCTGAGTGGGAGGCGCCAGTTGAACCGTAGCTGTAGGCAGAGCAACAGACTTGGTGGGCAAAGGAGCGGATACGACTGGTTTGGTAGCAGGGCCCGCAAGACCGGGCATAGGACCAGCGGTTTTCAAGGGAATCGTAGGTGCGCCCGTAGGGGATCCGGTGTTCAGTTTGATCGTGGGAGCGGGGGCTGGACGTGGTGCACCAGCAGTTTTCAGAGGGATCGTAGGCGCCGGTGTTGGTGCCGAACCAGTAGCAGAAGGAGCACCAATCGTGGGAGCAGGAACTGTCGCTGCGGGAGGTTTGGGCATGCCAACCGTGGGGGTCGGGGGTTTCACCGCCACGGGAGGTGCAGTAGGGGCAGTAGGAGGCGCCATGGGCGCGGTAGGAGTGACACTGGCAGATGGCGCGGCAGGAGCATCGCTGGCTTTAAGCGTAACGCGAACGGTTTCCTTCTTCAAAGGAATGCTGGAAGTCTGCTTTGATGGTGTGTTTTGGTCGTCACTCATGGGTCTTATGGTGTGTGGGGATCAGGTAATGCGAAAATCTCACAAATGTCAAACGAGGAATTACATCTAAGTGAAATTTTTCGGATCAACGGAAAACTACTCCTAAAGCTTGCACGAGGGCATCCAGCACATGCTTGTGAGCGGCATCGACTTCTTCATTCTTTAAGGTGCGATCGCCAGCCCTGTAGTGGAAACGATAAGCCATGGATTTTTTGGCAAGATCAAGCTTTTGTCCTGTAGGGTCAGTGAATACATCAAAGCACTCAAAATGCTGTAGGAGTGGCTGATTCGCCTTGACAATCGCTTTGTCGATCTCCAGCGCGGACAAGGCTACCGGCACCTCCATCGCTGCATCACGAGAACTGCCCGGAAACTGTGGCAATTCCTCGACCAAGCGGCGACGGCCAAGCAACTTACGGACTTTGCCCAGATCGAGTTCCACCAGCCAGACCGGATGGTCGAAATCAAGCGCGCGTTCCCGAGCCGGGCGCAAACGTGCGGCAATTCCGAGATTGCTCTCGCCCGCGCTTACCTCACAGGCGAGCACGAAGCCCTCGCGCTCACGCGGTGTGAACTGCAGCGGACATCCCGGCAAAACCGCCTGCAGCAAAGCCTTCAAATCATGAACCGTGGCAATGACCGACTGCGACGCCCAGCCCTCGGGTGCCAGAGGCCCGGACAATAACAAACCAATAGAATCGGACTCCAAGTCGCGGGCTTTTCCACCACCATTGTGTCGGAAAACACGACCCATTTCAAAAAAACGAAGGGCTTTGGTGCCCTGCCTGACATTTCGCTCTGCCGTGGCGACAAGACCGGGGATCAAACTAGGACGCAACACGGCATGATCTTCGCTGAGTGGCAGACTGACTTTGACCAAATCCCCTTGTTGCAGAGGCCGCAGCGGCAGTGCATCAACCAGTTGTTTTTCGGCAATCAATTTGATGGTTTGTGCCTCATAAAATCCCAGAGCCGCCAAAGAGCGGCGCAAGTTCATATCGAGATCAGCAGCGGCATCGACATCACTGGCCGCAGAAAAAGTAGCACGCATGCGCGACGGCACACGATCGAGACCATGGACACGGGCGATTTCTTCGACGAGATCGATGTGGCGTTGCAAATCTGCACGACGACTCGGCACGCGCCAGAGGTTTTCGCCCTCGGATACGAGACCGAGACGCTGTAAAATGCCTTCTGCTTTGGCAAGATCGATGCTTCCCCCCATCAATTGATCGAGACGTGCCGTATCCAACTCGACGATGCCAGTGAGAATGGGCAGTTCTCCCGCCACAGCGCATTCGCCTTCTACTTGACCTCCGGCGATTTCCAAAATCAACTGCACCGCGCGCGCCGCCGCGGGCAGCACGCCCTCGGGATCGACGCCGCGTTCGAAACGATAAGACGAGTCACTGCTCAGAAGATGCGCGCGTGAAGTAGAGCGCACCAATGTCGGAGTGAAATAAGCCGACTCTAATAAAATGGTGGTCGTCGTCTCGGTAACACCGCTGGTCGCGCCGCCCATGATACCCGCCAGAGCCAGAACCTCGCCGCGGTCATCGGAAATCACGAGATCGCCCTCCCGCAGCAAATAATTCGAGCCATTGAGCGCGGCGAAATTTTCCCCCGCCTTGGCTCCACGCAGGTGCATACGCACGCCGACCTGGCCGGCATCAAAGGCATGCAGCGGTTGCCCCATTTCATGCAGCACGAAGTTGGTGATATCCACGATATTATTGATGGGGCGCAAGCCGATCGAACTGAGACGCTCTCTCAACCACTCGGGACTCTCCTTCACGGTGACACCGGAAATTTTGGTGAGCGAGTAAAACGGACAAGCATCGCTGGCATCATTCTCGATCCGTTCGGCACCGGGGCAAGTAGACAGTGCCGGCACATCATGGATACGATGCTTCTGCTCCAACAACGCCGCCAGTTCATAGGCAAGTCCACGATGGGAGAGCAGGTCAGGACGATTCGGAGTGACCTCCACTTCTAACAAAACATCCGAGGCAAAGAGCTGTTTCACAGGAGTCCCCACGGCAGGATCTCCTTGCAAAATGAGCAGACCGTTTTCTTGATCGGCTAGGCCGATTTCCGATCCAGCGCAGAGCATCCCCTTCGATTCCACACCACGCATTTTCGTTTCCCCGATCGTAAAACCGTTTGGCAAGGCTGCACCCGGCAGCGCGCAGGGAACTTTATCACCAACCTTGTAGTTTTGCGCGCCGCAGACGATTTGACGCAGAAAACCCTCACCGGCATCCACCTGGGTCACCTTGAGTCGATCAGCATTCGGATGCTGCACCGCCTCCATCACCTGCGCGACCACGACTTTTTCGGAACTCACTCCCTTGCTATGGATGCCCTCGATCTCAATGCCCGCGAAGGTCAACAAATCGTCCAACTCCTGCACCGATTTTCCGGTCAGGTCCACATATTCACTCAGCCAATTCAACGAGACGTTCATAGAAAAATTTGTAAAAATTGTTAGGCGAACTGGCGCAAAAAGCGCACGTCGTTTTCAATCAAAAGTCGGATGTCGCGGATGCCCCACTGGATCATCGCCAGGCGCTCCAAGCCCATGCCGAAGGCAAATCCCGTGACTTTCGAGGGATCATAAGCGAGGTCCTTGCGTGATTGGCAAACCGCTTCAAAAACGGCAGGATCCACCATGCCGCAACCTGCCACCTCGATCCACCGGGGAGCCTGGCCTTTGACTTCCAGTTTCACGTCAATCTCAAAACTCGGTTCGGTGAAGGGAAAGAAATGCGGACGGAAACGCACTTCCGTGTCCGCACCGAAAAGTTCGCGCAAAAATGCTTCCAACGTGCCTTTCAGATCGGGCAGGGAGACATCCTCATCGACATACAAGCCCTCGAGTTGGTGGAAAGCCGAAAGATGCGTGCTATCAATCTCGTCGCGTCGATAGGCTGTTCCGGGCGCGGTAATCCGCAGCGGTGGCGCACATTTTTCCATCATGCGAATCTGCACTGACGAAGTGTGTGTGCGCAGGAGTTTTCCGGAATCAAAATAGAAGGTGTCCTTTTCATTGCGTGCCGGGTGATCAGCGGGAGTGTTCAGCGCATCGAAGCAATGGAACTCGTCCTCGATCTCCGGACCATCCGCCAGTGCAAAGCCCATGCGGCGCAAAATCCCCACCGCTCTCTCGCGCAACAAAGTCAGGGGATGGATCGCGCCGGCAGGCAAGGCGCGCGCCGGCAATGTGGGATCGATACCCACCAAGGCCGCGCGATCCGCGACCTCTTGTAAATCCGCTTGTTTCGCATCCAATGCCTGCGTGATCGCCTGACGGGCGGCATTGAGCAGTTGACCGACTTCGCCCTTTTCCGCCGGCGGCACGTCTTTCATGCCCGCCGATAGAAGAGTGAGGGAGCCTTTTTTCCCTAACACAGCAACCCGTGTTTCCTCTAACGCACGGGCATCATGCGCTGCGGTGATGGCGGCCAAAGCCTCACTTTGTACTAGCAAAAGTTGTTCCTTCATACTGTAATGTCGGCGCTGTCTTAGACGCAGCGGGCGAAAAGGTCAAAGCAGACATGACATTTCCCGTATTTTTTCTCCTTCACTCCTCTCACATATGAAATGGCTCTCTCTCACACTCGGTAGTTGTCTCAGTCTGCAAGCACAAGTCATCAGTCAGTTCCAATCCGCTGGAATTACCGATATACGCGTGGACCGGATACCTGCTCTGTTGCTCCAACCAGGCGATGCTCCCACGGCCTTTTTGTCTCCCGGTCCCTTTGAAACAACGTGGACGGGTAAACTCAAGATCGCCAAACGTCAGCGCCTGATCTTTTCCTTCGAGGGCATGGGTGAAGCCAAGCTCAGCATCGACGGCAAGGAACTTCTCACCGAACAAGGAAAACTCGGCACCGCTCGCTCGGAGCAAAGCCGCATCAATCCCGGCGAACACGAGATCGTCATCACCTACAAGAGCCAACCCGATGGCGCCGCGCACTTCCGCTTGTTCTGGGAAGAAAAGGATTTTCCCCGCCAAAGTGTGCCTCCCACAGCCTTTGTCAGCGAAATCACCGATGCCACCCGCCTTTTGCAACAGCAACGTCGTGGCCGCGAACTTTTCGCCACGCAACACTGCGCCAAGTGCCACCAAAGCGAGTCGCCATTGGGCACCGACCCGATGTCGGAATTACAAGAAATCGCTCCACTGCTGGTCAATCCCGGCGATCGTTTGCAGGAGAACTGGTTGCGCGCCTGGCTTAGTGAACCCCACACTCTGCGCCCCGGAACAACAATGCCGCAGTTGTTCGACCCGAAAAAACCCGAAAGCGCCCAACAAATCGCCGACCTTGCTGCTTTTCTCGTATCGATGAAATCCGGCACTCCTACCTCGCCGGAACCCGCTGAAGAGGCCATGATCCTCGCCGGTGGCGCTCATTTCCACAAACTCGGCTGCGCCGCTTGCCACACCGGACCCGAGCAGGAAAAACCGGACCTCGAGAACAAACGCATTCCGCTTCACCACGTCGCCGCCAAATTCCAACCCGGTGCCCTCGCGGCATTCCTCAAGGCTCCCAACGCCTACGCTCCTCACCGCGGAATGCCTGATTTCAAACTCAGTGACGAAGAAGTCCGCAATCTCAGCGCCTTCCTCAGTGCCAAGTCAAAAACTCCCCTCCCCGCCCTGCCCACACTCAAGGGAGATGCCGAGCGCGGCAAATCCGTCGCCTCCTCCCACCACTGCTTTTACTGCCACGCCGGTCTGCCCACCCCGGAAAAACTCACCGTTCCCAGCCTCCAGAAAATCTTCGCCGCCAACTGGAACAGCAAAGGCTGCGTCGCCCCTAACGAAAAACGCGGCGTCGCCCCTGCCCTGCAACTTTCCGAGGATGATCGCCTCGCCCTTATCGCCTTCCAAACCAGAGGCAGCAGTTCCCTCGCCAACAACGACAAGTCCGAAGCCGCCGAGCGAAAATTCCACTCCCTGCGCTGCGATGCCTGCCACGCACGCGACGAGGTCCCCGCCCTACTCGACCGCACTCACAATGAGACCCAATCACTGACCGCCCACATCGCCGGGGCGAACGAAAAACTCGACCAATCCCGACCGCACATGACCTTCGTCGGTGAAATGCTGCAAACCAATTTCACCCAATCCATCATTGCCGGCGCTCTCGACTACAAACCGCGCCCTTGGCTCGATATGCGCATGCCCGCCTATAGCGCCCACGCCGCCTCAATCAGCGACGGTTTCGCTCGATTGCACGGCATCGATCCCACGGAAAAAAACGCACACACATCCGATCCTGCCCTCGTCGCTGCAGGAAAAGACCTCGTATCTGCCGACAAAGGCTTCGGCTGCACCACCTGCCACGGCCTCGGTAATGTCAAACCCACAGCCGCATTTGAAGTGCAGGGCCTCTACTTCGAACAGGCAGCCAACCGTCTGCGCCGCGAATGGTATGACCGCTGGATGGACAACCCTGGCAGTGTCACGCCCGGCACAAAAATGCCCCAATATGCTCCCGGCGGTCAGTCGCCCAACCCCGCGCTCAATGGCAACGCCGCCGAGCAGTTCAACGCGATCTGGCACTACTTGCAATCCGTTAAAAAAAACTAATCAGTCATATTCTTAACATAATTTGAAAAAAGGCTGGATGCAATTCGCAAACGGGTTGGTTTCCCCTCTATGATCCTGTGAGATACATTCGCCAAAATGAAAAAATGCGCCAAGTTTCTCCTACCTGAATTTCCATGAGCTCGTTTCCCTCTCATCAACACCTTCTCATCTGTGGTAGTGGCTATCTCGGACAGGCAATCGCGAATACCGCCGCCGACCGCGGCTATGAGGTATCAACTTGCTCGCTCTCGGGTGGCAATGGCAGTCACACTTGTGACCTCGGTTCGGAAGAATCAGTCAACATGTTGGCATCGATGATCGACCCGCCTGATTTGATCGTTCATTGCGCCAGCAGTGGAAAGGGCGGGCCACCGGCGTATGAACGCGTCTATCGCGATGGCATCCGCCATCTGCGGTCGGCATTTCCCGATGCCTTGATTCTTTTCACTTCGAGCTCCTCCGTTTATGGCCAGACCGATGGCAGCATTGTCACGGAAGAATCCCCTGCGGAACCGGATCGTGAGACCGGACGTATTTTGATAGAAACGGAAAAACTCACGACTGCATCGGGTGGCATTGTATGCCGGCTATCCGGCATTTATGGACCCGGACGATCCGTGATATTAAAAAAATTCCTACAGGCTGAAGCCGTGATTGAGGAAGACGGCCGGCGATTTCTCAATCAGATCCATCGCGATGACGCGGTCAAAGCGATTCTTCATCTTCTCTCGATTGCGACAGACGAAACGAGGTCCTGTGCCGTTCGTGGCCAAATTTTTAACGTCTCTGACTCCTGTCCACTGTCGCAAAAGACAACCTATCAAGGAATGGCGGATTATTTTGAACGGCCACTGCCACCGACCGGACCTCGCGACGAGAACCGCAAGCGTGGCTGGACCCACAAGCAAGTCAGCAATGCAAAATTGCGTTCACTGGGATGGGATCCTCAATACCCATCATTTCTCGATGCCATGCCTGTGATCGTTACGACACTGGAATGAGAGCATGAGGGACATCGTTTCTCACGCTGGATGAAGGCTTGTCAGATCAAAATTTGTCCACTACCTTCACGCCACATGCGAGTGTTTTTCATTCTCTATCGCAAAGAACTCCGAAGTTTCCTGCTGAATCCCCTGGGCTGGATGGTGGTGGCGTTTGTCGTCGTGATGCATGGGGTGTCCCTGTCCACGGCAATGAAAGCCTTCAGCGACAGCCCGATGACGCAGAGCCTCGTCTACATTTCCATGCATACCCCGTTGTTCTGGTTTTATTTTCTTTTCATCTTCCCGATGCTCACGATGAAGCTGTTTGCGGATGAACAACGCTCCGGCACTCTGGAGACCTTGCTCACAGCACCTGTTACGACATCACAAGTGGTGCTGTCGAAATATTTCGCAGCACTGAGTTTTTATGCCTTTTTGTGGGTGCCGAGCTACTTCCAATTTCAGTTCTATCCATGGATCACCGGAATGCCGCCCGCATGGAATCACGGAGCAATGATCGGAACTTATCTGATTCTTGGTCTGATGGGTTCACTATTTGTCGCGATCGGTTGCTTGTCTTCGTCTCTCACATCGAATTCGATTATTGCCGCAATCATCACTCTGGGACTGCTGGTATTGCAGTATTTCCTGGGATTCGTCACCACCATCTGGGGCGAAAATTTTCCAGGCGCCTCGCTCTTTCAATTGATCTCCACCAAACAGCACATGCATTATTTTTGCAGCGGCCTCATCGATACGCGTGTCGTGGTATTTTACCTCAGCCTCACCGCACTCACGATCGGCCTTACCTTCCACGTGCTGGATTTCCGCCGTTGGCGCCGTTAATTCCTCTCATCGAACCTACCCATGCCGGATCCCTCTGCTTCAACCACCAAAGTTCGCTCACTCAACCGCTGGAGTATCGGCACGCTGTCGCTGCTGCAAATCGCCTCACTCCTGATCATCGTAGTGATGGCCAATTTCCTGAGCAGTTATTATTTTTTAAAACGTGATCTCAGCCGCGGCGAGGATTACAGTTTGTCTCAGTGGACCAGAGGGCTGCTTGAATCCGAGCCATTGCAATCGCGCAGTAACCCTGTGAAATTCATCGTTGCATTCCGTCGCTCCACGCCCATCACCGAGAGAGTGCGGGTTTTGGCCGACGAATATGCCCGTTTGTCCCATCAGAAGATCGTCATCGAACGTCTTGATCCCGTGCGTAATGTGGACCGAGCTTTGCAAATTGCAGAAACCTACAATCTCGCTGCCAATTCGGGAGTTATCAATCGAGATGATCTTGTGATCATCGATGCCCGGCCTAATCCGGAATCACAAGCCACCAAAGACGATTCCGCACACATTCGTTTCGTCACCCAGGAACAGATGGTTCTCTATGAAAACAACGACGGAAAAACCGCGCGTCGGATGTCGGCATTTCGTGGCGAAGACATGCTCACCACTGGATTACTCAGCGCCATCGAAGGCAAACCACGCATCGTTTATTTTTTGGCAGACAAAAGCGATTTTCAAACTGAAGTCGAAGGCAATGCGTGGACCGTGATGCGCGATTGTCTATTGTCGCAAAATATCCTGCCAGTTCCCATAAAAATGAGTGAACTGGATCAGATTCCAGCGGATGCCGCAGGTCTCATTATAGCAGCACCGCGCTATGATTTCACGCCAGAAGAAATCACCAAACTGAGCGAATACTGGAACCGACCCGCGAGCAACATGATGGTCATCTTGCGTGCTCAGCAGACGCCCGACCATTTGCGCTCCTTTCTGCGCGAACATGGTGTCACACCACGACGCGACCAAATCGTCACCAGTAAAGGCAAAAATCTGATCTATCGGGTCGATGCGTCTTTCACTTCAGGCTTCGAGTTTACCCGCGACTTCTGGGGTAAAAGCACCAGTTTTGATGGTATTAGCTCGTCTCTCGAAGTAAGAGAAGGAGCGGAAGATCTGATCAATCGACGGATTTCTCCATTCAAACTGCTCGAATCAGCTCCACACTACTGGGGTGAGACCAACTCGATAGCGAAAGAACCCAGTTTCAGTGAGTTAGAAGATCGGACCGGTCCGCTTACTCTGGCCGCAGCCGTCATCCGCGGTGCCGCGTCCGATGACCGCTTCGCCGCCAAGGCGTCTCGCATGATCGTCATCTCCAATGGCAGCTTTCTCGATCCCGCTGCTCTGCGCACGGAAAACGTTGATTTCTTCAATGCCTGTTCGAACTGGTTGGTCGGACGCGAAGAAATGTCCGGCACCGGTCCGCGCAAGCTCATTACCTACAAACTTCCCATCATGGCGAGTCAAGCAACGCTCATCAATCGCATCAATCTGTTTTTCCTGCCGGCAGCAGTCCTGGTCTGGAGCTTGTTCCTGTGGAACGCACGCCGTGCTTAATCCATCTTTCCAGAAAACGTGAGATCATTTTCATCCACTCTACTTCAAAGCATCATCGCTCTGGCCATGCTGGTGATGGTCGGAGTGTTGATAGTGCGTGGTAATTTACACTCACTTTTCGGTGTACCACCCACACCGATCGGCGAACGCCTCTACACCGATTTCACCGCAAACGATATCACCGAAATCGCCCTCAGCTCCAATGACGCCAAAGCATCATTCTCCCGGGCATCTGGTGTATGGATGATGACATCACCGGTGCAAGATCGGATGGACGCGCGCTGGGCCAAGGTTCTGATTGACTTCACGCTCACCACGCGCGCGGCCGATGTCATTCCCAATGAAAAAATCGATACCACCCAAGCAGGATTGACGGATGGGATGATCAACGTAAGGCTTGGCGACAAGGATGGAGTCGCGCGTGCGAGATATGTGATCGGACGGCGAACCGCTTGGATGAGCACCGACCCCGACAACAAGGAACCAGTCCCCACGGTTTTCCTGCAACCGCGTGACCGAAGTCGTAAGAGTCATATCTATGCCTGCACAGGAGACATACGCGCGATCTTCAAAGATGGATTCCGCTACTTCCGCGATCACCAACCATTTCTTTTCGCACCATCCCAGCTCGAAAAAATCCACTGTAAATCCGCAACAGCGGAATTTGTATTGGAAGGCCAAAACGGCAGTAAACCATGGCGCATCACCAAACCGCAAAAGCTGGCAACAGAGGCCAGTGAAGTCAAAAAACTGATTGAAAATGGACTTTTTTCCTTGCGCGCTCTCCGTGTCCTGGACCGAAACAAAGTCACATTACCGGTTGCCGCGGATGGAACATTTATGGAGATCTCTCTGCTTTGCAACGGCCAATCAGAACCCACCACCCTCAAGGTTTTTCCGCCCGTTGATGATAAGGCGACCACTGTCTATGCGACAGTATCGGATCGCCCAGACACCGTTTTCGAATTGCCATTGCGCCCCCACCCAGACCTGATTTCCCTATCAGAGTTGCCCTTGAAAAACTTCAATGAATTGCGCGCGCAAAATCTCACGAACTTCGATCACCGCAAACTCAAAGCCATTCATTTCACGCCTGCCACAGGTCCTCAAATTCTGCTGTCCCGTCCTCCGCGCGCGGAATGGCAACTGCACGTCGATGATCAACAAACCACCTCACTGAACGAGGTAACACTTTACCAATTTTTGAAAACTATGACCGAGGCCAAAGTGGCCGGATTCCTCACTGACAGCGCATTTCTGAATGACGAAGTAAAAGACCTTGAGAGTTACGGGCTCAAAAACCCTCTTCTCACCTTGAAATTTTTGCTGGAAAATGATGCGGTGATGACGCTCAAAATTGGCAAAACCAAAGAAGGATCACTCACGGCACACTGGAATCATCCGGACACCTTGCACACCATTGTGAGACTTCCTGACGATTTCTTCGGAAAACTCCCACTGCGTCTCAGACAATGGAAAGACACCAGGCTTCTGAGCATTCCATCGATCGACTTTGTCAACCTCGAGCGAAGTCTACAATCGCAGCCTTTACTGAAATTGAACTACAACTCCCGCGATGATAAGTGGCAGGCGACGATCGGTGACAATGATGCCACCGCCAAGTTAAACCCGGCGCGCGCCAATAAATTGCTGGAAATTCTGGGAGATTTGCGTGTCAACAGCTGGCTTAACCCCGATGACACGGCCGCCCTAGCAGCTTTGCAACAACCTTCACTGCAGCTTCGTCTCGTCTCTCGTCAGCTCAATGAATTCGGAGAGCAGAGCGGGCTTGCCATGCAGACTCTCGACATTACCCCCGTCACCAAGGAAGGGCCCAGCAGTTTTTTCTATGGTCGACTCACCGGCGAAAACGACCTTTTTCTGTTAGATCGAGCCACCGCATTGATGCTTGCCGCGGACCTTTTTGCGGAGAGTGAATGAGTCAGGTGTTGAAAAGCGCTTCCACCATCGCGCTGCTGCGGATTCCTGGCATCACACTCAGGGCCATTTGGTTCATCACGTAGGCGAAACTCAGCCCACTTGCTGGGTCGCCGAAAGCATGACTCCCTCCAGCGCCTGGATGACCGAATGCTTGCATCTCAGGACCATACAGTTGCCTCATTTTTTTCCCATCCACGGTGAAAGGATCCTGCTGACAACCACAGGTATAAGCCATGGTCTGGAGCAATACTTGATCGTATCCCTGGATTTGTCTGCGTTGCAACGCTTGTTGAATGGCAGGCGTGAGCGGGCTATCAATCCATCCCAACGCCGCTTGATAGAACTGCGCCAATGCGCGCGCCGAGGACACTCCTCCCATCGCAGGAAAACCCGCTGACCAAGCACGCGGATCATTCATTTCCTGAACCGCATGCAAACCAGAAGGCGATAAAAAAGCACGCCTAGTCATGGTGCCCGCAGTCATAAACTCTTTGTAAAACCCCTGCTCCACATCGCCTTTCTCCGCACGCCCAGGAACCAATTCCGCCACACGGTGCCAGTGCTTTTCCGGAAGACCGATCCAACATTCCCAATTCATCGGACCAGCAATTTCCTCGTGCCAATAGCACCCCAGAGACACCCCTGTCAAACGCCTCACACACTCATCAAGAAGAGCACCGTAAGTGCGTGGATGATATCCCAAACCCTGCCCGGGCAGCCACGCAGGTTGTTGAACCTCGATCGAGGCCACCACACTTTCATGCTCCCAAACGCTACAAGACTCATCCAGAGCGGCCAGTCCACACTGGTGAGAAAGCAATTGAGCGATGGTAGCGTTTGCCAATGGAAAACTAGGCCAAACTTCTCGCACCAGAGTGTTTTCATCCAGTCCCTGACGAGACAGCGCCAGCAACATGGTGGCGGCGGCGGGAGCTTTGGTCGCAGAATAAACGGGCACCAGCGTTTGATCGTTCCATGGTCTTGATTTTTCACGATCTGCATGCCCACGCGACAAGCGTAGCACCTCCTCGCCGCGCCAAAACACACTCACAGATGCTCCCAGCTCACGTTGTTCGGTGAAGTTGCGCTCGAAAACCCGCTCGACTGCTGCCAATGACGCTGGAGAAATGCTCATCGGAATGATGATCCGACGCTCACGAACAAAAAACAATTCTTTTCAGTCTTGTAGGATTCTTGCATGATGGGCCGCGTGCACCACGTCACCGTAGAACTTGCCGACCGATCGTATCGTGTCCTCGTCGCCGAGGGAATTCTAGCGCAAGCCGGGACTCATCTCGTCGAATGCGGACTCAAAGGCAAAGCCGCGATCATTTCCGATTCCACCGTAGCGCCTTTGCACGCGCAAACTTTGCAAGCCGCGCTGAATGACGCGGGGATTTCCCACACTCTTCACGTATTTCCCGCAGGAGAAAAATCCAAATCGTTGGAAAGCACTGCGGTTCTCTGTAGCGAACTGGCCGCGGCGGGGCATGACCGCAAGTCGTTTGTCATCGCTCTCGGTGGCGGCGTTGTCGGCGATCTGGCCGGTTTTGTCGCAGCCCTCTTTTACCGTGGCATTCCCTTCGTGCAAATCCCCACCACCATCGTGTCCGTCGTGGATTCGTCGGTAGGCGGAAAGACTGGTGTGAACATTCCAGAGGGAAAAAATCTCGTCGGAAGTTTTCACCAACCCAAGCTGGTCTTGATCGACCCTTTGACGCTGGCTACCTTGCCACCGCGCGAATATCGTGAGGGTTTTGCCGAGGCCATCAAGCACGCCGCCATTCGCGACGCAGCGATGTTGGATGATCTCGCAGCACTGGATCCTTCGTCACGCTTTGTGCCCTCCTCGCTCATCGCCCGCAACATCGCGATCAAGGCTCGCATTGTCGAAGCCGATGAACATGAAACCAAGGGACTGCGGGCGCTGCTGAATTTCGGTCACACCATCGGCCACGGTATCGAAGCCAGCAAACCATACGGCGAAATTCTCCACGGTGAGGCAATCTCTCTCGGCATTCGCGCCGCGGTTTATCTGTCTGAGCGCCACTCGGGTTTGCCCTCTCAGGAGGCACGACGCATGTTGTCACTATTACAGAAATTCTCCCTGCCTCTTGAATTGGACGAAAACATCTCCACTGAGCGGATATTGGAAAAGCTTGCTCGAGACAAAAAGTTCGACTCAGGATCCATTCGCTTCGTGCTTCTACGCCGCGCGGGCGAGGCATTCGTTGACTCAACCCTGAATCATAACGACCTCCGCGCCGCGATCGATCACTTGCGCGAAAGGCCTATCGAAACATCGGCAAAATAAGCAAACAAAAGTGTTTCAGCCGCTCGCTTTCAGCTGACCGCCCCATTCTGAATCATCCATTCATGAAATTTCTTGTTGCATCCATTCTATGCTGTTTCATTTGCGGCCATTTGCATGGAGCAGAAACTCACGCCGACATCCAACCCGCACTCGATGCTGTCTATCCTGCTTTGGTGCGCATTCATGTCGTGTCCGAAAGCGGAAATGCGGGACGCATGCAAAAAAACCGTGGCTCAGGATCGGGCACGATCATCCACCCCGATGGCTATGTGTTAACAAATCACCACGTAGCAGGTCGTGCCACCCGCATGACCATACGACTTGCCGATCGGCAAGAGTGTCGCGCCACTCTGATTGGAACAGACGCTTTGTCCGACCTCGCGATTTTGAAAATCGATCGTTCAGATCTACGTGATCCGAACGCAGCACTTCCCGTAGCTCGCTTCGGCAACTCTGACTCTCTCAAGGTCGGCGATGTCGTCCTCGCTATGGGCAGTCCCGCCGGACTCTCTCAGTCTGTCACCAAAGGAGTTGTCGCCAACACCGAAATGATTGCTCCAGGAGGAAATGGCCTCGCATTGGACGGAGAAATCGTGGGTGAACTCGTGCGCTGGATCGGCCACGATGCGGTCATTTTTCCGGGCAATTCCGGCGGGCCGCTGGTAAACCTGAAAGGCGAAATCATCGGTGTAAATGAGGTGGGCATCGGCTCAATCGGTGGTGCCATCCCTGCCAATTTGGCTAAGAATATCGCCGACACGATCATCAGGCAGGGCACCGTAAAACGCAGCACGATCGGCCTGAGCGTGCAACCACTGCTGAAAACAAGCCGCGCATCCTCGGGCATTCTTGTTTCCGGTGCCACGGAAGGATCTCCCGCTGCCAAAACTGGCTTGCAAGCCGGCGATGTGATCACCGCCATCAATGAAAAATCCATCCCCGCGGCCCGTGCGCCAGAGGATATTCCACTGTTCAATCGCATCATTTTGGAAACTCCTATCGGGTCTACACTCACCATCCGAGGAAAACGACAAGACAAGGATATGACATGGACCTTGCTGACAGAGGAACGTGAACCGATGCAACCGCGCGAACGTGAATTTTTAGCTTGGGGTATTACAGCCCGCAATCTTACCAAACTCCAGGCAAAAGGCATGAACCGCTCCAACTCCGATGCTGTGGTGGTGCAGAGCGTGCGTTCGGGTGGACCCACGGCAGCGGCAAAACCCGAGCCTCCCGCAGGATCTCTGATCATCAAGGTCAACGACTCACCCATCCGCAACATCGACGACCTGGAGAAAGTCACATCGTCCGTCACCAAGGACGCCAAAGAGCCAGTTCCCGCTTTGATTACCTACGAAGTCGATGGCAAAAGCTATCTGACAGTCATCAAGATCGGAATGGAAAAAGACGAAGAGCAAGCCGCGCTCGCCCGCAAAGCATGGTTGGGCGTTTCCACTCAAGTCATTTCATCCGATCTTGCCGAGGCACTGGGCATTGCCGGACAAAAAGGCATGCGCATCACGGGAGTCTATCCACAAAGCCAGGCAGAAAAAGCCGGGCTCAAGGAAGGAGATCTTCTCCTCAAGATCGACGGTGAAGTCATCAATGCCTCTCGTCCGGAAGACGCCGATGTCCTGGCGGAAACGATACGCCAGATGAGCATCAGCGGAGAAATTACTCTGGACGTGAAACGTAACAAGGATTCGTTGGTCATTAAGGTTCCACTCGAACGCTCACCTGCTGCCACTTCAGAATTACAAGAATACCAGTGTGAAACCCTGGAGTTCAGCGCTCGTGATGTTGGCAAAGAAGATCGCTTGCGCGACAAATCCGATGACTCGGAAAAAGGCGTTCTGATCAACAGCGTGACCAATGCAGGATGGGCCGCGCTGGGGGGACTCCAAAACCGCGACATCTTGCGGGCAGTCGATGGCAAGACAGTGGAGTCCATCGAATCACTCAAAAAAATCATCGAAGAGATTAATCAAACCAAACCCACTCATATCACTTTTTTCGTAAGACGCGGCATCACCACCCGCTTGATCGAACTAGAACCCACTTGGTAAACAACCACCACTCCCACCATGAAATATACACCCTTTATCATGACTCTCACCTGTTTGTGCCTCCCGGTATGCGCTGCCACCGGAGCACTCAAGGAAAAGGCCATCGCGCTCAGTCAAGCACACAAGGATTCCACCCTGTTTATCAGCGCGGTCGTTAATATCGAACTGACCGCTGGTAGCAATCCAACACAAAAGGAAGAAAAAAAGGTGGAAATCATCAGTACGGTGCTCACCAAGGAAGGATTATTGGTGGCTCCGCTCAGCACGCTCGACCTTGCCAATGCCATGGACGGTCGAACCGTCAACACTCCCAGCGGTCCTGTAAAAATTGCCGCGAAATCCGAAATCAAAGAAGTGAAAATCATCATGCCTGATGGCTCTGAAATAGATGCCAAAGTCGTGCTGAAAGATGCTGATCTCGATCTGATATTTCTCAAACCCAGTAAACCAAGTGATCAATTCATACCGATCGATACAAAAAACACTGCGGCTCTTCAATTGCTTGATGATATCATCGTCATCGGCCGAATGAACAAAGAACTCAACCGCGAGCCGATGGTGATCACGGGGGAAATGATATCCGTCGTCAAAAAACCCCGTGTGTTCGGTAAAATTACAGCTCAAGCCACAGGCATGCCTGTTTTCAATGACCAAGGTAAGTTTATCGGGATTGGCATCAACCGATTGAGCTCAAAAAACTCTGGTGATTCCAATGTCACTGGATCTGCCGTTCTACTTCCCACAGCAGACATCATGGACAGCGCTTCGCAAGTGAAGTAAAACTTTCTCACTTTGCAGCAACTTTCTCGTCTGAAAAAACTTCTGTCCTTCCAGCAAGAAAAGCACGTGAGATGTGTTATCTTCCGCCTCCATCGCGGCCTCTGCCACCCCAATCACGCCAATTACCACCACCCTCGATCAGTCGCGTTTTCACTTCATCACTCAAACTGGTGGATTGCTGAATCGCAGCCTTGGCTGCTTCGGGATCAGTAGTCATCCATTTCGCCGCGCTAACTCCGATGGCACGTGAGCGGTCACGCTCATCGGTGATGGTCTCGGCAAGAGCGAAGTTTTCGGAATAGTTTGTGCTATTGTTCGCAAAGACGTAGGTGCCGATTGCGGTATCACGCGTCTCTCCTTGCGGGATTTTCTGAATCGCCGCCAGAGCGCCGACACTGTCTTGACGAGCGTAATTCATCATGACGTTACGCATGGCATCCTCTTGGGCACCAGCACCTGAGGCAATGACCAGATTGAAGGCTTCAGAGGGGTTCTCACGTGACATGCGCTCGGCAACAGTCGCTGTGGCACGATTGCGTTGTTCTTCATCGGCAAAGGATCCCAGTTGACGAGCCGCTTCCGTTGGATTCTTGTTTGCCAGGCCTTCGAATGCACGGCGGCGAGCATCTTCTTGCTGATCGGTTGGCAAACCAGCGATGAACTGCTGAGCTTCGTCCCAACTTTTTCCTCCCAGCGCTTCTGCGATCTGACGATTCGCGCGCGACTTGTCATCACCCTCCAAAGTAGCCGCCAAGTTCATCGCTTTTTGTGGGTCACTCATCGCAACTTGAGAAATGATCGAGCTCACTGCGTTCCCTTTCTCTGAGCCATTGAGTGATTTCGCCCAATTCATCGCATCATCAGGACTTTGACGCGCCCATTCCCCTGCAATGATGGAAGCCGCACCATTCCCCATGGGGCCGCCACCTCCACGACCACCGAACATACCCATCATGGCAAACTGGCCCGGGTTTTCCGAATAAAATTTTGAAGCAGCAACAGGATCAACGCTGGCCCAGCTCTGCATGATGGTGGGCCGCACGAACATTCCAGTGAAACCCATTTTATCGGAATACGCCATGGCGCTCATCGGATCTGTCTCAGCCCACTTGGCAAAAAGCACATATGATGCCATCATGCGCTCTGGCATCGGAATGCCATCGAGTTTTTTGGCTTCCTCCTCCAACTGCTCGGGACTCAAGCCTGCATAAAATTCCAACATCGACTGCATTCGTTGCAATTGGCCGGGCGTCTGATTGATATCTTCTGCGGAACGCGGACGTTTGGTTCCGGCAGAACGACTGCTAGCCGAATCGGATAGCGAAGCAGATCGACTGCTGCGCGAGAGTCCATCAACGACTTGATCTGGCACGGGAGACGACGACTTTCCATTGTTCCCGACAAGAAATCCTCCTGCAGCTCCAAGAAATAAAGTCACGGCAGGATAAAGAAGCTTTTGATTCATAAAATGATGGCAGGTTCCTCTGTAGTAACACCGCTGCTACCGAAAGTTGCTTGTGATTTCATCAAAAACTTCCACAGTAGTGTCATGCATCCACTACAGCGAAAAATTCTTTTTGTGTGTATGGGAAATATTTGTCGTTCACCTGCTGCCGAAATCATCTTCTACGATCTCGTGCAAAAGGCTGATCGCGATGCGGAATTTCTCATCGACTCTGCAGGGACCATAGGACTGCACCAGGGCAATCCTCCCGACGCTCGCATGCGCCGACATCTGGCTCAGAAGGGATACCACGTTTTTGGCAGTTCACGAAAAATCGTAGCGAATGATTTGGCGACTTTCGATCTGATTCTCGTTATGGACGAGGCGAACGAGAGAGACGTGAAATCCCTGGATCCCCATGGCCACTATCAGTCAAAAATCCGCAGACTTACGGATTTTTCGAACCAACATCAAATGAACGAGGTCCCCGATCCTTACTATGGTGGTGAAGAGGGGTTTGCTCAAGTGGTGGAACTGATCGAAGACTCTTGCAGCGGACTGCTGCGATCCCTCTCATGAAAAAAGCTTTTTTTTATCTGCAGTCCGCTGCGCTGTTGCTGGTGGTTCTTGAAAGTTGCATTTCTATATCCCAGAGTGAATCGACGATTCCGGGTCCTGCGAAGCATGTGAAGGCCAAGGATGCTCTCGCTATCGCACATCGATATGCCAGTATGAAGTGGACACCAAGCCGCGCAAATATCCGGCATGGCCTCGATCATCGCGGTATAGAAATTCACACACCCGACCAAACGCTCTCTCAAATTGGCGACACTCGTGGCTCGTGGAGCCCGGGTGTCGAACAAATCGGCATGCCTTATCAGTGGGGCGGGTTCGATACTCCGAAGTCTTTTTCAAAATCGATTACAAGAGGAAAAGCCGCAGGTGACATCGCGACACCCCGGAAGCGATCTGGTGGTGATGATGCTGTCAGTCAGGAGGCCTGTGGTATCGATTGCTCGGGATTTGTTTCACGTTGTTGGCGTTTGAAACGACCTTACTCTACCGCTGAATTACCCACCATCACCCGCGATATTTCATGGGAAGAACTGCTACCGGGTGACATCCTTCTCAACGACCGTCATGTGTTGCTATTTGCCGGATGGAAACATACCGCGTCTGCGATCTTAGCTTATGAAGCCGGACCTTTTCCAGCGTGGAAAGTATCCGCAAATGCGATCCCCACGGAACTTCTTCTGCAACAACAGTATCGCCCACGCCGCTATCACCACATCATCCACCCATCGCCATGAAAGCCATCTATCGCTATTGCTCTATCGCCCTTGTGGCACTGGGACTTTTCGTGTGGTGGTATAGCAGAACACCACGAGTGCTAGCGCGCAAAATCGATAGTTTGATCGAAACTCTCCATGTTGATCCCACAACGACTCGCAGTTCACGCCTGATCAAAAGTTCCAGCATCGGAAAATACTTCGACGAGCAAGTCGAACTCACTTCACCCATCGACGAAGCAAACGGGAATTTCTCGCCCGCTGATCTGAACAGCGGTTATCGTTTTCTGACGGAAAATGCGCGGGAAATTACCATCGAACGCAAAGGAGATATCTCATGTGAAGTCGATGGAAAACACGCCACACAGCAATTTCAAATCGATGCCAAAGTCTCTTTCAGTCGTTGGTTGAAGAACCTTGACGGTCGCTACGCGGTGACAGTGCATTGGCGTAAAACCGAGCAGGGGTGGAAAATTCACAGCAATGATTGGAAAGAAATCCCCTAATTGTTCTTGTCGTATCTAAAAATTTCTGTAATACCATTCGTAGCAGTTTCACCAATCAACATCCACCATATGAATCCCGAATCTCACCAGCCAACCCAGCGCCGCAACTTCCTCAAAACCTTAGGTGGCCTCAGTGCGGGGATGGCTGCACTTCCCGGCCTGCTCCAAGCGCAGAACACGCCTTCGCGCCCCACGAGTGCCAAATACATGGGTGATTTCGCCGCCCCCAAAATGGACAAGGTCAAGGTTGCCATCATCGGCGTCGGCGCGCGCGGGTCTGGCCATATTTCTCAACTTGCGACGATCGAAGGTGTGGAAGTCGTGGGCATTTGCGACCTGAATGAAGACCGCGCCAAGCGTTCGGAAAACAACGTAAAAGGCAAAGGTCACAGCCCCAAGGTTTATTCCGGTGATGAGAACGCTTGGAAAAAAATGCTCGTTGAGGTCAAGCCTGATGCCGTATTCATCGCCACTCCCTGGCAACTTCACGGACCGCAGGCCGTGGGTGCCATGAAGGCCGGCGCGCACGCGTTTGTTGAGATTCCCATCGCCCTGACCATCAAGGAAATGTGGGACATCGTCGATACCTCGGAAGCCACCGGCCGTCACTGCATGTTGATGGAAAACGTCAATTACGGACGCGAGGAACTTCTTTATCTCAATATGGTGCGCCAGGGGGTGATCGGCGAACTCCTGCACGGGGAAGCAGCATACATTCATGAACTCCGTGGACAAATGAACGGTGGCGACAGCACCGGTTCCTGGCGGACCTTGCATTACGCCAACCGCAACGGCAACCTCTACCCTTGCCATGGCCTGGGTCCTGTCGCTCAATACATGAGCCTGGCGCGCGGTGAAGACAATTTCCGCCGCCTCGTCTCATTCTCATCTCCCGCACGTGGACGGAAACTTTGGGCGGAAAAATCCACGAATCTTACTAAACCCGAATTCAAAACGCTCGACTACCAATGCGGCGACATCAACACCTCCATCATCAAGACCACACTGGGTCGCACCATCATGGTGCAGTGGGATGAAACCTCACCCCGCCCCTACAGCCGTCACAACTTGATTCAAGGAACCAAAGGCACGCTCAAAGGTTTCCCCAACGCCATGGCGATCGAGGGCATGACGAAGAGCTTCCACAACTGGACCAGTTCCGAGGAATTCAACGCCATCGCGGAAAAATACGAACATCCCTTGTTCAAGCGCATGGGAGAACTCGCGAAAAAAATGGGTGGGCACGGAGGTATGGACTTCCTGATGCTGTTCCGCATCATTGAGTGCCTGCGCAACGGCCTGCCTCTCGACCAAAACGTTTATGAAGGTTGCTTCTGGTCGTCGGTCGCCCCTCTCAGCGAAAAATCCGTCAAAGAAGACGGCATGCCCCAGGACTTCCCCGACTTCACTCGCGGCAACTGGAAGACCACCAAACCGCTGAGCATCATTTCCTAAGCGGGAAGGATTGCAATCGCCGGGTAAACGGGTAGAAATGTTTCAACGTTTCTACCCCATCCCGTGCGTCATGTTTGAGCAAAAACTCCCTCCAACCATCGATCTGCGCCATCCGCACCGATCGTTTTTCGCACGACTCGTGGAATGCACCCACAAGCCTCGCAAGCTCGTGCTGATTCGCTGAAGCATGCGGATGCTCTCGATCGCACAACACGGGAAAAATGTGAGTTTTTTCTCGAGTGCATTCTCACGGTTTTCCCTGACGCGAAGTTCATCCATCTCCATCGCCATCTCAACGAGGTTCTTGGCAGCATTTTCTCCTTGGCTGCGCCTACCGCAGCATGACCAGTCATCGGGTGAATGGTCCGGAAATCGGGACCGAAGTGCGGAAATTCCTCACCCGCGATCTCGCCAAGACGAAGGCCATTCTCGAAAACCATCCGGATCAAGTCCTCCACCTTCACTACCTCGACATCGTGAATCAACCGATGGATACAGTGCGCAAGATCTTTGACTTCGTGGGCAGCCCATACGATGACGGAGTGGAACAATCACTGCGCTACGAAATGAAGGTCTCCGTGCCGAACAAATTCGGCAAGCACGTATACCGGTTCGAGGATTATTTTCCTGAGCGATGAGCCGAGCTCACGGCACATCAACCCATGCACCTTTGTGGTGGGAGTCCCAGCTCAATTCCGCGAGTTGCACTCCCTTGGCTCCCTCGCGCAGGGTCCAGCGGAAAGGCTCGTTGGCGACGACATGCTTGAGGAACATTTCCCACTGGATCTTGAAGGCGTTGTCATAAACACCTTGATCTGGCACCTCGGTCCAGTTGTCGTAAAAATTCAGCGGGCTGTCGATGTCGGGATTCCACACCGGACGAGGCGTGACACTCTGGTGCTGCACCCAGCACTTGCGTAGTCCCACGATTGCCGAGCCCTTGGTGCCATCGACCTGCATGGTCAACAGATCATCGCGGCGCACGCGCACAGCCCAACTGCTATTGAACTGGCAGATCACACCGCTATCAGTTTCAAACAAGGCATACGCAGAATCATCCGCCGTGCAGGGAAACATTTGGCCACCCTCGTTGCGACGTTGGGGAATGTGCGTGGCGGCTTTGCAAAAGACTCGGGTGACGTTGCCAAAAAGATTATCGATCACATAACGCCAGTGACAATGCATGTCCACGATCATGCCGCCACCATCTTCGTTGCGATAGTTCCAGCTGGGACGTTGCGCCGGTTGCTCCAAATTTTCGCCGGTGAACACCCAGTAACCGAACTCACCGCGCACCGAGAGAATTTCTCCAAAAAATCCCTGCTCCTTGAGCAGCTGAAACTTGCGGATGCCGGGCAGCCAGAGCTTGTCCTGCACGGTGCCGTTTTTCACACCGGCCTTTTCGGCAACCTCGGCGATGCGATAGGCTTCATCGGCTTTGACCGCAGTGGGTTTCTCGCAATAGATGTGCTTGCCCGCCGCGATGGCACGCTCCAGAAACGGGATGCGGTGCGGCGTGCCGCTGGCATCAAAAAAGATTTCATAATAGGGATCGGCCAAGACCGCATCGAGGTCCGTCGTGTATTTCTCCACACCATGCTTCGCAGCAAGTTGTTGCAGTTTATCCGCGTTGCGGCCCGTGAGAATCGGATCCGGCATGATGCGTTCATCGCCGCACACCACACCTCCTTGTTGACGTATGGCGAGAATGGAACGCACGAGGTGCTGGTTGGTGCCCATGCGTCCTGTGACGCCATTCATGATAATACCGATATTGCGTGTTTTCATAAAATTTTAGTCTTGGTAAGGATTTTGCAATGGCTGCAAACTGGCAGCAATTTTTTTGAGAAATTCATCCTGGTCTTCCGCCCAGTAACGGTTGGAGAAAATCTCCACTTCAGTCATGCCCGCGAATCCGCTATCGCGCACCCAGGTATCGATGATCCCCACATTCGCCACACCTTCGCCCGGCAAGCCTCGATCGAGCAACACATGACTCATGTCAGGTTTGAAATCGCAGACATGAAAAGCGAAAAGGTGATCTTCATCCGCGCAGCGATCGATCTGCTCCTGCAAATCAAGTTCCCACCACACGTGATAGACATCCACCGCAATCCCTAGCAAAGGGTGCGAAATTCTCTCCACCATGTCATTCGCGTCGCGCAAGCTGCAAACCGCGGATCGATCACCCGCATACATCGGGTGCAGTGGCTCCACGGCAAGGCGGATGCCGGCGGCCTCGGCGTATGGCAGAATTTCTTCCAAGCCCTGCTCAATTTGCAAAAAGTTATCCGAGGGGATCTGCCCGGGAGTGGCACCGCAGACGAGAACGATCATCGGCAATCCCAGAGCCTCCGCCTCGTCGATCGCCCTGCGATTTTCCGCAATCGCCGCATCCCGCTGCTCTTTCGTGGTTCCTGTAAAAAATCCGCCCCTTACCAGTGACACGCCCGCCAGTCCGGCATCGGACATTTTTTTGCGCACCCGTGCCAGATCCTGACCTGCCACCGTTTCACGCCACACCGAAATGCCGCCGAATCCATGGCGAGCATACCCATCGATGCATTGATCAATGCTCCACGGCTTGGTCGTGAAGGTGTGGATGGCGGCGTGATGGATATCCATATAAAAAAACGCATGAATACAAAAACAAGACGTTGAGAAAATCTTTGAAACGATAATTTGCTCAACCAACCTGATACCCCAAACGCATGGCGCAGTCTTTCATGATGCCAGATTCCCAATCGGGGCGACGCGGGCAGAGCGGATGAGGATCGGAGGATGGAATACGACCTAACAAATGCTGAAACACCGCACAACTGTGCTTGTAGGCAGGCACCGCGGCGCGGAAGCCAACATTGCCGAGATACTGCAGGGCGTCATTCAACTCCGCGTAGCGTTCATCGCCACTTTCCCAGTAAGCGTCGCGTTCGGCGAATTTTTCAGGGCAAAACGCCGCAAGACCTAACAAGTAATCTGAGCCATACTCCACCATATCGATGCCGAGATCGTTGCCCGTGAATACCATGAACTCAGGCCGGACTTCATCGCGGATTTGCAGACGGCGCAATTCCTGACCACGATCCAGAGAAGAGTGCTTCATGCCTTTCAGCGCGGGAATCTGCATCAGCCCGCGAACGGTTTCCTCGTCGAAGATCATGCCATTGGGAGCAAACATACGGCCGAGCTCAAAGCCAAAAACCGCGTCATAGCCATTACAGACCTTGGCGTAGAGATCGATGATCTGCTGCGCCGACCAGTCATGGAAACGCGTGGTCTGGAACAAAATGGGGGTCCCGCCGAAACTGACGATCTCATCCATCTCACGACGATACAGATCCACGAGATCGCCCTCTTTTCCTTCGACAAAAGCACCTGCGGTAAAATCACGACGTCCCGCGATGACCTCCTGCGTCCAGCGCAGCACCTGCGTGCGCTCGGCAGCTGTAATGTAATTGGCGTAACCAGTATCCATGTTGACCGCGCAACCAAGACCCGCGGCCGTCGTGCGTTCGACCGCATCACGAAATGCATTTTCCGCAATGCTACCGTCTTTCTCAAAAGGGAGTAAACAGGCAGCGTAACCAGTAATCTTGCGGCGAAATTTTTTGGCGTGGTGACGATCTTCCAGAGACATATGGATTCTATGACATGGCACTTCCCGCGATGCAAGTTCGGACTATGCCATATTCGGGAAAGCAAGGATTCAGGAGACTCAACTCTTCTCCTGCAGCCAATGGGCGATCGCCGCCAATGCTGTGACTCCTTCTTCACCTTCCTTGCCCGTCAATTCTTTCAAATGGTCGGCAATTTCACGACGCCGGGCGTCCGACCAGAAGACACCGCGCTCGCGGAACGTCACGATGGCCCGACTTTCCTCGGGTCGCAAGGCCATCAGCGGTCGCTGGGGCTGGAGCGGAGGCGGCCCGGAGCTTTGCGGTAAGACCTCACTGCGCTCGTATACCACCACGGTGCCTGCGGCCAAATCACCGAGCCTCTGGAAACGCCGAGTCGATAGACAGCTCACCAATCCCGGTAAACCCCAGAACGGAGGATTGATATCTACCACACGGAGAAAATTTCTCACGATCGCCTGCGACCATAAGACCGGAGCTCCGGATGGCTGCATCACACGCAGGCCACAAATTTTCTTTCCCGGAGTTGCACCCCAGCGGCTCACTTCAAAAATCACCGGATACCACCATGACATGACAAATGCAGCCAACAACATGACTCCATTGACGACTTTCTCCCCCATCACAAATCCTGCGATGCTCATCACCAGTCCTAACAACATCAAGACAACTCCGAGGAAAAACATGTCGATCAACCAAGCGAATCCTCTCAACAATGGACCCGCAATGCGCAACCGAATTTCAACCCCTTCTGCGAGTTCGATCGATTGTAATGTATCGAGTGTATGCTTTTCACGCATCGGTTTTCCGCATGATGCCACAAGGTTTCACTCCTGAAAAGAAAATACGATTCGCGATTTCCTCAACTCAGGCTATGCTCGACGCGTGCCGCAGTCCGCGAACACCTCGCAAACGCTGTTGTCGCTTTTCCTGCAGCAGTCGCCAGTAACTGATCACCTGTCCCAAATCGGACAGGGACAGGATCCTTTTGTGCTCGGTCCATGCCATGCGGCGTCCCATGCCTTCCTGATCGCTTGTTTGAGCCGGATACATCCGCAACAAACCCTATGGATTCTTCATGAGCTACCAAAACAACGAGAGCGCCTTGCAGCAGAATTGGAATGCTGGAATCAGCACGCTTTAGTCCTTCCTGAGATTACAAGTGACACCGTCGATGGATCGCTGTCAGACCCGGAAACAGAAGCCGAGCGGATGCAGGTCTTTGAGTTACTGCAACAAGCCAAGCGTCAGGTGATTATCACAAGCGATGTGGCTCTGCAATCTGCCGCACCCAGTCCTCAGGAACTGGATCAAGCGCGTGTCGTTCTCCAACATGGAGCGAAATGTGATCCGGCTGAATTCTGCCAGACTCTCACCCAGGCAGGCTATGAACGCAACAGCATCGCTCACACCCGTGGGCAATTTGCACAGCGTGGTGGCATCGTCGATATATTTCCCTGGCACTCCGCGCAACCACTTCGCATCGAGTTTTTTGATCAGGAAATCGATTCGATCCGGGAGTATGATCCCGACTCCCAACTCAGCACGCAAAAACGCGACCGGGTGATGCTGACATTGCGTGAACCCGCGAAACACGTGATGGCCAGTGATTACGTGAGAGAGAATCACATCGTGATCCGCATCGGAGAAACTCCCGACTCGAGTGTCGTAGCACACTTGCAGATTAAGGAACATTTGCTCGATGAAGAAGTCCGGGATCACATTCGATTGGAAATCCACCCCAGTCCTTTGGGTCAATTCGAAGCGGGAGATTTCATTTTGCAGGAAAAGAAACGGGAGCAGTTTTTCCACCAGATCGATGAATGGCGCCGCAATGACTGGACTCTCGCCATGAGTTTCGCCAATCGCGGCGAGCAAGAACGTTTTCAGGAACTGGCAGGTGATTTCACGCTATTGCCAGAATTGCGAGGAGAACTTCTTGCGGGCTTCATCATTCCCTCGTTGAAAACAGCGGTCCTCTCCTCATCGGAACTTTTCGGACGTTATCGCGGCACCGTCAGCAAACGCAAATCACTGCTAGAGAGGAGTCATACAGTTGCGGTTGAGATGGAAGAAATCCAAATTGCCGAGCTAGTGGTGCACTACGAATACGGCATCGGACGCTTCCGCGGCATCGAATTTTCCGAAGACGGGCATACCGAGGAAATGGTGATCGAGTATCAAAACGGCGCGCTACTCAATGTGCCGATTGATCAGGCTCATCTGATCGCAAAATACGTCGGCATGGGCGGCAAAACTCCCGAGCTCAACAAGCTCGGCGGAAATTCGTGGAAAAATACCCGCAAAACCGCGGAGAACTCGATCCTCGACTATGCCGCCCAAATTCTCCGCGTTCAAGCCGAACGCCAAACCTCGCTGGGTTATGCCCACCCGCCTGACACTCGCTGGATGTGGGAATTTGAAAACTCCTTTCACTTCACCGAAACCGTCGACCAACGCCGTGCCATCGAGGAAACCAAACGGGATATGGAGAGCACGGAACCGATGGATCGATTGATCTGTGGCGATGTCGGATTTGGCAAAACCGAGGTCGCCATTCGCGCGGCTTTTAAGGCAGTGACCGGCGGCAAGCAGGTTGCGATTCTGGTGCCCACCACCGTGCTCGCCGAACAACATTGGCGTACGTTCCGCGAACGCATGAGCGATTATCCTGTGCGCGTCGAACTGCTCAACCGCTTCCGCACTCCCGCCGAAGTACGCGAGACCATCGCGGGATTGGCCGATGGCTCGGTGGATATCGTAATCGGCACGCACCGACTTCTCTCCGGTGATGTAAGCTATCACGATCTCGGTCTTGTGGTCATCGATGAGGAACAACGATTCGGCGTGAAGCATAAGGAAAAATTCAAGGATATCTTCCGGCACATCGACATCCTCACCCTTTCCGCCACCCCGATTCCACGCACGCTCTACATGGCGCTGATGGGTACACGTGACATGTCCACCATCGATACCCCTCCGCCCAACCGCACTCCGGTTCACACCACCATTTCTCCCTACGATGAACGCATCATCCGCGATGCGATCTTGCGCGAAATGAAACGCGGCGGTCAGGTGTTTTTTTTACATAATCGCGTCAAGACCATCGATCACATGCGCAGGAAACTGCAGGAACTGGTTCCAGAGGCAAGGATCCTGATCGGTCACGGCCAAATGGAACAGGACGAACTCGAAGTCGTCATGAAAACTTTTGTCAAAGGCGATGCCGATATTTTATTAGCCACGACCATCATTGAAACCGGCATTGATATCCCCAATGCCAACACGATTCTCATCGACCGCGCAGATCGGTTCGGGCTGGCTGACCTCTATCAACTCCGGGGTCGTGTCGGCAGAGCTGGTGAAAAGGCCTATGCGATTCTGCTGCTGCCGCGGGATATGATGACACAGGGCGATGCCCGCAAACGCATCCAAGCGATCCGTCAATACACAGCTCTCGGCTCCGGCTTTAAGATCGCCATGCGCGACCTAGAAATCCGTGGCGCCGGTAATCTGTTAGGCACCAAACAATCCGGACACATCGCCGCCGTGGGCTTTGATCTTTACTGCAAACTGCTGCGCCAATCCGTCGATCGTCTCAAAGGCCGTGTCACTCCGCAACGCAATGAAACCATTCTCAAGATCGATTGCGTATCTCTCACGGAAACCGAGCATCGCCGTGACGGTGTTTTTCAAGCGCTAAGCCCAAAAAATTCCACACAAAATCTGACTACATCCATCCCCGCCTATCTCTCCGCCGAATTCATCCATGAAACCAAACTCCGCGTTCACGCCTACCGCGAACTTGCCGAGTGCTTGACGGAAAAAGAACTTGATGAATTGGAAAAATCCTGGCTCGACCGCTTCGGCCGCTTCCCCGATGCTGTTCGCCATTTGTTTACCATGACGCGCATCAAAATCCGCGCCGCAACGAAAAAAATCTCCCTCGTCGAACTCAACGGTCAGCGCCTGACCCTGATCCGCAACAAACAACCGATCACGGTCGAGAACCGACATCCACGCTTGAAGTCAACGGAACCCGGCGGAAAGCTGGCGGAAATTCTCACGATGTTGGATACGCTGTAACGTGAAATTATCCTGCTTTGATCAAGACCATGAAGCTTCAATGATCAACACCATGCCGCAGTGCACTCGTCAACAGCCGATTTCAAGGCATCCACCGCGTAATCCAATTCATCAAGACGACTGCACAGAGGCGGCATCAACACCACCGTATCGCGTATGGGACGCGTCAGCAATCCATGCCTGCGCGCGGCGAAACAAACCTTGGCTCCCATGTGTTCAGCAGGATCAAACGCAGCGCCACTTTTTGTGCGCAATTCGATTCCAGCGATCAAACCGCAAATTCGCAACCGATGTTGCGGAAATGACTGACGCAAGCGATCCGAAAAAGCCCTGATTTTTTCAGGCAACTGCTCCATGACGCGCTCTTGAGAAAAAACATCAAGACTCGCAAGCGCGGCCGCACAGCCGAGAGGATTGGCGGTATAACTATGTCCATAGTAGAAGACGTTTCCGGATCCTTCGAAGGCGCGATAGATGGCATCGGTGGTCAGGGTTGCCGCAAGCGGCATGTATCCGCCCGTCAATCCCTTCGCCAAACAGAGAAAATCGGGAATCACCTGCTCCTGTTGGCAAGCAAACATCGTTCCAGTACGGCCGAAACCCGTCATGACCTCATCCAGGATCAAATGCACTCCGGTGCTGTCACACCATTGTCGCAACTCACTCAACATACCCGCAGGCCAACCATGCATTTGATTCACCCCCTGCACCAGCGGCTCGATGATCAGGGCGGCGATTTCATTCGCATCGAGAGTTGTAACTTCCTCCACGTTGCGAACGAATGTCACCGGCATGCCGAATTTCCGAAAGCGTTCGAAAAATAAATTCACTCCGCCCAGAGAGGCTGCTCCCATGGTATCGCCATGATAAGCATCGGCAAAAGCCACCAATCGATTACGCCGGGGTTCTCCGCTTTGCATGCGATATTGCAATGCCATTTTCACAGCGCATTCGACCGCGGTCGAACCATCATCGGAAAAAAACACGCGACTCAACGTTTTCTCAGGAAAAAAAGCACAAAGGCGTTCGGCCAATTCGGAGGCGCGGGGATTGGCAAAACCGAGATACGAGGTGTGTGCCACATCATCCAATTGACGCTTCAGGGTAGCATTGATGGAAGGATGTGCATGGCCGTGGATGTTGGTCCAGATCGAGGAATTGCCGTCAAAATAGCGACGTCCTTCCGAATCCCACAGCCAAACTCCCGACCCGCGAACCAACACCAGAGGTTCGAATCCCTGATCACACCATGCGCGCTGGTCCGTGAAAGGATGCCAGCAATGCCTGCGATCCAGATCCAGCCACAGCATGGTTTGTTCATTCATCGGCAGGCTCAGTCTTAATGCCAAAATCCTTTTCGAGCAATTTGTCGATTTTTTCAATGATGCTCCACGAACCACGCTTGCGCTGATAACGTTTCCACAAAATATCACGCAATGTGAGCCATAATTCGGCATCGGGATGAGGGATCGACTCCCAATCCGGATCCGTCTTGAGTGTTTTCTGGAATTTCCACGACCCCGCGTGGTGGGTTGCACGAAAATATCGTGTGCCCTCTTCCGTCTTTTCCCGCCACTCATGCGCTTCCATGCGCCCATCATGCCACGCACAGGGGTAGGATTGGCAATCAAAAAACCAAAACAATCAGAAGTTCATCCTAACAGCTGGGTGCATAAGGGTTGACAAAATCAGTTTCTTTTTTCACGCTATTTCGCGATAAAAGATCATACAACCAAGTGTTTCTTGATGTTTGAAAATTTTCAGTTTTGAACATCTCGAGAGATTCACCGAAGCGTAAATTATTCCCGAAACCTTGTTGCATAAAAACGATTCCATCCTGACAACGCGAATGCCACTAACGATTTCATCAATCTCCCGCAACGCTCGTATCCTCATCGCGACACTTGTGCTCTACGTGATTTTACTGGCATGCTTGGCACTCGCACTGAACGATGCACAATTCGCCAGAACCTTCTCCGAAGCAGGGCTTTTTGAGCAAGGTTCGATTGCTGCATGGGTCTTAACTGCATTCGTGGCCTCTAAGACGGCATGGCAAGGCGAGCGTATCAAAAGAACATCTCATTGCGCACACACGATTTTATTCATCATGTGCGCAATGCGAGAGGCTGATTGGCATAAAAAATTCACCGCCGATGGCATTCTTAAAATCAAGTATTACACGCGATCGGCTGCTGATATGTATGAAAAAATTCCTGCCGCTCTCATCTCCCTACTATTCATCGGATTGATGATCCACGCGCTTAGACGCTGCATAAGCCACGCAAAAGTCAAAAGCAACCTCCTGCGTGAATCAACATGGGTGATGATGACAGGCATCTCGCTATTTTTTGTCGGAAAAATTCTCGATCGCTCCATCTCCATTCTGACCGAAACATTCGGCTTGAACGTCGCACCTTTGCTTAAAAAGATCATCGGAGCGCAGGAAGAGGGGCTTGAGATGCTCGGTCCGCTTTTCATTGCGATCGCCTTTTTGTGGCCATCCAGTGACGCAAAAAATCCGCATCATCAACACTGAACTACGGAGAAATGACCACAGAAACCGCCTACCGCGAGCAGATGGCCATAATGCTAATCTCATTGGCCGTTGCGGTGATTTTATTAGGGCTCAAAGCTTGGGCGGCATGGACCACGCATTCATCCGCACTCTATTCCGATGCCGCGGAATCGTTCGTGCATCTGATCGCCGTGATCATTGCGGTGAGAGCTTTGCAACTTTCCCATAAACCAGCCGATAACGATCACCACTTTGGCCATGACAAGGCAGCATTTCTCTCAGCCGGCTTCGAGGGAGCCATGATTTCCAGTGCCGCCCTGTTCATTTACTTCGAAGCAGCACGGCAATTCCAACACGGTGTGAAAATTGAAAAAATCGGCTTCGGAGCATTACTGGCTGGTGCCGCCACTGCTGTCAATTTGTTGTTAGGCGCAGCATTGCTGCAGATTGGCAAGAAAAGACATTCCCCCGTTCTCCGGGCGAATGGTCATCACGTAATGACGGATGTTTACACCAGCGTTGGCGTTCTCGTTGCGTTAGCTCTGGTCTTCTTTACCGGTTGGCCCTGGTGGGATCCGCTCATCGCCGTTATCGCCGCCACAAATATCCTATGGACCGGTATCAAACTCGTTCGTTCCAGTCTCGATGGACTCATGGATGCTGCAGAACCAGAGACAGAGGCACGAATCAGAAAGTTGCTCGATGCGTTGATGCAGGATTTTGATTTTAGCTACCACCACCTGCGCCACCGCCACTCAGGTCATACTCACTGGGTGGAGTTGCATCTCGTGTTCGAGGACGAGACGACAGTCCACGATGCCCACGAAGTCGCCACCCGTGTGGAAGCGGAAATCTGCTCTTTGCTCGCACCATACGGGCGCATCATCACCCATCTTGAGCCTCGATCCGCTGAAGAAAAAGACGAGGTCTGGGAGGGTGCGCGGGCTTAGTTTGCACGAACAATGAGGTCTGTAAAACACTCCCCAAAAAACCATTATGTGGCGCCACGTCGAACGATATTTTGCGCGATTGCTTTCTGTCTGGTTTTTGCCTGTATGGGTTTCTATCAAATCGCCATATCATTGATTCCATTGACTTGGCGCTCTGTCGATTGCCAGGTAATCGAGTGCCAACTGAACGACCAATCCGAACATGCTCTCCCCTTCTCCGCCAAGGTGCTGTTCGAATTCGAGTGGAAGGGAAAAACCTACCGCTCCAGCAATTTGGGAATTGATGGTTGGAAAAAAGCTGAGCGTGTGATTTCGTTTCAGCGATCGCTCGAACAAAAACAATTTTCTTCTCATGCCTACTTGCCGAATGGCGATCCCAGCCGTGCGGTTCTGGTTCGTCCTGAACTACGTTGGGGAGGCACAGCCTTTGTGCTATTTGGAACAAGCATGTCTTGGTTGCTCTTCATCGCAGATCGTTACCGTAATGCTTCAACTGAAATCGTCTCACGAAAAATCACTCCAGCCGTAACCTTCATGTTTGGTGGTACGGGGCTTTTCCTATTGTTCTCTTTGTCGCTCCCCGTTTGGATTGAATCGTTTCGCATTCTTACATGGCACGAAATTCCCGCCACAATTATCTGGAGCAAAGAACGCACGCATAGCGATAGCGGCAAGAGAATCCACCAACCTGACATTTGCTATGAATATACATTTGAAAATCGTATTTTTCGGAACAACAGCCTCGGCACCCGCGTGAGCATCAATTCTGGCTCCGCTCATGAATGGGTTGCCAAATATCCCGCGGGCAAACGCACCACTTGCCGCATTCATCCCAGCGATCCAGCCAAAACATATCTCATCACAAACACATCCTGGCACATCCTCATCACTCTTTTTCCTCTACCATTCTTGTTTGTCGGATATTTGGGCCTTCGTTCGCTTTTGAAGAAACCATAACGAATTGCCAATTCAGACAGACTTGCCATTTTTCGATGAAATTTTCCGCTTTCTTGCCATGATTTCCTTCCCTACCCTACGGCCATGCACAACACGTTTTACAATGCCTGGGACCGTGAACGGATGTCGGGGAAATCCAATGAAGGCGATTATCGCTCGGCGTTTCAGATCGATCGCGATCGCGTTTTGCACACGCCCACATTCCGTCGGTTGCAAAACAAAACCCAGGTATTCTGGAGTGGCGAGTATGATTTCTATCGGACGCGACTGACTCATTCGCTGGAAGTGGCGCAAATCGGACGAGCGATCTGTCATTGGCTGCAATCGCGACCCGATGGACTTTTCGATGCCGAATGTTTCATCGATCCTGATCTCGTTGAGGCGGCATGTTTGTCTCACGATCTCGGCCACCCGCCCTTCGGTCATGCCGTAGAACGGACGCTGAATTTTCTGATGCAGAACCATGGTGGGTTCGAGGGTAATGCCCAGACGCTTCGCATCCTCACTGAACGAATCTTTTCCGCCAAACGCACAGGCATGGATCCGAGCCGGGCGTTTCTCGATAGTATACTCAAATACAAATCGCTTTGGAGTGAACTGAAAACCGTGTTTGGAAAAAATCCGAAAAATCATTTTCTGTACGATGACCAGCATGCCATTCTCGACTGGGCGATGGGTGGTTACGATTTTCCGATCGAATTGTCGCCGGGAAAGTCACGTGATTCTTTCAAGTCCATCGAATGCCAGATCATGGACTGGGCGGACGATACGGCTTATTCACTCAACGACATTTCCGATTGCGTGCGGGCCGGATTTCTTACCACTGACAAAATCCACCAGTGGGCGGAAAAAAACGGCATTGAATGCGAACCGGGTAGGAGTTTGGAAAAACTTATGCAAGCGATCCGCGGAGGCAAGGTCGATCCTTTCATCGGAAAACGAATCGGCCGTTACATTCAGTCCACATCATTGCGCGAGTGTGTGAATTTTCTCTCGCATCAGAGCATGCGCTATCGCTACGAACTGGTCGTCGATGAAGATGTGCGACGCGAGTCCGAGTTGTTCAAAAAGCTCGCATTCGAGGTCGTATTTCTCTCGCCTCAACTCAAACAACTTGAGCACAAAGGGAACCACATGCTGCACAAATTATGGAATTTGTTAGAACGGCGTTATATGATCGACGGCTCGATCGACGGGCAAAATTTTCAACTATTGGGCAACGATACCGCGGGAGAAATCGAACAAGCCAATGGCAATTCAGCCAAGGCTCGATTGATTTGTGATTTTCTTGCGGGCATGACCGATGGATATGCAGCACGTATGTACCAACGCCTGTTTATGCCGAATTTCGGATCCATTCATGACTTGATCGGATAGCCTAACGGAATCGACGTAATCCTCCACCGGAATCGGCATCACGTCCTGAGTCTTGTTGCTGGCGCATTTCTTCTTGGCGTGACCTTTGCTGAGCCTCCTGCTGCTGACGCATTTGCTCCTGCCGTGCGGCTTCCTGCGCCTCGCGCATCGCCTCCTGCTGCTGACGCACCTGCTCCTGGCGGGCGGCTTCCTGCTCCTCGCGCATCGCTTCCTGCTGCTGACGCATTTGCTCCTGCCGTGCGGCTTCCTGTGCCTCTCGCATCGCCTCCTGCTGCTGACGCA
>JBMLRP010000051.1:44148-49881 GCA_049240965.1 Akkermansiaceae bacterium
GCTTCCTGTGCCTCTCGCATCGCCTCCTGCTGCTGACGCACCTGCTCCTGGCGGGCGGCTTCCTGAGCCTCGCGCATCACCTCCTGCTGCTGACGCATTTGTTCCTGACGTGCGGCTTCCTGCTCCTTTCGCATCACCTCCTGCTGTTTCTGTGCCTCAGCAAGTTCCCTAGCTTCGCTTACGGCTTCCTGCCTCATTTGTTGCAGTTGCGCTTTTTCTTCGGCCTCACGCATGGCTGCTGCATGTTGCTCACGTGCTTGCGCCTCGGCTGCTTTTTGCACATCTTCAGCTTGCTGCTTTTGCATCTGCTCTTGTTGCATACGTCTCGACTGCTCTTCAGCCAATTCACGCTGTTGTTGCAGCATGGCCGACTGTTGCTCGCGTTGATGGGTTTGTTCCTTCTCGGCTGCCTGCTCTTGTCGACGACGCAACGGATTTGACAAAACTTCGCCTTGCTCACGCTGCGCAATTCGAGGTCGGACAGATCGATCCGCTGCAGGCATGGCAGACGGTGCAACTTCTGCGGGTTCTGAAGCAGGCCGAACTAGCGCAGGAGCATCGATGGATCCCGAGTTGGGACTTTCGGGCTGTGCAGAATCCCCAATTCCTTCATCTGTTTCCCCAGAATTTCGACTCACCAATGCTTCGGGTTTAGGCATGCTGGATCGAGTGTTGTCCCGAGTCTCAGAATTGGGGGGTAATGTAGGTGAAATACGATCGATCGCAACATCCAGCTCATTGGCAAGAGGTTTTGGATTTGCTGGATTTCCATCTACCTCTGGCGTCATCACCTGATTCGTCACAGGAGAATTCCCTGATGAATTCGCGACGCTGGAATCCGATGCCGATGACTCCAATGCCACGCTTTTCAATGATGCCGCCAATTCTACTCGCTGAGCCTGGATTTTTTCTTCGAGAACGATACGCTGAGAAATTTTTTGGGCTAGTCCCGTGTGCATCGATGCCTCGGCTTGACGTGTCTCCAGAGCCCGTGCCTCGATAAAACGACCACGCAACTCCGCTGCAACTTCTGGATCGCGAATGATCTCGTCTTGCAAAGGCTTGCTCTCCAAGACGGATGGACGCAGCGCTCCATTCCATGGGACATTGAAATTAGGGGCGTGAATGTTCAATCGATCACCGCGCGTCGCCACATAGCGCAAGGGGTCAAGATTTGTCGGCGGGCGTGCATCAAAATCACATTGATAACGGGGCAACGGCGTCGAAACAACGCGCGAAATCGCATCATAAGAAACTCCCTCGCAATGAACGCGGCGCTGATCCCAACGGTAACCACCACAATAATTCGTCTCCCGGTAAACACTCACGCAATCACTGACCGATAATACCACATTGACGATCGATCCGCCAAAGCCATTCAGGCGCACGAAGTTGAAACAACGTGGGCTGATACCTGAGGCATTCCCATAATAACGATTCCAATCGTCGCCTCGCCAGTAAAGCGACTCCGGTGGCAAAGGAGCCCATCCCACATAGTCAGCACTCGATTTCCAACAAACCCAGGCCGGAGCCCACTGATTGCCGGGAATCCAGCACCATCCGCTGTTGCGCAACAGCGCCCAGCGACCGTAGTGATAAGTAGCCCAGCCGAATGACTCGGATGAGATCCACGTCCAACCGCAATCGGTGTAGGCCCAACGACCGATCGTGTAGGGCCGCCAGTCGTGGTTTTGTGCGACAATTTTGGGCCGCCAGACGTAACCGTAGTCCGGCGACTGAAACCACGTGCCATCTCCCTCCAGGCGATTGTAGAAAATACTATAATCATAGTCACCCATGGCTGACGCAGGCGCCGATAGGGAAGGCGCCGGGCGTATCGGAGTGGTAGCCGCCTGCTGTGAAGATGTCTTCGTCGAAGGTTCGAGCGTATGAGCCGTGGCATCTTCCTCCCGTTGCTTGGCCAGATCGTTTTTCTGTTTTTCCAAGGCAAGCTCCTCTTCACTGAGTCGCTGTCCCTTTGTCGCCAGAGCCTCGCGTTGAATGCGCAATTCCTCACGCTCCATCGCCAGTTTTTCCAATTCAATTTCTCTCCGCAATTTTTCCTGCTGCTGCTCCAGCTCCCGCACCTCGGACGCCAGATCACTGGCTTTTTGAGCCTGCGCCGCGGCATCCATGGCAGGTTGGGATTTTTTGGAACAAGAAGAAGCCGCCAGCAAGAAGGACAAAGCCATCCATAAATGTTTCATAAGAGAGAAAGTGATTTTCCAAACATAAGACGACGGAAAACGCACTTTATTCAGCACGATTTCCGTCGATCGAATTTTTCAAAGGATAGCGAATCAGGCTTGTTTGTCACGCTTCAGCAAAAACGGCTTGCCGCGCAGCTTGGCCTTGCTCAGAGCTCGCAAGGTTTTCTCCACGCATTCCTCCGGAACTTCGACAATCGTGTGACGAGGGAACAATTTGATGTGGCCGAGACTTCCATCCGGCACCTGGCCCTCGCGGTAGAACATTCCCACCAGATCCTTCGCATTGATACCGTGAGTTTTACCGAGGTTGAGAAAAAGCTTTGCCATATCTCCGGCATACGAACTCGAGCGCTCTTGGCTGCGGTCCGGTCGATGCGGAGTATGATCCGCGCGATCAAATTTCCCGCCCCCACTGCCGGCATTATCCTCAGCAATACTCTGTCCTTTGGTGCTCGTGGCTTCGCGCAACAATGTGAACAAAGCACCCGCAATATCGGTAGCAGTGTGTCCTTGATCCAGCAAGCGCTCGATGTAGGACTCGTGCCCTTCAAAGCTACCAGCTTCCAATCGATCCCGCACGGCATCATACAAGACATCCGCGCGACGATCCTCCACCTCTTCCTGCGACGGCACGCGATGCCGGGGAATTTTTTGTCGGATGGTGCGCTCGATATTTTGCAAACGATACAAATCCCGGCCAAAGACAAAAGTCACGGCACGACCAGCACGACCAGCACGACCGGTTCGACCAATCCTGTGCACATAATCCTCGGGATCCTGCGGGACGTCGTAATTGAAAACAATATCAATCTCCTCGATATCGATACCTCGCGCGGCAACATCGGTCGCCACCAGAACCTCCACTTTTCCCTCACGGAATCGCTGCAGCACGCGCTCGCGCATCTGCTGCGTGACATCACCGTGCAAACGATCCGCTGCATACCCACGCGCCAACAATGCCTCGGTGCATTCATCCACGGCTTTTTTGGTATTGCAAAAAACGATCGCCAAACGCGGATCTTCCAAATCCAGCAGACGACACAACACTTCGACCTTCGAACGTTCGCGGACTTCGTAATGACGTTGTTCAATCGATTCCACTGTCAGCGCCTTGCGCTCGATCTGCAGCATCTGAGGTTCCTTTCCGAAGCGTTTGATCAACCCCTCGACACCACGATTCATTGTCGCGGAGAAAAACATTGTCTGACGACCCGCAGGCAACTGAGCCAGCAACTCTTCCATCTCCTCGCGGAAGCCCATGTCCAGCATGCGATCGGCCTCGTCGAGGATCGTCATCTTGATTTCCGATGGATCAAAAGACCCGCGACGAAGATGATCCAGCAGACGTCCCGGCGTGCCAACGATCAAATGAGCACCATCTTCCAGAGCACGAAATTGACGACCAATCGGTGCCCCCCCATAGACAGGCACGGCATGCAGTTTCGGCAAACGCGCACCCAGGCGATGCACCTCTTCGCAGACCTGGATCGCGAGTTCACGCGTGGGGCAAAGAATCAATACCTGCGGCTTGCGGCGATTGATCTCGATCTTGGCCAAGGCTGGCAAAACAAACGCAGCTGTTTTTCCTGATCCGGTTTGCGAGAGTCCAACAATGTCATGCCCTTCCAAGGCAACGGGGATGGCCATCGCTTGGATGGCGGAGGGGCGTTCGTAGCCCAATTTTTCAATGGCTTCCAGCAACGGTGCTGGCAGCCCGAGTTCAGTAAACGGCGTAGTATTCATAATCAATCAAGTCGATGCTTCCTACTCCATTCATCCGTGAAATTGTAGGCACTATCCTACTGGATAACACATCGGATGCGAAGACTACGAGGAAAACCAATCAAAAAGCAAGGAGGAACTTTTTCCGCAACGCTTCCCTGCCGGGAATCATCAGAGAAAATTTCCTCATTCCGTGCTGGACGAGACGTGGTCTTGCGCTAAAAAAGCGATCCGCAACACACGTTTGCCGAAAAACACTACTCTCAACTACGAATATGGACATTCAAATTGCCTCACTCTGTGACTTCGCCGCCGACTACCAAGGAAAACTGGTTGTTACCGGTGTATTCGATACACTTGCTGCCCGTGCCATGCCTGTGGTGCATCCCCATTGCGCTCTCGCCCTGCGTTTCTGCTTCACTCCCGAAGACGCCGGACGCCATAAACTCTCCATCACAATTATCGATGAAGACGGCAACGCGCTGGATCCCAACAACATGCCCATCGAGCCAGAATTCGACGTTTCACTGCCGAACAATGTTCCTTTCCTGACACGCAACCTGATCCTCAACTTGCAAGGACTTCGTTTCCCTCACGCGGGCATCTACTCCGTGGATATCGGTTGCGATGGCGAAGTGATGGCGCGCCTCCCCATCCGTATTCTTCAAGTGAATGCCGACGGCAAACCCGTCTAACAGAATTACAAGCATCATCGGGAGGATCGTTCACGACGGTCCTCCCTTTTTTTTATTTTTAGACGGAGGGGCTTTTGCTTGAGAATCCGCTCCTCGCTGTCATAGTCAGACTCATGAAAGACATTGACTGCGCCCTGATCACGGGAGCCTCTGCCGGACTAGGAGAAGAGTTCGCGCGCCAACTCGCACCCCGATGCCGTAACATGGTGCTCGTCGCCCGGCGTGGTGACCGTCTCGCTGCACTCGCCGCGGAACTTTCCTCCCTGCACGATGTCAAGTTGCGTTGCTTCGAGGCCGATCTATCTGATACCGCCCAGCGCAAACAACTCCATGCAGCTCTTGCCGAAAAATCGCTTTTCCCCGATCTCCTGATCAACAACGCCGGGCTCGGCGACTATGGGACGTTTATCGATGCGCAGTGGGAAAAACTTGAATCCATGATGCGTGTGAACATGGAAGCCCTCACCCACCTCTCCCATCTTTTTCTTCCCGCCATGCAAGAGAGAAAACATGGAGCCATCGTCAATATCAGTTCACTGGCCAGTATATTGCCTATCCCTGATTTTTCTGTCTATGCCGCCACCAAGGCCTTCGTCTCCAGTTTTTCCGAGGCGCTGCGCATTGAACTGCGCGAACACGGCATCTCCGTTCTCGCCGTCTGTCCGGGTCCCGTTCATACCGAGTTTGGAAAAGTGGCGGCACGTGGTGAGGGCGAAGCCTTCGATGGCATGCGCGAGTGGTTTTACGTCGACAAAGAACGTGTCGTCGCTGAATCCATCCGCGCCATGGACAACGATCAAGCCCGCGTCTACCCTGGTTGGCAGATTGCGATCGCCGCGGCGGGGATTTCCCTGCTTCCGCTGGCTATTTTGCGTCTTATCATGGCCACCCGCCCCAGACGAATTGCAGTCGATTCCTGAAAACGACGGAGATTTTTTCGACGTTCAAAAACATTTTCTCTTGCCAAAGCAAGTCACCTTCCCCATAACGCCTGCACGTCGCAAGCGCGGTTAGCTCAGTGGTAGAGCACATCCTTCACACGGATGGGGTCGCAGGTTCGAACCCTGCACCGCGCACCATTTTTGCTAAGAAAAAATGAGTTTGGA
>JBMLRP010000052.1:0-47853 GCA_049240965.1 Akkermansiaceae bacterium
AACGAGGGATCCGCCCGGAAAATGAGACGACCATTGTGTGAGCGTTCGAGTTCCATCAGGATCTTCGAGTCTTCCGTGCGGAAACGATTCAACACATCGGTATTCACCATCACAACCAGATCGCCTTGATGGGAATTCTTTTGAATGATCGTGTTGAGTTGACGTTGCACTTCCACGGACATACTCATGGTGGTCTTGACCCGGCCGCGTCCCGTGCAGTAAGGGCAGGGCTCATACATCGAATCACGCAGTGATTCGTTTAATCGTTGGCGAGTCATCTCCATCAAGCCGATCGCGGAAATTTGCAGCACCTGGGTTTTGGCCTTGTCCTTTTTTACGCGCTCTTTCATCGCTTTGTAGACCGCCATTTGATCTTTGCGATGGCGCATATCGATGAAGTCGACCACGACCAGTCCACCGATGTTGCGCAGTCGTAGCTGCCTTGCCACGGCTTGCGCTGCTTCGATATTGGTTTCGAGAATCATTTTTTCCTGATCCTTGTTGCCACGGTTTCTTCCGGTGTTGACGTCGATGGCAATGAGAGCTTCCGTTTCATCGATGACAATATAACCGCCGCAGGGCAGCCAGACTTGGCGGGAGAAAGCCTCATCGATTTGTTTTTGAATTCCGATGCGTTCAAACAAGGGCACGGCGCCACTCATGTGATGCACGCGGCGTTTGGCGCGTCGTGATACTTTACCAGCGACTTCGCGGATGGCTTCGGTGGTATCAGGGCAATCGCAGATGACTTGGTCGATGTCATCCGTGAGAAGGTCGCGCGCGGTTCTCTCCACCAATCCGGGCTCCTGGAAAACACAATAGGGTGCTGCGTGAGAATCGCGCTGGCGCTCCACTTCTCGCCACTGTTCGAGCAACATGGCGAGGTCGCGGATGAGATGACGTTTGCGAGTGCCGATTGCTGCCGTACGCATGATGATGCCCATGCCCTCGGGCACGGAGAGCTTTTGGATGATACCCCGCAGACGCGTGCGTTCCTTGGGATCTTCGATCTTCCGGGAAATACCGAACTGTTCGGTGTAAGGCATCAGGACGAGATAACGCCCAGCCAGTGAGATGTTAGTGGTCACGCGCGGACCTTTGGTGCCGATGGGGCCTTTTGACACTTGAATCATGATTTCCGATCCAATCGGATAAATGTTCGGAATGTCCTTCGAGGTGATTTTTTTCTGTTGTTTTTTGGGTCCTCGGTCGATCTCCTCCAGACCGGCGTCCAGCGCGGCGGGGAGTGCGTCCCAGAAGTGAAGAAAGGCGTTTTTGTCGAGACCGATGTCCACGAACATGGCCTTCAAGCCTTGTTCGATATTCTTGACGCGGCCTTTGAAGATACCGCCGACAATATTTTGATCGCCTTCGCGCTCGACGGAATACTCTTCGAGCAGTCCGTTTTCGAGCAAAGCAACCCGGCGTTCGAGTTTCTCGACGTTGATGAGGATGGTGTTTCCTTCCATGGGATTGTTGGAGCCGAATCCGAGGAAGCGTTTGATTTTATTGATCATGGCAATGGGCACAAGAGTAGGGTGTTGGTAGTTTTAGGAATTTATTCTGGAACCGGGATGGCACGTGGTATGGTGCCAGCGGAATCGATTTCCGGAGTGATGGTTGGTGTTGGTAGATTTTCCGTGGTTGTATCGTTTTCGTTCTGGGTCTGAATGGGCGCGATATTGTTTTGAACATCATCGGCCGTTTCGGTGATTTCGACTGCTTCTATCGCAGCGAGAGTGTCTTCGGGAAGGAGAATTTCTTCAATGGGGTCGGTATTTCCGGCAATTTCATCCTGCGGTTGCAGGGGCAGTTTCATGCCATCTTCGAGGGCAAAAAGTCCGCGGTAAATCAAATGCACGAGTGGTCCGCAAACTTTTCCTCCGGATTTCCCTCCAATGACCAGCACGCAAACGGCATACTTCGGGTTTTCATAGGGAGCAAAGGAGAGCGTCCACGAATTATTTGATTTTTTGCCAAAATCGACACTCTGCGCCGTACCGGTTTTTGCGGCTACTTCAATCTTTGGCATTTTCACCCGCCCCGCTGTTCCTCCGGGTTGATTGACTGCCATCCACATGCCTTTGCGGATTCGTTCCATGTCCTCAGGTTTCACTCCTTTTTCGATCAAATCCAATAGCAATTTGGGGCGATCTGGAACCAGCACTTCCCGATCACGGGTGACTTTTTTCACCACTCGTGGTTGATAGTATTTCCCTCCGTTGGCGATGCAGCAGCCCAATGCGGCGAGTTGCAAGGGAGATGCCGAGCTTACGCCCTGGCCGATGGCGAGAAACGCAGTGTCCACTGGTGTCACAGGTGTGGAAGGGAAGCGAAGTTTCCAAGAAGGAGAACCGATCACCATGCCGGGTTTTTCCGAGGGCAACTCGATTCCTGTCGTTTTGCCAAGATTCAGCATGGTGAATGTCTCTGCCATTTCTCTCGGCCCCACGGCATTGGCGAGACGAAAAAAATAGGGGTTGCATGATTGTTGGATCGCCTTACTGACATTTTGGGCGCCGTGCATTCCTTTGCTTTGGTTCCAGATCCAACAACCGGCTTTGTGATTGCCATAAGCCACAAACCCATTGCAGCTGTAGACTCGGTCTCCCAACCCGGCGCGCGCTCCGGCGATCGCGGTGGAAAGTTTGAACGTGGAACCCGGATCGAAACTCTCGATGGCGCGATTCATCAGCGGCAGACAGATGTTTTTCGTTTTGTAATCATCCCATTTTGCCGCACTGATCGAGGGAATGAAATTGTTAGGATCGTAATTCGGAACCGAAGCCATGGCGATGACTTCGCCGGTCTGCACATTCATCACAACCGCAGCGGCGCGACCGGCCCTGCGGAGAATATTTTCCACCAGATATTGCACACGACTGTCGATGCTCAAGGTCACGTCCGCTCCCATTTGAGGTTTGGTGTAGTCGATCATGCTGACGACACGTCCTTTTTCGTCTTTCAGCACGGTTTTCACACCCTCCTTGCCCTTCAGGTATTGATCCATGGTCATTTCCACACCGGCGATTCCTTTTTCTTCGCCAATGTAGTGATTGAAAACGCGCTCACCACCTGTAGGGATATCGCCTTTTTCCCATTCCTTGGTATATCCCAGGATGTGACAAGCCAGAGTTTTGTATGGATACTGACGCTGGGGTCGCAGATTGATGTACACTCCGGGGAGTTCAAGATTCAACTCGGCAAAGCGGGCGAACTGCTCGTAGGTGAGGTCTGTTCGATAGGAAAACGGCACCAAACCTCCATGAGTGTTGTAATGGCTTTCCATGGCCTTGGTACTGTAATCTTTGGCGAGACCATAGTGAGTGAGGCGAGAGATGATGACTTCGTTGACGATTGCTGCGATGTTTTTCTTTTTGGCGGCACGACTCATACCCTTCTCAGAGCGCAAGGTATCGATGTAAGGCGAGTTTTCATGTTGCAGATGGTAGGCATTGATGATTTCTTCAATATTGAATGAAACTTCGTAGTTGCGACTGTTTCTCGCCAACAAGATGCCGCGGGAGTCGCGGATCTCGCCCCTGACTCCCGGTTCGCGTACCGATACGTTTTTGGGCGATGGCACACGATCACGATATTTTTGGGTATCTTCAATCTGCACTTTATGGAGCCGGTGCAAGAGCGTGCCAAAACCCAGCACCACCAGAGCGGTGAGCAGGTAAAGTCGCAATCGATAGGCGGTTTCCATCAGGTTAAGATTTTGGGTGAATGTTAGGAAAATCGGCGTTGGGAACGTTTGGTTTGTACGATGGAGTGATGAAAAAGTCGAGCAAGATAGAACAGCAGGGCAAAGACCAACGGTGAGACGACAATGCTGAACAGAGCCGTGTAGCTAGATTGAAAAATGACTCCGCGCGAGATGGTGAAAGAACCGCGCACGAAATCAATCGCGGCATACTCTGTGAGGCAGTAAAGAAAAGTGGCGATACCCGTTAACAATGCCGATAAATACCATTTGCCCTGAAGGAATAAAGGCCGGAAACCGTGCATGAGCAATCCGGCGAGACCAAATAATAGAATGGAGCTGCCGAATCGTAGACTCGGTACAGGATTCAGATAGATGCTGGTATCGACTTCAGGGGATCCGAGAACGCACTGGGCATCCCAAAAAAATCCACACATCAGAGCATAGAGAAACATCACGGGCAGGGGGACGCTCACTGCGATACAGAGAAAAACGATCAAAAGGAGAAAAATCCTTGCATGGTACAGCATGCCTATCGACGGCAGAAATTGCTGTGCTATGACCGCACAGAGAAGCAGAAAAAAGAGGGTAATGCAGTAACGAAACACGGTGCTGGGATTCTAATTCGCTGAGGGAATCACGAAGACAGTCACGAGGTCGTTGAAGTTCACGGCGGGGCGTACGAGAGCTTCGGAATCCTGTGCACCGGCTTCGACCGATTCGATGGTTCCTAGAAGGATGTTGGCCGGGATGATACCACCACGACCGTTGCTAAAGACCCTTTGGCCTTTCTTGAGATTGGCTTTTTTAGAGAGAAAACGCAGGGAAAGCATCGGCTGATCACCGTAATCGGCGCGGCGGCCGCTGAGGATGCCGACTTCGGGTGATCCTTCGATTTTTGCCGATACCTGGCACTTTTCATCGGTCAGGAGAATGACAGTAGCGAATTCTTTTCCTGATAAATCGATTTTTCCGACTAATCCTTCCGCAGTGACAACGGGATTTTGGTTTCCGATGAAAGATTCTTCGCCGCGATTGATTTCAATTGTTTTGTACCAATTGGTGGTTTGACGTCGAGTGATTCTGGCAGCGATCAGAGTGAAAGGTGTATTTTTTTTGAATTCCAGTGCATCGCGAAGGCGCGCATTTTCGGCCTCCATATCAGCGAAGCGCTGTTCCACCTGCTGAAGCTTGCTGAGTTCGGCCCGTGTGACCTCCAGTTGCGCCTCCAACTTTCTGGAATGCTCGACTTCTTTTGTGAAATTGCGGGCTTTTTCTTCCAACGCTGATCCTGCTTTTAAAAAGGGCATCAGTGCCGAATAATAATAGTGCTGGATCTCACGTACACTGCGATCACTCCTCGTGAGCGCCCATGTGGCGCCACCGAGAAAGCAGAGAAGTGCGATGAGATTGAGCGGCTTCATGGCCGGGATGGTTCCAAAGGATGAAACGTAAAAATCAACCTATGTTGGAGATACGTTTGAGCAATGCCATCTCTTGCAGGGCCTTGCCCGTGCCCTCTGCCACTGCGCTCAGGGGGTCCTCGGCGATGTGCACCGGCAGTCCTGTCTCTTCGCGAATCAGGCGATCCAACCCTTTAAGGAGGGCACCACCGCCGGCGAGAATGATACCGCGATCTACGAGGTCCGCAGCCAACTCGGGCGGACAGCGCTCCAGCGTTGTGCGGATGCCATCGATCACTTGCTGCATCGGATCGGCCATGGCCGTGCGCACTTCCTGTGAGGTAATGGTGATGGTTTTGGGCAATCCAGCGACAAGATCGCGACCTTTGACCTCCATGGTGAGTTCTTTGGGCAAGGGAGCGGCTGATCCAATGCGGATTTTGATGTCTTCTGCCGTGCGTTCGCCAATCATCAGATTGTAAGCCCGTTTCATATAGGAAATGATGGCATCATCGAGTTCGTCTCCAGCGACACGAACACTGCGCGAATAAACGATGCCGGACAGGGAAATCAAAGCCACCTCGGTGGTGCCACCGCCGATATCGACAATCATGTTTCCTGCCGCATCTTGCACAGGTAAGCCTACGCCAATCGCCGCCGCCATCGGCTCCTCGATCAAATACACCTCGCGCGCGCCGGCCATTTCCGCCGATTCACGAACCGCCCGTTTTTCGACTTGTGTGATACCCGAGGGAACGGCGATCACGACGCGCGAGTTCGAACGCCGACCGTTGTTCACTTTTTTGATGAAATGCCGCAACATCGCTTCGGTGACGCTGAAGTCGGAAATGACACCGTCTTTAAGCGGACGAATCGCAACGATGTCGCCGGGCGTCCGCCCCAGCATACGTTTGGCGTCATCTCCTACGGCCAGTACTTCATTGGTGCCCGCACGAACTGCGACGACAGATGGTTCACGCAATACGATTCCCTGGTCTTTGACGCAGACAAGTGTGTTCGCAGTGCCGAGGTCGATGCCAATGTCTTGAGAAAGCCAATGGCCGAAAATACGATGAAAAATGGACATGGAAGTAAAAAGGTGAAAATCGGAAAAAAGTGAGACGCGCCGGCCGACCCGTTCGGAACAGCAAGGGGAGAAAAGGGCGTTGCATCAGTTGCGCTCAGCCGAGACATTCTTGGCGCGGATCCATCGGAAAACCGGAGCGCAATCCAAACAGAAAGACTGGAAAAGTCAATGGATATTTAGGAAGTCTGGCGAGAAAATTGAAGTAAATCAGTGATTTCCACGATCCGCATGGGACGTGGATTCTTAGAAACTCTGAAGTGGAAAATTCCGACTTGCTTAAATTTGCTGGTTCTTCTTGAATTCGCTGCTTTGAATCCATCGGCCATTGAAAGTCATTTGGTATTGGTGCTGATCGCGTGGGCGGTCATCGTGATGGCTTCTTGGGCAGTGGGCCGCCTCGGGCGCAGGTTGGGCCAGCCTCTCGCGGTGGGGGAAATTGCTGCCGGCGTCATGCTTGGTCCTTCTGTATTAGGTTGCTGCGGTTCATGGGGGGCTTCGGCTGTGGCGTTTTTGCGTGATGCATTTTTGCAACAATCGCTCCAGTTGCTGGGCAAGCTGGGATTGATTCTCCTTCTTTTTCAAGTGGGCATGGAATTTCAGTATTCCCACATCCGTTCGCGATCGCGTACGGTGTTGCTGACCGCAAGCATGGGGATCATCGGACCGATGTTGCTGGGATTGGTGATCGCTCCCTGGCTGCACCGCAATTTTGCTTCGGAAGTGCCAAAAACCGGCATGATGTTGTTTTGTGGCGTTGCCATGTCGATTTCCGCACTTCCTATCATGGGGAGGATCTTGATTGAGATGGGATGGCAAAACCGTCCATTTGCTGTGCTGGCCATCACCGCGGCGGCGATGGATGATGTGGTTGGCTGGATTCTACTGGCGCTGGCTGGTTCGCTTACCGCCGCATGGTCCAAAAATCAGCAGTTTGAGCCACTTCAACTTTGTGGGCAAATGGTCGGAATCGTTTTTTTGATCTCAATTCAACTGAAGGTCGTCGGTCCAATGTTGATCCGTTGGTATCAAAAAATCGTATCGGACGATGATGATCTCCCTCATACTTTTCTGGCGGTGTTGCTGGTGTTGTTGTTTTTATCCTGCGTGGCCACGCATCAGCTTGGGATTTTCACAATCTTCGGCGCTTTTTTGTTGGGCGTCTCTTTGCATCAGGAAAGACGACTGGTCGAAGCCTGGAAACGTCGTTTTTCTGCTTTCGTAATGGTGGCCTTGGTGCCGGTCTTTTTCACGAACAATGGGTTGAACGTGAATCTGCAAAGCTTGAGTTCATTTGCATGGGTAGGACTTGCCGTTGTCTGTGCCTGCTCGATCATTGGCAAACTTGGATGCTGCTATCTGGGAGCGCGTTGGGGTGGGGAGTCCCGCGTTGATGCCTTTCGCATCGCCACCCTGCTCAACACTCGTGCGCTTATGGGTTTGATTGCGGTAAGCATGGGCAAAAACCTCGGTTTGCTCAACGATACATTGTTCTCCATGTTTGTACTGATGTGTCTGCTCACCACGGCCATGTGTGGGCCCTTGCTCCATGGGACGATGCGCGGTAAAGAAGCTGATTCTTAGAGATGCGAGTGCCTATGACGCATTTTTCGCGTTCCTTTCCCATTTTGCGCGCTATCTGGCTTGACAATGGCTCACCTACCGACTTACCCACTGCCCATGGCCAAACTTTCGATTCAATCTCTGGACGTTCAGCAAAAAGAAGTGCTGATGCGTTGTGACTTCAATGTGCCGCTCAAAAATGGCGCGATTACCGATGACACCCGCATCACTGCAGCACTTCCATCGATTCGTCATTTGTTGGCCGGTGGTGCAAAGTTGGTTCTATGCTCGCACTTGGGTCGCCCCAAGGCTGGAGCCACCGCCGAGTTTTCACTGGCTCCTGTGGCAGCTCGTCTCACAGAGTTGTTAGGTCAGCAGGTTCTGCTCGCACCCGATTCGATCGGTGAAGCCACCGCCGCACTGCGCGCCAGCTTGCAGGCGGGACAAGTGCTGTTGCTGGAAAATACGCGTTTCTATCCGGAAGAGGAAAAAAATGATGCGAATTATGCGAAACAACTCGCTGGCAGCGCCCAGATTTTTGTCAACGATGCCTTCGGCACCGCGCACCGTGCCCACGCTTCCACGGAAGGAGTCACGCACTTTGTTCAACAAAGCGCCATGGGATTTCTGATGGCCCGCGAGCTGGAATACCTCGTCGATAAACTCGACCAAGCGGAGCGTCCATTCGTCGTGATCATGGGCGGCGCGAAAGTTTCCGATAAAATCCAGGTGATCAACGCCCTGATGGCCAAGGCGGATACTTTTATCATCGGAGGTGCGATGGCTTACACCTTCCGCAAGGCCCAAGGTTATAAGGTCGGCAAGTCGCTCGTGGAAAATGACAAACTCGAGCTCGCACTCGATATTCTGAAAAATGCTGAGGCCAAGGGCATCCGTTTCCTCCTGCCCGCCGATACACGTATTACCCAGGAGTTCAAGGATGGTGCGGAAACCCGTGTCATCGCTCCGTATGCAGACGGTGGTGAAATTCCCGATGACTGGGAAGGTATCGACATTGGCACAGCCGCGATTGCCGAGTTCAGCAAAGAGCTGGCATCCGCCAAGACCGTGTTATGGAACGGCCCCATGGGCGTGTTCGAGATCGGTTCCTTCGCTGAGGGCACTCGTGCCATCGCCCAAGCTGTTGCAGATTCTTCCGCGTTATCCATCGTTGGTGGTGGCGATTCCGTGACCGCAGTGAACAAATTCGGTCTCGACGATCAGATGAATTTCATTTCCACCGGCGGTGGCGCTTCCCTCGAACTACTCGAAGGCAAAGAGCTACCCGGCGTAGCTGCACTCACCAACGCGTAATTCACACACTTTTCACTTCTCACCCATCACCATTCTTTATGTTCCGCCGCCCCATCTTCGCCGCCAACTGGAAAATGAACAAAGGTCCCTCGGACACCCAGGCCTTTGTGAAATCATTTCTCAGCAAACTCACTGGACGCCCCGCGTGTGACATCGTCATCGCCGCGCCTTTCATTTCTCTGCCCACGCTTTCGGAGTCGCTGCGCGATGCCCGCGGTGTGGAAATGGCCGCGCAAAATTGCTCGCAGTTCGATGATGGCGCCTACACCGGCGAAATCAGCGTGAAAATGCTGCGCGAGATCCTCGTTCGCCATGTGATCATCGGTCACAGCGAGCGCCGTTCAATTTTCGGCGAGACTGATGCCGTGATTAATGCCAAGATGAAAAAGGCACGCGAGGCAGGATTGAAGCTGATTTTTTGTATTGGTGAGACCTTGGAAGAACGTAATGCGGGGATTCTGGAAAACGTCTTGCGCACGCAGATCACTGCAGGCCTTGACGGTATTACGGCGGAGGATATGGACGATACGGTCATCGCCTACGAACCCGTCTGGGCCATCGGCACGGGTGTGACCGCTACCGCAGCACAAGCACAGGAGGCCCACGCCTTTGTGCGCTCGGTGGTGACCGAGCTCTACGGCTCCGAAATCGCCCAAAAGCTCCGCATTCAGTATGGCGGCAGCGTCAAACCCAATAACGCTGCAGAGTTGATGGCATGCCCTGACATCGATGGCGCGCTGATCGGTGGTGCTTCGTTAGAAGCTCAGAGCTTCGTCGATATCATTGTGAATGGCTGTCCTGCCGACTAGAGCCGGTGGCTGCTTTGATTCTTCTGATCAAGGTTCGTGAAGCGATCGCTCAACCGGTGATCGCTTCACATTTTGAATCCAGTCAGTTCGTTACTTTGATGTTCTCAGCGCACTGTGAATGATTCATGAGCTCTCTTCGCTATCATTTTCTGATTGCATGGTTCGTTGTTTCGTTCGGATCAATTTCAATGGCATTCAGGCCCGAAATGAATGTCTCATGGGAAGGTGCCAGCACGAATGAATCTTTTAGTTCGATGCCTCTGGGAAACGGAGATGTGGGCATCAATTGCTGGGTGGAATCAAACGGGGATCTCATGTTTTACCTGTCAAAAGTTGACGCTTTTGACTCACAGCATCTACTGCCCAAACTCGGTCGTATTCGGCTTCGCACGGAACCAGCCATCGATATCAAAAATGTTAGATCAACACTCTTGCTGGAGCAGGCGGCGATCGAGGTTGTGTCAGGCGATGCCAAGTTCCGTGTCTGGGTCGATGCGAACGAGCCGATCATCCGTATCCAGGGATATTGCCATGCTCCACGCCAAGTCAGCATCATGGCTGAGTCACTGCGTTCATGGCAGAATGCTGATGATCCTTTACCGGGCGCTGGCACGGTTGCCTTGCTTTTTCATGATTCTTCTCCTGAAGTCGCATGGTGCTACCGTAACCAATCATCAGTCTGGGCAGCGAACTTCGCCAGTCAAAACTCCCCACAAGTGGTGGCTAAAACTCGCGATCCGATTCTTCATCGCACATCGGGCGCAGTGCTTTCAGCAAAAGAATTTCAGCGCACCAATCCGACCTCCATTTCCTCGGTTCGGCCAATCAAGGTGATCGATGCCAGTGTTCGTGTTCTGACATCCCAACCAGAGTCTGCCGCCGCCTGGAAATCAGAAGCATTGCAGCCCGTCAAGTCAGATTGGACAGCTCATCTTCGATACTGGAGCGCGTTCTGGAAAAGAAGTCATATCTATATTTCGCGCGCGGGAGAGGGGAACTTTTCTCTCGATCAATTTCGTTTTACGCAGTTTCCACAGGCGCGTGACGTTTATGAAGGGCATAAGGAAATCCCGGCGGCCCAGAACGCTTCTCAAATCAACCAACGCTATGCTCTGGAACGTTTTTGCGAGGCGATTGCAAGCCGTGGAGCGGTTCCGCCCCAATATAATGGCTCGCTGTTCACCATGGATATGCCCGCCGGAGTGATGGGCTTCGATCAACCCAAGGGTGGTACCATTTCACCGGATGGTCGTGACTGGGCTCAACTCTCGTTTATGTGGCAAAACACCCGCCACCCTTACTGGTCGATGCCGACCCGCGGTGACTTCGATACCATCATCCCCGGTATGCAATTTGTCCGGAATGGACTCGATATCGCCGTGGATCGATGCAAGAAACTTTATGGCGTGGAAGGTTCGGTGATCTTCGAAGCGAGTTGGTATCACAACGTGGGGATCTTTCCTTTTGAAAGCATGCCGGGGCATTTGAAATATCATCAATTGGCGACCATTGAAATTCCCGCGATCATGGCTGAAACCTACGCGCACACCCGCGATGAAAGATTTCTGCGCGAGACGCTGCTTCCCTGTGCTGAAGCCGGCCTGAAGTTCTTTTTCAATCGATTCAGTAAAACCGACGCCAATGGAAAGATGCTGATGGAGGGGGTGGGATGTGCGGAGACATACCAAGGCGTTACCAATCCTGCGACGGAAATGGGTTGCATGAAATATTTGCTCGATCTGCTTCTATCGTTTCCGATCGATTCACAACATCGTGCTATGTTTACAAAAAGGCGATCATCGCTGCCAGATGTGCCCACGCGGCGCATTCGTGGCATGAACTTACTGGCTGTAGGTGATGTTTATGATGCAGGTCGCACGGATTGTGAGACTCCCGAGCTATATTCGATTTATCCCTTTCGCCAGGCTTGGCTGGGTACTCCCGAAAAACTGGCAATGGCAAGGCAGTCGTTTCATTTGCGCAATACCAGCTTGGATGGCACTGTTGACTGGCAGCCCGTGGAGACCGGTGGATGGCAGTCGGCTCCCGTTCAAGCTGCCTATCTTGGTCTGGGGCGGGAGGCCGCAAGACTGGCCAGTATCAATTTTCACGATCGATATGCTCATTGGACCGGTAATGTGGTCAAAGGTGCCAATGGTGAGTTGATTCGGGGAAGCTGTGACAGCCCGGGCTTCATCATCGGAGATCCCCGATCCGGCTTGCCTTTTCCCTACCGACCAAGACCGAAGTTTCCCGCCTTCTGGGAATGCAAAATGGACGGCACTCCTGATAATGATCATGGCGCGATCTCGGCCAACACGCTGCAAGCCATGCTGCTCCAGGCGGATGGAGACAAGATCCATTTACTTCCCGCCTGGCCAGAGGATTGGGACGTGTCGTTCCAGTTGAGTGCGCCGAAAAAAACCACGGTTACGGTCGATTACAAGAGGGGCAAGATCACATCGCTGAAAATTTCCCCTGAATCACGCCGCAAGGACCTCATTGACCACAGCACAGTCCAAGCGCGCATTCAAAAAATGATCGACATCGCATGCGCGGACCGCAACTGGTTGTTTGCCTTGCCACCTATGCTGGATGGTTTACCGACGCCCGGCCCTGTTACGCAAAGCTGGATCGAAAAACATGGTGAAAGTCTCACCAACACTCGTGGTACTTTTTGGCCTGGCTGCACTTTCCGCGATCATGTGTTGTACGTTCATGGAAATCATCCGATCCCGACGATTGCCGCCAAGATTCTTAAGCAAACCAATCTCTCCGATTCTTTGAAAAAAATTGAATTTGATCAACCACTGGAGCCGTTCGTCCGCGTGGCTGTATCGTCTGGTTCTCTTACCGCTGGTAAACCGGGTACGATGGTGGATCTGGGCGGCGTCAGGTCGTTTGATCGTCTCGAGTTCAGCATCGAAAATCCCGGTTATCTGCGAGGTCAAGCCAAGCCGTTTCGACTCGAGGTTTTACGGGAGGATGGCCAGTGGCACATGGCACATCAGGGACAAATGTATGGCATGATTTATGCAAAACGTTTTCCTGTCATCAGCGGTTCGCAAGTGCGACTCATCATCGATGCCTCCGTAACGCAGTTTGACGTTTTTAGTCCCGGTAACTAGCCTTTGTCTGAGCTTGCGATCGCTTCTCCTTGACATTTCGGCCCCGCTATGAGCACTGTCGCGCTATCAATGATGTTTGTGCGCATGCTGCTGATCCCGTTTTTTGCTTTGCTCGGGCAGGGATGCGCTTCCTTTCCGGCATCGAACTCATGGCAGGTTGCGGTGCATCGGCACGTTACCCAGTTGGGCTTCCGCAATTGGATCGTTATTGCCGAGGCTTCGTTTCCTGCATACAGCCGCAGCGGTGTTCATCAGGTCACGGCGCAGACTGAGATCACTGATGTTCTTGCTCATGTGTTGCAAACGATCGATCAAACCCAGCATGTGAAACCGAATGTTTATTTGACGCGCGAACTGCGATCAATGAACAATGATTCGGCTCCCGGTATTGATGAGTTGAAAAAGAAAAATGACCAACTTCTCGCGGGTATGGAGGTCACCAGCCTGGATCAGGAGTCGCTGATGAGCTTGATTTCGGATGCAAACCGCAGTTTTGAGGTACTCATCATTCGCACGACATCGGCCCTGCCATACAGTTCGGTTTTTCTCGAGCTTCAGCCCGGCTACTGGGATGCCGAATCGGAACAACAACTGCGTGCGCGCATCGATGAGGAGCGCACCCTCAAAAGCAAATCATAAACGCACGATGAATCAGACCAAGGAACAACAAATCCGCGCGGAGCGGGAAAAAGCGTGGATCGGTGATGCGGTGCTTTGTCTTTTTGCTCGCAAGTTCGTGCTGCGTGAGCGTCAGGCGATGGATGCCGAGTGGTTCACGCATTTGACCTCCAATAGTTTCCTCAGCGCTTTGGGCAATCCGACCAGCGTTGAGGCAAAAATAGGAGCCATTTATGCCGAGCAGGGACTGGAAGCGGCATTTGCCTATATGGACGAGACTTTGGTGCCTCTGTTTCGCAAGCAGATGGCGAAGAAAAAGAAATGAGTCTCGCTCGTGGACTCAAGGAGCAAACTCCAGATAGTCTCTGATTTTTTCCAACGTTTTGGGGCCGATTCCCGGCACTTTACGCAGGTCTTCAAGGCGCTGATAGGGGCGGTGTTTGATGATGTCCTTGGCCGTTTTTTCACCAATCTCCGGTATCTTGACCATTTCCGCCAGACTTGCCGTATTTGGATTTACCGGTTTTACCGGTTTGCCTTTTGCGTTATCGATTCCGATCAAGTCCTTGGCCTCTTCTTCGCGCTGCATTCTTCGTTCGGCAGGCAGTTGTTGCCAATCGGTAAGGGACCAGATTCCGCGTTTGTTTATGGCTGCCTGCAATTCCAGATCGGTGAGTCCTGCAGCGTATTCCTTGGCGGAAAGGGGCACCTTGTGATAAGTTTCACGAGATACGCCATAAGCGCGCGCCAAACCCATGCGAACCAATTCCTCAGCAACATCTTTCCCGTCTGATGTCACGACAAAGGCATAAACCCGCTTGAAATTCGCATCGCCACGGGCATCAGCTTCCGCTGTGTGCACGGTGAAAGGTTTGGCTAACAGTTTTTCGACTTCACCCGCAGCTCTGGCGCCATACGATTTGGCGATTTCCGCCGCACGCTGGGGATCCTCATCCACGTGGGTGATACCAAAGTAACTGCGTTGGTGTCGCAGCCTGCGGCTGTCCGTGGCGTCGCCGATGTGCCATTCCATGCAATCAGCCGCATACAAACGGATGGTAAATGCTTCTCCCTCGGAGGTGCGTATCTGAAAACTATCGCCATCCGCCCATTCGGTTTTTTCAAAGACACAATTCCGATAGGTTTTCAATGGTTTGCTTTGGGCCATAGTCAATGGGCACAGAATCATCAAACTAAGTAAGATGAATAGAAAAAATCGTCTCATCGGTGGTGTGTTTCTGTGTTTGGGTTCAGCCTTGGCCGGGAGGGTGAATCAAGCGTAAATGATCGATGCCATGGCGCTCGAACTCCTGCCAGTAGCGTTTTTCCAACTCCACGGTCTGGGAGCGGCGTTGTTCCTCGGTCAGTTGATTCCAGACGTCGAATCCGATGCGCTGCGCCAAATCACGGTCTGCCAGGCGAATCACCATTTCCTCCCAAAAACTTTCCTGACGGAATTCCTCATAGCAGGCAAAGAAAAACGACTTTTTCTGAAACGCTTCGGTGACTTGATAGTGTTGCTCGATTTCATTGAATTCAATTATTTCCGTCCATCCCCCACAAAAGAGGTGTTCGAAAATTTTGTTTTCCAAGCGGTTGATCGCAGCCATCTGATTTTGGAACGAGGGGTGCTGATTCCACTCCGCGATCATGGTGGCTAGAGATAACAACTCAACGAGCGTTTGGGCTTCAGCATCAGAAAAACGGAAATTCATGGCAGCAAACGTAGCGGAAAAATCAACGTGGGGGAAGGTGGGAATCGACGGCGCAGAGAATGTCCGCGAGTTCCGCCAACCTGCCAATACCTTGGTAGCCGCAAGCTAGATCACCGGTCGCTGGTTCGATGAAGTGCACACCGTCTGATTTCAGAGTGATGACATTTCGTTGCGTCGCTGGGTGGGTCCACATTTTGCCATTCATGGCGGGTGCCAGTAATACAGGCGTATTGCGTGGCAGGGCGAGGTAGGTGGAAGTCAAGGGATCGGGAGCCAAACCGTTGGCAAATTCAGCCATGAGTGAAGCCGTTGCCGGTGCCACCAAAAACAAATCAGCGGAGTCCGCCAGTTCGATGTGGCCGGGTTTCCATGACTGTTTTTCGTCCTCCCAAGTCACCACCACGGGATGGCGTGTCAATGTCTGCAGGGTGAGGGGAGTGATGAATTCGCATGCACTGCGCGTCATGAGGCAACGCACTTCATGACCCCGTTTCACCAACTGCGAGGCGAGGTCGGCCGCTTTGTAGGCAGCGATGGAACCGGAGATGCCGAGGACAATGTTCATGATGCGAGTTCAGAAGTAGCAGTGATGCGGGAGACGCGCAAGCGTTCGGCAATCAATAGGGCCTTGAAACGGATATAGTCTTCTTCACGCGTGGCGGAAATCAAACGGTATTGATATTCATGCCAGTGCGCCATTTCTTCGATGGCATTTTTCAGACGCAGTGCGATGACTTCCTCACTATCGGTTTTGCGACCGGTGAGGCGCGCGGCTAATTCTTCATCGGTGGGTGGCATGACAAAGAGATCGGTTAGCGCGCGCCGGATTTCGGGATCCTTGCAGGAGCGAACTTGTGCCGCACCCTGAACGTCGATGTCCATGACCACGTCGATGCCTTTCAGGATAAAGCTCAACACCTCGGACTTCAAAGTGCCATAGGAATTACCATGCACGGTGGCATGTTCCAAAAAGTCATTTGAATCGATTTTTTGGTCGAATTCTTCACGGCTGAGAAAGAAATAATCACGGCCATGCACTTCTCCCGGTCTTGCGGCACGCGTGGTGCAGGAAATGGAATAGTGAGCCTCCTGATCATCGGCAAGCCGACGGCAGAGTGTGGTTTTACCCGAGCCGGAAGGCCCTGAAACGAGGAGTAGAATGCCAGTGCGTGAGGGCATGCGCGGATTGTGAACGAAGAATGCGGGTGATGGCAGAAAAAAATCGCCAAGTCCGCGAGAATCTGCTAACAGCTGCAAATGCATCAAGACACACTACAGGAAATCACTGCGAAAAAAGGAATATCGGGCTGGGCTTGGGCCGGTATCGGTTGCGGCACGATCTTATTGGTCGGCCTGATTGCTTTCGCTCTGCTCGTCGGTTTTTGCAAACGCAAGTTCGATGAATTTGGCAAGGATATGCAAACCAATCCCGAACGTAAGGCAGCGGAGATGATTATTGGCATCCATCCTGATTTTTCTGTGGTGAATTCGAATGATGACACCAAGGAGATGACCATTCGCGATGACAAGACTGGCAAGGAGTCGACCTTCTCTTATCGAGACATCGCCGATGGGAAATTTGCGCTGACCGCACCTGATGGAACACAGATGAACATGGGGAATTTCGATCTAGCTTCTCTGCCATCATGGATCGAATTGCCGTCGGATGCCCAGCCTCGCAGCGGTTACCAAAAAAACACATCAGGAAAATCCTCGGGCGTTGTTGTGGTTACCACTGCCATGCCAGCAAAGGACGTGCAGAAGCATTTTGAGAAATCCTGGCAAAAATGGCAACGCTCTTCCGGTTCCAGTAATTCCATGACCTTGCAAGTGGTGGAAACCATCAACATGGAGCGCAAGTCTGATGATAAGTCGATCACCGTGGTCATCCAGTCGAGTGCTGGCGTGACAACGGTGACGGTGACTTACAGCGAGAAGTGACTTACGGCACTAGGCGCATCATCAGGTCCTTGCTTTCCAGTGTGTGCCCTACCTCTACCAGAATTTCCTGCACCGTGCCATCACAAGGTGCGGTAACAGTCGTGAACATTTTCATTGCTTCTAGAGTGAGCAATGCTTCTCCCTCCTTGACCTTGTGACCGATGCTCACCGCCATGCTCGCCACCATGCCCGGCATGGGTGCGGCGATTTGCAATGGATCGGCGGGGTCCGCCTTGGCGCGCGCGGTGGTGGCTTTTGCCGCGCTCTTGTCTTCCACTTGCACGTGGCGTGGATAGCCATTGAGCTCGAAAATCGCAGTGCGCTGTCCCGCGGCATCCACTTCCGTGATGTTGTGGAGACGGATGAAAAGTGTTTTTCCTGCCTCCAAATTCAGGGTGACTTCCTCCTTCGGCTTGAGGCCATAGAAAAAAGCCGGAGTCGGCAGGACGGCTAGATCGCTGAATGCCTTGCGTGATTTGACGAAATCCTTGAAGACCTGCGGATACATCAAATAAGCATATAACTCATCATCGTTCGCGGTTTTGTGCCCGGTGATTTTCGCAACCTCTGCACGGGTTTTTTCGAGGTCGACTTTTTCCGCACGTTCGCCGGGACGATTGGTGAAGGGCTTCTTGTTGCCGAGAATAATTTTCTGAATGTCCTTGGGCCATCCACCCATCGGCTGGCCAAGTCCGCCTTGCAGCATATCGATTACGCTCTCAGGAAAATTGGTGCCTGGTGGCAGAGAGTGGAGATAATCGCGCGCGTCGCCAGGCTTTACTCCTCGAGAAATGAGGAACATGCACATATCTCCCACGACTTTCGACGATGGGGTGACTTTCACGATGTCTCCAAACAACTCGTTCACCTCCGCATACATACGGGCGATTTCCGACCAGCGGTGCCCAATGCTCATGCTCTCGGCTTGTTCCTTGAGGTTGGTATACTGTCCACCCGGCATCTCGTGCAGGTAGACCTCCGCAGTGCCGTGAGGTTCGGCGGTGTCGAATGGCTTGTAATAGGTGCGCACATGAGCCCAGTAATCCGAAAAATCGTTGAGAGCATCGAGATCCAGTTTGGTATCGCGACTCTGATGCTGGAGCGCGGCAACGACGGAATTCAAGTTGGGCTGCGAAGTGCAACCGCTCATGCTGGCAATGGCGGCATCACAAATGTCGACTCCTGCCTCGGCTGCCATGAGAATGGAGCTCGCATTGATACCCGAGGTGTCGTGTGTATGGAAGTGGATCGGCAAACCGATTTCCTCTTTCAGGGCCTTGACCAGCTTTTTCGCGGCCATGGGTCGACAGAGTCCAGCCATATCCTTGATGCAAAGCATATGTGCCCCCATTTTTTCCAACTCCTTCGCCAGTTTGACATAATAGGTGAGATCATACTTGTCCCTCTTGGGGTCGAGGATGTTGCCGGTGTAGCAAATCGTGCCCTCACACAGGGATTTTGTTTCCTCTCGCACGGCTGTCATCGCCTCGGTGAGATTGGGCAGATAGTTCAAGCTGTCAAAAATGCGGAAGATGTCCATGCCGTTTTCCGCGGAGTGTTTGATGAAACCACGAACGACGTTATCCGGATAGTTGGTGTAACCCACGGCATTGGATCCACGGAACAACATCTGGAACAATATGTTTGGCACACGCTCACGTAGTTGGCGCAGCCGCTCCCAGGGACATTCCTTGAGGAAACGCATGGCGGTGTCAAAGGTGGCGCCGCCCCACATTTCTAACGAAAATAATTCTGGCGCACGATGTGCCACTGCATCGGCGATTGCCAGCATGTCATTGGTTCTCACACGTGTCGCCAGCAATGACTGGTGGGCATCGCGCATGGTGGTATCCGTTAGTAGCAATCGTTTTTGTTGTAGGACCCACTGGGCAAATTTTTCCGGACCAAGTTTGGTTAGCAATTGTTTGGTGCCGTCGGCAGGAGGTGTGAGATGATCGTAGCGAACACTGGGTGCTGCTGTGAATATACGATCGCTGACGAAGCCCTTGGTATTCGGGTTGCCATTGACCGTGACATCGGCGAGGTAACTCAGAAGTTTGGTAGCGCGGTCTTTTTTTGATGCGAAGCTGAAGAGATGCGGATTGGTATCAATGAACCGTGTGGTGGCATCGCCCGCGCGGAACAAGGGGTCCGCGATCACATTTTCCAAGAAAGGAATGTTGGTTTTCACGCCGCGAATGCGGAATTCCCGGAGCGCTCGATCCATGCGGTCCAGAGCAATTTGGTAGGTGCGGCCAAAGACGGTGACCTTGACCAACATGGAATCGTAGTAGGGTGTGATGACCGCGTTTTGCGTGCCCAATGCTCCGTCGAGACGGATGCCGAATCCTCCGGCGCTACGGTAGGTAAGAATCTTGCCGAAGTCCGGCGTGAAATGGTTTTCTGGATCCTCGGTGGTGATACGGCATTGAATGGCGAATCCGGACTTCTCGACTTTGTCCTGCTGCGGCAGGTCCATCACTTTGTCGTGCAAACGATGTCCCATCGCGATCTGGATCTGTGATTGCACGATGTCAATCGCAGTGATCTCTTCCGTCACGGTGTGTTCTACCTGGATGCGGGGGTTCATCTCGATAAAATACCACTCGCCGGAATCGACATCGACGAGGAACTCGACGGTGCCCGCGTGGGTATAGTTCACCTCGCGCGCGATCGCCAGAGATGCGTTGCAGAGGCCCTCGATGATGGAAGGGTCGATGCCGTAGCTCGGCGCCATCTCGATGACCTTCTGGTGACGACGTTGGACGGAGCAGTCGCGTTCGTGCAAATGCAGCACGTTGCCGTGTTTGTCGGCGAGAATTTGCACCTCGATGTGCTTGGCGCGGCCCACGAATTTTTCGAGAAAAACCGCTCCATTGCCAAACGCGCGCTGGGCTTCTGTCTGTGCTTCTTCCAACAACGGTTCCAGATCTTTTTCCTCTCGTACTACACGCATGCCACGGCCACCACCGCCAAAGGCTGCCTTGATGATGAGGGGGAAGCCGATTTTTTTGGCGGCCTTGATGGCTTCCTTGCGATCGCTCACGGGTTCGGGAGTGCCCTGCAGTGTGGGGACCTTGAGTTTCTCGGCAACGTTACGCGCTGCGGTTTTGTCACCCATTCGATCGAGGATATCGGCATCCGGACCAATGAAAATGATACCATTTTTCTCACAAGCACGTGCGAAGTCAGGATTCTCGGAGAGGAAGCCGTAACCCGGGTGAATCGCATCCACGCCCTTTTCCACTGCCAGCGCCACGATGCCCTCGATATCGAGATAAGCTCCTAGAGGACCTTTGTCCTGATTGAGTTGATAGGCTTCGTCGGCCTTGAATCGATGCGGGCAGAAGCGGTCTTCGTAGGCGTAGATGGCAACCGTGCGAATGCCGAGTTCAGTGGCGGCTCGCATCACGCGAATCGCGATCTCGGAGCGGTTGGCGACAAGAATTTTTTTGATGGCACGAAGCGCAGTTTTGGGCATGCGGGAATGTGCCGAAAGGTGACAATCCGATCAAGTCGAAAAATCCGACGTTTTTTTCCTATGTCTAACAACAGCACTCAATAAGTCGGGGCGCCATAAGGATCCGAGTGACCGCCGCCGCCACGCTTTTCTTGAATTTTGTTTTTCGTCCAGATCACTCCCTCTTTGGCATCACGATATATGCCGATGGCGGTGTTGCAGGAGACGACGGAGAGACAAAGCGCAATAAGAACAATGAGTTTCATCATGAAAAAGTTACCAAATCCTATTGTTTTCGCAACCGGAAAATCAAGAAATACGAATGGTTCAGAAATCGTAATTTTTTTCAGGGCAAACATCTATCCAATGGTGTTACCGAGCCATTTCTGGGTGTTTTCCCAACACATCGCAACACATTCTTCGAGCGGCATATTTTTCAAACCGGCGAGAGCTTTTGCACATGAAATCAAATCGGCGGGATGATGATACTCTTCGTTATGATAGTGGCTTTGAAGCTCCACGGGTGGAGCCATATCGGGGGCGTCGGATTCAATGAGAATGCGATCCGATGGAATCTGCGAAAATGCTTGGAGAGTTTTCCATTTGCGATCCGATAAAAAATATCCCGATAGAGAAAAATAGGCCCCCAGTTTGACCAGTGGCTTGATCATGTTGGGTGGACCACTGAAGCTGTGAAGAAGAAATGGGGGCAGGGGATCCGATTGTTTTAATACGGTCAGCAGTGGTTGCCATGCTTTGAGGCAGTGAATGGTAAGTGGCTTGCTCATCGTGCGAGCAAGTTCAAAATGAAATCGCAAAACCGAAATCTGATCATCCAAATCAGCAGGCTGTTTCCACAAATCCAATCCGCATTCCCCGATCGAGCTTTTCTCCGAAGATTCCAGTCCTTCACGCAAAACCGTTTTCCAATGAGCACTTCGTGCACTCACATGCCAAGGATGCAGACCAAGAGCTGGAAGCAATAATGGATCGTGATGACGGCAGAGGTCCAATACTTTCTGCCAGTCGTTTTCGCTGGTGCCATTCACAACAGCGAGTCGGATCCCCTCGTTGTGCATGTCACGCAAAACCTGTGGGAGATCTTCGCCAAAGCGGGGATCTTGAAGGTGATTATGAACATCCGCCAATCGCATGTTCATTCAGGCTGGGCGATTACTTTAGTCACTCCACCTCAACCACCAGGTTGATTTCTACAGCGACATTGAGTGGCAATGCTGCCGCACCGAGGGCGGTACGGGAGTGTTTGCCTTTTTCTCCGAAAATTTCCAGGAGTAGTTCTGAAGCGCCATTGATGACTTTGGGGTGATCGTAAAAATCAGCAGCAGAGTTGACGAATCCACCCAGGCTGACGATGCGAGTCACTCGATCAATGCTGCCGATTTCCGATTGAATCACAGCAAGACGATTCAACACAATCATACGCGCGGCTTCCTGTGCTTGTTCGACGGAAACGTCTCGAGGAACTTGCCCGATGATTTTCTTGTCTCCATCGATGGGCAGACCACCGGAGAGAAAGAGCAGATTGCCACTGCGCACGCAATTGACATATGCTGCGACGGGGGCGGGGACATTGGGGAGTGTCAGACCAAGGCGGATCAGATTTTCGTTAGGTGTCATGATGGTTGTCTTTTAGCGGGTGGATCGTGGTGAAGTGGTTGATGATATGACGGGAAAATTTCCCGAGAGCAAATCCAGCAGGTTCCGGCCATCGCGGTCGAGGCTGGCACGCGGTCCATCACCACTGAGCAGGCCGCGGGTTTTGTAGGAATGCGGAACATCAGAAGGCTTCACCCATGTGACGATCGCTTGGCTTACCGCACGGTCACTGGCTCGCACGGATAATGGCATGCCGGTATCGGAAAACGCGATTTCCCAGGAAGCACTTTGGCTTGTGGCTGGAGATTTCAAGAGCCAAGGATAACGGGACACCATTTCGACAGTTCCTTTGTTAGGCATGGTGACTTTGTAGTAGACAGGATACTGCGCGAGAAACTCGGAAATGGAAAGCTGGGTGTTGTTTTTGTTCGCAAGTAAAAACGAAGCCACATCCATACCTGCCAAATTCATTCCGTTGTAGAGGCCGTGATAGTTGATGGTTTTGGGTGCCCATTCAGGATAACGGGCGCTCAGCATCAGAGCAATTTCCAGATGAACATGAGCCCTGACTCTCGTAATGCCCTCACCGGTATATCCCATGCGCCCTACCAATCCTCCCTTCGCCAAATGATCGCCGATTTTGCATGTAACGTCGGCGAGGTGGGCATAAAGCGTGAGCACAGGGCTGTTTTCCCAAGTGTGTTCGATTACGACGTATTTGCCATAATTGCTGCGTCCTGAAATGCTGTTGATGTATACGACTTTACCTGCGGCGATGGCTGAGACGAGATCCAGAGGATTGCCGGATTTGTCACGCTTCATTGGTGCAATATCGATTCCCTCGTGGAACTTGGTCTGCACAATTTTCTCGCCGACGCGCACACTGGTTCTAACATAACCGTATGCTCCACCTTCCCATGGTTTGGAATGATCCCCCTCGAAATAACGATCCACATACATGTAGAATTTTTCCGGTTGCCCGGAAAACAGGTGATGGTTTTCTGTGGGGAGTTGCAGATCCAGCGCGGCAAGTAGCGATGGCAGCCAAATGATAGAGAGGAGAAACAAACGCATCGTATCAGAGGGCGGCGTTATTTTTTCTTTTCTTTGCCAATTCGCGGCACGACTTTATCACATTCCTTGATTTCAGCTTCGGTAATACCGTTCCAGATCACCAGATGTCCGTCTTTGACGGCTTGATCAATGATCACCGCGTCAACGACTCTGCCGTTGAACATGGTGAGTAGCATCTTTCCTTGATTGGCCGCAGTAATGCTTTCCAGTCTCTCAGCCGCCGAAGGTTTGAGTTTCAGCACGATCCCGAAATCCACTTTGTTATCGGCAAGAAATGAACCGAAAGCAACTACATCTTTCGTGGTGAAATCGGGATTGCGCTGAAAGAAACGTTTTTTCCCTGCGATTTCTTGTTCGATGACCAATCGGGGATTCATGGCGACCCCCATCTCCATGTGAAAGGAAACAGCCATATTTTTTCCTTTTTTGTCGCCGGCCCATGCGGTTGATAAAATCAAGCAAAAGAAGATCGTCACGCGGATCATGGTGGAGTGCATCAGTGAACTTTGTCGTATATTTCGAGAACTGGCAAGTGATAACATGATTGGAATGGATCAGTTCGATTGCTGATTTTCAGGTGATTTAGGACCTGTTGATGAGATGATTCTGAAATGAAATGCTGTTTTTTTGAGCTGGAAGTTGGCTTTGGAGAGCGATTTTTATGACCGAAAATTTTTTTGTGGAAATCTGTCATACGGATGGTATATACAAAGTTGTCGAACGCAATAAATCTTCATTTCTCAACCACAAACCCCATCGTCATGCGTACAAGATACGTTTCATTCTTCGATTCCCGTAACCGTGGATTCACTTTGATCATTACGATCAGTCTGCTTGTCCTGCTTACTTTGGTGGCGATTGGCCTCTTGTCACTGTCTTCCGTGCAGTTGCGAACTTCTTCGCAGGGGGACGCGATGGCGCGAGCAAGGAGTCATGCCCGTATGGCGCTGATGGTAGGACTAGGAGATTTGCAAAAAAGCATGGGGCCCGATGGCCGCATTTGTGCTACTGCTGAACAGATGTCTGTCACTGGCGCGCATTCGAACTGGGTGGGGGTCTATGATTCGTGGGACGCAAGCCGCGGATTGACTTCGCGCCCCGCCCCGACTTTTGTGAGGTGGCTCGCAGGTTCACCCGATCGGGTGAGGTTAACGCAGCGTGATTCGGTTCGTTCGATCGCAACCAATGAGGTCACCATGGTGGGTCCAGGCTCTGTGGGGGCTGGCAATCTCACCGATACAGTCACAGTTCCGCGCGTTTCGATAACGCAATCTACGGGCGCTGCGCAATCTACGCCCGCTGGTCAGGCGGCGTGGTGGATTGCTGATGAATCGATGAAAGCCCACGTTACCTCAGGCACCGCGCGCAATCCATTGCTCAGCAGAAGCGAGGAATTGGTGGCAGCGAATGCGGGAATCTCCGCGAATGCTGGGATTCTCGACAATCTTGGTGAACTTGATGTGAATGCACCCGGACGCGGTTCATACGTTTCACAATCACAGTTAGCCTTGAAAAATCAGCAGTCGCGCGCGCTATTTCACGATGTTACAACCCAAAGTCTTGGTTTGCCTGTCGATGTGACACGTCGTCGTTTTAAGTATGATTTCTCATTATTTTCGATTTTGCCTCGTCAGCAGGTGGAGAACCTTCCGCTTTATCGAGCTGATGGAAGAATCAACAATTTTGTGAATACGGCGGGGCGTATCGCCAATGACAACGATTTTCGCGGACTTGCGGCAAATCCGTTGTTGAATTTTGGAAACGCTACAACGCAACCGGGCATCAACATGGAGGAGTTGTGGATTCATGCCAATCTCTATCGCAATATACAGTGGAACAATTATGCTCCTACACTGACCGCGATGACTGGTGCCGAAAACAAGTCATCTGCTGATTTCCGGCGTCGAGCTTTATCGGATCCATGGTTCAATTACGGCAAGCCTGTATTCGCGTCCGTACAGTTCGTTTTCTCTTTTGTTTCCCGTCCTGAGGTCAACGACCCCACAAAATTCCGTATGCTGATGCAGGAGGATGCACTGGTGAAAGTCTGGAATCCAAACAACGTGCGCGTGGTGGTTCCGCCCGGTGCGAGTTACGCGGTGCAGTTGTTATCGCTTCCCTTCAAGGTGCAGTGGTCGATCACCAGTAGTAATCCCAATCCAACGCCATTGCCTCAATCTGGTCTGGGAAATAATACTTACGCATTGAATCGGGGCAATTGGCCGAGTTCCTCTGGCACTTTCGGTCATCCCACATTTCAGTGGCTGAGAGGCAACATCGGAGGTTTGGCGCAATCCGGGATCAGTAATGGTTACACGCTCGAACCGGGCGAGTGCAAGATTTTCGGTTATGATCGCAGTATTACCAACGGTGGTTCGGGAGATCCCAATACGAACTTGTCCCCTGGTTGGGGTCCCGGACGACAATTGTTGGTCAATTCCAATTTTGGAGCACGAAACCTGAACGCCAACGACATGATCGAATTCATCGTCACACCGGATGTGGATTCGATTGGATCTTCAGGCAATCGCACCTACTGCAACAAATGGATCGGCTGGCGCGCGCATGGCTCACAGGCATCCGGAGGAAACGGTGGTTTGGCGATTGGGGCCAGTAACCTGCCAGCAGGCATCAACTTTGCTGCTCCCGATCCTGCATATTTCCCCACCATACGTTCGAGTCAGCGGTTGAGTGTGGCGCAATATGCAACCGCCAAGCCGTTTATGATTTTTGGTCACTACCTGAATGTCGAGCAACCGACCCCGGGAACCCGTGATTCATTCCCCAGTGCACCGCGATTGTTGACGAACTCCGCAGTGAGCCTCAGGCCTTTCCGGGGATTGACTCCAGCGCAGTTGACACTGAATCAGGAATTCTGGCGCGCGGATTCCATGCCGTTGGCCTATGATTCTCCTCTCATCGACATCAATTCCCGCGATCAGGGGCGTTTTGGCGGCAGTCATTCGGTTTCATTGGGTGTGACGCGCTGTGCAACTCGCCAATTGGATTTGGCTCCACCGTTGTCTCTCATGTCACTCTCTCATGCTGCCGCCAACGGAGCGGCGGATCGATATGCGCAAGCAGCTGAGCGTGTTGCGGCTGGCCTGAATGTGATGCAGTCGGATGGTTTGGACGGAAATTTTAAATTTGAACCGGGCGACATTGCGCTTTCTTACGTGTCCTATGCGGCACCACTGGCAGAGCGAGTCATTGGTAATTCTTATGCGTCTCCGTTCTTAGCCCCCAATCAGGTGGTAGCAACAGGGCCATACAACATGGCTAATTTGAATAACAATCCCGTTTTCGATCATTCATATCTCGCCAATGCGGCTTTGTTTGATAGTTGGTTCTGTTCGAGTCTTTACGATGGTCCTTTGATCCCGCAGAGTGCGCCTTTTGCCAATACGCGCCGCACCACTGCGGTGCTGACCGATTTTTTCAGCAAGTCGCAAGAAGATCCGCAGTCCAAGTTGTTCAATAACCGCGTGATACCAGCCAGTTCATGGGACAATGCCAAGACCCGATTGCTCAACGGTTCTGCATTGCACGCCGAGGCGATTTCCCGCATGGCTGCGCATGTGTTTTTGGATGGTGCTTTCAATGTGAATTGCACACGCAAACAGGCATGGATGTCGGTTCTCGCAACAGCAAGAAACACTGCTAAAATTGCTGCGAATGGCAGTAAGATCACCTCGACTGATCGCACACCTGTGGGGACTGCTGGACTGGTGGCAGATGGAATGGCTGCTCCAGCAGGGACGGCTGCAGAAAGTCAGCAGTGGTCGGGATTTAGAGCGATGACAGATCAGGAAATCGAGACCTTGGCAGAAAATATTGTGACTGAAGTGAAGGCACGCGGACCGTTTTTGTCGTTGGCTGATTTTCTGAATCGTCGCCCCAGCGGGTCGGGCAACATCGCACTCATGGGCACCGTTCAGGCCGCGATCGAAGCTGCCGGATTGAATCGTGCGATGAAAGGCGGGAATCGCAGCGTTTCCACCGCCGATTTCGCGGGCTTGCCTGGTGCGTCGTTGGCCACGGCAGGAGGCGGGCTTGCCCGTTCCACAGGGATTCCCGGAACTATCATGCAGGCGGATGTTCTGGCGCCTTTTGCCAATGAGCTTTCCGCACGAGGTGACACTTTCCGCATCCGTGGTTACGGCGCTTCGCTTGATGCGAATCAACGAGTCACGGCAGAGGCTTGGTGCGAGGCCGTTGTGCAACGTGTTGCAACTTACGTCGATCCTCTCGATGCTGCAGAAGTTCCCTTCTCCGCTCTGACCCGTCCACTGAATCGCGTATTCGGCCGCAGATTCCAGATCATCTCATTTCAATGGCTACCACGTAGCGCGGTCTAATCTTTTTCCTATGAAACCCATTGTATCTCTCTCCATGGCGTGGCTTTTCTGCTCAGCGATCCAGGCACAAACTCCCGATCCGGCACCCACAAAGACTGCTGAAAAAAAAGCCCCGCACACTCTTCGTCTTCTCTGTGTAGAGGCCAATCCTGATGCTTCTCAACTGGTCGTTGCGGAAAAAACCGATAAAGGATGGGTGGCGCGCTGGAGGCTCAGTGTTTCCTCGGCGTTCATGACAGATCCTCTAGGTTTGTCTTCACGTCAACTTGCAATTGCGATCGATCCCTCGCCCCCACCACCTAATGGTGGATTCAATGGGCCGGCTGTGATGCTAAAGGATGGGCTGTTGGTGAAACCGATCACGGAATTTGAATTGCCGGCCACCGACTCAGCCACTGCTGTATTGGTTGCTAAAACGGGAGAGAAGGGAGCTTCTTACCGAGTCATCGTTCTCGATGCCAACCAACAACGTTTTGGTGCTGGAAAAATTCTCGTGCAAAACTTTACCACTCATTTGGTGGGAGGAGTATTCGGTGGAAAATCGGCAAAATTAGCGTCCGGACAATCGACGATTATTGAGCCGGGTATTGATCAGGAAGCGGACATGGCGCAAATCACTTTGGCGAAGCAAGTGGGTGGTGAATGGGAGCCATTTTGTGATACCCGCTGGCCGGGCAAAGTGGATTACCGGCGTTATTTACTTCTCATTCCTCGTGCCGATGGAAGCATTCATCCCTTTGTCATGCCGGAATACCCGCCATTCCGCTGAAAAATTGAGTAATAAAAAACGGATCATTCGAAAGAATGATCCGTTTTTTTATTGAGAGCGGCGAGTTGTTGTTATGCTGGCTGGCTCAAGCGTATGGAGCGGGCATAGCGCACTAGTTCACGTGTTTCCGCTTGCCACGCAAGCAGGTTTTGACGTGAGACTTCCACTCGCTCACTCACAGCTTTTTCCAATTCCGTGTAGTTTTTGGCAATGTTTTCACACAATTCATTAAGCATGACATGAGCACGATCAGCCATGGTCGGATTTGCTGCATTGAGCGCGGCAAGTTTTTCCTCGGCTCGCAAACGGGCTTCGCCCATTTCTGCTAAAAGAATTTTCGAGTCTGGCACCCTGCGAAGGTTCGATGCGAGACCGAGTTTTGACAAGGTCCAAATAGTCCACTTCGTCGGATCCCATTGCCAGGGTTTCACGCCGTTGCGGTAATCATGCTGAAACTCGTGGTGATAATTGTGATATCCTTCGCCGAAGGTGGCAAATGCCATGACAATACTGTCACGGGCGGAGTGCTTCGTGGAGTAGGGGCGTTTACCGATGGTGTGGCAGAGAGAGTTGATGAAAAAAGTGGAGTGCTGAACGACGACCACACGCAGAACGCCGGCAATCAAAAAACCACCAAGCACACCCTGCCACACAGGAAGTTCGGTGAAAAAGTGATTGAACAATCCACCGAGAATCGATGGACCAACGATGCCGACAAGAAAGGCAATCGTTTGCACGTGTCTGTGTTGCCACATCACGAGTTTCTCTTTTCGCAGGTCATTGACATTTGTCGCGGGATGCTCGGGAGCCAGTTTGAACATCAGCCAACCAATGTGCGCCCACATGAAGCCTTTGGAGATATCATAAGGATCTTCGTCGTGATCGACGTGTTTGTGGTGGGTGCGATGGTCGGAACTCCAGTCGAGGCAGGAATTTTCAAAAGCGCAGGCACCGAAAATCAGCGTAAATAGTTTAACAGGCCACTTGGCTTTGAAGGACAAGTGGGAAAATAGCCGGTGATAGCCAAGTGTGATGCTCATCGCAGTGGCTGGCACCATGAAAGCGAACATCGCCCACTGAAACCAGGTTTGTTCGAACGTTACGACGTACCAAGGCACTACGGTAATGGAAAGAAGGAATGTTCCAATGAGGAATATGCTGGTGACCCAATTGACCCTCTCAAAGGGAATGCGAAGTGTTGACATAGGTGGATGATTTTCTGAAGACAGTGATCTCGTGGGAGACGCCAGAGGATAACATCATGTGAGCACGAATGCAATCATTCTTTCTAAGCGTCGTTTCCGCAAATAATTGGCAAAATATGCGGAGTGGATGTCATGGGAAATCTTGAAAAAGTTCCAACTGATCGCCGCCGTGATGGCTCCAAGCATTGAAGTTCAATGCGCGAAGGCTTGTGGCAAGTTCACGGGTTGATCCATGCACCGTGATGATGCGTGCAGCGTTGACAATTTCAGCGGTTCTCAGCAGATCGGGGAAGTCCGCGTGGTCAGAAAGGGGGATTGCCGCATCGCAACCGTATCGGAATCGGGCACCGGGATTGAGCGCCCAGCCAGTCATGATGGCGCTGCGTGGATTGGTGAGTCGGGCGTAATCCGGGTGTCTGCGGAATTGCGGCGCAGCGATCAGGGCGTTACCGGAGGGCATTTCTCCACGCCAGACTTCCGGAGCGGGAAGTCTCATGCCCGTCTCGCGGCAGGCATCAGTCATGAGTGCAACCGTCGGCGTCTGGAGAAAGGGCAAGTTGTGTGCGTGCAGAATTGCCGCAATCTCTTGCGCTTTGCCTAACGAATATCCTAGTAATACCGGAGTTGCGCCATCAGCGAAAGCTGATCTAACAAATTCACAAAGCTGTTCTTCAATGCTAGAAGCCGAAGGCAATATGTAACGCGGTAGCCCAAAAGTGCTTTCCATGATCAGCGTATCAGCCTTCAAAAGGATTGCCGATTCGATGCTGCGCGACGCGCGCAGTTTATAGTCACCGGTGTAAAGTAGGCTCGCTCCTGTTTCACAATGTTGCACATGTAGCATCGCTGACCCAGCAATGTGCCCAGCAGGCAGTAAGGTGAAAATATGAGCATCGATTTTTCTGCGCTCGTGATATTCCTGAATGCTTATCCGGTCGCGCGCGATGCGGTAGCGCTTTTGCAGCAAATGAGCGGTCACAGGACTGCAGAGAATGCTTCCGTGCCGGGCCACATGGTCGGAATGGGCATGGGAAACAAAGCAATAGGGCTTGGGCCGACGACTGTCGAGCCAGAGATCGACGTCGCGTAAATGCAATCCATGACCCGGACTGAAGCGGATTTCATCATGATGAAGCACACCGCTGACTATTCGACAGGTGCGCTGAGTTGTCGATGGTATTCCTCGATCAACTGTTGAGATTTTGTCAAAATCTCGATCCGGCCAGGGCTTTGTTGATCGATCTGCGAACGTAGCTGAATCAAGTCTTTTTCGGCAATGCGCAACTCCTTGAGCTTGAGTTCAGCCTCGTTTTCCAGTGCCTTGCGTTTCTCCATTTCGCTGTTCTTGGCTTCTGCCGTTTCCGCTTGTTTTGGATCGATTGGTTGATTGAGCTGTGCGACAGTTTGTTGTCGCGCTGCGGCGAGGGTTTCCACCAATTTGGCTTTTTCCGCAAACTGGGCGAGAAGCTCGTCAAAAGTATTTTGCTGGATTTGTGTTTGCTCACGAGCTTGCAACGCTTTGGTATTCGTCTGCGCTGCAATCCAGTGTTGTTTTGATTGTTTCAGACGTTTTGGCTCGAATTGTAACGCGGCAAGATGATTGCGCGCGGCGTTGAGGGATTGTTCGATCGCGGGACTGGCATCGCGCAGTCCCTTGAGCGATGTCTCGTGGGCCGCCAATTGAGCCTTGGCAGCCTGATGCTCCTTGTCAGCTTGAGATAAAGCGGTCACAATACTTTGTTCCTCTTGTGATAACTGATTGAGGTTGGTTTCCAGCGCTTGTGTCTGTCCCAACAACTGCTGGTATTTTGATTCAGCTTCTCGCACTGCAGCGATTGCCGGTTCGATGGTCGCGGCATCACCTGCGGCTTGAACCGTTGCGAGTTGCTGCTTGTTTTGATCCAACCCTTGCTGAGACAGGGTTGTAGTCAGGCGTGTTGCCTCCAATTCTGACTTCTTCGCCGTGATTGTCTGGCGCACGGATGTGATTTTCTGTTGGAGTGCTTCGGATTTTTGCTGACTCTGTGTTGTCGCTAGACGACTTTGCTGCAGTACTTGCTCAGCGGGCGGAATCGATGCTTGGTGCTGTTGGTGTTTGGCTTCCGCAACTGTGAGTTGTTGCTGTGCCTCCGCAAGTGACGAGGGGATTGATGTCAAACGTTCGTCGATCAAACGGATTCTCTCCGCAAGAGCAGGAGGGAAATTATTCAGCACCTGCACCACCTGAGCACTGGTATTGTCGATGACATGAATGTTTCCCTCGACATCACCTACGTAACTTCTTTTGCCCTCAGCATCTACGGTTGCGGTGGTAGGCAGAGAGGATATCGTGCCAAGTTCGCGTGCGAGGCTGAAATCGGGTTTCCAGAGTCTCACCTTTCGATCTCGTCCAGCGCTGACGAAAGAACCATCGCGTGTCCAATCGAAGCCCCGGACACCACCGGGATGAGCGTCGATTTTTTTAACTTCTGTTCCTCCATTCATTTCCCACATGCGGATGGTGCCATCTTCCGATGCCGTTCCCAGCAGATTCGAATCAGCACGAAAGACCGCGCGTGTGATCGCCGCCTGATGAGCACGGAGACTATGAAAATCGCCACCGCTATCGGCCTCCCAAACCAGCACACCACCGTTGCGATCACCTGTGGCGAGCAATATGCCATCGGGAGAAATATCCAAGGATGTGACCCAGTCCGTGTGTTTTTTGATCGATTTGACCAGTTCCTGGCTTTGGGTGTTCCAAAGCTTGACCAAGCGCGATGGAGAGCCTGTGGCTACGATATCGAATCCTGGACGGATGTCGGAGCACAGCACGGTATCAAATTCCTTCGCCGCGCTCAAAACCCGCTGACCGTTGGTCACATCCACGGTGACCGTGGTTCCTGATTTTCCCGCAATCCCACCACCGATGATCAAGTAGCGGGCATCAGGAGTGAAAGTCAGCGACACCGGCTCACCTTCGGGAAAGGGAATGATGCCTACGAGTTCCAGCGTATCGCTGTGCACCAGAATGACTTGTCGCAGTGAACTGATGGCGAGGAGGGGTGCCCACGGAGATGCTGTCATCGCATGAATGGCAGATCCACGGGTGACGGTGACGACAGGTTCCAAAAGCAAATGCTGTGGCATGGGAGGAGGGCCATCAGGTTTTTTGCCGGCCGCTGATCCGAGACCTGCCTGAAAAGCGGGTTTTTTCGCTGCACGAGCACTCGAGTTTTTGTTTTCCAATAACCCTCCCTCGATCCAGGCTTTGATCGTGGCAATTTGGGCTGGACTAATCGCATCGCCTTCCGGTGGCATCTTGAGTTCACCACTGCGCATGACAGATGTTAGCAAAGATGATCCCGTGTCGTTCGGTTCCACGATCTTTCCTCCAGAACCTCCCTTGAGAGTATTGGTGTAGGATGAAAGATCCAACCCTCCTTTGGTTTTATCAGGATTGTGGCAGTTTAAACAAGATTGCTCAAAGATCGGAAACACGTGATCTTCATAGGTGATGCGCTCTGCAGCAGTAGCAGTCCTCAAAGAGGCTGTCAGGAATGCCCCCCATAAAACCAGTGTGTATGCGCTGGGTTTCAACACCCAACCGCTACGTGGGTGAACTTTTCGATCTTTCGGTCGGCGTGATAAAAAACGATCGCTGGGGCAGGTTGCCTCGAGGGATGATCGTCTACTGGCTCCGCGTGAATATCCCGGGATTTCCATAAAATTTCATCCGACAGAATCTTGGAAAAAGATTTTTCAAAAAAACCAAAATATCCTGCTGACGGGAGGTTTTATTTTTTCTTCGCCAACGATTTTGCCAAAGGCAATAAATCACCGAACGACGTGATAAAATGTTCGGATTTTTGTTTGACCGAGTCACGGGCAATCACTCCGCCGAAGCCAACAAAAAGATCGACCGCTTCCTGCGTTTCCCAGTCGGATATTCCATCTCCGACCATCATGGTGACTTTGGGCATGAGCGCTTGTTGCCATTCACGGATGATTTGTGGTTTGCCGCCATTCCGGGTCGTAGGATAGTCGGCACCATATCCCATGTAGTTTCCGAGTTCATCGTGATGAAGCGGCACAGCCTCGACAAAGGGGATTCCCAACTCTCTTGCCAAAGGCTCTATCAACGGTGCAAAACCTCCGCTGATGATGACTATGGTCCAATCTTCATCACGCAACGTCTGAAGAGTCTCCCTGACGCCCGGAACGATCGTATCGATGTAACGCTGTGCGACTGCATCACAGGTGGTTCGATCCGGTTTCAAGATTTCCATTCGGCGAGGAAACACTTCGTGAAGAGGAATGCTTCCATTCATGCCTGCATTCGTGAGTGAGACAATTTGATCGAAAATCTCTGGACCCCGTGCACGAGCGAGTTCATCGATCCCCTCAATGGTTGACAACGTTGAATCGCAGTCGAAAAAAGCAATTTTACCGCGGCGGCGTGTGGGAGGCTCTATGATTACTTCCGTATCCAGTGGTGTAAGATCGAATAGTTCGATTACATCAATGTTTGACATGCGGATGCAGCCCTCGCTGGCAGGTGTGCCGATCAGTTCCTCATGATTGGTGCCGTGAATGTAGATGCAACGATCCAACGTATTTTTGTTTACTGCTTCCAAGCCATCCAGTCGCAGGATACGCGATGTGATCAAATCCGCGGCGGTAACGTCACCCGGTGTCCATTGTCCGACTTTCTTCCGATGTTTGAAGACTGCACCAAGGGCCTCTTCGTAACCGATTTTTTCACAGACACGAAATTGTCCCGTAGGTGTTCGATGACTGTCTTTGGTGAATCCCACACCCTTGGCGCTGGAAGAAATTGGATACTCACGCACCACTTCATCGCCGTCGAGAAGTGTGAGCCACTGGTCGTCGATGGATATGTGTATGTTCATGGAAACTTGAATCCGTTAGCCTAACACATCATCCATGGCATCAATCAATTCCTGCATCGTGGCGGGCGTTTCATTACCCATGTTTGAGATCCGGAAGGTGATCCCTTTGATTTTGCCATAGCCACCATTGATGAGGAAGTTGTGCTTTGTCTTCAGGGCTTTGATAAACGCGGATTGATCAAATGCTTCGGGCGTATGAAAACAACTTAAGCTGACCGAGCGAAAACCTTCCGGAGCAAAATGTTGGAATCCGTGACGTGCGGCCCATTCGTGGATCATACGGTTGTTTTCCTGATGGCGGGCAAAACGGTTCCCTAAACCTTCTACCGCGATTGTTTCCAGCATGTGTTGCAAACCGAAAATGAGTGATATCGCTGGCGTGGATGGCGTATTGTTTGCAACCGCGTTTTTTTCAAACTCGACGAAATCAAAGTAGTATCCACGATTTTTGGTGGCTTTGGCACGTTCGAGCGCAGCTTCCGAAATGGCGAAAATTGTTAGACCAGGAGGGAGCGCCATGGCTTTTTGCACACCGGCGAGAAGGACATCAATTCCGAGTTCATCCATGGCATGAGGCACTGCGGAGAATGACGAAACGGTATCGACGATCAGCAATACGTCAGGAAATGATTTGACGACTTCAGCAATCGCCTTGATGTCGCTCATTACCCCGGTGGACGTTTCGTTGTGAATGAAAGTCACAGTGTCAAAACCGCCTTCGGAAAGTTTCGAACGCACTTGAGCGGGATCGATGGGCTGACCCCATTCATATTGCAATTTTTCGACTTCTTTGCCGAGCTTTTTGGCGACATCGAACCATTTGTCAGAGAAAGCACCGTTACAGAGTGTGAGAACTTTTTTTTGCGTCAGATTGCAGAGTGAGGCTTCCATCACGCCCCAAGCTGATGAAGTGGAGAGAAAAACGGGACGTTGGGTTCCGGCAAGCTGTTGCAAGCCGGGTTGAGTGGATGCATAGAGCGCCTCGAATTCCGCACCGCGGTGTCCGATCATCGGGCGCGACATGGCCGCAAAGGTAGCAGGAGAAACGTCGATCGGACCGGGAATAAAAAGTTTGGGAGTTGCCATAGGTGTGGAAGGCAAACATGACCGCTCATTGGTCTCTTGTCAAAGCGGGATGCCGCCATGATGGCACATTTTTATTGTTTCTGTTCCTGGGGCGCTTCTGGGAAATGAACCTCGCATCCGGGTAAGGTTTTGATCAGTGCGATGGCTTGTGCCCGCGGCAATACACAGCATGCTGTTGCCAATGCGTCACTTTGGGCTGCCGTGGGTGCGATCACAGTAGCGGCAACGGGACGAGTTATGCCAAGACCTGTCTGAGGGTCAATGATGTGCGCATAGCGTGTTCCGTTGATTTCGATCGCTTGTTGCAAGTCACCCGAAGTCGAGACCGCACACTCTGAGAGCATGAGTTTGTTGCTGTCATTCCGGGCATCAAAATTTCTGACTCCGATCTTCCAACCGCTCTGCCCTGGAGGCGGAGCACCGAGGCGCACATCGCCACCGGCGGTGATGGATGTGCTACGGAGTTCATGCTTGTAAAAAATCGCCAGCATGGCGTCCGCCGCCTGACCCTTGGCAATTCCACCTAAATCAAGCCGCATATTGGTTGCTTTCATCGTGACCGTATGATGAACCCGATCACACTCCAGAAGCCGATAACCACAGGAATCGCGCGCTTGAGCCAAAATCCCGGCTGTTGGTAGTTGCTCGCGACGCCGTGACTCCCTCCATAGTTTGGTGAGCGGACCCAATGTGGGGTCATAGGCGCCGCTGGTCAACTGCGCCATGGCACGCGCCTGTTCGATCAAGGAAAACAATCTTGGAGATACAGCAATCGGCTGCGCATGAGCTTTTTTTGATAGGGATAACAATTCTGAATCGGCGATATAATCGGACGCCACCGCGTTGATGGCCTCGGCTTCAGCAAAGGCGGCATCCGCTGCCTTTTTTGCGATTTCACGCGATGAGGCATGCGTCTGGATGCGGAACAATGTTCCCATCAAAGGACGCTCAAACTCATGGCGCTGCTGCGCCATCAGCAGATGGGACGCAAAAAACCAGAGTAGGAAAATACGCATGCAACTTTACTCGGTAGCGCCCGGCGATGTATTCCAGATTCGATGCACTTCCTCAAGAGTCGGAGTTTTTAGAGGACGGACGACGCGGAAGCCGAGGAACGGCGCGTCGGTAAAATACCAGATCGATTTGGGGATCTGCGGATCACGTACTTTCCAGTCCGGAGTTGTTCCGATACGGTTGGCACTGCGCAGTTGATCCGCATCGGCATCCCAGTGCCCACCTCGCACCGCGGTGGGATACCGATTGACAGGATACGAAAAGGGATTGCTTGCCCCATCCTTGTAGGCTTCATATGCATTCGCGAGATATTGATCGATGACCAACTCGGCAACGTTTCCGTGCATATCGTGTAGTCCCCAAAGATTGGGTTTTTTTGTGCCCACTTTCTGATATTGAAACTCGGAGTTTTCAGCAAACCAAGCGTAATCACCGATATTGCTTGCATCCTCACCCCACGAGTAGGCGGTTGTTGTGCCCGCTCGGCAGGCGTATTCCCACTCGGCTTCCGTGGGTAATCGATAAAAGTGCCCGGTTTGCGCGCTGAGCCACTGGCAGAACTGATTGGCGGCATGCTGTGTCACGCCCACTGCGGGGTATTCCTTCGAGTATCCGTCACCCATTGAAAAGTGCATGGGAACATACGGAGGAGTCGGTTGCGTTACGGTGTCGACCAAAGTCTCGTCGTCTTTGATTTCTGGTGCTTCAGTGGTGGTGAGATTTGAATCACGGTTCAGTGTGCCGTCCTTGTTGCGGTTTTTTCCGTTTTCCATGAAAGGGCGATAAAAATTCCAAGTGGTCTCGACTTTTGCCATCCAAAAGGGGTCCACTTTGATACGACGCTGCGGACCTTCATCGGTGTCGCGCTTTTCTTCTTTTTCCGGCGAACCGATGACAAATTCTCCGCCGGGAATGGGTAAAAGGGAAATTTCCGCGTTTTCAGCGAGCGGAACTTTGTCCGCATAAGGTTTCATATCTTTGGCATCGAGATCCGCTTTCTTACGAATGATTTCGTAAATGGCCTTTGTAGTGGGAAGGAGATTCGGTTGGGGCAGGGCCTCATTTGCCGAAGCTGTGAGACACCCTGCGAACAGGATTAGGGTAGATCGCATGATGATAAAATCGTGTTGGATTGAAAAAGAACTGGATCGCTTTCGAATAAGGGCGTCTGGGAGGAAGAACGAAGTCATTCGTTAGATCAGTTTGTAGCGGCCTGGCACGGGTATCACCGCGGTAGGGTGCTTGTCGCCCATTTTCAGGGAATCAGGCGCGAGATCCTGCTGGGCGTTCCAAAGCTCCGTCCAGGTAACGCGTTGTCCGGTGTGTGCAGCTTCACGACCCAGTATGGCCAGCATGGTGCTGTTTGCCATGTATTCTCCGGTATTGAGTGCTTCCCCCTTGCGGATCGCGGCAAACCACTCGTTGTGGCAGACCTGATACATGTTGGTGTTGTCTCCGCGGTAAGCCCAATTTATTTTTCCTGTGACATCCTTTGTCACGACCCGATCGGGTGCTTCCATGATTCCTTTTTCACAATGCACTCGGTCTTTCACCTCGCTGAAGCAGCCGCCCATTTGACGCTGATGAATGTGGCAAAGCACATCGTTTGGATACTCGAATGTTACTTCGTAGTGATCCCAGACATTGCCGTCATCAGACCGCTGCGTTCGACCTCCGCTGCCCCGTGCTGCAATGGGTGCCACATCATTCATGGCCCATGCAATTTTGTCCACGGTGTGAATGGCCTGCTCGAGTAGGGGTCCGCCAGAAAGCCACTCATGCGCCATCCAGTTGCGAACTTGCCACTCGACATCGCCCAGTTTGGGATCGCGATCGGCCAGAGAAGTTGATGGCTTCGGCACGCCACCCATGTAGGTGCCATAGACGGAAACCACATGACCCAGCTCCCCGCTCAGAACCTTGCCGTATCCAGCTCGTGTGTTGGGAGAAAAACGCCAGCAAAAACCGTGCTGCAAGGTGAGATTCTTTCGCTTGGCCAATTGAGCCGACTCCACCACGGATTTTACACCAGCCACATCGACGGCCATTGGTTTTTCCGCAAAAACATGTTTTCCTGCTTCGATCGCAGCGCGCAAATGCAAGGGGCGAAACCCCGGAGGAGATGCAAGCAATACAACATCCACTCCACTATCGAGCAATTTTTGATAAGCATCCAAGCCAGAAAACTGGCGAGATTCCGGCACTTCAATTTTTCCACTGAATTTTCTGGAAAGATTGTTGAGGCTATTGGTGATCTGACCACTGAATGCATCAGCCATCGCCCACAATTCCACGTTAGGATCGGCTGATAGAGCCTGATCTGCGGCGCCGGTGCCGCGTCCTCCGCAGCCAATCAGACCAATTTTCAATTTCGCGTTGTTGCCTTGTGCTAACAAAATGTTAGGAAAACCCGCGAGCAGCGTGGTGGCTGCGGCGGAGCGAAGAAATAGGCGACGATTGGTTGATGGATTCATAGGAATGGAATGACATGTAAGTTACGTTGATGCGATCACGATCTTTCAATAAACGGTATGAAATTTATATGATAAAATCAGCATTTTTTTCGTAAGAATGTATTTTCTGTGTCGTAGGGTATTACACATGAAAACGATGCATCGTCGACAATTTTTGCAGTCCACCGCCTTTGCTGCCTTGGGTCTCGGGACACAACTTTATGCGGAAGCGGTCCAGCCACTGCCGATCAAACTCTCCCTCAAGTTTAACATGGTGAAGTATGATGCCGATCTCGCCAAGTGTTTCGCCATGTTAAAAGAGCTTGGCTATGACGGCGTGGAGTTGGATTCACCCGGCGGGCAAAATAAAATCGAGGCATTGGCGGCATCCAAGACTACAGGTTTGCCGATTCACGGAGTCGTGGATTCCATACACTGGCGTACCAGACTGTCGGATCCTGATGAAACCATCCGTGAAAAAGCTCTACAGGGCTTGATCACCGCCATGCGTGAGTCGAAACAAGTCGGTGGCAGCAGTGTTCTGCTGGTTCCTGCCGTGGTCGATGACAAAACCAATCATGATCAGGCCTGGCAACGTTCGATTGAGCAAATTCGCAAGGCATTGCCATTGGCGGAAGAATGGAAAATTCACATCCTCATAGAAAATGTCTGGAACCAGTTTTTATACGATCCGAGAGGATCGAACCAACAGGATGCCACTCTGCTTTGCCGTTACATCGACGAAATTAACTCGCCATGGGTGGGATCTTATTTTGACATTGGCAATCATCAGAAATTCGGCAAGCCCGGTGCATGGATTCGTCAATTGGGAAAACGCATCGTGAAACTTGATTGCAAGGACTGGGGGATAAAAGGTGGTTTCGGCAAAATCGGCGAAGGTGATGTTGACTGGGTCGATGTCCGCGCTGCGCTCAGAGAAATCCAATACCAGGGCTGGGCAACGGCAGAGGTGGCGGGCGGCGGTCCTGGTGTGTGTAAAGAAATTTTACAACAGATGCGCAAGCATTTGTTGGGCATGGCCTGATGCCACAAATCCCGGTTGCACCGATCACGAACTGATTTATCTTACTGCTCATGATGAAACCTCTGCCACGCCGTTCATTTCTCAAAGGCACTGGGGCCACACTCGCGCTTCCATGGTTGGAAGCCATGATGCCTGCGAAGGCCGCCACAAGCGGTTCGCCTATACCGCATCGTATCGCCTTTCTTTACATGCCGAATGGTGTGCGCCCCGACCGCTGGACTCCCGAGGGTGATGGTTCGCGTTTCAAACTCTCCCCGATATTGCGCCCGCTGGAAAAACATCGTGAGGACTTGTTGATATTCACGGGCTTGCAAAACAGGGCATCCTTCAGCGGAGATGGACATTATGTCAAAACCGGTGGTTGGCTCACGGGCACGACGATCACCAAGACCACGGGCTCTGATATCAATGCGGGAGGAATTTCCATGGATCAGATCGCCGCAGCGCAATTGGGCAAACAGACGCGCCTGCCATCCCTGGAACTCGGCACAGAGCGCACCGCCACGGGGGTCGATACGAATGTGAACTATACTCGTCTGTATGCTTCTCACATCGCTTGGAAGACCCCGACTGTGCCATTGCCTTGCGAAATCAATCCACGCGTGGCATTCGACCGTTTGTTCCGCAATCAAGCAGGGCAGGGGCAGAAAACCCAGGATGATCAAGAGTCCGTTCTTGACCTTGTCCGTGAGGATGCGAAGCGCTTGCAGGCGAAACTGGGCTCTGCTGACAAGCAGAAGCTTGAGCAATACCTTGAATCCATTCGTGAAGTGGAACGCCGTATTGAACAGGAGGCTCAAGCACTGGGGGCTGGCATTAACGTCGCACCTGAAGTGATGAAAGAAATGGATGCTCTGGACAAACGGATTTCCCAACTGATGGGCAAGGCATCTCGGGAAGAAGAACTCAACGCCGTCGCGCGTTTTGATTTCAGCGAACACGTGAAGCTCATGCTCGATATCATCGTGCTCGCATTTTGGTCCGACACCACCCGCGTTTCCACGTTCATGTTCGGCAATGATGTAACCAACCGCAACTTTTCCTTTCTGGAAGGAGTCAATGGCGGGCATCACTCGATTTCCCATCATCAAAACAATGCCGCGCAACTGGATCAGTACGAAGCGATCAATCGCTGGCACGTGGAACAGTATGCCTACATGCTGGAGCGTATGAAAGGAATTCGCGAAGGTGATGGCTCTTTGCTCGATCACTCGATGATTGCGTTCGGTAGTCCGATCCGTGATGGCAATGCCCACGCTCCGCAAAATGTACCAATCGTCGTCGCCGGAAAAGCCAACGGACAATGGCGCACGGGGCGGCACTTGGCCTACGATCAAGGGACTCCACTCTGCTCGCTATGGCTCAGTATGCTGGACACCGCAGGTGTCAAAGCATCCCAGCTTGGTGATGCTCAATCGGGATTACGAGGGATCTGAGGTTTTAGATTTGATGATTCTGAACATTTTTTTGGTTTCAGAAATTCTTGCCGCGGTTGAATCATTCATTTGATCAATGCTTCCCTGCTGTACCCATGGATTCTGCGCGCACCTTATGTTAGTGTTGCCAGCATCGTGATGAAAGACACATTTTTCTTTTGATGGTTTTATCTTACATGACGCCGTATTACGGGAACATCGTTCTTCTGATCCGGTCCCGTTGTACTACGACCCCGCGTGATAATTTTTTCTAACAGATTTTTCATTTCCGCCACTTTCGCAGGCATTGCCTGAGCCAGATTTTTTGATTCGCTTATGTCATCGGCAAGGTTGTAGAGATACCCATCCGTAATTTCTGTGGTGCTTTTTTTTATTGCCGGGGATCGTCCTGGGTTTCCAAGAATGTATTTCCATGAACCCGAACGTAGGGCAGGCACACCGGACGCAGCACAACTGACACCGTTGGTTCGAGTGGCTTCGTTTTTGCCCTGCAACAAAGGAATCATGCTGATGCTGTCCTCGCCGGCATCACCGGGCAGTTGCACAGAAAGAATGTCTGCGAGCGTGGCCATGAGATCGGATTGCTGCACCAAATGCTCACAAACGCTGCCGGCTTTCACATGCCGGGGCCAGCGCACGATGAAGGGCACACGGTGACCGCCTTCCCACGCATCGAACTTGGATCCGCGCAAAGGACCACTCACGTAATGACCGGATTTTTCCAAGTCCTTGCCACCTGCATAAGATGCATTGCCATTGTCGCTGGTCAGAATGACAAGGGTGTTTTGTTCGATGCCGGCACGGGTAATTGATTCCAAAACGCGACCAATCGAGGCATCCGTCTCCATCACAAAATCCGCGTAGGTGCCGAGACCACTTTTTCCTTTCCAAGTGGAATTTGGTGCAATCGGTGTGTGGGGTGCCGTCATGGGAAGGTAAAGAAAAAACGGCTTGCCGTTCTGGGCGAACTCACCAATCCAATCGCAGGCGTGTTGAGTAATGGCGGGGAGAATCGCTGCCAAGTTCCAGTCTTTCAACGCCGGACCTTGCTGGCTGGCGAGTTGGTTCAGAAAAAGTTTTGCGGGAAGAAATTCGCTCGGAATACCGACAGTGCGGCGGTTTTCGATGAAACAAAACGGTGGCCAGTTGGGAACATCAGTGCCGAAGTAGCGGTCGAAACCGCGGTCGGTCGGACCGCCCTCGATGTCGCGTGAGAATCGATCCTTCCATAGCGCGATTTGTTCATCGGACGCGGGGACGTCGTTTTTGTTCGTTGCCGTCATCAATCCGATTTGTTGCTGGGTCAGATTCCAATCCCACCCGAGATGCCATTTCCCTGTGATTGCCGTTTGATACCCCTGTTCACGCAGCATACTGGCAAGCGTGAGTCGGTTTTCTGCAATGAGTGGTTTCTCCCACATGCCAACAATTCCCTGCTGTAGGCGACTGCGCCAATGGTAGCGTCCTGTGAGAAGAGTGTATCGGGAAGGGGAGCAAACGGCGGATGATGAATGAGCATCGGTGAAACGCATTCCTTGCCTGGCGAGTTTGTCGATATGAGGCGTGGGAACTTTGTTTCGCTCGGGATTGTAGCAAGACGCCTCACCGTAGCCCAGATCGTCGGCATAAATCAGAACGATGTTGGGTTTTTCCTTCGCGTGAGTGAGCAGTCCGAAAGAGCTCAACAAAAGTAAGATATGCCTCATGGGGAAAATGTTCGTTTGTTGGATTGATCGGGAAATGCTTTGCATACAGTCAGCGTCGCGCTTTTTTGAGCTTTGCGGGTTTGGTTTTTGGAAGCAGGGATTGCTTGCTTTCCCACGGTGTGGAACGATCGAATAAAATCGGATAGGGTTCGTAACCATATCCCTGGCTCACCGTGGCTTTCATGGCGGCAATCTCCCTGTCATAGGCGTTACGTGCTGATGCAACAATCTGCGGTGACTGCGCGGCAAGATTGATCATCTCCCCTCGATCCCGGCTTATTTGAAAGAATTCTTCCCTGGGTTTCATGCTCTGACCGCCATAGAACCAGTGAATGTATTTCCACTCGGCAGAAACCACGGCCATCGATTGCGCGGAATGCTCCCCCCAGAAATTAAAAAGCGGCAACCAATCGCGTATTTTATCGTTAGGATTTTCCAACAATGGAACAAGGCTCTTGCCGTCGATCTTCGCACTTACCGGAACTCCCGCGAGATCACAGATTGTCGGGAATAAATCGACATTACTAACGACAGCATCACAGAACTTGCCAGCGCGTTGGCGGGAATGCCGTGGATCAAAAATGATCAACGGTGACTTCGATGCTTCTTCATAAGGCAGCACCTTGTCACCAAAACCATGCGCGCCACAGTTGTAACCATTGTCCGAGGTGAAGATGATCACGGTGTTATGCGTTAGACCTTGTTTTTGTAATTCCTCTCGGATCATGCCTAGAGCTGCATCTACGCCGGTGATCAGGGCGTAATACTTCCGCAAGGAACTGTCGTAGTCATTGATCCACTCACGATAGGCGGTCGCGGCACGACTGGTTTGTGATTGCTCGGACAAATGCTTCGCGTGATCCTTGCCGAAGTTGGTGGGGCGGGGGAATGTTTTACCTTCAGGATAAAGCGCAAGATCCAGAGGGTCAGGGTCGAAGGGCAAATGTGGCGCCTTGAAGCTGATATTCAGGCAAAACGTTTTACCCTGCTGCTTGGCGGATCTGATAAAATTCTGAGCCCATGCTCCATAAGCACGCGAACAATGCGGGTATTTTTGTGCATACTTGGCGATGCCGATGTTTTTTGCGGTTTCGTAGTGCGTTTGATCCGGACCACCGGCCCACAGGTCGAAGTCATCTGCAAAACGATCAAAAGTTTCATTTTCGATGAAAAATCCGACCTTGCCAGCAAAGCCTGTGAAATATCCGGCTTGTCGCAATTTCAGCGGATACGACTGCGCGAAAAGTTCGCGTCTCAGACTCCCGTGACCAAAATTACATCCGTGCCGGTATTCATAAAGTCCGGTCATCACGCTTGCTCGGCTGGCCATGCAAATCGCAGTGGTGTTGTAGAAGTTGCGGAAACGAATTCCTTCACTCGCGAGCTGATCAAGATTTGGTGTGATGATATCTTTGTTACCATAACATCCTACCGCACCAACGGTCTGATCATCTGTGAGAAGAAATATGATGTTGGGTTGATTTTCTCCAGCACCGGCTAGCGTATGAACGAAAATCAGAAATAAAGCTGCTAGGGTGCTTCGATTCATTTCTTTTCAATAGCAGTTGATTTGAGTGGCGGTGCGCCTGTCGGGATTTTCAGAGTTGGTTTTCCACTGAGAAGCCCTTGTTTGACAAGGAACTTGTCAGCCTCGATGAGTGTCGCCGTCCGCCATGGTTCTTTGTTGAAGAAACTGTGCTCCTGGCCCTCGGCGATGCGGAGGTCGATGTTGGTGACGCCCATTTCCCGCCACTTTGCATGGACGGTGTCCCAACCCGGCTTCCAGGGATCTTTGTCACCGAAGAAGACGATTGAGGGAGCCATGTCTTTTTGACCATGCATCAGAGCATTGATTTCAGAGTCCTTGACATCGTCAGGTGCAAAGGCGGGATTGAACCAAAGATAAGCAACCACACGGGTATCGATGTCTTTGGGGTCTGCGTTGTCGTTGAGCCCGGGATTCATGGTGGCAAGCACACTGATATGACCACCCGCACTGCCTCCGCCACTGATGATGCGCGATGGATCCATACCAAGTTCAACCGCATGTTGTTTGAACCATCGAATGGCGCTTTTTGCATCCGTGACACACACACGTTTTTTCGACTCACCTTCTGGTAATTTCGCCGCGTCTTTGCCTAACATCTGGTATTCAGCTGTCGCGCATACGAGGCCTCGACTGGCAAAATAGCTGCAAGCTGGACGAAATTGGGCAAGAGATCCTCCCGTCCAACCTCCACCATGAAAGAGGATGACTCCGGGCACTTTGGACTTTGTGGGATCATGATTCGGCGGAAAATAAATTTCCATCTTGCGGTCTTTGCCCGCGGATTTTTTGTAAATGTATTCCTTGCCGGGTTTGGCATCAGCCCAAGGACTCGATTTCACTTTTTGAGCGAACAGAGGATCGCAGAAGAGTAAAAGCAAAAATGCAATTTGAGATAGGGCTGGGGAAAATCGTGTTATAAGTCTCATGATGATCTTGGTTGATGGGTCATGTGATCGAAGCTGCGTGAGTTGGATAGTATCGGATCCTATGGTTTTTTCTTTTGATGTTTCGTTGCTCCGGATTTGTTTCCAAGCCGTTCTGGATCCATGTGCATCGCGCTCGTGGGTTGTGCATCGCCAGGAGTGCTACGGCCTTCGTTCGCGTAGCGTTTCATCAGTGACGTCAGTTCCCTGACAATTTCAGGATTCGCTTGGGAAATATTTTGTGTCTCGCCGATGTCATTCTTCAGGTGATATAGTTCACGACTGCCGTTTTTGAGGAATACCATTTTCCAGTCTCCTTTGCGAATGGCGAGATCGCCGGATGCCGACTGATGAATCGTGGCTTCGCGTTTATAGTTTTTTGCTGAGCCCAGCATCAGAGGCAGAAGACTCACGCTGTCTTCGCCGGCATCAGCGGGAAGTTTGGCTCCCAATAAATCGGCACATGTGGCGATCAAGTCATTGTGGCAGATCGTATGATCGCACAAACTGCCAGATGCGATTTTGCCGGGCCAGCGAACGACAAAAGGAACACGGTGACCACCTTCGTAAATGCTGGTTTTAGCAGCGCGGAGCGGTGCGTAAGGTCGGCCCGAGGCACCGTTGTCTGCCGTGACAATGACCAATGTGTTTTGGGCTACTCCTTTTTGATCCAGCGTTTCAAGGATTTGACCAAGCATGTGGTCGCCCTGAAAGACCCAATCCCCATATTTCGGATCTTTTTTGACTTCATCCACTGCTCCGGATTTTCCTGTAAATTCCTTTGATGGAACGATCGGAGTGTGCGGTGGACACATCGGAAAATAGAGAAAGAACGGTTTGTTGGTATCCCGTTTTTTCAACCACTCCACAGCCTTCGCAATCATTTTCGGCTGATTGGCTGTCTCCATCACGTGCTCAACAACTTTGTCCTGCTCAATGATGCTGCCGATGTCTCTCGCGTGGGTGAACCCATAAAAGAAATCAAATCCCAATTGATTTGGACCCTGCGTGATCCGCGTTCCGATCGGAGGACTACCGGAGATTTTTTCTTTCAAGTCCCACTTCAGACCAAGGTGCCACTTGCCAATACATGCGGTGTCATAGCCATGCTGTTGCAGCAGCGAAGCAACGGTCATGCGGGATGGTGGAATGATGGGAGGATCATAAGAAGTCAGCACGCCGTATTGTCCGTTGCGTGACGGGTAGCGGCCCGTCAGCAATCCGTAGCGAGTGGGTGTGCAAACCGAAGACGCACTATGAGAGTCGGTAAAACGCATGCCCTGTGTCGCCAAGCGATCAAGGTTGGGGGTTTTCAGTTTGCTGTTAGAGCGATAGCAGACCGGTTCACCGTATCCCATGTCATCAAATAAAACAAAAACGATGTTCGGTTTCTCTGCGGCAGAAAGAACAGTGGCGGCAAAGACCAAATGAATCAGGTTTTGGAAATATTTCATGACGGCATGATTTAGTGTGAATTGTGTTTCACTATTCGGAGATGCCGCAAATGTGAACGATTCATCATCGGCAAGCAATCACGGAGTTGGGGCCAAATTCGTGTAGAGAAAATCAGGGGCGAGGGTTTCCGTTAGGTCCGAGGCTTTACTAACCCAATCATTCTATCTCAGAATGGATGTTTCTGTCAAAATGGAAATTCCTCAAAAAATAGTATGATATTTTTATTGTAACGTATTTTTGTTATTATTTTTTTCTCATGAATTCTCCCAATGCCTCGGCGAAACCGCGACCGATACCGATCATGATTTTTCCTGAACCTAAGTAATGAAAGTCGCCTTCTGATACACCTACTTTGACGACGGCCTCCTCTTGCGGAGTGATGTTCTTGGCTCGGTATTCGGCAAAGGCTTTCTTCAGAGCCTCGCCATCAAGCCCTTGCCCTTTTTGAAATGGGTTTCCTCTCAACGCTACTTTGGGTAGTGTCCCGATTCTTTCGCAAATTCAGTTTTGGTCTATGATGCCAATCTGGC
>JBMLRP010000053.1:0-75666 GCA_049240965.1 Akkermansiaceae bacterium
GGAGCGCCGGTGTCAACGATCGCCAAACCACGCTTCAAACCATCGGTAGAAGACATGGCAACGGCGCGCACCCAGCCATCGCCGAGGTGTTGCTGCACTTCCAGCACGAGCGTTGATTCAACGCCATTGGCATGGTAACGGACTTCCAATGCATTGTAAATGGCGGGAAGACTGCTGGCTTGGGAGAAGTCGGCATCGACAACGGCGCCGATGACTTGGACGATGGTTCCTTGGTTGCTCATAATAAGAAGTGGTGAGTTATTAGTGATCAGTGATCAGTGTTGGTAGTTGAAGTAATTTGGTAATTGTGAGGTTTCATGGTGTGAGCATTGATCACTGATCACTGCCCACTTGGCACTTTTCATTCCATGGCCTTCATGGCGGTGGTGATTTCGAGTAGCTCGGAAGTGATCGCGGCCTGACGGGCTTTGTTGTATTCCAAGGTAAGTTCCTTGATGAATTTTTTGGCGTTATCGGTAGCGGCTTTCATCGCAACCATCCGGGCGCTGTGCTCGGAGGCGCGAGCTTCGACGAGGGTTTGATAAACTTGAAAGTTGATATAAAGGGGAAGCAGTGTGTCAAGCACTTGCATGGGGGATGGCTCAAACAGGTAGTCTTTGCTGAGTGCGGTTCCTTTATCGGTTTCCGTGGCCTTGATATTGGCACCTTCGTAGTCTTGTTTTTCGCCAACTTTTTCTCCGGTGAGAGGCAGCAACTGGATCACGGTAGGCTCTTGGTTCATCACCGTGACAAAATTGTTAAAAGCGATGGAAATTTTGTCGTAATGACCGTCGAGAAATTGTTTGGTGAGAAAACGAGAAATCGGACGAGCCTCGGAAAAGGGCACGGGATCCTTGACTTCGAAATCAGCCACCATCTCTTTGCCCATTTTGGACAAGATGCCACGGAGTTTGCGTCCTACAGTCACAAAATGAGTCTCGTCGCCGCTTTCGCTGCGCACCTTCTTGAACAGATTGGTGTTCAGCGCTCCGCAAAGACCTTTGTCCGTGGAAACCACCAGCATCAACTCCCGTTGTCCCTCTCGAGCCTGGAGCAGAGGATGGCTTTCCTCTTCGACATTCTCTTTGAGATTGACGAGGACTTGGTTGAGCTGGTTGGCGTAGTCGCGCCCGGCAATGGCCTGATCCTGCGCCTTTTTCATCTTAGCGGCAGCAACTAGCTGCATCGCTCGAGTGATTTGGGCGGTGTTTTTGACCGATTTGATGCGTCGGCGAATGTCGCGTAGGTTGGCCATTTTCGATAAAGATAAGATTTAAAAAACCAGAAACCGGCGGGGATTACTTCCAGGATGTTTTGAAGTCTTCGATGGCCTGCTTGACGGACGCAACGGCAGCAGCATCCTTTTTGAGGTCGGGCTTGTTGTTGCGGATGTTGTCAAGGACATCTGCCTTGCGGGTTTCGAAGAATTCGCCGAGTGCGGCTTGGAATTCGCGAACTTTGTTGACCGGCACGTCATCGAAGTAACCGTTCTGCATGGCAAACAAGAGAACGGACTCCATTTCCATGCTGAGCGGGTTGTATTGATTTTGTTTGAAGAGTTCCACGATGCGGGCACCGCGATCGAGTTTCTTCTTGGTGGAAGCATCGAGGTCGGAACCGAACTGGGCAAACGCTTGCAATTCACGGAACTGAGCAAGGTCAAGTTTGGTCGTGCCTGCAACGGATTTGATCGTTTTCGTTTGCGCGGCAGAACCCACACGCGACACCGAGAGACCCACGGAAATGGCGGGGCGGATGCCTTGGTAGAAAAGGTCGGTTTCCAAGTAAATCTGGCCATCCGTGATCGAAATCACGTTGGTGGGAATGTAGGCGGAAACGTCACCTGCTTGGGTTTCGATGATGGGCAGAGCGGTCAGTGACCCACCGCCAGCGTTGTCGGAAAGACGTGCCGAGCGCTCGAGCAAGCGGCTGTGAAGGTAGAACACGTCACCGGGATACGCTTCACGACCGGAGGGGCGCTTCAGAATGAGTGAGACCTGACGGTAAGCAACGGCGTGCTTGGAGAGGTCATCGAACACGATCAAGCAATCTTGGCCTTTGTCCATCAAATACTCGGCGATGGCACAACCGGCATAAGGAGCGAGGTATTGCATCGCAGCGGAGTCGGACGCGGATGCGGTGACGATCGTCGTATACTCCATCGCACCGGAGTCTTCGAGAGTCTTGATAATACGAGCCACATTGGACAGCTTCTGACCGATGACGACATAGATACAATACAGCGGCTTGTGGTTTTGCAGCTTGCCTTGCTCTGCAGCCTTGTTTTGCTTGGCTTGGGAAATAATGGTATCGACGGCGATGGTGGTTTTGCCTGTGGCGCGGTCACCGATGATCAACTCACGTTGGCCACGACCGATCGGAATCATCGCATCAATTGCCATGATGCCCGTTTGCACCGGCACGGAAACGGATTTCCGTTTGATGATGCCGGGAGCGATTTTCTCCATGGGGTAATAGGCGGAAGCGGCGATTTCACCCTTGCCGTCTTGTGGTTCACCCAGCGTATTGACAACGCGGCCAAGAAGAGCTTCACCCACAGGGATGGAGAGAAGTTTGCCAGTGGTAGAGCACTGATCACCTTCTTTGATCGCGGTGTAGTTACCCAGCAACACAACGCCGACAGAGCCTTCTTCTAGGTTCATTGCGAGACCGGTCACACCACCGGGGAAGGTGATCATTTCATTGAGCATTACGTCGGAAAGGCCTTCAACGCGCGCGACGCCGTCGCCGATTTCACGGACGATGCCAACGTTGGTTTTGTCGATGGAGGAAGAAATGTTGGCGATCTCTTTTTCGAGTTCTTGCAGGATGGTGCTCATAGTAAGTGGGAAGTGGTGAGTGTGAAGTGATCAGTGTTTTGAATTAGAATGCTTTGGCGAGGCGGTTGATGCGACCTTGAACGGAGCCGTCGAGGACATCATTGCCGACCTGAATGCGAAGACCTCCGAGCAGTTCGGGGGTTACTTTATAGGTAAAAGTGAGGTCTTTACCGTATTGGGCGATGACGAAGTCAGCGGCGCGGCCACGCTCTTCGAGGTCGAGGGGGGCGGCACTTTCAACGGTAACCTGTTTGCGTTCTATTTCCAAGCGAACCAAGCGCTTGAGAGTAACGAGGATGGCTTGGTAGTCGCGGGGTTTGGTGGTGACCAATTTCTGTATGGCGCTACGCATGAGGCTCTCATTGAGAGAGCCGCCGGCCATGCAGAGGCGGAATATGCGATTCGCGGATGTTTTGGCGACTTTGGAAACTTTCATGGAGAGAGAAAATTAAGCTTGAACGCGGGCGAGAGCCTCCTCGTTGATGGCGCGCTGCTGATCGGCGGTGAGTTTACCCGAGGTAGCATTTTGCGCGGTGGTGGCGACCAATCGACCGAATTGACTTTTGAGTTCAGCCGCAATTTGGGCGCGTTCGGCTTTTGCCGCAGCTTCCGCTTTGGCGATAATGGCTTGAGCTGAGGCAATGGCTTCCTGGGCTTTCTGCTCGGTGAGAGCGGATGCGCTGGCTTTGGCCTCCTCGATCATGCGCTTGGCGTCAGCATTGGCCTTAGCGATAACCTCAGTTGTGTGTGCCTCGGAGTCAGCCAATTGCTTCTCAATTTGTTTGAGTTTGGCTTCACCATCAGCAATTCGTTGTTTGCGTTGTTCGAGAAGTGCTTGAATTGGGCCAAAGGCGAACTTCTTCAGAACAAACAATACCAGCACAAAGTTGATCAACTGGGCAATAAAGAAGGGCCAATTGACGCCAAAGGTCTCGAATAGACCGGTTTTGGCAGCTTCGGTTCCGTGGTTGGCAGTGACAGCAAGGATAGAAAACATAGTTGATGGAAGGTGGTTAGGAAAAGGATAGGGGTGTCGTTACAAGAACGACACCCGGAGTTGCGACTCGCGCAACCAATTAAGGCGTGTAGGTTACAGCAAATGCGGAGAGAATGAAGATACCTTCAATCAGAGCCGCAAGAATGATGGAGATCACGAGGATCGGGGTGGCAGCGCCGGGGTTGCGACCGGTCGCTTCAGCGGCTTTTGAGCCGAGGAGTCCGATGCCGATACCGCCAGCGAGTGCTGCGAGTGCTACTGCGAATGCTTTGGTGCCCATAATGGTGTATTTTAGTGTTTGTTTGTGGTATTTAGCACCCCCGCAGTTTCGCCACGGTCAGATGCTAAAAAGCTTAGTGGTGATCTTCGCTGTGCTCGCAAATGAGTTTCAGGAAGACCGCGCTGAGAAGGGTGAAGACGAATGCTTGCAGCAGACCTACGAGCAGTTCGACGAAGTAAAAGGGCAGGGCGGGAAGGAAGGAAATACTGGAGGGAACAAGACCCATCAGAGCTTCCAGTGTTTGCTCACCACCGTAGATGTTACCAAAAAGACGGAAACTGAGTGCCACAGGACGAATGCAAATCGAAACGATCTCCAGAATGCCGACGAGAAAGAAAATCAGCACCATTCCGATTTTCATGAATCCACTGAAGCTGCCTTTCGGAGCGAAAATGTGAGCAAGAAAGTTTTTCACACCGTTTTCCGTGAGCGCCCAATAGAACCAGAGCAGAGCAAAGCTCAGCGACATGGCGGCGGTCATATTCAGGTCTGCATTTCCACCTCGGAGCAGTCCGGTAGTATGACCGTGGCTGTCGCTGTAAGTGAAAGTCCCGACACCAGGAAACAGACCCAAATAATTCACAATCAGAATCAAAATAAAAGTGGAACCGAAAAACCAAAAAGTGCGCTTGACGAGGTGATCTCCTAGGATGCTGCCGTAGAAATTATAAAGGCTTTCGATGAGCCACTCGGCAAAATTTTGAAATCCGCTGGGAATCAAAGCAAGTTTCGAGGTGGCGGCTCTGCAAAATAAAATAATGATCGCCGCTGCGATCCAAACCATGATCATTGAATTACTCACCCAAAAGAGAGGCGTGCCTTCAAACGGAGACGCTGGGTAAAGAGGTAGCTGATGCCCCCCAGCAGCCACTGCTGGAGTGGCGCTCGAGAGAATCGCAGCGAGAGAGAAAAGAATGATGCGCATTGGGTGAAGAGTAGCGGGTGCGGATTTTTATTCAAATTTCCTTAATAATGACAAGTTTTATTTGTGAAAAATTTCACAAGCTTCTTAAAGCGTTGATAATCAACAGTTATCAAATTGAATCATGCAGTTTTTCCGGATGGTTTTCTTTCGTGCTGAGAAATTTCTGCTTTGACGCAATGAATTCTTGTCATCTGCCCTCACAATGTCTAGGAGTTTGCCTCTCCCAACGGAAAAAACACACGAACACATGAGTAATTCATTAGATACAACGACGGCGTCCAATGCGAAGCGATTGCTTTGGGCGGGATTTATGGCGATTCTCGCCGCAGGTGTCGGATTTGCGATCCGTAATGGCATCAACGCAGCTTGGGCGGCCGAATTTGGCTTCACCAACCTGCAAAATGGTCTAATCGGGGGCGCTGGATTCTCTGGCTTTTGCTTCGGTATTATCATTGGTGGCATGATTGTTGACAAAATCGGTTACGGTAAACTCGTGATCGCAGCGTTTTTGTTGCACGTGCTCTCGGCGGTGGTGACCCTGATGCCATCATCGGGCATGGCACAACAAACAGCATTTTTGCTGCTGTTTTCGGGTACATTCATCTTCGCTCTTGCCAATGGCACTCTCGAAGCTGTTGCCAATCCCTTGGTTGCCACTTTGTTCCCACAAAACCGCACTCACTACTTGAATATTCTTCATGCTAGCTGGCCTGCAGGCATGATCCTTGGCGCGGTAATCACACTCTTGGTTGGCACAAGCTGGAGCTGGAAAGCTCAGTTAGGACTGTATTTGGTTCCCACTTTCATCTACGGCTTTATGTTCTTTGGTCAAAGTTTCCCGAAATCCGAAGCTTCCAGCAAAGGATTTTCTCTTGGTGAAATGATGAAAGACGTAGGCATCCTGGGTGCCAGTGTTGCCGGTCTTTTGCTTTATCTTTTCACACGCGACGCTCTCGGTGGCAATATTCTCGCTGGTTTGACAGGTTCCGAGTTTTTTGTCAGCAAGTCATGGAATCTGATTTCCATCGCCGTGGGCGCTGGTTTTGTAATCTGGGTGGCCGTGATCACCAAATTTGCGATCGGTCACTGGCTTTTGTTCGTTCTCTTTATTGCGCACGGCATTCTTGGCTCTCTTGAATTGGGGACAGACTCGTGGATCGAAAACATCAACGGCACGATTTTGACTCCTAGCCTTGGTAAAATTTTGTTCATTTTTGCCAGTTCGATGATGTTCGGCCTGCGTTTCTGCTCGCACTGGATTGAGAGCAAGTTGAAACTTTCTCCAGTCGCCATCCTTTTTGTCTGCGCACTGTTTGCGATTGCAGGTCTGTATCTCGCCGCTGGTGCTTCCGGGGTTGCTGCCGCATTTGCTGCGATGTTCATTTACAGTATCGGCAAAACTTTCTTCTGGCCAACGATGCTCGCCGTTGTGGGTGACCGCTTCCCACGCACGGGCGCTGTCGCGATGTCGATCATGGGTGGCATCGGTATGCTTTCCGTGGGTCAGCTTGGCGGTCCTGGTCTGGGTTACGCCAAAGACCGCTTCACCGCCGAGAGCATGGTGGAATCCGGCAAGCAAGATATCCTGACAGCCAATCAAGCGGAGAAATCCAGCAAATGGCTGAGCTTCAAGGAAGTTAACGCGCTCGACGGTAAAAAAGTCGCTGCTGCGAAAGAAATGGAAAAAGAAAAACGCACGCCTGAGCAGCAAGCGATGGTCGATGCGGAAATCAGTGGCAGTCGTAAAACGCTTCGCTACGACGCACTTCTTCCTTGCGGTATGGGTCTGATTTATCTGCTCCTGCTATTCTACTTCAAGGCAATTGGCGGTTACCGTCCGCTGAGCGTCGAGGAATCCTCGAAATAATCCATCAGCGAGCCATTCATTTCTCAGGGCGACCCGGCTTGGGTCGCCCTTTTTTATGATTGCAGAAATCGACTGGCTTTTTTCCAGAAAGTGAAAAAGCCACCTGTCGCGTGAGGGAATAATCGTTCATCTTCCTCGCGTCTCATACTGATTAACTCGATCCCTTCTTGCTGGAGTCGTGATGGCAGATCGTCCACTGCATCATTGAGTGGCCCAACCATTGGAGCCATCATGAGCAATTTTTTGATACGGTGATGCTTCAACCACTCTATAATTTCTACGACTGATTGGAGTGGGACCACGTTTTTTTTAAAATGACTGGATGCTCTTGTCACACAGTCGGCGAAAGCCACATCCCGCCATGCGGCACGCGGCTTCGAAATTTCACTATCAGATCGATGGAAAAATCCAATGGCATCTGGCATGGTGTCGCGCAGCGCGGTTGTCTCTACTGACAAATCTTCTTCGTGAATGAGTAAAGCGGTAGAAGTCGTCAGTGAAGGAAGGACAGTGGCTTGCGATGGATAGCAAATTTTTTCCGTGGGTAATTCGTCGCCAAGGGGCAGAGGACAAACATTTTCCAACATCGTAAAACCTTGAACAACTGGCGCGTGGTGATAGCGCTCGATATTGTCACGCCGAACCAGATAGGATTTTCCTGCTGTGTGTAGCCCGGCAACCCAGCGCCAACTGAGGGTATTACTAGCAGCGTCAGCATCGAGCAAATGCTTCATGAAATGCTTTGCTCCCAGCTGCCAGGGCAGCCGTTGTTGGTGAATCCAGAATGAAGCCCACCACATGCGGGCATGATTGTGCAGATAACCGGTGTCGATCAATTCGCGGGCGAATTCGTCCATCACGGCGCATCCACTGTTACCTGATGCCACGCGATCGGCCCGTTCGATTTCAGCCTCTGAGAATTCCGATACTTTGTGCAAAAAATCCCTCCAAACCATCGGTCGCATTTCCAGCCATCCTTTCCAATAACTGCGCCAAAGAACTTCTTGAATGAATTTTTCCACAGTGGAAAGGGGATGGAATTCCAGCACGGCGTTGATGACTTCCTGTTGACTAATGAGTCGGTGTTGAATGGCGGCGGATAAACGCGAGACATTTCCGTGATCGGCCACGACAAAGTTTCGCTCTTTCGCGTATCGATGGGAGCGACGGGCAAATATTCCCAAATGTGTTAGAGCTTCGGCTCGAGTCGCAGCAGGAGTAAGTGGAGGAAAAAGCGATTGTTGCATGAGTGATTGTCAAACTAACCCCGATGTCACGACCTGCAATGGGTTTTTCGCTGCCATCTCTGTTTTCCCGCTTGCATTCACTCCTGTTCGTGCAAGCGTAGCTCAAGACATGACTCCCGGATGCGCCTCATTGATCGAATCGTTTTTTTCGCCAGATCGCTGTTCATTGAAAATTTGCGGCATCACCACTGCGGCAGATGCGCAGGGATTGGTTGACGAGAAAGTGGCGGCGCTAGGAGTGAATTTCTGGCCGCTGTCGAAACGTTACATCGACCCCGATGATGCGGCAGCTTGGCTTCTGGCTGTATCGGGATCCATTCTCAGAGTCGGTGTATTTGTGAATGCGGAAACGGATTTCATCGCCGAGCTTTACGGACGCGGTCTGATAGACGTCGCGCAACTGCATGGCGACGAGTGTCCTTCCGAAATGCAGTTGCTTCTGGACCGTGGCATTCCCTGCATCAAGGCGCTGGGAATCCACGATGCCAATGATTTGCTGTCATTGAAGGAATATTCGAATGCGCAAGCACTGCTTCTCGATACTGCTGCTCCCGGCGTTTACGGTGGTACGGGGTCGGCATTCGACTGGTCTCTCGCCATTGATGCCCAGATGCGTATGCCAAGTATGCCGATCTTACTAGCGGGAGGCATTAGTCCTGAGAATGCCGGTAGCGCTATTGACAGGGTTCATCCTGCCGCCGTCGATATCGCCTCAGGTGCCGAAATTTCACCCGGGATCAAGGATATGCGAAAAGTGCGGGAGTTGCAGGCGATCGTAACACAAAAAAAGTGACGCAGCATTTTCTTGACGGTTCTGAGATTTCTTGGCAGTTTGCGCGCCCGCCGTTTCTCCTGTCGTGAGTGGACGGCATGATCCGACACCCGACTACACATTATGGCTGCCAAAATTTATACCAACAAAGATGCCTCGCTTGCTCCCTTGAAAAAGAAGACCCTTGCCGTGATTGGCTTTGGTTCCCAAGGTCATGCCCATGCCCTCAACCTCAAGGACAGCGGACTGAAAGTCATCATTGGTCTCTACAAAAAATCGAAGTCTTGGGCGGTTGCCAAGAAGCTTGGCTTCGAGGTGATGGAAACTGCGGACGCCGTCAAAGCGGCCGACGTGATCTTTGTCGCCACTCCTGATACCGTAGTGCCTTCGGTCTATCAGAAAGACATCGAGAAAAATCTCTCCAAAGGCAAAACACTGCTGTTCTCGCACGGCTTTGCTGTTCATTTCAAAACCATCACTCCGCCAAAAGACATCGATGTGATCATGGTTGCACCCAAAGGGCCTGGCCACACGGTTCGCTCTCAGTTTGTGAATGGCAAAGGCGTTCCCGGTCTGATTGCCGTTCACAACAACGCTTCCGGCAAAGCCAAGGAAACCGCTCTTGCTTGGGCTCGTGGCGTGGGTTGCACCCGTGCCGGTGTATTCGAAACCAACTTCCGTGAAGAAACCGTGACCGATCTTTTCGGTGAGCAGTGTGTTCTTTGCGGCGGTGCTTCCGCACTGGTCAAAGCCGGTTTTGAAGTTCTCGTGGAAGCCGGATATCAACCGGAAATGGCTTATTTCGAGTGCTTGCACGAACTGAAGTTGATCGTTGATCTGATGAACGAACAAGGTATCGCAGGCATGCGTTTTTCGATTTCGGAAACGGCTGAGTATGGCGACGTGACCGTGGGTCCAAAAATCATCGATAAATCTGTCAAAGAGCGCATGCGCAAGCAGTTGAAAGCGATCGAAGATGGTAAATTTGCCAAAGAATGGACGAATGAATTTGCCGGTGGCAATAAAAACTTCAACGCGATCCGCAAAACGGAAGCGGCTCATCCGATTGAAAAAGTCGGCGAGCGTCTTCGCGGTCAAATGAGCTGGATCAAGAGCAAGAAGATTGCAAAAGGTGCCACACAGGCCAGCTTTGTGGCTGACTCCAAGTAAACCAATGACGCTTGTCAGGCGTTCGAAACAAGAGCCGATCTTCTTGAGAAGATCGGCTTTTTCGATTTGAATTCCATGCAACCTCGTTTTCGAGGGGGGCGTGATTGGATTCCTGAGCGGGAAAACCGAATTCGAAAAACATGGTTGAGCTTGCGGGTGATACGAAAATTTGGCAAAAAGAGGCATGGACGATGAAACAATGATGCATTGCAAAGACCGCTCCCGGCAGATGGAACGTTTGCGGGAGATCATGCATCGACTGCGTTCTCCTGGCGGTTGTCCATGGGATGCCGAACAAACGCACGAAAGTTTGATCAGCAATCTGATCGAAGAGGCTTATGAATGCGTGGATGCCATTCGCAGTGGCAACAGGTCGCATATGCGCGAGGAGTTGGGGGATTTGCTGTTACAAGTGGTGTTTCATTGCGAATTGGCATCGGAGAAAACAGACTTTGATTTCGATGATGTGGCGTCTGCCATCTCAGACAAGCTCGTGCATCGTCATCCGCACGTATTTGGTGACTCTCAAGTTCATGGAACGGATGCAGTTCTCGCACAATGGGATGCGATCAAGCGGGCGGAGAAAGGTGATCAGGAAAAGCCATATCTCCACGGTGTCGGCAAAGGTTTGCCTGCCTTGATGCGTGCGATGAAACTGCAGAAGAAAGCTTCCAAGGTGGGTTTTGATTGGCCGGATGAAGCGGGCGTCATGGAAAAAGTCGAGGAGGAAATGGCTGAAATGACCGCTGAGTGGCAACAGGACCATGCGGATTCTTTTGCGGAAGAGTGGGGTGATTTGGTTTTCAGCTTGGTCAATTTGGCGAGGGTGCGCGGGCTTGATCCCGAAGTATTGATGGCGCAGGCAAATCGAAAGTTTGAACAGAGATTCGACCAAATGGAGCACCTGTTGCGAGATTCAGGTTTAACTCTTGAGGCGGCCTCTCTTGAGGAAATGGAAAAATGCTGGCAGAATGCCAAAAAATCGGAACGCTAGTATCGTTTTTTTTTGATTCGTTCACCATTCACGTGTGACACTGACTATCAGTCCACCTTGCAAACCATTTTCTAACAGCCACGCACAAATGGAAAAACGTCTGTCTCACACAAACAGGAATCCCATTGCTTGATAAACCTTGTCAAACGTGAGCTCACTATTAGGATTCGCGGGGATGAGAGTTCAAACTTGGTATGCTTTCAGTGCAGTTTTTGTGGTTTCATCTTGTGGCTTGGCTCATTTGCCAAAATCACGCGATTCTCTTGTCATCCATACGCCTGCTGTATGGCAGTCCGCCGAAAATGAGCATAATCATAAAATCGCACAAGGATGGCTGCAGGGATTTTCTGATTCGCGCTTGCATGCCATCGTTCGCCAAGCCCAGGAAAACAATCAAAATTTACAGGCGGCGGCGGCGCGTATGCGCGCAGCGAAGGAGTTGACGATTCAATCGCGTGCTGCATTATTGCCACGTTTGAATGCTGGCGGCAGTGGTAGCCTGTCTGATTCCGATAACGGTAGTTCTGAGCGCTATGGGCTCACGCTTGCATCATCTTGGGAGCCTGATCTATGGGGGAGATTGCGGGATTTGAATCGCGCTGTTGCTGCTGATTTTGATGCCGCTGTTGCGGAATTACGCAATGCCCGACTCTCTCTGGCGGCAGCTACTGCGAAAAGCTATTGCAATCTCATCAGTGCCCAACAGCAATTGGTGCTTGCAGAAACGACACGTGATTCGTTTGAAAAAAACCTGCGTATCATCGAGCGCAATTACAAGGCCGGTGTGCCCAATGTGCGTGCTCTGGACGTGCAACTCGGCCGCAGTAATGTTTCTGCCGCTCAGCGCTCCGCCAAAGCGCGTGAGTTGGAACGTGATAATGCAACGCGTGCCTTGGAAATATTGTTAGGAAAATATCCCAGCACGACACTCCAAGCAGGAAGAGATTTGCCAATACTTTCGCGATCGATTCCTCTGGGTTTGCCTGCTCAGTTGATCGAGCGCCGTCCTGATCTTCAGGCGTCCCGTGCTCGCATTCTGGCAACAGCACGCCGTGCGAGTGCTTCACGCAAAAATTTGCTGCCCAATCTTTCTTTGCTGGGAAGTGCCTCCATGAATCAGGCCACTGTCTCGCGATTGCTCAATCCAACAGATCTTGCAACGAGTGTCAGCGCCAATCTGACCCAGGCGCTCTATGCAGGTGGTGCTCTGGAATCCGACGTACGCGCAGCTGTGGCTCGTAATGATGCGGCGATTCATGACTACGCACAACGCGCCCTTGAAGCATTTCGCGAAGTTGAGTCCGCCATTGCTGCAGAATCATCGTTGGCAGCTCAAGAAAACGATTTACAAAAAGAGGTGGAGCAGGCCGCGCTTGCCGAAAAACAAGCGGAGCGGGATTATTCTGAGGGTATCGATGGTGTCGACATTCTTTCAGTTCTCGAATCGCAGCGCCGTGCCAATAATGCCCGTTCCGCGCTGATTCGTTTGAAAAACGAGAGACTGCAAAATCGCATCGATCTTCATCTCGCTCTCGGTGGTTCTTTTTGATCAACCGACCTGTCTGCGAAAATACTCAAGTGTCGCTGCCAGTCCTTCTTCGAGAGAATACTGTGGGTTCCATCCAGCGGCGCGGAGTTTGTCAGCACTCGCGCGCGAGTGTCTCACATCGCCGGGGCGTTCATCGAGATGAATAATACGCGATCGACTGGCTGCCGCAGATATGATCTGTTGTGCCAGACCATTGATAGTGATTTGACCACCGTAACCAGCGTTAAAAGTTCCGTGGATGTCGTTTTGCGCGGCAAACGCAAGAGCTCCTACGATGTCTTTGACGTAGATGAAATCACGAGTGGCTCCACCATCGCCGAAGATGGATATGTCATCGTGGCGCAGAGCTTTTTCCATGAAAATCGGCACGGCTGCGGCATAAGCGCCCTTGGGGTCCTGACGGGGTCCAAACACATTGAAAAAACGGATCGATGCGCTTTGAATTTTTCCTTCCCGACGATAGAGCTCAAGGTAGTATTCACCGTCGAGTTTAGTAATCGCGTAAGGGCTTTTGGGCTCAGGTACCATGGTTTCGATTTTGGGCACGGTAGGATTATCTCCATAAACAGCGGCCGATGATGCGAATACGATTTTTTTCACGCCCGCGACCGATGCCTCTTCCAACACATTCAGTAGGCCATGGACATTGATGTTCACGCACTCGCCGGGCTTGCTCATGGATTCCGGAACGCTGACAAGTGCTGCCATGTGAAAAATGTAATCCACACCCTGCACGGCTTCGCGACAAAGAGCGCGATCGGTGATGGAGCCCTGAATGACATGAGCATTGAATCCTGTTAGGTTTTTCGCGTAGCCGGTGCGGTAATTGTCGAGCACCCGGATTTCTTCGGCTGATTTCTGAAAATGTTCTACGATGTGGGATCCAATAAAGCCGGAGCCGCCAGTGATCAGGATTTTCATGTTGTGTGATCGGTTGAGGAAATTAAGCAGTGAGAATTGAGACTTTATCCTCGAGTTCACTCATGCGGCGCTCGATCGCCTGCACGAAGGCAAATTGGTTCCGGCAGCGGTCTATGTTCTGGCTGGGACGCTTGATTTTAAAGTATACATCACCTTGAAGGTAGTCCGTGAGAAAGCGGATGCCGCATTCCAAGGTCAGCAGTTTTCCTGCATAAGCGAGATGATTTTTTTCCGTTTGATTGAGAAAAGTTGCGGTTTCGGTGTAACCTTTCAGCAACGATTCAAACATGTCCATCTTCAAATCCATGGACGAAAGGTCGGTAGCATCTTCCGCCAGTTTTGGCACTGCGGTCCGAACCATATCGCCAAAATCATACAAAGCGGAGCCGGGCATCGTGGTATCGAGGTCGATCACGCACACGCCCTCAGCCGTGACATCATCCAGCAAGACGTTATTCAATTTGGTGTCGTTGTGGGTGACGCGTTCGGGAATTTCTCCCGAGTCGATCAGATCCACGATCCTTGAGCAATCCGCCTCGCGCGCACGGACAAAATCGACTTCTGCTTGAACTTCCGCGGCACGTTGATGGGAATTGTTTTCGAGAGCGCTCAAGAATGCTTCGTATCGTCTGCGCGTATGGTGAAAGCGTGGAATCGTCTCGTGCAGACGGTCGCCGGGCAAGCCTGCGGCCAGTTTTTGGAATTCACCAAAAGCACGCGCGGCCTGATGGGCTTGCTCCGTGGTTTCCAATACATCATAGCCTCTAGCCCGCTCGATGAATGGATAGGTGCGCCATACATTGCCGTCCGCGTCAATGGCATATGGCTTGCCGTCGATCGCTGGAATGCAGGTCAAGGTTCGGCGATAGGCTTCGGGGTGACCTTGTTCGATCAACAACTGCAAGCTGTGCCGCGTGACTCGGTCCACGTTCTCCATGAGCTGCACCGGATTTTTGAAAACATGATGGTTGATGCGCTGGTGTATGTAACGAATGCGCTGTCCTGCGGCATCATACCATGCGCAATAAGTGTCATTGATGTGACCAGAGCCGTAAGGGTGGGCGTGCACAAAGTCCGCCCGCATGTCAAAAAGGCGGGCAATCGATTTCAAGTCGTGATTCATTTTGTTGACAGGGTCGAGGGGTATTCACCTGCGGTGATGAGATTTTTGATATTGGCGACCACGTGGGGTTTATCCTCCGGATATGTCACACCAAACCAGGAACTACTCGTGGGTAAGACCGAGCATCTGGCTCGGCTCGAGCGGATCAACTCATCCACCACCGTTGGGATGTAGCATTCGGATTTTTCTTTTTGTCCGTGCTCCTGCAAAAAGTACACGAAATGTTCCTCGATCCGATCGATGAATGACGCTTCAAAGGCCCAGAAGTTCATCGAAACGATGGCATCCTTGGGCACTTCTTTGCGCTGACCATCAAGGTATTCACCGTAGATCAATCCATCTTTTTCACGCTGGATTTTGACAACTTCTTCGACGGATGTGAGATGTCCTTGGGCATCCGTGCGGCAAATTCCCCGGTTGACATCACCGTGGTCGGATAAGGTTTTTAATAGGTCGTATCCCACCATGGCATAGTGCTCCATTCCTGATTCTGGTGAGTTTTGGAGGAGAAATGCAGCCGCGCGCTCATAAGCATCACGACCGTAAAAATCATCGGCATTGATAACGGCAAAAGGGCCCCGAACGAGATGACGTGCAGCGCGAATCGCGTGGCTTGTGCCCCATGGTTTCGTGCGACCGGCAGGAACGGTAAAACCATCGGGTAGGTCTTCGAGTGATTGGTAAGCGTAGTCGACTTCAATTTTTCCATCAAATCGCGCTCCCACGCTGGCTTTGAATGACTCGGAGAAATCTTTACGGATGATAAAAACCACGCGCTTCAAGCCGGCGCGGATGGCATCAAATACCGAGTAATCAAGGACGGTTTCGCCATTCGGTCCCATGGGATCCATTTGTTTTAGACCCCCGTAACGGGATCCCATGCCTGCAGCGAGAATCAGAAGTGTGGGCGATGACATAAAAAATTGGTGCCACGGGTTTTACTCACATTTTCCGAAGGTTGGCAAGCAGAGATCAAAAAAATCTGTTCTGAAAAATATGTCAGATAAAAGTGCTTGCCGCAGCGGTGGATTTTTCAAGTGAAAGAATCGGCTAAATTTCGCCTTAGCCACATTGGATTGGGATGTTTGCTTGCGCTGATAACGTTCAGAAAGTAATAGCTGCCCTAGATCCCTTGCGTTAAATCTGGAATGTCTGCCATGTCTTTTTTGAGAAAAATATCACTCATCATTCTTTTGACCAACGTGACGGTTGTCTCTGAGGCGCAACAAGGCGGCTTTGGCGCAAAAGCATTCAAGCGCGACGCTCCGAGTGGACGATTTTCGGTCCGCACGACACGCAATGAAGTCGATGGTCAACAAGTTGTGGAAATGATGGATCACTCATCCGGGCTAACGGTTCACTCATTCAACACGAAAGCGCGTTCGATTGATGCGGTCTGGAGTCCCGATAGCAAATACATTGCCATTGAACAAAACATAAGCACACATCATAGCGAGGTATCACTATTTTCCATTACTCCCAAGGTCGCGAAGCGGATGATTTTACCGAAGGAGTGTAGCGATCAAGATGGCGCGGCATTCGATGCCCCCACTCGCAAACGAGCGCTGATCGCCGAGCCTCTGAAATTCCATTTTGCGTCTGAAGGTCTTCAAGTGGTTCAATGGTCAGCTGCCGATGAGATCGTGCTATCGACATCAGGACTTGGATGGTGGGGCGGGGATGTTGCGAAGGAGCATGACACACGCTTTTTGGCAGAGTATGAGATTACGGTGCACTTCGCGTTGGACGGTACTTCATCACTACGGAAATTGGTGTTAAAAAAATACGAAGTGCTCCAATCAGCGGTTGATGGATGAACATGGTCCAAATCCTGTGAGTCATGATCCTGAAGGCTGGTGCAGAGATTCTTCATTTCAGAGTTCATTCTCCGCGTGTCCGATCCCTGAAACACTTGATAGCAATTCAGCATTGCCTCCTTTCTAGGAACGTTTATGGTCCACACAGACCATGTCCCTGCTCGTCGATAACATCCTCACTCCTGTGGTTCTCTGTTTCCTCATGGGAATGGTGGCAAGATGGATCAAAAGCGATTTAGCCTTGCCGGAGCCAATCTATCAGGGAATTTCGATTTATCTGCTATTAGCGATCGGACTGAAAGGAGGTGCAGCGTTATCTGAAACTTCCCTGCTGGTGTTTCTAAAACCCGCGGCAGCCACAGTTTTTATTGGTCTCCTGAGTCCGGTAATCGCCTACATACTGCTGCGCAAAGTTGGCCAGCGCTCGAGCACCGATGCCGCTGCCATCGCAGCTCATTACGGCTCTGTGTCCGTCGTTACTTTTTTAGCTGCCTCGGAGGCTGTCAAACGCCTGGGTTTGCAGCCCGAGGGCTACCTCCCCGCACTCGTTGCCTTGCTGGAAGTGCCCGGAATTATTGTTGCACTGCTATTTGTGAAATCCGATGGGAAGTCCAGTTGGTCGAAGGCTTTGCATGAAGTAATTACCGGAAAAAGCATCGTGTTGCTGATTGGCGGCTTGTGTATTGGCGCTCTGTGCGGCACGCAGAAACTGACTGACGTGCAACCATTTTTCAGCGGTGCCTTCAAAGGTGCCCTTTGTCTATTTATGTTAGAGCTCGGACTTGTTGCTGGCAAGCGATTGCGAGATGCCGGACGTGCAGGTATGCGCTTGCTGGCAATGGGTCTCATCCTGCCGCCTTTACTTGGGACTCTGGGAATTGTAGCAGGGTTGCTATCAGGCATGAGCGAAAGTGGTTCTGCCGTTCTTGGTGCCATGGCTGGCTCAGCTTCTTATATTGCCGCTCCAGCCGCCGTTCGCATCGCATTACCCCAGGCTAATCCCGCCTACTACTTGACGCTTTCACTGGGTATCACCTTTCCTTTTAATCTTGCACTCGGTATTCCTCTCTACATCCACCTCGCCCGAAACTTCAGCTCTTGGTTATGAAAGCCCGATTCAAAAAAATCACGATTGTCGCGGAACGTCTTTTGCAAGATGAAGTCGTTGATTTGCTCAAGCGTCATCAAGTCAGTGGATGGACCGCACAAAACGTGACAGGAGAGGGATCGCGTGGCCTGCGTGCCTCCGAGTGGGAAGGGAGCAATGTGCAAATTTATACTCTGGTGCCGGAAATTGTCGCCGATGCGATTATGGAGGAAATTGCTCAGCACTATTTTGAAAATTGGTCGGTCGTAGTCTATTCGCAGGACGTCGAGGTGCTGCGCCCAGATAAATACCAGAAACCCTGATGACAAATTCATAGCATCGTGGGATGCAGATGAAATGTTCCGCTCAAAGGAGGCACAAGTTTTTGCCTGAATCCCGATTGCTGGGCGTTGCAGCTTGCGTCTGGATTCGCTAATGGAACAACGGGTCGATTTTTTGTAATCGTTCAAGAATTCTTCTCAAACATCGCACGCAAGGAATCGAGGCGTTCTTTGATTTTCTTTTCGTGACCATTGCTACTAGGAGTGTAGTAGCTTTTTCCTTCGGGAAGATAGGCTTGGGGGACGTAGTTTTCGGGATAGTCGTGACTGTAGAGGTATTCGAGTGCGTCAGCGGACTCCCCGGAGCGCGCGGCAAGGGATTTGCGACTCTTGGTTCTGAGGTGTGCGGGCACGGCGAGCGTACGACCTTGGGCAACGTCTTCCATCGCACGGTTCAGCCCCATATAAGCGGCATTGGATTTCGCGGCCGCTGCGAGATAAACCGCTGCATGGGCCAGAGGAATGCGACCTTCAGGCATGCCGATGAATTCGAGGGCGTGATGGGCATCGATGGCGATGCGCAATGCAGCAGGATCGGCCAAGCCGACGTCTTCACTCGCCAGAATCACCAAGCGACGGGAGATGAAGCGCGGGTCTTCCCCAGCGTGAAGCATTTTTGCCAACCAATAGAGTGCCGCATCGGGATCGGAGCCGCGGATGGATTTGATAAAAGCGGAAATGGTGTCGTAATGGTTGTCTTCATCGTAGGCGATCGATTTTTTCTGGATCGATTCCTCGGCGACTTCGAGCGTGAGATAGATGGCTCCGTCATCGGCGGGAGCAGTGGTCAGAACAGCGAGTTCCAGAGCGGTGAGGGCTTTGCGCACATCGCCATCGGACTTCTCGGCCATATGATGCAATGCCTCCTCCGCAGCGGAAATGGAAAGATTTCCCAGACCGCGTTCGCGATCGGTGAGTGCGGCTCGCATGACTGGTAAAAGTTCTCCGGTGGCCACGGGCTCCAGTTGGAAAATCTGTGAACGAGAGGTGAGGGGAGAATTGATGTGGAAAAAGGGATTGTGGGTGGTGGCACCGATGAAACGAATCGCACCGCGCTCGATGTGTGGCAGTAGAACGTCTTGCTGCGACTTGTTGAATCGGTGGATTTCATCAATGAATAGGATTGTTGTCTGTCCACGCATCTCGCGGTAGTGCCGGGCTTGATCAATCTTGGCACGGATTTCCGCTACATTCGATTCCACGCCGTTCAACGATTCAAAGCGCGATCCCGTCATGCGCGCCACCACGCTGGCGAGCGAAGTCTTCCCAGTGCCGGGTGGTCCGTAAAAAATGAGGGAAGTAAAACGATCCGATTCGATGGCGCGACGCAGTAATTTCCCCGGTGCAAGAATGTGCTGTTGTCCGGCGATCTCATCCAAGTGCCGGGGACGCATACGGGAAGCCAGAGGCTCTCGATGCGGATCCTGTTTCAGCGGTTGGGTAAAAAGGTCGGACATGGAAAATGCTCGTGCGTATGAACGGCATCAGAGTGCCTGACCTAAGAGTTGATGGCAAATCCCAATTTCCCTTTGGTGATTACCTCGGTGCGCCACGCTGGATCCATTCCATCACAGCTCGTTGCATGCTCGGTGAAATACTAGGCAGGGGATACGGCGGCATGCTACCACTCTGGATCATTCCGTGAAGCATGCTGTTACGCGCATCATTCACCCGGATCTTGGACATCAAGCCTTCGTAGCTGCTGTAGTCGTGCTGTGTACCTTGGCCATGGCACATCAGACAGTGGTTTTCTAACAAATTTTTCCGGATCCAGGAGTAGTTGAGATCTTCCGATCGATAGCTGATCTCTGCGGTCACTGCCCGGCTTTTGATCTCGCGTCCCCCCAGTCGGTCGAAGTGTTCGATGAGTTTCTGATTGGTATCACCATTGTGAGGAAGCGTGGGTACCTCCAGCGATACGGCGCGCTCCGATGGTGTGGGCTTGCCCCATGGCGCATCGGCATGCAGTTGCTGCACCGTGGCATAGACGTCGATGGGCAGGCTGCGCCCTTGGCCATCAGTCAGCGTCAGGTGAAGTTGCAAACACATGGAGGGAAGCATATCACTCATGGCAATGAAAATCTCATTTTTCGGACCAGCGGAAACAATGCCTTCCACGCGTAGTCGATCATGTCCGATGGCATCGGGTTGTTTCACCGAATACTCCGGAGAGCCATAAGTTTGCGGGGAATCGATGTAGTTCCATTGCTGGGCGAAGCATTGATTGGCCTCGGGTAACTCTCCGAGTGGCTGGTTGAACGAGAGCCAGATGCCATTGCGGTGCGCCCGCCACGCGGTCAAATGCGTGCTGTTTTTCCCCGTGTAGCGAATCCGGTGCAAGCAGCCCTCGTTCACTCCATAATCGCCCCAGCCGTCGAGACCGGCAACAAACACCTGGCCATCCAGCGGTTGTTGTGCCACGCGACAAGCTCCGCTGCTGAAAGCGCCCGCGTGTGGAATGAGCATGGCTTGGGGGGTGCCCGAGCCAACATCCCTGAGCAATGTATACCACGTACCCGCGCCGAAACTCACTCCGAGAATCGATTTTCCCAGTGGGCCGAAACGATCATCATTGAGGAACAATCGGCTGCCGGGTGAATTGTCGACGCCACGGGGCAGGTAGATCAATCGTTTGCGTTTCGCAATCGAGCCTTGGTTCTCTGTATGATCGGACTCGAAAATCGTGCAGGTGCCATTTTCCCAATTCCCTTCCGAAGAATCGGAGAGAGTGAGACCATCGGCTCTTACACCAATGCCTAAGGGGTTCCGTGAACCCATGCCGATTTGTTTTAGTTGCATACCATCGGCACTCAATTCGTAGATTCCGCCGCTGGTGTTGAAGATAAAATTTCCTGCACCATCGCATCGCAGGTCACGCCCGTTCTCGGTGTTGTTCGGCAACAACATGCGGTTGATCCTCTCATACAGATCCGCTTCACCATCTTGATCGCGATCCGACAGTCGGATGAGATGGTGGCGCACATTGACGCATGGCTTTCCATTCACAATCACCAGTCCCATCGGAAGATCCAGGCCTGCGGCGAATCGTTTCCAACGCACGGCAGAGAGATCTCCATGAAGTCCCGACACACGCCAGACATCACCGACAAGAGTGGAAATGTAGGCGATGCCTTGATCGTCGAACGCAATGCCGCTGAGAGTCATCGGGGTGCGGTCGGAATTGACCATGGGCACTGGAATGTCATCGATTTCATAATCGCTTCCGCGTGCCTCCGGATCTGCATTGCAATGACCCTTGACGGTGAGTTCCTCCGCGAATTCCCGCAACGCGGGCAGGGGGGATTGGCTGATTGCCGTGCCCAGTGACGAGTGGCCATTGAGGATACTTTTGGCGGCGTCGAGATCTTCGATGCGACCGGTCCAGGAGCGAATCCGCAGTTGATCTTTGGCTTGGATGTTTTGCACGGATAGCGTGGTTACATCACCACCGATCTCGCAATTCAGTCGACCACGGGTTTCCACCCGATGAACCAATGCCTGTCCCTGCATGGTGAGAGTGACCAAAAAGTGATTGGCACTCTTTTCGATATGTGGATTGGCTGCCTTCAGATTGTTGGGTGCTGCAGGCTGAGGTAAATGCAGTGTGCTGGTTTTTGAAGTCGCTGCAGTAAATTCCCAGTCACGCTGCAATACGGAAATTTTTCCATCCGGTGAGGCAATGATCTGGGGACGTTCCTTCGTCATGCATCCATCCACATCCCACATGATCACCGCACGGTTGTTTTCCCATGCATAACCCAACCACGTCGCCAGGGGTTGATTGTCGCGACTCCAGTCTTGATCAGCTCCATGCAAGGCGGCTGACCCATGGATATTGAGACTCATGCCAAAACGATCCACTGCCAGGCCGAATGGATGTTGTTCTGTAGTCAGACGTGCCGATGGATAAAATCGTCGAAGACCTGCATTGCGGGTATCGAAGACGATCACGCTCTGGTTCTTTTTTTCGCTAGGGCGATAGATCAGTTCCCCGCTTCCCGCTCGGCTGGTAACGCGAGTGAAAGCCGGGCCGGTGTCGCGCACAGCCTGGCTGCTGCTTTTTTCATTGGTGGCCCCCCAATGACCGCGTCGACCGCCGTCCAACCCTGGAAACGGAGGAAGCAGGCGTTGATGGGAATTTTCCTGTTTGAGGTGAAATTCGGCTTGTCGGCGGTAAAAATTGTAAATCCGGTAACGATTGAGGTCTCCGTCACTGAATCGTTTGTTAGTTCGGCCTTCCTCGGTCTTGTAATAGGGTTCTGCAGCGAGATTGGTGCGCAAAGGCGCGGCATCGTAAGGACCTGCCCACACGGTGGTGAGGCTCAACGCGTGTAGCGCGAGTATGCTACGATAGAGAGAAGCGCCGTTCATGATTCGCACGCATGGAACGGCGCTGCAGGCGTAATATTTTCAGGAAATCTGCGGAATTCTTTGATGAAGAGTCGGTGGGATTCGATTGACGGATACCCCTGAGTTTGTGATAAGCTCACTGCGATGCCTGATAGTCCGCACAATGCCGCGAAGAATGTTTTGTTTGTCTGCACGGGAAACACTTGCCGCAGTCCTATGGCGGAGGGTTTGTTCCGCAAGGCCTTGGGTCAGCGTAAGGGGTGGGTTGTTCGCTCTGCCGGGGTGGCTGCTAGTGTTGGCAGTAAGGAAAGTCACGACACCGCCAAGATACTATCAGATCGCTCGGCGTCACTGCAGGGATTCCGCAGTCAACAAGTTAGCGAAAAAATGATTGAGGAGGCAGATGCGGTTTTTGCTATGACCGAGGGGCATTTGTCGGCGTTGGAATATGATTTCCCCGATCAAACGGATAAATTCTACCTGCTGGGTGACTTCGTGGATGATCCGGAGATGGCGGGTGATGTGCCCGATCCGATCGGGCAGGGGCCTCGTGCTTATCAGGAAGTGGCCAAAGTTCTCGAGGCCGCGTTTCCCGGCGTTCTGCGTTTTTTAGAGGCTGGAGGAAGCTGAGGGAAAAAATAATCGCTGCGGCCATAATTCGTAGTTGAAAATCAGTGCCTCGCAGTGCATCTCTTGCAAGTCCTTCAAGACTTAACCTGATGAGCCAAAAAACAGTGCGCGTAGCAGTCGGTGCCGATCACGGCGGTGTGGAAATCAAGAATGCGGTTATCACCGCGCTGAAGCAATGCGGATGCGAGGTGCAGGATCTGGGCACACAAGGCCACGATTCAGTAAGCTATGCGGATTACGGCAATCTTGTTGCCATTGGGGTTGCTGACGGGAGCTATGATTTCGGTATTCTCTGCTGCACTTCGGGAGTAGGTATGTCAATCACAGCCAACCGCCATCGCGGTGTTCGTGCCGCAAACGTCCGCTCGGTGGAGGAAGCGATCACCACCCGCGAGCACAATGATGCCAACGTGCTTTGCCTCGGCGCCAAGTCGGTGGATGCGGAGACTGCACAGGCCATGGCAGAGGCATTTGTGAAAACTGCTTTTGCCGAGGGACGTCACAGTTGCCGTGTCGCAGCAAGTTCCGGCAGTCGTATTGAAGTCACTGATCCCGAGGTTTTCGCCGCCATCGTGGCCGAGCAACAACGCCAACGCAACAACATCGAACTGATTGCCTCGGAAAATTTTGCTTCGCCCGCTGTGATGGAGGCACAGGGCTCAGTTCTCACCAACAAGTATGCCGAGGGCTACCCTGGCCGCCGCTGGTATGGTGGCTGCGAAAATGTGGACGTGATCGAGCAGCTTGCCATCGATCGCCTCAAGGAAGTTTTTGGCGCCGAGCACGCTAATGTTCAACCGCACTCCGGATCTCAGGCAAACACGGCGGTGTATTTCTCGGTGCTCAAGCCCGGTGATCGGATTCTCACCATGGATCTTGCGCACGGCGGCCACCTGACCCACGGTCACAAAGCGAATTTTTCAGGAAAATTCTACGATGTGGTGCACTACGGTGTGAGTCAGGAAGACGAGCGAATTGATTACGATTTGCTGGAAAAAATGGCGCACGAATCCAAACCCGCACTCATTACTTGCGGAGCCAGTGCCTACTCACGCATCATCGATTTCGAGCGCATGAGCAAAATCGCCCGTGAGGTTGGTGCTTATCTGTTTGTGGATATGGCTCACATTGCCGGCCTCGTCGCTGGTGGCGTTCATCCAAACCCTGTTCCATACGCTGACTTTGTCACATCCACTACCCACAAATCCCTGCGTGGGCCTCGTGGTGGTGTGATTCTCTGCAAGGAAGAATTCGCGAAAAAAATCGATGCCCAGGTGTTTCCTGGTATCCAAGGTGGACCGCTGATGCATGTAATCGCGGCAAAAGCCATTTGCTTCGGTGAAGCCCTCAAGCCGGACTTCAAAACCTATCAACAACAAGTAGTGAAAAATGCACAGGCGATGGCTTCTCGCCTGACAGAACATGGTTTCCGGATTGTTTCGGGTGGTACCGACAATCACGTGATGTTGGTCGATCTTCGCAGTAAAAAACTCAACGGCACACTTGCTTCCCACGCGCTCGATGAAGCTGGCATCACGGTGAACAAAAACTCGATACCGTTTGATACCGGTACTCCCATGAAGCCCAGTGGAATCCGCATCGGTACGCCCGCGGTTACGACTCGCGGAATGAAGGAGGCTGATATTGTTCGCGTGGCCGATTTTATCCATGAAGCACTCACCACTCCGGAAGATGATGCCAAACTCCACGCCATTCGCGAGCGAGTCTTTGCCTTCAATCGGGCATTCCCGATGCCTTGGTGATCAATCCAAGATTTTTCCGTCATGGGCAAGCTTCTCATTCTGCTGCTGTTGATTGCTTTCCTGCTGTGGCTCTGGAAGTCCCGCCGTTGGAGCGATGCTCTGTTCGGGTTCACAGTGACTGCCGGTATTTTCACATGGCTGAGTGGTTACGAGTTGTTAAAATCATCGAAGAGCACGCACTGGCACGGTGTCACACTGATTTCCGTTGGTTTATTAGTGATGCTCGGATTGGCTATCACATTGCGCGTCACTTCATCAAAAAATGCGCCAAATGAGCGAGATCAATCATTGTCCGAATGATGGATAACGTTTCTGGCTGGATTGGATCTGAATATAAAAAAATCGCGTTCCACTGATGTGTGGAACGCGATTTTTTTAACTTTTACGCGATGAAATTATTCCTCTGCGTTGGCGAAGTCGGAATGCGCTTCATTCACACGCTTACCGCCTTTGTACTCTTTACCGATTTTTTCCACCAATCCACGTGTGACAAGATTCTGAAGTTTCTCATAAGCGCGCAGGCGAAGCATTTCTTCACCGCCAGACACCGCATTGCGAAGTTTCAGTCTCTCAAACGTGCGCTCGAACAACTCATTGAAAGGGAAGATTTTATCTTCCATGAGAACAGTGACAAGTTCATCGGTCACATGATCAGGGAGGCGTCGTGAGAAGCGAGTGCGTTTCGTAGTGGTTGCCATAACGCGCATAGAGTAGCATACATATTCCAGAAAGCGAGGGAAAAAATTTTTTGATCACCATAAATCTGGTGGTTTTGTCAAGACCAAATAGTCAACTTTTGTGAAGTAAATGATCGATTTTTGTCATCATTGAAAACAGTAGAGATATCCATCGCGACTCGCAACGTAGGCCTTCCCATCCCACACGATCGGGGTCGCATCAAACATTTTCCCGTGAATGCGGTCGAGAAGGTGCAATTTCCCCACATCACTAACGTGGTAGAGGTCCAATCCGCTATCATAGCCGATGAGAATGGTATTGTTGACAAAAATGGGGGTGGAAATCGTGCCGGCAGGAAGCTTGACGGAGTCAAGTATCAGCGGTTGGGCGTAGTCGCCATCCAGCCTCGGGCCGCCATTGCGCTGTCCAACGATACGGGTGTGATCAAAAATGCGCAGAGTGCCTCCGATACTCACTGCGCAGGCCAAGCACCCACCTCCAGCCGATTGATCACCATAGCTGGCATTCAAGGTTACAGAACCGACAATGCCGCCCTGCCATTCATAAAATTTCTCATCGGGCCAGGGCAGATACCAGACGATGGCTTCTTTTCCCTTTTTCTGTGGATGAATTTTCATCACTCCTCCCTGGCCCGCGATGAATTGTTTTTCAATTCCCAGCAACAGACAGCCGTCTTGGGTTAGTGGCATGGTGCTTTCCAGATCGCCACCTACGTCCAAAGACCAATAGGTTAGGGAAGTTTTGGTGGACTTGGCATAGATGCGTCCGCATCCTGCAGCCACATAGGCTGTAGAACCGAGCAGCGTGGGCGATGACTCGCAAGAAAGCTCATAGCCGTAAACAGGAAGGTCCTTTTTCTGGTAGAGTGTGCTCAGGTGATCAATACGCGGCAAGCGCCACGGACCATAGCCTCGGGCATGCAAAGGATCGGGAGAAAATAAGAGGAATTTTCCGTTTTCCAGGGGAATGGCCGCACGGGTGCCTACGATTACAGCGGAAGCATCGCAGTCGCGGCTATTGGAATCGGTGAGCACGGTATCGTGACGCCAAAACTCCCGCCCATCGTCAAAGGAAATTCCGCGCAGCGACCACGCGGGATCCCGGCGCAGATCGATGCCAAAACCGTGCCGTGATCCGGTAATGAGAACACGACGAGTATTTTCGTCACCCGACCCGCGATCGTAGTAGGTGGGCGTGCCTTTGATCGAGTCATCCAGTCGCGAAGCCCAGAGAATTCTGCCCGTTGCGGCATCAATTTTACGCAAATGGTAATCCAGCGATCCCTGGATGAGGGTTAGTTTGCCGTTTTCCTGAAACAGCAGAGGCTGCCCCGTCCAACCAGCGCCCGACATCACGTTGACTCGTTCTTTAAAAAATGTTTTGCCTGTGCCGAGATGAGTTCGCCAGACCACGCGGAGTTGTTGCGGTGCGCGGTTACCGTAGTAGTTGCGCTGGAAGTTGCCCAGGTAAGTTGGAAGCAAGGGCTTCACATCCGCATTGACGACGGGCGGAGTGAGAACCAGAAGCAACAACAACGCACGTTTCATAGAGTGGGAAACCGAATCATGGTTTGCAGTGCGGATGGCAGAGAATCGCTAGGTATGAAGGGAAGTTCGCGATAATCCTGATCCATGAAATGCCACCACTCATGCGGAAGCGTGCCGAACCCCGCCGCCCACATGGCTTCTTTGAGATGCTTCATATTTTGGCGAACCAGTGGATTTGGGTGGGCATAGTCAGATGCTGCCCGTGGAGAAAATTCGTCAAACTTCGTGGGCACCAGCGCTGGAGTGCCATCGAGGTGTTCCAGACCGAGATCCACCGCACAACCGTGGGAGTGTAGCGATGGCTGCCGCATGGGGTTGGCAACGTAGCGGTCATCATGACCGCAGGCATCCCACAGCGCGAGTTGAGTTTCGTGAGGACGATAAGCATCCCAGATCACCATCCGCAAGTTGTGCTTCCGCAGAAGTTGATGGGCTTTTTTGAGACGTTTGGCCGTATTTCGATGCAGCAGGGCGGGGAAATCCCGATGATAAAGAGGCCTGCCAGCGAAGTTGTGGGCCTCTTTGTATTGCAGGGCGATGCGCAGCGATGGATCAAAGCGCGATATATCCACCAGGTTCGTACCTGCAAGTTCAGCGCGCTGCGAATCGTGCACCCATGGTTGACATGACGCGGGCACGAACAAACACAAAGATAGACGAATGCGCAGAAACAGGCGTGACATGAAAAAGTGTTTTCTGCGAGTTTCAAGAAACTCGTGATTTGGTCCATGGTAATCAGGTCATGGACTCCAATGCAGCTCTTTTGTTAGGCCAGTTCCTGCTGATGGAAGCTGTTCCAGTCGTCGAGGTTGTTCAGGTTGATCGCATCACGGATGCTCCCGTCGTCATCGCGTCCGATTGCTTGGCAAATGCTGGCGCGTGTTTCATCTTTGTGGATGTATCCAGTGATGGCGGCGTTGAGCGCTGCGATGGATTCGGCATTAAGTTTGGTGGCGTTGGCTTTTACCCACGACTCCGTTTGCACATAGGTAGGTTTGGTGGCGATAAATGCGATGAAGGCGTCTCGATCGATTCCAATGCCATCCAGCACCATTTGATCATAACCTTGACCGCAGCCTGGATAATCGGAATGAAGTTTGCCCGCGGCGGAAAGAGATGCTTTTTGCCAGAGGCGGGGGAGATGAAGAACACCGAGAGGGCCGGCGGTGCCACTGCTAATGGTAGGAACGATGGTTTGACTCATGATACAATGAAAGTTGTTGGACGTGACACAAACTAGCAGCTTTCTCGAAATGTGTAAACTGATACCGGAATGAAAAACAGGATCATGCATGTTCATTTCTTGCAACATCAATCAGTGATGAGGCAGCGAGAGGAGAACAAGCGTATCAACGGATCTCAGATCTTGCGCGCGATGGTGGAGAGAATCTGTGCTTTCGCCAGAGATTGTCTCCTCGGTTTGAAATCGGGGATTTGTTTTTCAATCGTGAATCCAGCACTCAACAAACCGCTTTTCCATTGCTGGCGCGTCAACCAGCGAATCTGCTGCTCGGAAAAATGTTCTTCTTTTGTGTTCCCCTCGTTATCGAGAATTTGATAGTGGTGTTCTCGGTTCAATACCTGTGTATTGCGATCAATGCGATGACGTGTGTGAACGGTGGCAATCAGATTGTTTTCCAGGGGGCTGCAATGATCGGGATACCACTCGTTTTCTGGCAACTCACCAACAATTTCGGCAAGCGGTGTGAACGCGCTGAAATAAAGTGCTCCACCATTTTTTATCAGGTTGTTGATATGGCGCAGTGTTGCAAATGGATCCCGTGATAATTGCAGTGTGAATGCAGGGATCATGATACTATCGTATTTGTCATCAGAATTCCATGCATCCATATCTCCTTGATGCAACGGCATGGCGAAATGAGGGTGGTTTTTACGACATAAATCGAGCATCTCGTGCGATAGTTCCAGGCCTTCGACATGGAATCCGTCATTCACCAATGGAACCAGCAAACGCCCGGAGCCACAACCGATTTCCAAACTGCGTCCGGGATGTTGCTGGAGGAAATCCCTTAACAACGGAAGCTCGTGAGATGGTCCTTCTGTAGCCCAGAACACGTCGTGTAGCGTGGCTTCAAGCGAGGCGTAGGAGTTCATGAGCATCCTCAGCGTTCACGACGCGTGCGAACCGCGCGTGCAAGCCGATCCAAGACATCCACCGTATCATTCCAGTTAATGCACTGATCCGTCACGGACTGTCCGTATGTCAGTTTTTTTAAATCAGGCACCAGTTTTTGCGCACCTTCCACCAGGTTTGATTCGATCATGCACGCAGCTATGCAGCGGGATCCCTCCTCCATTTGCTTGGCGATGGCATTGACCACGAGAGGCTGGTTGCGATAGTCTTTCATCGAATTCCCATGAGAACAATCGATCATGACGTGTGGTGGTAAATTTTGCTCTTTCAGAGACTTCTCCACATCGCGAACACTATCTTCATCGTAGTTTGGCCCTTTGGAGCCACCACGCAAAATCACATGGCAGGAGTCATTGCCTTTGGTGGAGACAATCGCTGAAACGCCTTGTTTTGTCACCGAAAGAAAATGGTGAGGACGCGACGAAGAAAGGATCGCATCGAGAGCCAGTTGGATCGAGCCCCCCGTGCCATTTTTGAATCCCACCGGCATCGAGAGACCGGAGGCGAGTTCACGGTGCACTTGTGACTCAGTCGTGCGTGCGCCAATCGCACCATAGGTGATCAGATCGGCAATGTATTGCGGAGAAATGGTATCAAGAAACTCGGTGGCAGCCGGCACGCCGCGATTCGCCAGTTCCAACAGCAATCCACGCGCCACACGAAGGCCGTGATTGATATCAAAGGAATCATCGAGATGCGGATCATTGATGAGACCTTTCCACCCCACGGTGGTTCGTGGTTTTTCAAAATACACGCGCATGATAATCAGCAAATCCTTGCTGTGTCGGTCCGCTTCCGCTTTGAGCAGATCAGCGTATTCGAGCGCGGCCTTGGGATCATGAATGGAGCACGGACCCACCACCACCAGCATACGATCATCTTCACCGCGAATGATTTTTTCCGCCGCGATGCGGGTATGGCTCACCAGCTCCGCAACCTTTTCTGAAATCGGCAGGTAGTAGGCGAGGATCGATGGAGAAATCAAAGGATTGATTCCGGCGATACGAAGGTCATCTGTGCGGGTCACGCGCGGGAGATTGGCGCAAGAAAACGAAGGAATCAATGAGGAAATCAGGGAAATCCTCAATCGATCTCATTTGTTAGGGCGTTGCAGGGGCGACAGCTTCAGGGCGTCGACGCAGAATGACGGTTTGCAAAAATCCGCCCGAGGATCCATCGGCCGAGAGAAAGTATTGGTTTTTGCTTTTCAGAATGATCATTTGCGTTTGTTCGTTGGGTCGAACAGGAATGACGTTGTTTTCGATGATGCGCCAATCCGCACTGTCCTTGCAGGCGATTTCATAAATGCACTGTTGATCCGGTGCTGCCACGAGCATGGTGTCGCGGATCTTGAGTTCTTTTGGTTCTGTACCATTGCAGCGCAGAGCGATGGGGAAGGAACTCAGATTATGAATGCGAAGTTGTCCCATCGGTAATTTGGAAGGGTCGTCATCGACAACATAAGCCAGATAGGTGCCTGCATCGGCGGGAGCCAAGAGAACTGTGGCGCGTCGGCAGTTTGCGGGCAGGGGAACGAGGGCAACGAGGGTGGGGGATTCCTTGCGGCGATTTTCCAATTCCACTTGCAAGCCGCTCTTTTTTCCTTGGGAAGCCAGGTCATCTTTTTTCTCCTCGATGACCAATGGCATCAGTTCGTGTTTTTTGTCCTCTTCGCTCGCTTCAGCTTTTGGGGCGATTCCACCATTGCCGGACTTGTGGATTTCCATTGTGCGTGGGCCACTGTAATTGACGGCTTTGGAGTATTGAAACGGCATGGCCACAAGGCTGCCATTGGTCTCCGCCTCTTTCAGTGAAAGTCCACCAATCGCATCTCCCCAGGCAACGAGATCGATTTTCATCGATACATTTTCTTCCTGGGCGATCGAGATGTTGGTCACCCAAAAGAGGCAACTGACAGCAACACCCAGCAGCTTAAATTTCTTGAGCGGTGAGCCAGCGGAAGGAAACGATTTTGAATTGGCGTCCATAAATGCGATTGATAGAGGAGAGTTGTGTGCCGCGCAAGGACGGATCATTGGTCGGATCGACGTAAAATGGCGTGCGCTGCACAACGGCCTCACAGTAAGCTTTAGCCATCGACGCACCATTCGGATCCAATGCCTCGCCGTAAGCACGGATGCGGAAAGTATCCGAGCGGGGAGAGATGGAGGAACCGATCACTTGTAATACATCGGCTTGCGTCAGCCATCCGGGAATCGCTGTGGAACGGAATCCTTGTTCGTTTCTCAGTCCGTTGGAGGGGTTGAGCATTTCTCGATCGGCAATAATGCTGGCCACTGCGCCATAGTTGTTGTCCGTAGAAGTCACTGCCCAATCGGGATTTGAAGTATCTGCATTCGGTAGAGGAGAAGCTCTGTCTGCTCCATCGAGATCGGCACGGGGCGCCCCTTCTTTCCATGCAAGGGTCACACGATCACTCGTGGCATCCACATTTCGAAAGGCCAGTCGATTTCCTTGAATGTTGATGTTCACACCACTCTCATCAATGGCACTCTGCAAGGCCCCACTGCGTGTGATCGCGGAATTGCGGGAGATGTCACCCACGAAACGATTGATGAAATGCGAGTGACTGAGAAATGGTCCACGCAGGCGCACCTGACGCACCATTTCTGTCGCCAATGCCTCGAGTTCGACATCCGTGAGGCGACGGTAGCCCGCGAAGGAGTCGACCGCACTTCCGGTGGGAGGATTGTTGGAGGTGTTCAGCTGTTCGAGCGTTCGGGGGAATGCGGCACCAGCATTGGCAGCCGTATCCGCACGATGGCGGAAATGCTTGGAGCTGCCAAGAAATGCTTTCCATGCGTTTTTATCCGTGGAGTTTACGTTGAACGCCCCATCGATCATCAGTTGCGAGGCCGAGGTGATTGGATCATTGAGAGCAGCGGTGGTCGTATCTGCTTTGTAAGCAATCAGTGCTGGATTTTCCGATACATTGTTGATGGCCGAGGCTGACCCGCTCTGAGGGAGAGATGATAAATAGTAACCATCCCAGAGCGAGGCGTTCAAGAGATAGGCGAGATCATAATAATTGCGGGAAGCCATATTTGCGCCCGATGGGTTGGGAGAACCTATGATTTCATAATCCGTGCGCGATTGCGTGGTCATCGAGCGACGAACGTAAGGATTGGCATAAGAATTCCCAACCGCGTAAGCAGGTTGGTGTCCGATGGAAGCGGCGATGTCATCCCCTGTGAGGTCCGCATGTTGAAACTGCGCGAGTGATGTGAATTGTGTGGGGCAGGTGTAGAGAACCGTGCGCGGACTACCGGATACGAGATCGCGGCCCCATGGAAGTGGATTGCCTAACAGATTCCGAACAAAGCCAAGCCCTGTATCGCCACCGGGAGTGGTGGTTGGCAATTGGCTGATGCTGTTATTGCTCTCCATAAAAAATGGAGCGGGATTGTAACTGGCGATCGATTTGAAAAATCTGGTGCCTTGCAAGTTGAAATCATAGAAGGTGCGCATGGTGGAGGCTCGTTGCCCCATTTCATAGCCTGCCGGCATGAATTCGAGATAGTTGATACCCGGTCTGCTCATCTGAAAACTGTAAAGCATCATGGGAACAGGTCCCGTGTAATTTGGCAGGTCGGCAGCTGGAAAAGATCGGGAGTTGGGCCCGAAATAACCATTATCCAGCTCAAATCGTTCGATACGCCGAAGCGACTGACCTCCAAAAGAGGAGCCGGCTTGGCGCATGTCGAGAGTGATTTGAGTGGTTTGCCAGCTTTCTCTGACATCAAATGAGCTGAAGCTGGCTACCGGTGCGATGTTCAAATCCAATTCAACGCTTCGATTGAAGTCGAAGGCCGCAGAAGTTGCGATCGGACCCATGCCAACAACCACAGGGCTTGTGCCTGATCCTGCAGGACGCAAGACTCTCCCTGAAACGGTGTATGCACGTGCTTCACCAGGTTGCAGGGTGTCACGGGGGATGCGGAAGATGGCATTATTGAAGACAGACTCTTCCGCGTCGGAGCCATTAATAAAAACTGCACGTGGGTAGTTCCAGATTCGAGATGGACGATTGCCCGGAGGGGTTGCATTACGAACTTCTATATCAATATCGGTATTCCATCGCAGCGGCACAGAGAAAGGATTTGCCAGCGCGATCGCAATTTTTCCACAGGGGTTGGCTTTGAAGCCACCATTCAATGGCACAAAACGAACTCCCATCAGTATACGGAAATCTGTAATTATAGGAGAAATCGCAGCGGAAAAATTATCTGCCGCAGGTCTCACGGTTAAAGTGCCCGATGAGAGAGTGCGCCCTCTGTCGAAGAATTCTTTCAGAGCATCCCACCTCGGGGCGCGCATGAAAGGAGCTGTGGAGATGATATTTCGGCCGCGAATCGGATAGTTCAGAAAACTGGTTGCAGGGACTCTGTTATCGCGCGTGGTAGGAAGCGGACCGCTGAGAATTTTGTGCAAGTCTATTTTGGTGCCTCCATTCAAATTGTCGACGATCAATCCAAAGCTATCCGTGGTGGCACAGTGAAAAACAGACTGCAGCGGTGAGACACCTGATGCGTTTTTTGCGGAGATAGTGGGTAACATCATGCCAATCGTTGAAACGCTTGCGAGGCGGGGCAACATGTTGTTCCCCGGCGATGAGGGAGCGGGATATTGGGCGAAACCTGTCACTGAATCCCAGCCACGACGTTGGGTAGCAAGCGCTGCATATTGATTGCTGTCAGTAACTTGCTGTGGAACATTGATTTTGGCTTTCACACCTTCATCTCCGACCCACCATGCGTAGCGCCCGGTATTCACATTCGTTGTGGAACTTTTTACATCAATCAATGGTGCTGCGACATAATTGGGTAATGTCGTGGCGCCGGGATCTCCGACGGTATTTCTTCCAGCCAACACGACGGCACGTGCTGAGTTGCTGACATTTCCATTGGCTCCCACCGCGACGCTGGAGTTGCTCGGCAGTATGCCAGTATGATTTTGCGCGGTAGGAGTGGCAAAAGTGGATTCATTGCCACTGACAAGCCATTGAACAAGCAAAGGCGAAGGAGTGCGGGTCGAAATTTGAGTCGGTAAATCACGATTTTGCCAAACCCCCGTCCAGTATCGCGAGCCATTCTGCAAAGCCGTAAGCCCCTTCTTCTGGCCGTTGATGGAATTATCGTTGATTGGCGCAGCGCCGGGTGTGAGAGAGTTACCACCACTGCTGCCTGCCATGTCAGCTGTCGCGGTGATACGCGTGTCACTGCCTGCATGCTTCTGTAGTTGTCCGAGTGCGATGATCATGGCCATGCGAGCATTGTCTCGCGCCATGCGCTGGGCGCTGGATAGGGCGCTACCACGCAAGGTGACTGCCGATAAAGACAGCAACCCGATCCCCACCAAGGTCAGGAGCACGAGCAAACTGATGGTGAGAATCAGCGTAAATCCTTTGCGTCTCTGTGTCTGGCATTGGGAGAGTCTCATTGGCAGGAAAGGTTGATTGCTAATGTAAATACTTTGACAATAGCCGCAAGAATAAATTTGGAAAAATTGGATAGATTTGGTTTTGATCTCATTCGAGTCGAACCCAAGAATCAAGCGTATCTAACCCAGATGAGAGGCTGGCTATGCGATCACAATACCACCTTCTTCCAGAGCCAAGGTGGCCGCGCCTACCATACCGGCCTCGGAGCCAAAACATGCGGGTAGAATGCGCAGATGATCTTTAAAAGGACCTGAGAGTTGAGCGAAGAGATGCTTCTCCAGGGGGCGAAGTAGCAGGTCACCCGCCTTCGCGACCCCCCCGCCGACGACAATGGCTTCTGGATTCAGCAACCAGCAGCAGTTCATCACTGTAGTGGCCAATTTTCGAGCAATATCGTCCCACAGTTGCAGAGCAATTTCATCTCCCTGACCAGCGGCATGGGCTAACGCGGCGGGTGAACAGTCGCTAATGTTTTTGTAAATTCCCTTGGCTTCGTAAGCATTACGCGCGTCCGCGGCAATTTCATTGTTGCCCACATAGTCTTCCAGAGCGCCACGATTTCCGTAAGCACCACTCCTGCCTTGGTAATCGATGCTGGTTTGCCCGATTTCTCCCGCGCCATAGCGGGCGCCGCGTACCATTTGTCCATTCACGATAATGCCTCCTCCCACTCCTGTTCCCATGGTAATTGCTACCAGATGTTTTAACCCCCGCCCGGCGCCACGCTTCCACTCCGCGTAAGCCATGCAATTGGCATCGTTCTCGACCACGGTGGGCAATGAAGTTTTTTCAAAAAGCCATTTTTTCAAAGGGATTTCCACCCAGCCTCGCACGTTGGTCAGATTGTGGACGACGCCATTTTCAAAATCAACAAATCCAGGCATGCCAACACCGATGGCGCAAATACCCTGATGTCGCGCGCGCAGTTGCTGAATCACGCGCACCATGGCATCAATCAGCAATTCCGGACCATCAAAATCCTGGGTGGCGATCGGCGGCGCGGAATCGATCAAACTATCACCTTGTATCGCTCCCATTTTGATCGTCGTTCCGCCAAAATCAATCCCAATCGCAAGAGGTGTGTCAGTCATCATTGCTGAAGAAGCTAGAGATGATGCTTATGAGCATCAAGCAGAATCTGTCGAATCTGACAGTTACGATCACGATGGCAGATCGATTCTGTGAATCTTGATGGGGGATTCATCTTGGGAAAAAACGTCGCGTAACTTTCGCGAATTCCACGACTTTCGGGTGATCACTGTGAAGACAAAATGTCTGACAAGTAAGGGGTAAGTTGTTGCCATCAAGGGTCACCAAATTACCGCTATCACGCCAGTGTTCCAGTCGATCTTCCAGAGATGAAAGATCTTCGATCATTGCGTCAGCGAAATTTCGGGCACGCAGGCTGCCATCCGACTCATAAGAACGATCCAAGAAACATTCTTCCCAGCAGGGAATTTGATTTTTGCTCGCGAGTCGAGATGTGGCGCCACCACTGCGTGCATAGATGCGGACTCCTGCCAAATTCCGATTGCACCAATGTACAAAGACTTCTGCCAATTCGGGCACTTGATCCGTCGCATGATAGAGCGTGCCGTGCAATTTGATGTGATGGAGAATTCCTCCCACTTTTCCAACCATCTCCCGAAATGGCAATACTTGTTCATCTAACAAATTGATAAAATCACCAGTCTTGGGAAAAGTTTTTCCTCTTCCTCCTTCGCCGTAAAGACCTGGGTGGGCGCCGATGCGAACCTGATGTGCTAGGGCCAGTTCGATACTGTGATGGATCGATGAAGCATTTCCAGCATGAACTCCACAAGAAATGTTGGCGGAGTCGATGATCTCCATCAACGATGCGCGTGTCTGACCAGATTCGTTTTCACCAAGGTCACAGTTGATGTCCGGAATGTTCATGAAATGAGAGAAAAATTGACATGTTGACCAGGGGGCATCTGTCGAAAGCGGTCAAGATCATCACGATGAATCATGGCAATTTTATGATAACCGCCGATGGTGGGTCCATCATTGAGCAGTACGATCGGTTGACCATCGGGTGGAATTTGAATCGATCCGACCAATGTCGGTTCGCTGATGAGTTGGCGGGATGGTGTTTCTATTTTTCCGCCTTTGAGTCGATATCCTGCTCGACTGATTTGCATCGATATTTCCCACGAGATCTCAAAAAAATGATTTTTACTGGATTCACTGAATTCCCGCCATTGAGGACCGGGATAAACACGGATGGAGCAATCTTCTGGCGGATCCTGAGGCTTCGAGAATCGAGCCGCTATTCCCCGGGGAGGATTCCATCGATCAGATGAAGCAGTGAATAGTAGATCATGATCTTCCAGACTCTTTCCGATCCCTTTTTCGGGCCAGACAGACAGGCTTTGATACCAAGATTTACCATGCCAGCCACCAGCCAGAACCAGATAACTCCAGAGTCCCGAATCATCGGCTTGAAAACGCAAAGTCTGTCCATAACGCACAAATATCGTACGCTCTGCGTCAATCGGATCTCGCTCCAGAAAAGCCTTTGCCGCTCCTCCATAAGCGATCCAGACATCGCTCAAACATTCCAGTTGGAGACCTGCCCATAACATTTCGAGTGCGGCAGTGTGCGGATGCTGATCAAAGAGGCGATTCAATCGCTCAAGAATGCCGAGGTCCATGGCTCCACCTGGCGGTATGCCGATCCATTTCATTCCGCGGCGTCCGGCATCTTGCAAACTCGTCCGCGGTCCTGCACGGAGGACTCGAAACACGGCATTGGTCGGATGATCATCCACGGAATGAGGATATGAGTTTAATGATGAGGCAGTATCCGTCAAGGGGGCCTGCTTCTGAGAAATGTGAGAATATCCCTGACAATTATAGGCCTGTTCTTGCTCATGCTCAATCTCATTTGTTCGGAACGATCTTTTGTTGGACAATTGCCTAGCATACTTCACTTGATGAAAAAGAATACGCTGGATTATTTGCTTTCTGCCGCATAGCGTTCTTGTGCTCATGACTTACGATTTCGACACCATCATTCCGCGACGCGGCACAGGTAACATCAAGTATGATCGACGTCCCGAACTCGATCCTTTTTGGGTCGCTGATATGGATTTCGCCTCGGCTCCAGAAATTACAGATGCCATCATCGCACGCGCCAAGCACCCCGTCTATGGCTACGCTCAGGCGCATGCTGGCCTGATCGATGCGACACTCGAATACTTGAAATCACGACACGGCGTGGATGTTTCCTCTGAAAATCTGGTATGGCTGGGCGGCCTGGTTCCTGCACTCTCATTGGCGGTGAAGGCGTTTTGCCGCGCAGGAGAGTCAGTCATGACATGCACGCCATCTTATCCTCCTTTTTTGAATGTGCATCATGATGCACGTGATGTCGACTTGATCTCCATTCCGCACACGATGATCCATGGGCAGTGGACCTTCGATTTCGCCGCGATGGAAGCCGCAGTTACCTCCCGCACTCGTCTATTTTTACTGAGCAATCCACAAAATCCTTTGGGTCGTGTTTTTCGTCGTGATGAAATGCTCGCTCTGGTCGATTTTTGCCAACGGCATGATCTGATTCTGGTCTCTGATGAAATTCACTGCGATCTTGTGTTTGATGAAAAAAATACCCCTCACGTTTGCGGTCACTCTCTGCCCTCGGAATTTCATGATCGGATCATCACCCTGCTTTCGCCCTCAAAAACCTACAATATCGCGGGGATCGGAATTGCCTACGCGGTGATCACCGACGACAGTCTCAAGCGACGTTTCACCGCTTCGCGGGGACATACACTGGCGGAAATCAGTACGTTTGGCTACTATGCGGCAGAGGCGGCTTATCGGCACGGTGAGCCTTGGCGTCAACAATTGCTCACATATCTATCAAAAAACCAAGACGTGATGCATGCCTTCTTAGCCGATCATGCACCGCGCTTGATTGTGAATCACAATGAAGCGACATACTTGACCTGGATGGATTGCAGAGCTTATGGATGGGATCATCCCGCTCTTCATTTTGAAAAAGAAGCCGGATTGTTTCTCTCTGATGGCGCCTTCTTCGGGTCTCCGGGACACGTACGTTTCAACTTCGCCTGCCCGCGTGCCCGCATGCTCGAGGGGTTGGAAAAATTGGCCAAAGTACTGTCTTGAACGAAGCCGCTGTTGCGATACACTCGTGGCACTATGAAATATTTTGCTGCTGGTCTCTCTCTTTTGTTCACATGCGCGACGCAAGCGCAACTTGTTTATTCTGGTGGCGAAGGCCTTGGCAAAGGGAAGCACATTGTCTTTTTGGCATCTGATCACGAATACCGCAGTGAGGAAGCATGCCCCATGCTTGCGCGCATTTTGTCAAAACATCATGGATTCAAGTGCACTGTGGTATTTGGTATCGATAGCCAGGGAAATATCGAAGCCGGTTCTTCGCATATTCCTGGCATCGAATCCCTGAAGGACGCGGATCTCTTTTTCGTTTTTGCTCGTTTCTTGAGCCCTAATCCTACGCAAATGCAGCCGATCGTCGATTACTTGGAGCGCGGCGGACCTGTGGTGGGCCTGCGCACTTCCTCGCACGCTTTCAAGATGGGCAAGGAGCATGCGTTCGCGAAGTATAGCTTTGACTCAAAAACCGCAGGTTACGAAAACGGTTTTGGTCACCAAGTATTGGGCAATACATGGGTCGGGCACTATGGTGAGAATCACAAACAAGGCACACGGATCCAATTAATTCCTGAGCAAAAACAACATCCCATTCTCCGTGGAGTGGGCGATGGCGCTTTCGTGCATGCTGGTGCATATGTGGGAAAAGCGGCGCCCGACTTTACCGTGCTGGCGAACAGCCAACCGATGGTTTCGATGGATCCCAAGGCCGACCTTGATCAGAGCAAACCGCCCATGCCCTGCACTTGGACGCGTGAGTATACCTCTCCCTCCGGCAAAAAAGGCCGTGTTTTTCATAGCACGCAAGGCGCTTCGGAGGATATGCTTGATGAACGCTATCGACGCATGATCATCAACGGGACCCTTTGGGCCATGGGAATGGAGGCTAAAATTCAGTCTAATTTGAACATTTCCTTCGTGGGACCCTATCAACCACGAACGTTCTCGTTCAATGGCTGTGCGAAGCATGTGAAAGCTGCGGACTTGCAGTCCTTTGAAAGCCCCATCTTGCCGAATGGAGAGACCAACAAGTAAGGAATGCCTGATTTTTCGATGAATGATTTCGAGAATTGTACGCACCACCTCTTTTTTCTAAGAATGATCGCATTGACGTGTCACAGCTTATCATGAAGATATTATTGCTTTTTTTCCTCTGCGTCGCCTTTCTGAATGGCCAACCCGATCCTTTGAAGGCTTTCCCCGAAGCCAAGGAAGGTTGTCAACGTTTTGTCATCGATGTGCCGGAGTCCGAGGATGAATACGCGCTCAAGGTCGAGTTGGTGCTTGGAAAAACAATGGCGACGGATGGAGTGAATCGGCATTTTTTTGGCGGCAAGGTTGAGGAGGTTGAGCTCAAGGGCTGGGGTTATAGTTATTACGAAATGAAACAACTGGGACCGATGGCCGGTACTCGCATGGGTGTCCTACCGAACGCCAAACTTGTTGACACCTTCGTGAGGGTGAATCACGACCTGCCACTCTTGCGTTATAATTCGCGGATGCCAATTGTGGTCTATGTTCCAGCAGGTGTGGAGGTTCGTTATCGTATCTGGAAAGCATCGGAGGAAACGAAAGCAAAACAGGGTTAATCATGATTTTTTCCGCCAGAAAATCTCTGGTCTAATGTCAATTGAAATTTTCGCATCTTCCTGTGGAAGCTCACGAAAAGTGATCATAGGGCAAACGAACAAGGTCTTCATGATCCATCTTTTGCAATGTCCCGCTGGATTGGTGGATTTACGTTATCATGAAAATCTCTGTCCGTAATGGGTTGCTGGATGGAAAAAGTTTCGACAATTCTTGACCGCTGCGATTGCCTCGCCTAGTTTCTGCGCGGTAAATTTTCGAAATACGTATGAACATCCACGAATACCAAGCAAAAGAGCTCTTTGACCGTTTTCAAGTCCCCAGCCCCAAAGGTAGGGTAGCATCCACTCCCGCCGAGGCCGAGGCCGCAGCCCGCGAATTCGCTGGTTCTCCATTGGTGATCAAGGCACAGGTTCATGCAGGTGGTCGTGGCAAGGGCACTTTCAAAAATGGTTTCAAAGGTGGCGTGCATCTGATCGAATCTCCGGAGCAAGCGGCTGAATTCGCCGGGAAAATGCTCAACGAAACCCTCGTCACTGTGCAAACGGGTGAAGCCGGTCGCCTCGTGCGCAAGGTGATGGTCGCCGAAGCGGTGGATATCACCCATGAATACTACCTCGCCATTCTGATGGATCGCGCCACTTGTCGTGCCGTCATCGTCGCTTCCACGGAAGGTGGCATGAACATCGAGGATGTAGCTCACAACACACCGGAAAAAATCATTCGCCAGTTCATCCATCCATTGCTTGGCCTGCAGGCCTACGAAGTGCGGAAAATCACGGCCGCCCTCGGCCTCAGTGGCGATCTCGCGAAGCAGTTCGCCAAGTTGCTCGGAAATCTCTACAAGCTTTTCATCCAGTGTGATTGCTCCATGTTGGAAATCAATCCACTTGTCACCACACCGGATGGCCGAGTGCTCGCCCTCGATGCCAAATTCGGCTTCGATGACAATGCCCTCTATCGTCACCCTGACATCGTCGCCATGCGCGACAAAGAGGAGGAAGATCCTCGCGAAGTAGCGGCATCCGAGTATGAACTGAACTACATCGGCCTCGATGGTAACATCGCCTGCCTTGTCAATGGCGCAGGTCTTGCCATGGCTACGATGGACATCATCAAGCACTACGGTGGTGAACCAGCCAATTTCCTCGACGTGGGCGGTGGCGCTTCGAAAGAACAAGTCACGGCAGCCTTCAAAATCATTCTCGGCGATCCAAACGTCAAAGGGATCATGATCAACATCTTCGGCGGTATCATGGACTGCAACGTAATCGCGGAAGGCGTGGTAGCCGCTGCCAAGGAAACCGGTCTGCCCATTCCACTCGTCGTTCGTCTCGAAGGCAACAACGTCGAAGCCGGAAAAGCGACCCTTGCCGCCAGTGGTATTAACATAACCGCCGCCTCCACGATGGCTGATGCCGCGGAGAAAATCGTCGCATTGGTTGGCAAACATTAATTTTTTGTATGCAGCATTTCATTCACACATTTGCAACTCTTGTGCTTACCTTCTCTTGGATGTTTGCGCACATTGCGGGCGGCGAATCTTTTGCCTAATCAAACAAAAACCAAATAATGACCCAAAAGCAATTCTACGACTGGCAAACCATGGGAGGAAGCAAAGATGTTTCCGCTCTGGTACAGTCGTTGGAAGAGCGGGAAATTTCATGGTGCATGATTGGCGGCCTAGCTGTTAATCACTGGGTGGAAGAACCGATGGCTACAGCGGATGTCGATCTTGTCATCGTCACGAAACAACTCGATGCCGCAGTAGAGGCGTTCCAGTCTATGGGATTCAGTCGTGAAGAATTTGCGTATTCGTTCAACCTCAAAGGTCAATCGAAAGTCAGCATTCAAATCACTACTGCTGAATTCTACCAAGAATTTCCCTCGCGTGCAGTTCCCGCCGATGTTCACGGCATGCTCATGCGCGTTGCTAGCGTAGAGGATACTCTCGCAGGAAAAATTGCCGCATTTACCGATTCATCACGCCGTCCCAGTAAGCGCCAGAAAGATCTTGCTGATATCTCTCGATTGCTCGAGTCGCATCCGCATTTGCAACAACTCATTCCAGCCGAAGTTCTCTCAAAACTCATTTTTTAACATACCGATCACTCAAATCTTCACACTAGACACTTAAGAACCATGTCCATCCTCATCAACGAAAACACGAAAGTCCTGATTCAGGGCATTACCGGCAGCTTCGGTGCTCGCCACGCATCCTTGTCGCTCGCCTATGGCACCAAAGTCGTTGCCGGCGTTACTCCGGGCAAGGGCGGTCAGTTGTTCGAAAATACCGTTCCCATCTTTAACGGCGTGGCTGATGCCGTTCGCGAGACGGGGGCCACGGCTTCCGCGATTTTTGTGCCACCTCCGTTCGCGGCCGATGCCATCCTTGAAGCAGCCGATGCCGGTGTCGAGCTGATCGTTTGTATCACGGAAGGAATTCCCGTGATGGACATGATGCGTGTGAAGGAAGCTATCAAAGGTCTGCCCGTGCGTCTTGTTGGTCCGAACTGCCCTGGTTTGGTGACTCCTGGTTACGGTGAAAAATCCCACGGCGGTTGCCGCATCGGTATCGCTCCGGGTTACATTCACAAGCGTGGAAACGTCGGTGTGGTATCTCGTTCCGGCACTCTTACCTACGAGGCTGTTTTCCAATTGACTCAGCTCGGCTACGGACAGAGTACCTGCGTGGGCATTGGCGGCGATCCAATCAATGGCACCAATCACCAAGAGGTGTTAGAGATGTTCAATAACGACCCCGAGACCGAAGCCATCATCATGATTGGCGAAATCGGTGGCACCGCAGAAGTCGAAGCCGCTCGTTGGGCGAAAGAGCACTGCAAAAAACCCATCGCCGGATTTATCGCCGGAGCCACCGCTCCTCCGGGGCGTCGCATGGGCCACGCCGGTGCGATCGTTGGTGGCGAAGAAGACACCGCAGAGGCCAAAAAGCGCATCCTTGCCGAGTGCGGTATCGCCGTGGCGGAAACACCCAGCGACATGGCATCCACATTGCTTGCTCGTTGGGGCAAATAAAACAATTCAATCGTATTTTGCAAGAAACCCGATCTCGTTAGAGGTCGGGTTTTTTGTTAGTATTTACCCGATGGCTGCTACTTTGGATATCCCTGCTGGATCAAAAGTGACGAAATCATTTTTTCTTTGAATAAATCGGAGCTTTTTTCATCGTAGTAATAGTATGAAATATCAAAAGATACTTTTGGGATGGATCAGCCTTTTTTGCATCTCCGCCGCCGCGGAGGTATCGACATTTCAAGGATCATCCCGTTGGAGCACCACATTCTTTCGTCCGCAAGCGACCACTTCTGTCGGCGCAACGAGTTATACGACATTTTACCTCATTGAGTCGATCGACGGAAGTATCACTGGTCAGGTGAAAATCGATGCATGGTTGGCCAAAAATCCGACAACCGGGAGAACGGAGCGCTGGTATTACGTCGATCGGAATTTTGAAATCGAATATGGATTCTTCGGTCGATTCGGCGCCGATGTAGGAGGAGGAATGCAGGTGGATGGCATAGAAGCGGTGATGCCCTTTCGCGGCATTTACAAATCGGGCTTTCTGAATTCGTTCAACCTTTATCCTGTAGCGGATTACTACAAACCCAGCAGCGGTCTTGACGTCACACAAATTACTGGATCCGCCCGACTCAATCGCAGTTTCAGCGGTGATTTGTTACTGGTAGAGGCTGAGAACGATGTTTTGGACTACTTGGAAGCCCGTGGCTACGCCGAGGCGCGATAGGAATGAAGCGCAGTGCTCAATACGCTGCCGCCGCTGTTGCAATCTTTGCAGCCGGATGGTGGGCCGCACGAAACACCGCTAGGCAAGGGCAGGGGAATGTTGCTTCTCATTCTAATGCCCGTCCACGCAACGCAGATCTGCCTCAAGCAGCTCCAGTTGTATCAAATGTCGCAAACTCCTTGCAGGGCTCGCACACTGCAATTCCACAGGGACTCCTTGGAGTGCTGCACGATGCGCCACCGAGTCGAACTCCCGCACTACTTGCCGAGTTGGAAAAATTGCCAAAATCGGAACTCACCGCAGATTGGATCAGGGTGTTTGATCAAATTTTACGAACGGGTGACACCGAGGAATGTCAGTATCTGTTTTCTCTTTTGGAACAACGTGAAGATGTTGCCACAGTTGCATTCGTATCGCGGCAATTGGATCACGAGAACGTTGATATCAGGGACCGAGCTCTGATGGCTTGCGAGGCCATGGCAGGGCAGGTGTTTGAATCGACGACGCAAGCAAAGACATGGTCGAGGACATGGATGCCAGACCCTGATCGAGAAAAACTCTTCTCGAGTATACCAGACGAAAATGGAACACTAAAACTCCCGCGTCCTGGCTCAAGGGCGAAAAACAATACAGGAGCCGATCAAGCCACAGACGAGTGATATACGAGGAGAAAGCTTGATGAAACGATCAATAGGTAGGGGCACCCATATCTCCACCACCGCCGTTTTGCTTGCCTTGAGCAGTTTTCTCAAGACCTTCTCCCGCCTGGCGCATATCCCTCGCGAAACCAATGACGGTGTTGCAAGACGTGGTGCCAAAAGTCAAAATAAGTAGAGCAAAAATAATTTTCATAAGGTTATGTCGTAAAACTACCGATTAGTTAAGCGATGTCAATCATTAGTTTTGCTTAAATTCACGTCGCATCTCAGTGATTTCTTCACGGGTTTCAAAAATGGATTGGCGAATCTGCAGGAGGATCCTTTCTTCTTCGGGATCATCGCATCGCGCCAAAATTTCAGAACATGCAGAAATGGCATCATTTTGCCAGTATAAGCAACGCTTTAACATCGCTAGAACAAAGCCGGGCTCATGTTCTTCCGTGTCGTCAATCCCGTGCAGTGCACCAGCCAGCTTGGCGGCAATCAGCATGAGGAGAGAGCAGAGTCGAGCTTCTGGTCCTTGTCCGTCCATCTTTTCACCCAATAACTCCATTGCCTGACAGGCACAATCTTGCGCTTTTTGCTGAAGGGGGTGAGTGATGGATTCGTGATCATCAGAGTCCCATCCGGGCTTCTGCCAGGTGTCTAAATTCTCCATATCGGAAAACTCCTCCATCAGCAGTTCTCGTTCCCAATCCGCATCGGATTCAGACTTCTCTGTATCAATCTGATCTCCGAGTTGTTCACTCCAACCCATCGCATAGGCAATTTTTTGCTGACAATTCGGATCATCCAAATATTTCTCCAGCAATTCTTGAAAAGCGTCTGAAAGACGATCCGATTCACGAAATCTCTTTTCCCACGCGAATTCATCTGCGTTTTCTTGGCTCCACAAATCCGTGTTTTCTTCCCGTTGCAAAAACACCTGCATGAAATCGCGCATGGACTCAAGATTGCGTCTCACTTGAATCTCCTCATCTTGTTGCGACAAAGACCACTCACGTTCAGAAATATCGAGAGAGAATAGGGGACTTTCAATAAAAACCCGACCATTGACGTGATCAAACCATTCCAGTGACAAATGATTTTTCCAGCAAGTAGGCCCTGTATCTGAGTCAGACTGGTAAACTTGGAGTTTACGCGAAGCGGTCATGTCACCAATTGAACCCGTTTGGGGATTGGATAAATCCGGAGATTTCAGAGAATAGTCAGGATTGGGATTTCGAAAACGCAAGGTAGTGCCGGCAAGATCTCGTCGGCAGTTACCCAATAAATCGAGCTCGATGGGGGCCGACTGATGAATCAACCAAATCCGACCACGGGTTTTCCCCGGTATCGTATTGTCGATTTCACCTTGAATCACCGCATGCTCAATGCGCCACGTCATATCTGTATTGATGATGAATATCCAATCTTGCGCGTCAATGAAAATTGCGCGGTAAACAAAGGGGAGTTGCCATTTTGCCAGACATGAGAAAGCAACAGCAATGGAATCCGCATAAGAAGATAACCCAATTGCAAACCACGTATTACATATATTGTAACAAGTTACAATATATGCCTAATTAGACTCCTGGACGAAGTAAGTCCTGCAGTTGACTCATTGACGGCATGCCGGTCTGCGTATTCACTGGCAAGCCATCGAAGAGCAAATCGGCGAGTTTTGACTTCTCGTCCTGCAATTTTTTCACTTTTTCTTCTACCGTTCCTTTCGTGAGTAATCGGTAGACGTTGACTGCTTGAGTTTGACCGATTCGATGGGCTCGATCTGACGCCTGGCGCTCGGCCGCTGGATTCCACCATGGGTCGAAATGCACCACCGTGGATGCTTGCGTCAAGTTCAAGCCGTAGCCGCCGGCTTTCAAGCTAATCAAGAATACCGAAGGTCCCTCTGCTTTCTGAAATTTGTCCACGATCTCTTGTCGATTTCGCGTCGATCCATCCAGCAACAAAGTCTCCACGCCCTTTTTGTTGAATTCCTTTTGGATCAATTGCAACTGTTGAGCGAATTGACTAAATACCAGCATTTTGCGCCCGGAATCGAATGTGCCGCGAAAAATTTCAAACAATCGCTCCATTTTTCGAGAGCGTTGCTCAAGCGACCAGGTTTGAGATAGCTCCGGCGCCACCAGCGCGGCATCGCAGCAAACTTGTCGCAAACGCAGTAGCAGCGTCAACAAGCACATGCGACCGGCAGATTCGCTCTCCAATCTGAGTCTCTCCACATTGGCAATACCTTCCTCCCATACCGACTGATACAGATTGTACTGCTCAGAGGAAAGCTCGCACCATTCGTCTGACTCGATTTTATCCGGTAGGTCTTTTGCGACCGCGTTTTTCGTGCGACGGAGCATAAATGGCATGACGCGAATACGCAAAGACTGAAGTGCGGGCATGCTTGCTAACTGATGGGTTTCATAAGTATCACGGAAAACCTTGCGATCACCCAAGTAACCCGGTTGCAGATACTGAAAAATCGACCACAGGTCACGCAGATGATTCTCCAAAGGCGTGCCCGTCAGAGCGAGTCGGTATTTTGCGTTCATCCGAAAAACGCAGCGTGCCACTTCGGTGTCCGGATTTCGTATGGCGCCGGCTTCGTCCAAAACCATCACGGAGTATTCCCTTCTGATAAACAAGGCGCGATCATTCATCAGGACGCCGTAACTTGTTAGAATCACACGACATCCTGTTTCGGAGTGTAAAGCATCGCGGTTTGGACCGTGAATCACGATCGCTCCTAGTTCGGGAGCAAATCGCTCAACTTCGAGACGCCAATTGTTCAACAATGATGTGGGAACAACCACGAGAGCCGGTTGCTCATAAGTCGTTAATAAAGACAAAACGGCGATGGTTTGCAGGGTTTTGCCGAGGCCCATTTCATCCGCAAGTAGACAAAATCCGTAGCGAGTGAGTCGATCGTGAAGCCAATCCGCGCCTTTAATTTGATACTCGCGGAGGCTTGCATTGAGCAAGGGAAATCGCAATGTGCAATTGGATTGTAAATTATTTTCAACGAGTTGTTTGTCAATATATTTACGTAAAAACTCAATTGCGATGGCTTGGTGTTTTTTTGCCCAATACTGACCCTGATTTTGCTCTAATTGCAGGTCCCCCACGCTGCGCTGAAACACATCCCATGACTCCTGGGGTAATAGTAATGATTTGCCATCGTTTGTTTGAATCAAACGTTTGCCTGATTGTAGTAGTTTGCGAATTTTTTCGGCATCGAGTGGCTTTCCTTGTTCTGTCGTGAATCCCAGATGAAAGCGAGAGCTGTCATCCGAGCTGGAGGAAATCTCGATCCTGGGCTTCACAAAAATCATTCCTTCGCGAATGTTTGTTAATTGTGGAGAGAGGGTCCATTCTCCTTCTCTCGACGCGGAGTTACCCCAATTCTCACCCAGGAAGGTGAGAATCCTCTGCTCGTCTGTCATTTGCCAGATGCTGCGCTCGGAATGCCATTGCCAACCATGGCAAATCAACTCTTCACGCAAGCCTTCAGAATCTCCCGAGGTGGCGTAAAAACATTCGTTTGAAATTTGACAGAGAAAGCCTTCATCATCATCCATCGAGTTGGTAAATGATCGATTCCCGACTTCGTATTGCTTTCGTATTGTCAGTCGTAGTTGTCGAAGTGAGCCTTCCACATGAAAGTGCCAGCGAGGTGAAACAGGGCAAAATTTCAATCGTGCGAGCGCATCGCGATCTGACTCCGGGATCAAGATGTGTTTCAATGTTTTTGACGTAAAATATTGATAATCAGTGATTTGTGTATTTTTTTCATTCAATAACTGAAACAAGATCTTCTGATCTTCATTACGCTCAATTTCAAACAAATGTTTGTTTAGTTCGATCCATGGGCCAATTTTTTGTCCTAAAAATTGACCACAAACTGCTTCTGTCGAGAAGTTCCATTGTCCATCATCGAATCGTGATACTACCTTGAGTTGAGGATAACCCAAGCCGCAAACAATCGTTTGTTTTTCGCAAGTGATCTCGTTATGACCAGATATCGCACGCAAAAAACTCTCCAGTGTCTCACCGTGAAGGTTCATCATCCATGGACTTGGTTTTTGAGAGATTTTCTGATGTTCAAGCCACTGATGGATGATTGAATCCATTTCATCGACTGCTCGATCCGAGGTTTCCACCCATACGGTCAATCGATTCTGCTTCCACTCGCGTTGCCAAGAAGGAAAAAATCGAATTCGATAGGCTGGCACGAGTCTCGCCTCAACCGAGGCGACTGCCAAGGAGTCGCTGGAAGGATTCGCCGGTCTCGATTCTCGTGCAGCAAGGATTACCGCTACAGCGTGCTCGCAGATAGCCCCTGTGCGTGAATTTTCCGGGCAACCACAAAACGCTTCCGCTAATGTTGCGCTCAATCGTGTCACTTTCACCCGTCGCTGTTTGCCACCAATCGAGACACCATGACACTCACCTCCATTCAAACGAGCGTTTTGTATCAAGCCACGCTGATGCAAGACGGTTCCCTCTTTCACCGCTTTCCATCCTGCCGCCTCATGCAGCCAGGCATCTGACCAGTCATATTCCATGTATTTTTGTATGCCCGAACGGTTTTGATTGCCAATTTACTCGATTGCAAGGAAAGTCTTCCTGAGCATGAAAGTCATCGCGATTGGCAACCAAAAAGGAGGAGTTGGTAAAACCACCACAGCGATTAATTTATCCGCTGCACTCACTCGACTCGGCCAACGTGTGTTACTCATCGATTTGGATCCTCAGGCAAATACGACCAGTGGTATTGGCGTGGAAGCGGATGGCGATGCTACTCTGTATCCGGTTTTGCTGGGCATGGCTGACATTCGTGAAAAAATTCAAGTCTCACGGCTGGAGCGGCTCTCGGTGATTCCATCAGCCATGGATTTGGCCGGTGTGGAAATTGAATTAGCGCGATCCGATGATCATTTGACCCGACTCCGCACATTGCTGCAGGGACTCAAGCCCAATGATTTGTTTGATTTCTGCATTCTCGATACCCCGCCATCTCTTGGTGTTTTGATGACCTCCGCGCTTGCAGCTGCGGATGAGGTGATCATTCCCCTGCAATGCGAGTGGTTCGGTCTTGAAGGATTGGCGAAAATTGTTCACGTGCTGGAGCAGATTCGTGAATCTGGCGCTAGTCCCGATTTGAAGCTCGAGGGTATTGTCATGACCATGTTCGATTCCCGCACAAATCTTGCCCGGCAGGTCGTGGAAGAAGTCAGTCAATTTTTTCCGGAGCAAATGTATCGAACTTATATCCCCCGCTCCATCAAACTCGGTGAGGCTCCAAGTCATGGCAGAACGATCTTTGAACATGATCCGAACGGCACCGCGTCTCACGCCTATTTGGCATTAGGTCGCGAATTTCTCCAACGTCACGGAATCAACGGCGGCTGAATTGAAAATTAAGGAGAGTTGCCGCTGTTTTTGTGATGCAATCGCCATTCGAACGCCAAAAAGCTTACTAACATGACACCTGTGATCGGTGCGATGAATTCGAACATCACCTTGCTGAAAACTGGCAAAGCATCGTGATTGGTGGCGCCGAGGATCAAGTAGAGAGAGTAGGCGACATAATAGGCTAAGAAAAAGAGGCCATTGGCGCGCGTGATCACGAAGCCTCGCAAAAAAATCGGAAAACATGCCATTGCCACTGCCAGCATAAAGGGCAGATCGAAACGCACAATCGACTCGGAAACACAAAGTCCGTTTTGTGACACAACTCCAGACAGGCCTCCAACCGCGAGAATGTTGAACACATTGCTGCCGACCACATTACCGACGGCAATATCACGTTCACCGCGTATGCTGGCAATGACCGATGTTGCAACTTCGGGAAGCGATGTTCCTGCTGCGATAATTGTCAGACCAATGATCGTTTCACTCATTCCCCATGCACGAGCGATTGCAATTGCGGAATCCACCAACCAGCGTGAACCAAGAATCAAAAGACCAAGTCCTACGAGAATCCAGATAAGATTGATCCCAATTTTCCCTTGTTTGCTGGCTGAATCGGCAGATCCATGAAAATCATCTGGCTTTGAATCGAGATTTTTTCTTCGGCTCATGCGAATCAGCCAGTATGTGTAAAAAACCGCACCCGCAAAAAGCAAAAGACCATCCACGCGACTGATGTTACCATCGGCGCACAGCAACAGCATCACCAGAGAAGACAGGATCATCACGGGAACATCGAGATGGATGAGTTGCCGATCGACAAGCAACGGAGTAATTAAAGCTGAAACCCCAAGAATGAACAGGACGTTGAAAATGTTGCTTCCCACGATGTTACCGATAGCCATTTCGGATTTACCCTGAAGACTGGACATCACGCTCACTGACATTTCAGGCGCGCTCGTGCCGTAAGCGACGACAGTCAATCCAACGACCAGAGAAGAAATGCCATAAGATAGCGCCAGGCGAGATGCTCCTTTGACCAACCATTCAGCACCAAGGACCAGCAATACCAATCCAGCCGACAACATCAAAAATGAAACAATCATGCGTGATCTTCGTGAATGAGATCAAGATAGAAGCTCCCCGCAGATCGGTCGATTGGAAAAAACCTCTCAGATTCCAACTTCAGCGAGTGCTGGAGATTCCGAAAGGCGGGATTGTTCAGCCAATAAAGCCAGACGGTGTCCGGCGAGTCCATCAAGGCCGGGTTGTAAAACGCCATGAGGACCAAACAAGCGATCCAGTGAATCAACGATTCCGAAATCACCGCCGCCATGTCCCGCATAACCAGAGTCGTCCAAATGCTCGATGGGAATTTCCACCGTCTCTCCAGTGGCGTGATCACGCACCGATAACTCGGATGCCTTGGCCGCTTGCCATGCCAATCCACCTTTCAAGGCACCGCGCGTGCCGTAAATTTCCATCGAGCGTCCGTAATCAAATGCCGTCATCGTGAAGTTGATCGTAATGCCATTGACCATTTCTCCGGAAATAACCTGATGATCCACAACATCATTATCGCAATGAAATACGCAGCGCCCCCAGGGTGAAGTGCGAATGAATTGCATGACCGTCTCGTCAGTGGCTGTCTCAGCGCCATCGAGAACCATTCTCAGCCAATTTCTCTTATCGGTTAAATATCGGTGGGCGTCATACATGCAGTCTTGGGAATGTGGGCAACCGTCGCTGCAACGGAGCGGGGCATGAGCAGGTGCGTGATCTTTGCGGAAAAAATCCAGACGGCCGTAGCTGCTTACTTGGCGAATTTCCGAGTTGGATAGCCAACAAAATAAATCCGCGTCATGACTGCATTTTGCCAGAATCATCGGAGTGGAGTCGGCGCTTTTTGCCCAATGCCCTCTCACAAAAGAATGAGCCTGATGATAAGGTTCCACTCCCTCGCTGGCATGGATGGAAACAATCCGTCCGAGACGACCAGAATCAATGACCGATTTCACTGTTCGATAGAAAGGAGTGTAGCGCAGCACAAAGCACAGCCCGATCTTCACTCCTGCTGATTTGGCTCTGCGATCCAGATCTTCACACTCTTCGAGTGTTTGTGCCGCAGGTTTCTCTAGTAAAATATCATAACCCAGAGCGATGGCGCGCACTGCATGAGCATAGTGATCACGATCTTGTGTGGCGATGACAACCAAGTCGGCCAGTTTACCTGCCGCGAAAAACTCTTCATCATCCAAGAAAACAGGGATCGCTTTTTGCTTGTTGAGCGAGGCTACATCGCGCGCACGGGACTCCACCAAATCGCATGCTGCTGCGATTTCGTATCGATCGGAAAGTGACGCTGCGACCCGAGAATAAGTCCGTCCGCGAGATCCGCAACCGAGAATGGCGATAGTAAGCATGGGAGAGAGAACTTTGTTTGGATGGCAAATTCAATGGCGTCGTTCACCCTATGCACTTTTGTCCATTTTTGCAATACAAATCATCCCATTTCATCGATCGATTACAGAAAAAACGTTAGTGATTCAGAGGGTATCAATCATGAATTCCACTCGAGCTGGGCCAGCACGACCACCAGGAATCACTCGGCGCTCGATTTTCGTGCCTAAAAGTTGTTCCATCATTCGTAATTCCATAAGAATGGAGGCGGGAAATGCATCAAATACCGCCCACATGGGGTGATGAAACTCTTCGATTCGAAAACCAGTTTTGACATCGTAGGAGCAGCGGGAAAAACAGCCTTCCTTTTCTCGGAGACTGGCGAGAACCGTAGCTTTCTCGACAAGTGATTTTGCACGCTGAATACGATTCTGCCATTGGTTTTGTAAGTCTTGGAAATATTGCAACAGCAGCTTTTCAGGCGCGTTGCTACCATGAAGTTGTCTCATTTGCTGAAGTAAAGACAGTGAAAACGCAGCTCCGGCCTGGGGAAAAAGCGCTTCTGCTTTGGGTGCGAGTCGATAGGAAATTTCAGGCCTGCCTACTTCCGTTCGTGGCACGCGAATTCTCTCCAAATACCCCATTTCATGCAGGCTCTCACAATGTTGTTTCACTCCCATGTAACTCATCTCCAAAAGATTGGCGAGTTCGGGAATGGGCATGCTTCCACGCATTTTCAACTCTTCCACAATGCGAACCCACTGTGGTCGAACCAATTCTCGAAATCCCGGAAGAAACATCTGAGGAAGACTGACGGAAAAATGACTTTATTGCAATGTGGAAGGCGATTTTTTCCATGCTCCAATGATCATTCCCACTCCTCCGAGAAAAAATAAAGCGGGAAACCACAGTGAGTAACCAGCGGCACGTGAGTCCGGCTTTAATATGGCAATCGTGGGATTCTCGGGATTTACACGGCATATTTGCCTGCTACCTGCGGGATATTTCAAAACCAATTCTTCCACAGCCTGACGCTCGCTCCGCGGCATGCTTCCCCTGATCTCCCATCGGGAACTCTCGTAATCCACTCCACTCAATTCATAGCGGTATAGGATGGAGAGACGGAAATCGGGAGCCACATTTTCAGCGATTTTTCTCTCTTCGACTTCGGCTTTCAGGATGATGCATGGAACTTGAGGCCACTGCATCATATCTTGTGCACGAAGATAACTCCGCCCCATCAACCAGAGAAACACGCCCGCCACGAAGCACAAGGCTGCACCTACAGCCGTTAAATACCATGCGCCCGCCCGACTGGTTTTGTTCATGCCGGGAAATTACTAATCCATGGGGTGAAGATTGCAAGAAGATCAACCATGATTGACTTGTTTTGCGGAGCCTTCAGGGAATTTCTTGGCCAATGTCAAAATTGGGGATTGCCGCCCCGATCTTTTATCTGATATTCGACAGCAACAATGAGCGCAGCATGGTATTTATTGAGTGAGGGTCAACAACTCGGTCCCTATACAGGTGAACAACTGCAACAATTTGTGCAGGAAGGTCGAGTCGCGGCAGAGACCATGGTCTGGGCGGAGGGCATGGCGGAGTGGCAAGCTGCCGCACAAATCCCTGGGCTTTTTCCTGCGACGCAGAACGTTGCTGCAAAACCAGCGCTTGCTACGAGCAACTGGGCTCCCCCGGGTGCACGTGCCGCGGGAAATGCTGCCGTGACAGGGAATGTTTCTCCCTACTCCACACCTGGTTCATCACTTGCCAGTGCTCCTGTGGGCGGTAGCTATCCTTATCTTAGCATCAAACCGGCGAGTTTTGCTTTGTGGATGTGGACTTTCATCGGCGGATTCATTTGCCTCGCTCTGATGGTGGTATTTTTTGTGTTAGGTGCCACTTCAACATCTTCTTCGGGTAATGCCGACGGAGGTGCCGTGGGTGTGCTTGGTGGATTGGTCATGTATGGCCTCTGCCTCATCTGTATGCTACTATCAGGAATCTTTTTCTATATCAATCTCTACCGTGCCTGGAGTTGCCTCAGTTCCGGAGCTCCACGCACCTCTCCCGGCAAGGCGATTGGATTGCTCTTTGTTCCGTTTTTCAACCTCTACTGGTTGTTTGTGGCGATCGCCGGCCTGCCGAAGGACTGGAATCGCATCGTGGCAAGCTATGATGATCTGACAAATGCTCCACGCCTGAGCGAGAGCGTGTTTCTGATGTTTTGCATCGGTTCGTTGGTATTTCCACCACTATCGCTGATCGTGATGTTTCCGATGATGTCACAGATCTGCCAAGGGATTAATTTCTTTGCTTACCGTCGGAATCAAACCGGCTCCAGCGCATTCGGGGGCATCAAATTCGGCTGATGCGATTAGCTCTTCATGAGCCAACTGATGTGCGGCGTGTAAAGGTGTGGCTCTAACAAAAAGGAGTCGTGCCCTTTATCAGAGTGCACTGTAATCTGGGTGGCGTCAATGTCGGCACGCTCCAGATGGAGTGTGAGGTCGGCCTGTTCTTCGGGGTAAAAACAGAAATCGCTGTCGATGGAGAAGACCAGCCAACGCTGACCGACAGCAGCGGCACGGTCGAGTAGTTCTCGGGGACTTGAAGCGTTTCCTTCGGCCACCGCATCGTAGCGCGACCACATATCGATGATGCGAAGGTAAGTGTTGGCATCAAAACGTCGCACAAACTTTTTCCCCTGATGGAGCATGTAGGACTGGAATTGGTCTCGGACCTTATACCAGGACAAAGTGTCGTTGTCTTGGATGATATCCTGACGAGCACGACGCTCGATCGCATCGAGGTGAACGAACGTTTTATGAGAAATCATCCGTGCCAAGGCGAGGCCATAAAGCGGAGGTTGGCCATCGTAATAATCGCCGCCATGGAAATTCGGATCATTTTCGATCGCAAGAATCTGTTCGAACAAAATCAAGCGATTCAGCACCGTGGTCTTGAATCCTGCGGCTATCGATGCCACACGTTTCACCCGGTGCGGATGCAGCGTGGCGAAAGTCAACGCTAGCAATCCACCAACCGAGGGACCAATAACGGCGTGCAAGACATCGATGCCCAGAGAGTCCAGCAATAAAGCCGACGCCTGCACCTGATCCGCGGCACTGATATGAGGAAACGTCGAACCCCATGGCTTGCCGGTTTCCGGAGAAATCGATGACGGCCCCGTGGTTCCATAACATCCACCGAGATAATTGGCACAAATGATGAAAAACTCATTGGTGTCCAGTGCCTTGCCGGGGCCGATCATTTCCTCCCACCAACCGTCATGCATTTCCGGTTGCCAAAAATTTTCCGCGCCGGGGATGCAGGGATTCAATCCCGCGGCGTGATGCGAGCCGGAAAGAGCATGGTAAAGCAAAATCGCATTAGAACCATCGGCGCGCAGTGTGCCCCATGTCTCGTAGGCAATGCGTAAACCCGGAAGCACCGCCCCGTCCTTTAACACAAAGGGGTGATCGATTTCACAAAATTTTGTTTCAACAAGTACTGGCATGATGCGGAGGGCGAGCGTTCTAGGTGCTTCTTGTGCCGAAATCAAATGTAAAACATGCTACCGCCGGGCATGACGGCCAATTGTGACAGGTTGATTTTGGCCAAATGCTCTTGGAAACCATTGGCAATCAAGTGCCAGGACTCGGCAACAGCAGCACCGGACTCCCCTTCACTGCTGACACTGCAAATCAGCAAGGCAGGATCGATGGCATCGACAATTTCCTTCAAGCTGATCAATTGCGGTTCCTTGGCAAGCATGTAGCCTCCCTCCTTGCCGCGTTTGCTTTCGACCAATCCAGCACGACGCAAATCATTAAGAATCTGTACCAAAAAGTTCGCTGACACGGCTTCTCGTTGCGCAAGTTCGTCAAGTCGTGTAATCGTGTGCGCGCCGTGATGTTTGGCAAGCTGAGCAAGGGCTCGACAGGCGTATTCAAGCTTCTGGGAAATCCGCATAAGGAAAATGAAACACAATCAGGAAGATATTGCGAGTGCTAAGGTGAATCGATTTTCTGAAGGCAGAGCCATCGATCTCGATGAACTGTGGCAATTGATCCGCACGGAAGCTGAATTGATCAGCCAGCAAGAACCACAAATGCGAGGGTTGCTCGAAGATGTGGTATTGCGTCGCAATCATCTCGGTGACGCATTGGCGGCGCGCTTGGCACGCAAGCTCGCACGCGAGGATATGAAGCGCGAGGAATTGGCGCCTTTGCTAGCGGGACTGTTTGAACAAAATCCAGCCTTGGTCTACAGTGCGGCCAAGGACATCATCGCCATTCAGGAACGTGATGCGGCATGTGACTCCCCTTTGCAGCCACTGCTTTTTTTCAAAGGATTTCTCGCCATTTCCACCTATCGTATTTCGCATCTGTTATGGCAGCACGAGCGCCGTTCCCTGGCCTTGTATTTCCAGAGTCTTGCCAGTGAGGTTTTTTCCGTGGACATCCACCCAGCGGCACGCATCGGCTGTGGTATTCTTCTCGACCATGCGACCAGTTTTGTGGTGGGCGAAACCGCCATCATCGAGGACGATGTTTCTATTCTGCACGAAGTCACGTTAGGAGGCACGGGCAAGGTGTCCGGCGATCGACATCCCATCGTGCGGTCCGGAGTGCTCATCGGCGCGGGTGCCAAAATCCTGGGTCGTGTGGAAATCGGTGAGTGCGCCAAAATCGGTGCGGGCAGTGTCGTGCTGACCGATGTGCCCGCTCATGTCACCGTGGCCGGAGTGCCGGCTGTGGTCGTGGGTGTCGCGAAAGAAGACGCACCCGCCCTCGATATGGATCAACGGATTTAGCCATCCATTTCTCCCGTTTTCATCTGTTTCGCTTGCGGAGACTGGAAACTCAGAAATCTTTCACGCAACGGAAACCGGTGTGATTGGTGGGCGACTGAAGGTCGCACGAGTGCCTGGCACCGGGCCGGAAACGCAGGCAATATGATTCGTGACAGAGAAACGAACCACCTTTGCTCACGTGATGGGCCGGAGCCTGTCCTTTCACTCCGCTATCGCGATTGACCCATGTTTCTGGCCCCTTGGGGTTATCCACGGGGCTGTTTTTGAAATAATCGGGATCGTAGTAGTCGGAACACAATTCCCAGACATTTCCCGCCATGTCGTATAATTGGAAGGCGTTAGCAGGATAACTTTTTGCGGGGGAAGTAAAAGCGTAGCCGTCCAACTTGGTATTTTGATTCGGAAAATTTCCCTGCCAGTGATTGCAAAGCGGTTTGTCTCCGGGTTGTTGTTCATTGCCCCAGGTGAAATCCCACTGGGTCTCCCCCCCGCGTGCGGCGTATTCCCACTCGGCCTCTGTGGGCAGGCGTTTGCCCGCCCATTGGGCGTAGGCTACGGCGTCATCATAATTCACACACACCACCGGATGATCATCCAAGCCATCGATGCTACTGTCCTTGCCCATGGGCGCACGCCAATTGGCTGCGGGATCCCACCGCCACCAGTTCATGTAATTTCCCGGTTCGTTGGGATTGCCTTGCGTCTCCGAGTCAGGAATAAACACCAGAGAACCTTGTTTGAAAGGAAATGGTGGCAAATTTGCCAAAGCTTCCGCAGGGAAGTCTTCTTTTTTAGCATCGCGCTCGGCAAACGTCACGTATCCCGTGGCCTCTACAAAGGCGCGAAACTGCGCATTTGTCACTTCCGTCTGATCGATCCAAAATCCCCGCACGGTGACTTTATGTTGGGGTTTTTCCTCGGGAAAGACCTTGGGGCCGAAGTCGGTTTGGAATAGTCCGCTCGACCCCATGATGTATGTCCCGCCGGGCAATTGTACCATACCTCTTTCGACGATGATTTCTGGCTGCCTGGCAACGGGCAGCGGCGCGAGTTTGGGTTTCTCACAGGAGCATAACGCGATGCCCGCAATCATGAACGTGCGCAGGACGATGGATGAGGTGAATTCTCTCATTTGGTGCTGGAGTTGGCCGCATCATAGTGGTTTGTTTGCCGCGCGCGATGACAAAATTCCGTCCATGTATCGATCTTCATCACGGCAAGGTAAAACAGATTGTCGGAGGCACACTGCGCGATGAGGGTGCAGGGCCGAGGGAAAATTTTGTATCGGATCACGACGCGGCCTGGTATGCGCGTCGCTATCGTGACGATCATCTGCTCGGAGGTCACGTGATTTCTCTCGGGCCGGGAAATGTGCAGGCGGCCACAGAAGCGCTGCGCGCCTGGCCAGGTGGTCTGCAAATCGGGGGCGGGATTTGCCCCGAAAATGCGGTGGAGTGGCTAGATCGAGGTGCCAGCCATGTGATTGTCACATCCTCTTTGTTCGATGCGTCAGGAAAATTTTTACCCACACAACTCGATGCTCTCATCGCTGCGGTAGGCCGAGAAAAGGTTGTCATCGATCTCAGTTGCCGTCGTACAGAACGAGGCTGGACGGTGGCGATGAACCGCTGGCAAACCCTAACCGATCTTGATGTTACACCTGTGACCCTGGATCATCTTGCTGATCACTGCGCGGAGTTTCTCATTCATGCCGCCGATGTGGAAGGACTCTGCGGTGGAATCGACGAAGATCTTATCCGTTTGTTAGGAAGCTGGGGGCGCATTCCCCTCACCTATGCCGGCGGTGTGGCGAACATGGATGATGTTCGCAAAGTGCAGGCGCTGAGCCAGGGCCACATGGATGTCACGGTGGGTAGCGCACTCGATCTGTTTGGCGGTAGCGGTGTCACCTACGCCGAACTACTGGACTGGAATCAACGCCCATCGACTCATGCTGATTGACTCCCACTGCCATCTGGCATCACACAAATTTGACCCGAGTGAACTCGATGCACTGCTCGGACGCGCGTCTGATGCTGGTGTGCGCGCAATGATTTCGTTAGCCACTTGTTTGGAAGACATCGAAGCCAATTTGACCATTGCCGATACCTATCCAAATGTTGGTGTGTGCCTGGGGATTCATCCCTGTGATGTGCAAAATGCGCCTGATGATGCGATCGAGGTGATTGCCGCAAACATGGGCGACCCGCGTGTGGTGGGCATCGGCGAAACAGGATTGGACTACTATCATCCAGCTCCGGAGGGCTGGGAGGAAGAAGGTTTTCGCCAGCGCCAGAGGGAATTTTTAGCGCAGCATTTTGATCTGGCTCGCCGTTGCGGTCTGGGCATCGTGATTCACACACGAGATCGTCAGGGTTGTGCGTCGTTTGACGATGCCCTGAAAATTTACCATGATTTTCGCGATGATGTGCGCGCGCTTTTTCACTGTTACATCGGCAACGCGGAAAACGCGCGGCGTATCATCGAGCTGGGTGGCTTGGTCTCTTTTGGAGGTGTTACCACATTCAAATCCGCGAGCGATGTGTTGGAGGTTGTTCGTCACTTACCCGCCGGCACATTTTCGGTGGAAACAGATGCCCCCTACCTGGCTCCCGTGCCGCATCGCGGCAAGCGCAACGAACCAGCATGGGTGCGCCACACAGCGGAACACATAGCGCTTGCGCGAGGAGAAACTCTGGAAGAATTCGCCACCCACACCCGCGAGGCAACCTTGCGGTTTTTCCCCCGATTGGCGATCCGCCTTTCTTCTTCATCATAAATCGACTCGATCGCAGATGAGTGGATCCATGGAAAAATGGTTCAACTTTCTTAAAAATCAGGCTTGCCGCAACAACAAAAGCACTTCATTCTGATTGCACCTTAAGATACAGCAGTTGTATGCCGAAAAACGACAACATCAAACGTGGTGATCCACCACCTGAGCCAGATAAACGCCACAGTGAGATGATTGGTATCGTTTTGTTGGCGCTCGGTGGAATGTTTTTTTTATCACTGGTCTCTTATAATCCGCTCGACTCGCCTGTAGCGAAGATGTTGGGCATCAATGGACATCCCGAGGGAGTTGAGCGTCACAATCTGATCGGACCTGTGGGTGTGGTTCTTGGAGCTGTGCAGATGATGTTGCTTGGGGCGGCAGGCTATCTCATCCCAGTGGCAATGCTCTGGTTCGGTATCGCCAAGTTATGCTACAACGCCAGACTTTGGGGACGCACGATGATCGGATTTTTGCTCCTCATTCTGAGTGCCGCCTGCTTGCTTCACGTTTCAGGCGTTTTTTTTCCTGATTGGGAAAAAAACTATGTAATTCCCAGTTCAGGAGGAATTCTTGGCAAGGGCCTGGGTTTTGTCTTTGCCCAATTGATCGGCAAAATTGGAGCACTCATCGTGCTATCTTGCGTCTATCTGATCGCTTTGATAATGATTACCGGAGTGCCACCTCTCCAATTTTTGCGTGCTTGTGTTGCGGTCACCAAGCAAAAATGGAATGCCAAACGTGAACAGCGACTCGAATCGCAATTGGCAAACGAGCGTGAACAGAGATTGCTTCGCGAGCGTGAAGCGGAAAAAGAACGCCGCCGCCGTGAGCGCACACCTGCACCAGCAGTCAACAATGAGGGAGAAGACGGTCATTTCAAACCATTGTTTAATCCCGAGCCTGAAGACAATCAACAATTTTTGCCCCTGGTCAGCACTCCAGCGCCCAAGATTATCGATGCTTCTGCGCGACGCCCTGCCGCGCCCCAACCAGGTGACAAACCATTCGAGCGGAAACCCAAAACCGACCTCTCCCTCTCAACCACGGGATTTGAAAATTACGAGTTACCCGGTTTCGACCTGCTCGATCTCGATGAAAGCGATGATGCTCCTGGAGCTGACAAGGATGAACTGTTGGCTACGCAGCGCAATATTATCGAGACATTGAAATCTTTTAATATCGATGTCACTCCGGGTGATATTACTCGAGGTCCTACGATTACGAGATATGAAATCTATCCCCCGCCCGGCATGCGTGTCTCCAAAATTTCCCAACTGGAAAACGACTTGGCCCGTTCTACCTGTGCCGAACGAATCAACATTCTGGCACCCATCCCTGGCAAAGATACAGTCGGCATCGAAATTGCAAACTCGACCAAAGTTGCAGTTCCTTTACGCGAGTTGCTACAAGATCCAGAATTCCGTTCCGCTAAGAAAAAGATCCCTCTTGCACTTGGAAAAGATGTCTACGGTAAGACTGTGATCGGCGACCTCGCGGCCATGCCGCACCTGCTCGTCGCTGGAGCCACAGGATCGGGTAAGTCCGTTTGTATCAATTCCATTATTGCCTCGATTCTCTTCAAGTTCGGCCCTGATGAACTACGTTTCATCATGGTCGACCCCAAGGTGGTGGAGATGCAAATTTACAACAAACTTCCGCATCTCGTGGTGCCGGTGGTTACCGATCCGAAAAAAACTGTTGCCGCATTAAAGTGGGTCGTGAACGAGATGGAAAAACGCTATCGGATTTTCGCCAAGGTAGGTGTGCGGAATTTCGATGGTTACAACAACCGCCCGCGACCTGAAAAGACGGTGATGGGTGAGCTTCCCATCGAGGAACCCGAGCCTGAGCCCGACATGGAGGAGATCGAATCCATCGCCGCCGCGCTTGAGTCGGGTGAACTGGGGCCCGAAGAAGACGAAGATGAAATCATCCCCGATGATGATAAAATTCCCGATCGCTTTCCATACATTGTGGTTCTGATCGACGAGTTGGCCGACCTCATGCAGACCGCACCCGCGGATGTCGAAGGATGCATCGCCCGCATTGCTCAAAAAGCTCGTGCCGCGGGTATTCACCTGATCATCGCCACTCAAACTCCTCGTGCTGATGTTGTGACTGGTATCATCAAGGCGAATATTCCGTGCCGCATTGCTTTTCAGGTTTCCTCCCAGCTCGATTCGCGGGTCATCCTCGATACCAAAGGTGCCGATAAACTTGTGGGCAAAGGTGACATGCTCTACCTTCCTCCCGGTTCAGCGAAACTCGAACGCTCCCAGGGTGCCTTTGTATCTGATGCTGAGGTTGAGCGCCTTGTTGATCATTGCGCCGCCTTTGGCAAACCGAACTTCGAGAGTGACATTCACAAAGCAATTGAAACGGGTAATGTGGGTGATGATTCGAATGACGATGAGTCAGACGTAGATGAAGAAATGGTCATCAAATGCATCGAGGTAGTCAGACAAGAGCAAAAAGCCAGCACTTCCCTGCTCCAGCGCCGGCTTCGACTTGGTTACACGCGTGCAGCCCGCATGATTGATATTCTCGAAAGCCGTGGCCTCATTGGACCCGGTGAAGGGGCAAAGGCGCGAGAAGTTTTCATCAAAGATTGATTCGCAATTCTGTCGCCTGCCTATGGTGATTTGCAGAGACAAGTATCAGTTTTTCTTGTTGCAGATTCTTTTGCTTGATTCCATTCCATCGAGGAACCCAATGCATACAAGTCTCAAGAATTCGATTGCACTGTATCGTAAAACAATTCAGAATTTTCGCTGTTAATCTTCAACATGAAAGTGACCATTGATCAACGCATCCTCTGCTATGCCCAAAAAGCGACCAATGTCGCATGGTTTCCTTGCGTATTGGTAGCGCTGATGCTTGGCGTAGCTTTGCCTTTGAGTGCCGCAGAAATTAATGATGAGGCGTCACTGGCCGCTGCAGTCGATCAGGCGTCCACCAGACAAGAGGCTGCGATGAATGAGCTCAAACGTCTTGCTCCCGAATGGTTTGCCCGGCAGACCGACGGCGCCTTCGTCAAATTTTTGCAAAACACCGAGGTCTTGCAGGGATTGCTTTGCTCAGGGAAGTATCCAGAGTCGATGGGGCAGTCGCTCGATGTCCTGTTCAACATTTGGCAAGCTGATGCCAAATCTCTCAAGGATTCGGAACTCACCACCGCACTGGCAGTGGTGCTTGTCTTTGGTGATCAAAAATGGCCAGCGCAACACGCCGTGACACGCTACCAATATTATCGCGATTCAAGGCGCAAGGGTCTGCTGCATCCGATGTTTGAAACACTCAAAGTATGGGAAAAACGTTATGTCGTGCGCGGCGGCGGTAATGGCTCCTATCAAGCCAAGGGTGGCTGGGATGATATTTCATTGCTGTGGCTTCGTGATCACGTAAAACTTCCTGCCAAGGATTACACCGGAGCTTGCTGGCAGGCACCTTACCGACTCAACAACGTTTATGGGGATTCCATCCATGGGTCGAATTACTACTTACCCTTCGAGGATCTGAATCATGCTCAAAGGGTGCGTGAAATTGGCGGTGTGTGCGGATCTCTCAGTCATTACGGAGCCAATGCTGCGATGGCAAACGGCATTCCCGCCCTGACCATGGGCGAACCGGGACATTGCGCTTATGCCGTGCGGACTGATGCCGAGACCTGGACGCCCGCTTATTCACTGAGTTGGGAGCGCGGTCTGCATCATTCGTTGTGGGCGCAGAACACGTGGACCAGTCTAGTCCTGCAAAACAAGGTTCTTGCAGCGCGTTATGATCACGAAAAAAGCCAGGCGTTTCTTTGGTTCGCCCGTAGCCTGGGTGAGAAACAACCTGAGCTGGCGGAGTCCGCTTATCGCTTGGCTCTCGAATCGCAACCGCTGAATGCTCCGGCATGGATCGAAGCTGCGCAATTTCGCGCTGCACGCCAAACCGACGCCACATCTTGGAGCATGATGCAGAAAGCCGCGCTAAACGCATTATCGGATTATCCCGAGTCAGCATGGGAGGCAGTGAAAATCATGCAGAAGAGCGCATTACCACTCTTGCCCACAGAACAACGCATTCCTTTTTTGATTGCATATCATCAGTCCATTGCCAGCAAGGAGGGGCCGGTGATGTGGCACTTTGACAAGGCGCTCGCGGACCAGGCATCATGGCTTGCCGACGATCGCGAGCGCTTGGCGTTCTTCGAAGCGGTGCTTGCGGTGCAATCGGCATCGAAGTCATGGTTCGCTCCCACGATCGCGTGGGGCCAGAGCGCATTCACCAAAAAACCAGAAACCAGCGAAGCATACTATGCCGCACTGGGGCGCGTGTTCGCAGCCGCTGCAGGAGGCTGCAATCTGGATGGGCTGCGCTCCGCATTGCGCCCGGCCATCCTCGCTGCCGCATCATCCAATAACGTCTCCGCGTTCCAAACATTGGGTCAGGCCGGCAAAGCATTTTTGCCGCAGAAGAATCTGGATTACGAGGTATTCCCGGGAGATCTGCTCAGTTCCGGCGGACTCCTCAAACCCACATCCACCAGCAACTGGGACTCACCGGAGCTGCACTGGGGAGTTCTCGAGCCCACGGGGGGCAGTTTTCATACGAATCGTGAAGTCCATGCTGGATGTGTGGTGCGTCTGGGCAAATTGGGTGACTTGTCCGGCATCGTTATCGTCAACTCGGGAGGTGGACAAAACGGACCTCGGCAAATCCCCATGACCGTATCGGTGTCGGAAGACGGCCAACAGTGGACCGAAATTTTCACCGCAAAAGAAAACGCCTCTCTCTGGCGCATCCCGTTGCAAGGAAAGGCCACGCGTGTGCAATTCATCAAAGTCGCACGCAGTGATGAGCGCAATGAATTTTTCCACCTCGCCGCCATCCACGCTTACGGAAAACGCCTGCAATGAAACAGTTCATCTACATTTTATTTTCACTCGCATTTTCCTCCTTGTCCGAGGCTGCACAGCGAGCCGCCGATTACCCGGAAGCCCAGAACCTGGCCAAGCAGCACGGCTCTGACATCGTCGTTCTGGTGGTCGGCTCCGACTGGAACCAACCCAGCAAACGTTATGCAGAAACTTGGAACGATGCGACCTTTGCGAAGACTCTGCCTGAGAAGATGGTTCTCTTGTGCTGGGACAAGGTGGAAAATCCTGATGAGGCCGGCAAGGCGTTGGCCCTGAAAAACAAAGATTGTCCCGCCGCGGTTCGCAGCGTCCCCGGGCTCGCACTGATCGATAAGGACGGGCGTCTTGTTGGCACGCGGAATGGCACCCAGGAATTGGGAGAGCCCAAACAACTCTCTCATCACATCAAGAGCCTGACGGCTACTCGCGCGCAGCGCGATGAACTGTGGAAACGCGCGGAACAGGTGCAAGGAGCCAAACGCGCCGAAGCCCTAGGCCAAGGTCTCGATGCGATGAAACAACATCTGGGACACCGAAAAGTTTATGATTCGGTTCTCCAAGAAATCAAAAAAGCGGACCCTGAGGACAAAAGCGGATACGCCGGCAAATACCAGTTTCCGGGTGCCGATCTTGCACCGCAGGTGTTAGGAAATTTCGTAAAAAAACAATTGTTTGTCGAAGGTGAAAATTACCTGCTCCAATGGCATCGCAATCCACGTCTCGATCCCGAACAACGACAGCAACTTCACGCTGCCCGTTTTTGCCTTTATCAGCACTGGCCGGAAAAGCAGTCAATGGCGCGCAAAGCACTCGAGGACTTGCGCGATGTCAATCCCCGCAGTGTCATGGGGCAATCAGCAAGTCGATACATCGCCCATCTCTTTCCTCCTCTGACTTATGAAGGTGGTTGGAAACCCACTCATCTCAAGGGTGAAAAATCGTCATGGAAAATCGATGTATCCCGCCAAATCACTCAAAAAAGTGACTACGCACTCACCTTTCGCTACAGCGCGGGAGGCGACGCCCTCGTGATTCATGGCGTGAAAGTGATCGATCGCCAGGGCTTGCTGGCAGAGGATGATCATGAGGGCCGCACTGGTCACCAGAATAAGGATAACGTCTATCGCTTTTCCCTCAATCGCCGCCCGGTAGGCCAGGTCTGGTTGCACACCGAAGTCTCCGCCGGAGGCCGGAATGATAGCTCTGGCAGTTTTTTCATCGAAGCGGTTACACCCACATCACGCTGATCGGTCATGTGCCCTCTCAGTGCTTGTTAGCAAGAACCGACTTCGCTTTCAGGTATTCACGACTAAAAGCAATGCGATCAACCGCATTTTCCTGGGGCAATTCTTTGTGTCGAGCTACTACAGGAAGAAGGCGCTTCATCAGCCCCACGCCGTTCGCCATTTGAATCGCCAGGCCGGGACGGGCATTCACCTCGATCATCAACGGTCCCTTTTCTTCATCCACCATTAGATCCACGCCAAGGTAACCGAGTTCTGTCATTTCGTGACATGTCACAGCAATCTCTAAAATTTTCTCCCAGAAAGGGATCTGCACGCCAATGAGCGGCGATTTAAGATCGGGATGGCGTTCGATCATCGTGCCGTGGTGCACAGCACGGATGGTTCGCCCCGTTGCAAGGTCGATGCCAATTCCAATTGCACCTTGATGTAAATTTGCCCGACCATCGGATTCTTTCGTCGCAGCTCGGAGCATGGCCATCACTGGATAACCGTGGAGCATCACGATGCGAATATCCGGCGCACCTTGAAAACTGATTTCTGTTAGAGCCTTGGCAGGAGTGACACGGTATTCAATCAAAGCATGATCGCGATTGCCACCGAGGCTAAAAAGTCCCGCTAGGATGTTTTCAGCATGATGGCGTAACTCCGCTCCAGTAAGACGTGAACCACTAGGCTTCACATAGAATTCACCGTCGCGGTGATCGATCACCAGCACCCCCTTGCCCCCGCTGCCACGAGCGGGCTTCATCACGAAGGATTGATGAGCAGACAACTCCTTTTCCATGCCTGCCACATCATGCGGTGAAGTTACTACCAAGTAAGTTTCTGGCACTTCAAGGCCTCGTTGTTCCGCCAGCGCCTTGGTCATCAATTTGTTGTCGACGCGTTGATAGAGGCGACGTGGATTATTCGGCAAAAGAAACCGCGCATTGCGCATGTTGATGCCTACCACTCCCATGGCTTTGAGTTCTTTGGGTGTACGAAACCAGCGATGCCACCAACGTTTCATGATCATGGCTCAGGATTCAGTAAAATTACGGAACCGATGCAATTCACTCAGCCGGTATCCCGTATAACGACCGATCAAAAGGATCGCGGCCAACAAGACCAGCAACAATTCAGGAAAGTATTCAGCCCAGTGTTGAATCTGCTGTATCTGCATCACTAAAAAGGCAACGACAGCTACCAGCATGGATCCACCCACCTGCATAATCGCACTCCTTTTGCCCTCTTCTTCCCAGATCAGGGACATTCTTTCAATCGTCCAGGCAATAATGATCATGGGAAACAAAGTGATTTGCAATACGCCTCTCATCCCCATCCGCCAGCTGATCAGTGACATCACAAGCATCAATAGCGTTACGATCACGACACAAGCAGCTACGCGAGGAACCACCAACAAATTCATGCTTGAGAGAAGGAAACGGAAATAAAGCCCTACCGCAATAATTACAGCAAACATTGCCATGCCAAGGAGCAGGTCGTCCATTTCCAAAAATGCCAGCGCAAGAAGAACAGGCATGAATGTTCCCAGAGTGGGAATCCCCACGATATTTCTGAGAATCACCACCACGAATGCACCTAAAGGAATCAAAACCACATAACGGAAAACCGCACGCTCGGATACAGGAAGAGCGAGAATGGTCGATGCCAGAAGCGTGGAATTGCGAAGACTGTTCATGCGCTCCAACGGAATGAGGTCACGCACCACCGTAAAACTCACCTTGGAGTTTTCTCCACCGAACACTTCTAACAAAGGAGTTCCACCGCGATTCCAGACGATGATATTCTCACCACGAAGTGTCACATTCGGTTGAGCTGGATTTTTGACTTTCCACGTCGCGCCGTCGCAATACTCGATCAAAGGAAGTGGCTTTTGCGGTCCCGCGTTCAGGTCAAGACGAATTCCATGCGCTAATCGGGCCGGGATACCAGCCATTTGCAAAAGGTCGATCCCCATGACGATCAGCAATTTTTCTTCGCTGACCTTTTCCACATGTTCATAGTGACGGCGTAACAACAATACTTCTTGGGCGGAATTTTCCTTTGAGATTTGAAGAAACAAATGCGTAAAAAAGGTGTCGTTGTCGGAGGAGACTGCACGGGATTTTTCGATCAGAACCTGGGCTGCTTTTTCGATTGAACCAGAAAGTCCCGGTGGAACGGCGACCGGAGTTTTTCCTGTAACTTCTTCTCCACCGCCTCCTGTTTTGAACCTCTCGGGGAATCGGACGCGATAGTAGAGAGCATGGGAACCATCCCCCGGTTGACGCGCCGACCACACAGCCTTTACACCCGACGCCCCTGTATCCGTATGAAAACCAAATCCTAATGACCCAGCCTCCTGGCCCATACTCTCATCGGCCGCTGCTGCGGGCAGTGCCAGCCGAATTGTCACTGGTTGATTTTCAGTCGATATGAAGGAGACCTTGGCTTCCACGAGCCATGATGTCGTGGTTTGACCCACCCATAGAGGCACATCCAATTGACGATTTTTATAAATCGCCATGCCGATACCCACTGCGCATAGCAAAATCACGGAACCGAGCATACGCAGCTTCGCAGACATGCTGGGAATACTATCGCAAAATTTTGTCGTCGGCAAGATATGTTCGACCAGGATCGACCCAGCCGAGTACTTGGATCGTCGAGCGTCCAATCAGCACTGGACAAGTCATATTGTTGCGGTTGCTGAGTGTGAATTCGGCTTTGATACTGCGTTCTCCGATCTGAAAGGTTAACCGAACGACGCAGCGGCGCATGGACTCACCTCCCGGCTCTTTGATCAGAACCGTTCGCACTAGTGGAGCTTCCATTTCATATCTTTTGGAATCAGCCGAACTCGGGTCAGTCAACACGAACTTCACCCACTTCTTTCCATCACGCTCAAAAATCTGTTGGTTTTCCGCGTGAAGTGAGCTTGTGGTAGCGCCAGTATCGAGTTTTGCCACCATCGTATCGACCATGTCTCCTACCTTGATTTTTTCTTGCCACCCATATACCTGCACAGGGTCAGAGCTCACTGGCCGAGCCACTCTTGCCGTGTCAGCCGCTTCTTTTTTCTCGGCAATAATTTCCTCATCCTGCAAATCTTCGCCAGATATCTCGGGAATGGGAGGATTTTTCGTTATGACGGATGGACTTGAATTTCCAGGAGAGCCGCCCTTGGGCTTTTCTATCGATGTAGAGGGCTTTCCGGGCGCGCGCGGCTCCACTGCCGAAATCATGGACACAAAAGACCATGCGAGCAACAACCCGAGCCGATGGATGGCGGTAGTTTCCATAGTAATCAGAGCGCTGGAAAAACCATCGGCTTTGGGGCAGAAACCGCACCGCGGAGAACCGACATTATCGTGAGGCTACAGGAGCTTTCGGTTGATTCGCTTTGAGCGCGGCATCAGACAAGCCTTTTTCCCAAGTCTTAAATTCAGCAGCCTCGATCACTTCCAGAGAACCAACCATGTTGCCATGTCCCTCACCACAGAGCTGTCCGCACACCACGGATGTTTCCAGGCTTTTGATCGGAGTAAACCACATCGGAATCTCCTTACCGGGAATCGCATCTTGCTGAATACGCATCGGAACAATGGAGTAGTTGTGAATCACATCTTTGCTGCCAATATTCAGGATCGCAGGAATCCCCTTGGGAAGTTTTAAAATCGGACTGGTGAAATCATCGACAGCATTCGGATCAGTGTAATCAATGCCCAACTCGTTGGTGCTGGACATGGCGAATGGGTCAATACGACCAAACTTACCGTCGGCTCCGGGATAATGATAAGTCCATCCGAACTGCCAACCGACCACGCGGACGCGAACGTGTTCATTCTGCACCACCAACTTGAATGTGTCAGTTCTTTCACGCCAGAGAGGAATGGCAAAGCCCAACAATAGTACTGCCTCGACGATGATCACAGCGATCTCGATGTGCGAAGAAGCATGGTTGGTTACTCCATGGTAGTCAGCCTTGGGCTTGGCCGAGCGGCGGAAACGCAGCAGTGTGACGGCCATATAAACGGACCAGCCTATGAAAAGCACGATCATGAACCAATGCACCACATCGATAAGGTGGTCGACCTGCGGGCCGTGATCGGAAAAACTATCAGGTATGCCTAAGAATTTGGATGGGGACATAAAAACAAAAATTTAGTGGATTACAGGAGTTTTTGACAACAGGGCGGATTCCTCTTCCATGGCACATTTTTTCGCACGCAAAGCGAGACGTACCATGAAAAAAACAACCGATGCAGCAACGAGTAGAATGACAATTAGCAGGAAAAATATCGACCAGCCGACCGCATCACTGCCGCCGAGAGCGCTGTTTGCTTGGCATGTCACACAAGAAAGCATGTTCATGAAAAGTTAAAGGATGAGATTGGCAGCTTTTTTCCAGAAGTAGACCGCGTATACAGGAACCAAAATCAATCCAACCACGCCGCACCAGCCGATGATTTCTGTGGTTGGCGATGCATCAGCCGACCAAACAAACGACCACAGGACAAAAAACAGGCTCATCAAAAATGTGAATGAGACAAAAACAATGTGGAACGACTTGAGTGACATGGCAGATGAATTGTTCGATTAGAATGGCAGACCGAAATTAAAGCCATTGAAGTGAATCGGATCACTTTTCGCAAACATGATCAGGAAGATCATGAAGGCAAAGAAAACCAGGGCTCCGAAGAAAATCCAGTAGATGGCCTTTTTTTCATGATTCAAGTGCATGAAAATATAGCCAACCAAAGTTGCTTTGAAAGATGCAATCAGAAGACCCAGGATCATATCCCAGACATCGAAACCATGCACACCGATGTCAAGTGCCGGAACTGTGGCAACGGCAACAGTAACACCAGTAAAAATGAAGAGGATGAGACCGATAATGGTATAGGTCTTGAGGGATTTTTTAATTTGTTCAGGTGAATCAGCCATAACAGAAAATAGAAAGAGTTGAAGATTTACATCAAATACAGAATCGGGAACAGGAAGATCCAGACAAGGTCAACAAAGTGCCAGAATAGACCACCGACTTCAACGCGACCTGCCAACCACTCCGGATTGCTGAGATACATTTTCTTGCCACGGAACAAGTAGTAACCAAGAACCACAGCACCACCCACTACGTGCAAACCGTGGAGGAATGTCATGGTAAAGTAGATGGCGTAATAGGTGTTCCATGCAGGTGTGAATTTACCGCTCAAGAAAACCAATTCACGAGGAATGTGAAGATGAGGGAAAGTGTGCTTGCCTTCGCGGGCATGATAATCAGGCCCCATGAATTCCTCACTGGTATGGATGGTCTCTTTGCCTTTGTCCACGCCATCGGCTTTGGCAACAAAGTCTTTCCAACCGATGCGATAGCGCTCGGTGAGAGTCGGCACACGCTTGGGCTGATTGTTCTCATCGACACCGTATTTTTTGAGCAACTCTTCCGAAAGTTTTGCAGTTTGCGCTTTGTTCCATTCCCACGCCTCACGAGCCTCTTTGCTGTGCTTGATGAGCCAGGTGTTTTCGATGGCAATAACAGGATCAATTCCCTTTTCCTCGGCCTTCATCACAACGTGGCGGAAATCGATCGCGTCCAGATTGTGGAAGCCCACAGGACTTTCATCCAGTTTGCCAAAAATCACAGTGTCATCACGCAGTCTGGATTGGTCCTGCGCCTCTTTGATGTCACGATGCTCAAACCATAGATTCGTCGGAGAGCTCAAAACAAAAGTAACATCGGGCGTTTCTTTCATCAGTCGATCCTCGATCGATGCGGGATCAATGTTTACGTTAGGAGCCAATTGCCAACCTTTCTTGTCGACATTCTCGGGCTTTGCCTTGGCGCTCACCCATTCAGCACGCAGCGCATCGGTCCGTACAGAAGAATTATTGGCACGAGATTTTAGATGATTTTTCTGGATTTGCTCGAGTAAAGCCACACTCAATTCGCGGCCTGCTTCGATCTTTTCCCCTTGGAGAGGCAATTCCTCAGCGAGAGTAATTTTGGAATTGCTGGCAGCGGCTTGTCGGAGAATTTCCTCAACCCAAGGTTTGTGGAAACGAACGGTGTTGAATTTGAGTTTCTCTGCCACCACGTGAATCTGATCCGCCTCAGCAAGAATGGGTTTGCCTTCTTTGTCTTTCTTGCCAGTGTCTGCTTTGGGGTCCTTGTCAAGGTGACCCTCCAAAATCGTGTAATCGGTCAAACGCACGGCTTGGTGATGGAATTTCACGTTGTATTCGATGGCTTTCAAAAACATGAAAATACCAGCACAGGCAATCGTGATCCCCATTGAAACCTGGAACATGAACCACCTGCGCAGTTTTAGAGCGGCCCAAGCAAAAACCACGGTAACCGAAGAAAAAATCAGCACGAAGGTGTTGATCAAGCCGGGAAGAACCGGAAGAGCGCGCTCAGGCCAAGGGTAATCGGCACCAAGCCGGAGATACACATAGGACGAAAAGAATCCACCGAAGAGCATCACCTCGGAAGCGAGGAAAAGCCAAATGGCAATCTTGGAATTGACCATTCCCGTGTCTTTGCGTGGCGTGAAAATATAAGGAATTTCCATAAAAAAACGTGTAAGAGGAGAAAAAGTGTATAACTGCTCCAATCAATGATGAGCATGCGTTGGCTGCGGTGAAGGCGCAGGAGTGTCAGTTTGTGGTTTATCCCATTGCGGAGTGAAATCTTCACTGGCACCAGGTTGGCTGTATTCGTAAGGACCGCGATAAGCCGCAACATCAAATGTGAAGTTTCCGTGGCCGGGAGGCGTTGGCGTTGCCCATTCCAGCGTGGTTGCATTCCATGGATTGTCGCTTTCCACTTTTTTGCCGCGGAATAGTGATGTGAACACATTGATGATGAAAGGTAATTGGAAGGCTGCCATAATCCAAGCCGCCCAAGACATCGTGATATTGAGGTCGATATTTTCAGCCACGGTTTTGCCGAACACGTTCGCGGAATCAGTCGCTTTAGCAAGGTAGGCATCGCCACCATTATACCAGCGTCTGTGGAAACCAGCCATGCCTTGAATCAGCATGGGGAAGAACAAGAAATTCATGCACACCAAGGTCGGCCAGAAATGCAGGTGATTGAGGGTTTTGCTCAAATAGCGACCGGTAATTTTCGGATACCAATGATGCACACCGCCGAAAAGACCAAATAAGATGCCCGGTGCCACAACATAATGGAAGTGACCGATCACGTAATAAGTGTCATGGAGGTGAAGGTCCACCAAGTTGAAAGCCAGCGGAAGTCCCGTAAGACCACCAATTCCGAACATCGGGATAAACGCGCAGGCCCAGATCATGGCAGGAGTAAAACGGATCGAACCACCCCAGAGCGAGATCATCAGGGCTGTCAGCAAAATCACCGAGGGGACAGAAATGAGCACCGTTGTGATCTGGAACCAAGTCGAAATTTTAGGACCCATACCGGTGAGATACATGTGGTGGGCCCATACAATGAAGGATAGGAAACCAAGAACTATGACACCATAGACCATCGACTTATAACCCCAGATGGGACGTCGTGTATTGGCAGGAATGATCTCTGCAACGCAAGCGATGGCAGGAAGAAGAAGAACATAAACTTCTGGATGGCCAAGGAACCAGAACAGATGCTGGAATAGCAGCGGGCTACCACCTCCGGAGAGTTCGACCAGTCCCTCGGACTTCGTGAACAAGCCCGAAGGCATGAAGAAAGATGAGTGAAACACACGATCCACAAGCTGCATGATGCCGGCGGCTTCCAGCGGCGGGAATGCAAGCAGCAGAAGGAAACCTGTGACCAGCATCGCCCAAACGAAAAACGGCATACGCATCCAGGTCATACCACGGGCACGCAAGTTAATGATGGTGGTAACGAAATTCACCGAACCGAGAAGAGAGGAAGTGATCAACAGCACGAGACCGAGAAGCCACTGGGTTTGACCTGCCAACCATTGATTGACAATTTGACCATCAGCAAAGCCTGCCAGAGGCGAGTAGTTGGTCCATCCCGACTTTGCGGCACCAGATTCCATGAAGAAGGAGGCGCACATGACCAAACCACCGACGAGGTAGATCCAGTAGGACATCATATTGAGCTTGGGGAACGCCATATCGACCGCTCCAATTTGGAGTGGCGTTACATAGTTGCCGAAAGCGCCGAAACCCAAAGGCACCACACCAAGGAAAACCATGATCGTTCCGTGCATGGCACCGAACATATTGTAAGTGTCACCCGTGACTTTTCCGTCCTGCAACCATCGTGCTTTCCAGTTGTCGGTGAAAACCCAACTCATCCAACCCGGGAGTGGTTCGTGCGGATAAGCGATGGACCATCGCATCACCATCATCAGGTAGAACCCGAACAAAAGAAAGAGCATGGCAGTGATTCCATACTGGATACCGATCACCTTGTGATCTGTCGAAAAAACATACTTCTGCCAAAAGCCCGGTTCATGGTGGTGGCCATGGTCATCGTGATGACTGTGATCTGCGGTCGCTGCGTGTGCGCTCATGTATGTAAAGATAGGTTAAATGACCCTGCAATGCTTGATTTTACAATGTTTTCTTTTGCCACAAGGGGCTAAAATTAACATTTACCAACCCAGAATTGCTGCGACAAAGTGTACGCCAACTCCGTTCTTGTAAAGGAAAAGATGCGTTTTTGGGGCAACTTTGTGAAATTTTTCACAAGCGCTGTCAGGGCAACTATCCAACCAACCCGTAATGCTCACGAGTGCTCGACAAAAATGTCGACCAGAATTCCTCTTGATGCTGGTCCCGAATGCCAAAATCGGGCTTCCACCGGGGTGCCACGGGACGGTTTTGCGGGTGCATGTTCGCCTCGTGAGGCAACTTGCTGCCCTTGCGCGTGTTGCATTTGACGCAGGAAGTGACAATGTTCTCCCAAGTTGTTTTTCCGCCTTTTTGTCTTGGGATGACGTGATCCAAATTCAGTTCCGATTCCGTAAATGACTTGGCGCAGTATTGGCACGTGTATTGATCCCTCCAAAAAACGTTTCTTCGTGAGAAAGTAACTTCCTTGGAAGGAATTTTATCGTAGAGCGAAAGCACGATGACTTTGGGCAAACGCATGGCAATGCGAACCGAGTGAATCATTGGAGTAATTGGTGCCCGCTGCGAGTAAGACAACCAAGAGGTGAAGTCATGCGTCTCGAATTTTTCTTCTCCCTCGTCCTGGACTACGCGGGCATGACCGATGCTAAGCAAATGCACGGCACGTCTCGCAGTACATGTCTGCACAGGTTGCCAATTACGATTCAACACAAGCACGGCCCTATGAAGGATCTCATCCATGATTCTTCATGGGCATTATCGAAAAACACTCCACTCTGCAAGAGAGAAAGAAGATATTGTGTGCAAATGTTTTTTGCGAGCTGCTGGGAAACGGGAAAAGGCG
>JBMLRP010000053.1:75766-97979 GCA_049240965.1 Akkermansiaceae bacterium
AGAAGATATTGTGTGCAAATGTTTTTTGCGAGCTGCTGGGAAACGGGAAAAGGCGCGAATCTTGGATTCACAATGCGGATTCTGACGATTGCGAAGCGTATGAATTCCCACTGATTTGAACAAGAGTGATTTTTCACGTCATTCAATGAAATCATATCGATACAAAGCGGAAATTTCAAAATGGCCTTATATTCTCTATTCAGCAAACTAAGATCATTAGTTATTTCAATACAACCTATGAATCCTCACCAGCGAATTTCCATTCCGGAAAACAGACCCAGACCGTCTCCGGGGAGAAATTGAGCCATGTCGGTGCCGTTGGCGTTATCGACCACTCCGGTAGTCGCAGCATGCACTTCATCCGTGAGATTTCTTGCCTCCACAAACCAGGAAACGCCGTCGGGCATTCTTTTTCCCACGCGAAAGCCAAACAGCGCGTAGGAGTCACTTTTCAAGGTGTTGCGATGATCGATGTATGAACCCTGAGGCACCCATTCACAGATGGGTCCGGCGTAATAGCCATCGGCATGACGCCACAGGAGTTCCGCACGGATCAGATGCGGTGGCAGTCCAGCAATGGTATTTCCCGAATAATCGTATCCCGCCGCGCGATGATCCTCAAATTTGAATCGACCATAAGTCCATGCCGCGCTCAGAACCAAACGATGCTGCGCTAACGCATCCCAAGAATGACCGAAGAGATCAATTTCCGAGCCCAGTTCGATGCCGGAATGCATGGTTTTGTTGGCATTGGTTGTAGTGCTGAGATTGGTCACAGGATCCAGCACCGCGAGCAACTCATCTTCCAGGTCCGAGTGGTAAAATGCCACATCCCATCGCAGGAAATTTCTGGTTCCGCGTGTGCCGATCTCGAAAGTGGTAGCGGTTTGTGCATCACGCGCCGCGTTCGCAGTGACGGTCTCACTGAACGAAGGTGGCTCATAACTCCCGGATACATTGGCAAAAAACTGAACTCCCCCACCCTCCCAGCGCATTCCGAACTTCGGGGCGATTTGATCGTATTTCAGGTCGTAATTCGTTGATGCATTCATCGGTCCAAACTCACGGGTGTTTTGACGTCGGTTGTGTGATGCAATCATTCCCGCCACCCCGGTGAATCCGGATCCAAGATCATAGTGATCCTCAATAAAAGCCTCCACATTCGTTGCCGCCTGATCGTCATGCTGGAGTTTTGCGCCGCGTCTTGAAGAAGTCGGCGAAACATATCCGAACTGTGCGGCATCCGTTTCACCGTGAGTGAAAAGCAGGCCAGCTTTCAGGCGGTTTTCACGCCCCATCCATTCACCGATGTGCGTAATGTTTCCTCCCGCTGTAAAGTCCCGGGACAGTTGATCGAACACCTGAAAAATCGGGTGATCCAAATCTTTGTAGGAAAAAGCCCCGAACATTTCCGTGGTAAACTCACCAGAACGAATGGTGGTTTTGTTAGCGATGCGGATCAGATCGAAATCACGACGTTGATCTCGCAGCAGATTGGCGGCATTGGCTTGACGCGGGTCATCGGACATCTGTTTCATCGTGAGGGAACCGGGAAGCTCCGATCGGGTCTCCACCGCACTGAGATAAAAACGAGTCTCGATGTTTTCCTGCATGCGCCATCCGATATTGCTGAAGATTCTCACGTTTTCCTGCTGCGCATGATCGCGAAAACCATCCTGCTCTTGTGTTGTGATCGAAGCATACAAATCGCGAGATGCGTCACTCCAACCATGGGATAGTGTTGCACGCCAATAGTCCCATGAGCCCACTTCCAAGCGTAAAGCTTCACCCGGTGCTGTGCAGCCTGTGCGTGTAATATAATCGATGGCACCTCCCAGTGTCGATGCACCATACGCCAGTGCGTTACCACCGCGCCAGACATTGATGTAATCCGTGGCCGTGGGTTCCAGTGCCTGCATATCGAAGCCGCCATCGGCCAGATTAATGGGCACACCGTCCTGCATCACGCGGATGCCACGACCGTGGAATGTTCGTTGCAACCCGGAACCACGGATGGAAAGCCGCGCCTCATCCGACCCAAAACGCGGCTGTGCGACCACTCCGGGAGAGAGATAAAAAGTGTCCGCCAGAGTGGATGAGCGGCCTAACAAATATCGATCAGCATTCACCACCTCCGTGCCACCCGGCGTTTTCTGTAATTCTTCGCGGCTCTGCTGAGCGCTGGGAACGGTGAGTGTTTTACTGACCTTCGATGCCTGGACCAACACGGAATCGAGGTCTTGTGTTCGATCCCGGGCGCTCAATAATTCGGCAGCTGCGGCAAACATCATCAAATAATAAATTCTGGACATCGCTTTCCATGATAACGCTTTTTTGATCTTTGAGAATGTGGCAAAATGCCGCATGCTTTGATAACGGAAACACTTGTCGCATGCAGCAACAGAGTTCACGATCAAGTGCGTGACCCATTCACCCCTGCAGCATCGACAATCGGTTGGCATTCACTGGATCATCCGGATGCGTTGGCTTGCCGTACTGGGGCAATTTCTTGCCGCCGTCGTGGCATCTTGGTTGTATGATATAAAAATTCCATGGTGGCCGATTTCGTTTGTCTTTGCGGCAACCGTGTTTTCCAATCTGAGTTTTCCACACTACCCGCATGTCGTTCTGAAGGGCTGGAGTTTGTGGTTGGACATGATTCTTTTGTCTGTTCTCATCTATTTTACCGGTGGACCACACAATCCGTTCACATCGTTTTACTTGCTTCATGTCGCACTCGCCGCGATGACCTTATCCGCTCGTAATCTTTGGAGCCTCGTGAGTGCATGCATCGTATGCTACAGCTTGCTTTTTTTTCATCACCGTCCTGTCATGCTGGGCGACATGGAAATCGCAAGCGGCTGCGAAAGTTACAGTTGGCATTTGCAGGGCATGCTTATCGCATTCATGGTCACCGCCTGCTTCATCGCCGCATTTGTTTCAAGAATGCACCGCATTCTGTTAGAACAAGACGAGGCATTGGAATCGGCACGCATTGAGGTAGAGAAAAACGCGCGTTTTGCTTCACTTGCCACTCTGTCAGCTGGTGTGGCCCACGAACTTGGATCACCATTGGCGACAATCTCGCTCGCCAGTTCGGAGTTGCTTCAACAAATGTCCGACTCATCAGACGACGATCTCAGGTCTGACGTGCTCTTGATTCATCAACAAGCACAACGCTGCAGAACCATCCTCGATCAATTGAATGAGAGGAACACTTTTGGCATCGGAGATCCCTGTGTGATTTTGAACGCCAGTGAACTCCGCGATTCGATTGACATAAAACTTCCCGAAGAGATCAGATCGCGATTGGTTTTTTCGATAGATCAAGAATCTTCGTGGCGTCTTCCTCGTGCCACCACTGTTCAGGCGCTGATTATTCTCATTCAAAATGCCGCTCAGGCTGACGATACGGGCGGGGTAGTCGAAGTTCGAATTCATTCGGCGGATGGTGGCTGTGAGCTCGAAGTGATTGATTCAGGGCCCGAACCCCTCGAGGAAAATCTAACACGTGCATGCGATCCGTTTTTTACCACCAAGTCCCCTGGCGAAGGCATGGGTCTGGGGCTTTTTCTGGTCAACTGCCTTGCTCAACGACTTCGCGGCGAGTTTCGCATGAGTCGCACTCCCGATCATCGCACGCATGCCCGACTCCTTTTGTATTCACCCATATCCGCAGAACCATCATGATCCTGTTGTTGGCCGATGATGACGAAACCTATCGCCTCAGACTCGCTCGGGCACTGACCGACCGTGGGCACGAAGTGGTCATGGCGAGGGATGGAGAGGAAGCAATCATTCTCAGCGAGCGAGAGGACATCGATGCGGCGATCCTCGACTTAAAAATGCCTCGTCAGAATGGCATTGAAGTTCTTCGGACTATCATGCAATCACGTCCTGACATGCGTATCCTCATTCACACTGGGTATGGCAGTATCGCCTCTGCGATGGAAGCGGTGCGTCTTGGCGCTATCGATTATCTTATCAAGCCGACTGATGTGGACACATTGCTGAACGCACTACGCCCACAAAACCACGAGATATTCATCGATCAGGATATGAGCGCGCCCAGTCTGGAAAGAGTGGAATGGGAACACATACAACGCGTGATGATGGACTGCGGTGGTAACATCAGCGAAGCGGCCCGCATCTTGGGATTGCATCGACGATCACTACAAAGAAAGCTGCAAAAGTATCCGCCCCGTCGATGAATCCATGAATCACGCGGCACCCTGAATCACAGGAAGGCTAAAAATACGACTCGCCAACGAAAGAGTTGTCTGTTTACCTACGTCTTCATTTTATGCTCGAATTACAGGAAGTTTGTTTTTCCATCAACAAAGACGGCGAGGAGGTGAATCTCGTGGATCATGTCTCGCTGAAAATCCCGCGCGGTCATTTCATGGCCATCGTGGGTCCCTCGGGTTGTGGGAAAACGACACTGTTGAAAACAATTGCAGGGCTGAATGCGGAGAGTGGTGGCAGCTTGTTATGGAATGGCAAGAGTCTCTCAGACGGCTATGATTTCGCGCCATCGGAGATTGGCTATGTGCCGCAGTTTTCGATCGCCTATGATCCGCTGACTGTCGATGAATCCGTGGAAGCCGCCACAAGATTGCGCATCAAAACCCATAGCATTGCGGACCTCGATGCGCGCATCGACCGAGCACTTGAAGAAACCGGCCTGACCGCCATTGCTGATCGCCCGGTCAAGGTCTTGTCAGGCGGACAGAAACGCCGACTGGGCCTTGCGATGGAGTTGGTTTCTGATCCTAAAATCCTCTTGTGTGACGAAGTAACATCCGGTCTAGACCCTCGGTCTGAGCGCGAGATTGTCAAGTTGCTTCACGATCTATCGCGCAAAGAAGGACGCATCGTGCTCTCTGTCACCCACTCGCTTGCCCATTTTGAGCTCTACGATTCCATTCTCGTTTTGCATGAAGGTCGGGTCGCCTACCACGGTCCTCCGGACATGCTTGCGCATTACTTTTCCGTGAGTGACACCGAGGAAATCTACCCACGTCTCGCCAAGCAACCTTCTTCACGTTGGCAGTCGTCTTGGTTGAAGCATCGCGATGCCTACTACGAGAAAATTGAAAAACGTCGGGAAAAAAACATCCAAAGCGGTGTGCTTCACGTGCCGGTGAAAAAAGTATCAGCAGAAAACGAAGAAGCCGAGGAAGAAGATGACGTCAGCACACCGGGCATCGTGAGTCAATTTGTCACCTTGTTATCACGTCGATGGCGCATTTTTTTCCGTGATCGCGGTCAGGTTTTTCTCCAGCTTGCCATCATGATCTGCTTCCCTATTCTTGTGTCGCTTTTCAGCGATAAGGCGAACGTGCAAATGCGCTCACTCTCCGATATGCGCCAGACCGACGTCATGCTCGAAATCACCGAGCAACAAAACGTGCGACAAGACAACATGAAGGCGGGTTCGGCACTATCGGGCATCATCATGTTTCAAGTCGTTTTGCTGGGACTCATGGGTTCTAACAATTCTGCGCGCGAGATTGCGGGAGAGCGTCAGATTTACGAAAAAGAAAAATTCGGAGGCTTGCGTCCCATCGCCTATCTGGCCAGCAAGGTGGCGTTTTTATCCTGTCTTGTTATCGCGCAGTCACTATGGATGGCGGTGTTTGTGAATATTTTTTCGCCGTTTGACGGCACCTTCGCTCAACACGCGCTGTTTCTATTGCTCTGCAATGCAGCGATGACCGCAGTCTGCCTGGGCATTTCCGCGATGATGAAAACCGCGGAGCAGGCATCGCTGCTTTCGATTTACCTCGTTGGATTCCAACTTCCGCTTTCCGGCGCAGTTCTGGCTCTTCCTGAAAAAATCGAGACTTTCACCCGACCTTTCATTTCCGCTTATTGGGCTTGGTCGGGCTCGGTAGAGGCACTTGCAACCGCGCGCAACCTCGCCGTGAAATCCGTCATATCCACGAGCATCACGCCTCAAAACTTCTGCTTTTACTTGCTTGGGCTTCATATCGCGGTTGGTCTTCTTGTCTCATTGGTGGGCGCCAAAAGACATCAGTGGGACTGAGTTCGTTTCTTTTTTCTCCACATTTGATCAATCCTCTGCTATAATTTCACCGTTATGCCACGACGTGCTAGTTCCGGACCCAATTACACTGTGATCATTGGCATCGCAGCTTTCATCATCGTCGCCGCTCTCGGTGCAAAGTTTTTGATGAAAGACAGCAAGCAAAAAATCAAAGGAGCCACACCTTTATCGATGAGTGAATTCCTCGAAAACGGCAATTCCCTGCGGGGCAACGAATATCTCGTGGAAGGAACCGTCGATCAACGCTGGCCTCGCGACAACGGTCAGTTGGTTTCTCTCCAAGTCAACAACACCGAGGATCTGATCGGAATCGAAATCCCCTCCTCTTTCAACAATCTCAACATCGAACGCTCCCAAAAATACGCATTCAAAGTAAAATTCCGCGAGGGCGGTGTACCCGTGGCTACGCAAGTCGAACGCCTCTAACCTCTCAACTCCATCGAACATGAAAATTTCATTACTTCTCTGTGCGCTTTGTTTGCCCTGTCTGGCGCAGGTTTATACGCCACCTCCTGGCGCGGGATCTCCCGCGCCCGCGGCAAACCAAGGGGGCGGAGACACCACGATCGTTCGCCCGCAGCAGCAGAATTCCGCCCCGCTCATAGGGAACGAAGTGCCGTTCATTGACCCATCCGCTGAGACGGTCACTTTTAACGGGCGCAATTTCGCCATTTCTGACAACCGTCTTTTTGCCGCGCGCTTTGAGCGATATCTCAATGAGCCGGAGGACAGTTCTGAAGAGGCGGTCGAGTATCGAAATACCATCGATGAGATTTTATCCTTGGTCTCCCCGCACAATCCCAAAGGTCCCAATCTGTATGCAGCGTTCAAGCTGCTGCCCAAGGCGTCCAATTACCCTGGCGATGCCAAACTTTGCGACTCCCTGTCTCAAGCCGTTTATGTGGCAATGGTATCCAGAAAAAATGTAGAAGGATCGAAAAAGTTGATGGAAGCACTGGAAGATGAAAAACAGCGTGTCATTCGTGAGGCTGACTGGAAGGCGGCGACGGAAAAGGATCCAACGCTAAACCAAACAGGAGCCACCAGTGGAGGCGGCAACAATACTCAGGGGGGGCAGCAACAAGGCGGACGAAATGGAGGCAATCAACAAGGCAACGGAGGCCCCGGACAAAGATCTGGTGCTGCCACGGATCCCGGCAGAGGAGTTCAGTCCCTGCGCTATGCGGACATGCAGCGACGCATTTTGGAAATAGAGGCAATGAAGAAAAAAAACGAACTCAAAGGTGAGGTTCAGATTGTTCAAGCCAAGATTCAGTATCAGGCGCTGATGATGCAGTTTTTCATGCAACGCCGTTTTCAGCACGTATTGATGGCATCCCGGTTCTATAACCAGATATGGACGGATGGTGACAGCAAACTGCACATTGATAAAAATTCCGATACCAGCAAGCTCTTCAATGAATCAGTCGGTTTCAGCCCTACGGTGGCTAGCCTGGATACGTTTTCCTCCGAATTCATTCGCGATTGCGACAAGGGCGTGGAAGCATTCAACTTCCTTGTCGACAAAGGAGAACTGGAGTCGGCGGCGAAGCGGTTGTCCGAAGCCTATGCTGTTGGAGAATTCATGCCCGGCATCCGGACTCTCCCGCGGGATCGGAAACGCAAGGTGTTGGAATTTGTGCGGGAATCCTACAAACTACTCGCCGCGATCGATGCCAAAGACTACACAACGGCGGAAAAAATATCCGCCAACATGAAAGGCATGGCGAGCGATTATAACAGTAACAAAGCCGATGCTGCAATCGCAACCTACACCCGGGTTTCGAACATGCACATCATGACAGCGAAGACACACGTTGCTGCGAACGAGATCGACAAAGCGCGTGAGGAAATCAAAAAAGCCATGGAAGTTTGGCCACAAAATCCGAAATTGGCAGAGTTTGATCAACTGGTCGAGGCTGGTAGCACCATGGTCACAGCGAAAAACGATTTCGATCGCCTGCTCTCGGAAAACAACTATCGGCAGATTTTCACGGATCAATATCGCATAGCTCCCGCCATTCAAAATGATCCACAGCGCATGGAGGCCTTCAAACAAATCATCGGTAACCTGACCAGCATCGAGGCGTCGATTGGCAAGGCCAACGAGTTTTCCAAAATGGGCCAAGATTATGCCGCATGGGAACAACTTGCGTTGGTGCGTGAAAAATTTCCTGATGATCCAAAGCTGGGACGTGAACTGGAGCTTTTGGCTCCGAAAGTAGCCGACTTCACCAAGGCTCTGGATCGTGCGCGTCAGTTCGAAAAACGCACTCCCAAGCAGACCGGTTCGGCAATGGCTTGGTTCCTCAAGGCTCAGAAAATTTATCCTCAAAGCGAACTAGCTGAACAGGGCGTTCAGCGTCTTTTGGATGAAATTTTACCCGAGGAAAGCATGCCCAAGGCATCGGCTACCCAACAGAATCCCGATGATCTTTGAGTGCCTGAGGAGATTTGCTTTGCTACTCTTGCTCGGTTCCGCTTTGTGGGCCGGGGAAGACTTGGTCGTTCCTCCTGCGATTACCGAACCCGCTTGCTGTGCCGGATCAAACCGCATGGCAGCGATGTCCTTGGACCTATTCGCCGATCAAAGAGCATGGAGATTTGATGATCCCGCCGCTTGGAAATGGGATGTTGTCACGAAAGAACTGCATTTGCAGCGCCAAAGCCACTACACCCCCCCTGTCCGCAGTCCTATCAATCTGGCTTGGTTCCAGACACGAGAGTGGAGTAGTTTTTCACTGACACTGGAATGCCAGCTAACAACATTCAATCAAGGGAACAACGATCTGTGCATCGCCTTTAGTGGTCAAGATCTTGATCATTTTTATTACATTCATCTGGGGGAAAAAGCGGATGAACCCCACCACCAGGTCCACTTGGTCAATCACGCCGACCGTAAACCCATCACCAGTTTTCGCACTAGCGGAACACCTTGGAAGCCAGACACTTGGCATCAAATTAGAATCGTGCGCAATGCCGAACAAGGTGATATCGCTGTGTGGTTTGACAATCAACCAGAACCGCTGTTGACCGCCAAGGATCTCACCTTCAAATGGGGAAAGATCGGCCTGGGTTCGTTCGATGACACAGGGCGTTTTCGAAATGTGCGTATCCGAGGAACAAACCGAGTTCGCTCCTCGCCGGCAAGCAAGTAAATGCCGAGAATGTGATTGTTCCAATAGACAAGATTCATCATTGACTGAGCAAACAAGAAAAATAGAATTATTCAATCCATGACAAAACTCTTTTTACCAATGGTTGCCTTGCTTTCCAGTTTTACATCCTCACTGCAGGCAGAAGCTCCCGCTGCTCATGCTCCTGAATTTCGTATTGCTTGTGTGGGTGACAGCATTACCCAAGGTAGTGGTGCCGGTCGTGGAAAATCCTACCCAAGTCAACTGCAGGAACTGTTAGGTGAAAAATGGGCGGTTGGGAATTTTGGCGTCAGTGGACGCACCCTGTTAAAAAAGGGTGACCACCCGTATTGGAACGAAAAAGCTTATAAGAATGCCCTGGCCCATGCGCCACATGTGGTCATCATCATGCTGGGCACCAATGACACCAAGCCGCAGAACTGGAAATTTTCCGAGGAGTTTTATCCTGACTATGAGGAATTAGTGAAATCCTTTCAAGAGCTTCCCAGTAAGCCCATCGTGTTCGTCTGTCGTCCTTGTCCCGTTCCTGGAAAAGGTAATTTCGGTATCAACGATAACAACTTGCAAGTGGTGATTCAGCAGGTAGACAAACTGGCCAAAGACAAAAACCTGCGAATCATCGACATGCATCAAGCCCTCAAGGATCATCCGGAAATGCTTCCTGACCGCGTCCATCCTAACGCCGCTGGCGCAGGTCTGATGGCCAAAGCCGCGAGTGAAGCGATCCTTGCCATTGAGAAGCAATTGAAACCTTGAAAAAGGGTTTTCTTATCCCCCATCAAAAACAGAGTCGAAACGCCATTTTGCTCGATTTTTTTGCGATCGAGTGTCAGGTGTGTGTCAGATTCATCGTATCTTTGTTATGCTCATCCGAATTTTTCTATTCTGTATCCTCTCATGCCTTCGCCTGATCGCTGCGCCGTTAATCAACTTTGAGAAAAATGAAACAATCGTATGGTTGGGAGATACGTTTTTTGAGCGCGACTACCGACAAGCCGAGTTGGAAACAGCTTTTACTTTAGCGACAGCGGGAAAAAACCTACGCGTGCGAAATCTCGGATGGAGTGGTGATACTCCACGCTGTGAAAGTCGCAGTTACTTTGGCCCACCAGCCGAGGGCTTTGAGCGACTTCGCAAGCAACTGGCGGAGATCAAACCCACAACGGTGATCTGCTGCTACGGCGCGGTCGATGCTTTTGAGGGAGAGAAAGGTGTCGAGCCATTCCTTGCGAGTTACAAAAAATTACTCGAGATGATTCACAGCACCAATGGCGCAAAGATCGTTCTGGTAACGCCGCCCGCCGTGAGTCGCGACAGCAAACGCTTTCCTTCGTTGTCCGGCCATTTGACCGAACGCAAGCGTTACGCGGAAGCGATCCATCAGTTGGCAAACGAAAAGTCCATACCTGTCGCGGATCTTTTTTCACTTATGAAAGATCGCGACTGGAAGACCATGAACGGTGTCACTTTCACCGATGAAGATTATGCCGACATCGCTCCCCTCTTCATCAAATCACTTGGACTCTCCATTCCATCGAATGGAAAGCATCCATCGCTGCGGGAAATCATCATCACCAAAAACAATCTTTTTTTCCAACGCTGGCGGCCGCAGAATGAAATCTATTTGTTTGGATCGCGCAAGCATGAGCAAGGTCGCAATGGAGCTGAGATTCCACAATTCGATCCCTTGATCGCAGAAAAAGAACAACTCATCTTCGGCACATTTCCCAAACCCTGACACAACTCTTTTTTCCAGAATCATGAAATTACCCATGTTGCTTGCATTGACGCTCATGCCATTCGCCATGGCTCAGCGGAATCTGCGCGAAATCCCCTCCACTGATCCCCTTGAAGAACAGAAAACCTTTCGTTTGGCCGAGGGTCTCGAAGTGAATTTGTTTGCCGGCGAGCCTATGGTGCGCAAACCGATCCAGATGGCGTGGGATGCTCGCGGTCGTCTCTGGGTGGCGAGCAGCGCGATCTACCCTCACATCAAACCCGGGCAGACGCAGAGTGACCAGATTCTCATTCTGGAAGACACCGATGCCGATGGTAAAGCCGACAAAAGCACTGTGTTTTACGAGGGACTGCTGATTCCTACAGGCATCTGGCCGCAGGATGGTGGCGCCTATGTTGCCAACTCAACCGAGTTGCTATTCATGGAAGATTCGAATGGCGATGGCAAAGCTGACAAAAGCAAGGTATTGCTCAGTGGTTTTGGTACTGAGGATACCCACCACATCCTTCACAGCATCAAGGGTGGTCCGGATGGTAACTTGTATTTTAATCAAAGCGTTTACATTCACAGTCACATCGAGACACCATTCGGCGTGCGGAGATTGATGGGAACCGGGATCTGGCAATACCAACCCCGCACAGGACGCTTGGAGGTTTTCAGCATGGGCCAAGTGAATCCATGGGGACATATCTTTGATGACTGGGGACAAAGTTTCACAACCGATGGAGCCTATGGGGAAGGGATCAATTACGTTTTTCCAGGGGCAACGTTCCGCTGTCTACCCAATCAATTACCGCGGATTCTCACAGGCATGAACCCCGGACAACCGAAACAATGCGGGCTTGCACAAATTACGGGATCACATTTTACCACAGAGTGGCAGGGACAGTTGATCACCTGCGATTTCCGGGGACACCGCGTCAATCGCTTCGCGCTGACAGATGCCGATAGCGGCTACCGATCCCAACAATTGCCTGATTTGATGAGTTCCACGCACGGGTCATTCCGTCCCGTGGATGTCAACATCGGGCCTGATGGCGCCATTTACCTTGCAGACTGGTTCAATCCCATCATCCAGCATGGTGAAGTGGATTTCCGCGATCAGCGTCGTGACCAAGAGCATGGCCGGATCTGGCGTGTCACAATAAAGGAACGCAAGTCTTCCCCTATTGTCAATCTGCAGAAGCTCGACAACCCCCAACTTCTCGAACAGTTGCTCGTTCCCGATCAGTCTCTGCGCTACTGGGCGAAGCAGGAAATCAAATCTCGTAAAATCCCTAACCTAAGCATTCTACTAAAAACATTCCTCAAAAAAAACGCCACACCTACAGCAACTGTTGAAGCACTCTCGACAGCGCAAACTTGTGGAATTGTAACATTTCCCTGGATCCTCGAGCATGCTTTGCTAGACGGAAAGGACGGACGGATTGACCACACACCCACCCGGGCAGCAGCGGTGCGTGCGATCCGTCAATTGTTGATCGATGAAGGCATGACCTGCCTCAAGGATCAACAAGGCAAAGCACTTTCGATCAATCATACAGAAAAGTTTTTTTCATCACTGTGCGCGGATCCCCATCCTCGTGTTCGTCTGGAAGCCGTGAATTTGCTGCGGAGTTTTGGTTCGCCCCGCGCAATGGAGATCGCAGCGGAAGTATTGAAACAACCGATGGATGCGAATATCGATTTCGCACTCTGGCGTGGGTTTTATGAATTATCATCGATTTGGCTGCCCGCCTTGCAGCGCGGAGAAATCAGCTTTACCGGCAATAGTGATGGGTTGCTCTTCGCGCTCAAGGCTGCGAATCAGGCGGATGCCTCGGGTTTGTTACTCGATATTGTCGAAAAGAAATCCGGCACGGAAACGCAACGCGTCGAATTGCTGCGCATTATCGGTACCACCATCAATCAAGCCCAGTTGGATCGCCTGTGCACTTTCGCCACGACAGTTGGGAATGGATCTAATGAACGCGCCGCGGCCATCAAAGCTCTCATTGTAGCTCAGCAGCAACGCCAACTGATACCGCGAAGCGCGCCATCACTGGCTCCATTAGTGAGTGGAAATGACAAGTCCGTGGCATTAGCGGCCGCGGAACTCGCCGGATGTTGGAAGCAGGAAGACTCTAGGTCTGCACTCGAGGCGTTGGCCCGCGGCGTTGATGCACTTGCCAGCAAAGCTCAGATGAGCATCGCTCGCCTAGGTGGTCCATCCGCCCAAACTTTCCTGGAGCAGCTCCTTGCTACACGGAAAGAACCATCGACACAAGCTGACGTTCTTCTCGCGCTGGTGCAGTGGGATCTCGCTAGAGCGACGCCTGCTGTGGTCACATATCTCGGCACCCAGAGCGAAGCCAGTCCGGGAACCGCAGCATTGGTCGATGCCTATCTTACTCGACAGGAAGGACCCGCGATATTGGCCAATGCCATACTGGGTAAAACGCTCAAGAGTTCTGTCGCCTCACAAGCCCTACAAAAATCCAGTTCTACCGGTGGTGACACCAAAGCACTGATTGATGCACTTACCAAAGCTGGCGGACTCACTCCCGTCACATCGCCCGATGCTGCTCAGATGGCCAAACTAATCGAAGAGGTCCAGCAGCGCGGCGACGCCAAAAAAGGTGAAGGCATCTATCGAAAAATGGAACTCCAATGCAATGCCTGTCACGCCATTGGTCCGGTGGGTAGTAACATCGGACCAAATCTGCTGAGCATCGGTTCCAGTGCACCGGTCGACTATATCATCGATAGCCTGCTTCAGCCATCGAAGAAAATCAAAGAAGGTTATGCCACCGCCATGGTGCAGATGAAAGATGGTTCCAGTTTTACAGGATTTCTTACACGGGAGGATGATAAAGAAATCCTGCTGACAGATGCGGCAGGTGTGGCACGCACGTTGCCTCAATCGGGAATCGCCAAAAAAGAGGTCATTCCAGTGTCGCTGATGCCTGCCGGACTTACCAACAATCTGCGTCGTGATGAGCTCGTAGACCTCGTGCGTTTCCTCAGCGAACTCGGCAAAGAGGGCGATTTCAAACTGCAGGAGGACGGCACATTGAGAGCATGGGACGTTTACCAGAGCGACAATCTGCAAAAAACCATTCCCTGCTCCACTCTTGTGAATGGCTCTCTCGCATTATCAGAGTGGCCCACGATCAAAATCAACAATGTCATGGGACGTGCGGCGATCAGTCGGTTCGAGGTGTTGCAAGACGGCAATGTGTTGATCGATACAGGATCAGCATCTGGCGCCCTGTGGCAGATCGATGGCAAGGACGTGAAACCGGCACAAGGCTCGATCCGTATTCCTCTCAACAAGGGAATCCACACTCTGCGTATTTCTTTACCCGCTCAGTCCTCCATTCATCCGCGGGTAAAGCTCACATCGACCAACGCGAAACCGATTCACTAACGGAATTTTGCGAGAGCGTCCAGAAAAGCCCGGCCGAAACGCTGGGCTTTGACGGGGCCTACGCCCGGAACCCCAAGCATTTCCTCGCTGTTCCTGGGTCGGTAGCGCGCCAACGCTTCCAACGTTTTGTTGCTAAAGATGCAGTAGGAGGGAACATCTTCCGCCTTGGCAAATTTTTCCCGCAAATCGCGAAGTGTCGAGTAAACCACGGGATCGAATCCTGCATCGTTCAACTCCACCATTTTCAGTCCATCGGCCTTGGGCCAGATCAAGCGATACGAGGACTTGCCAAACATGACAGCATCTCCCTGCGGGGTCAGAGTGATGATAGGAAACTCGCCCGACTCTGTGCGGAGTAGTCCGGCATCCAACAACGCACGCATGACACTGGTCACGTAACCTGTGCCCTTGTCTTTGAGAACTCCGTAGGTTTTCAGCTCATGCAATCCGTTGCCGAGAATGTCCTGCGATTTACTGCCGACCAGCATTTGTACAATTTTGGCGCGACCGAAGCGCCCCTCCCAACCTGCGCTTGTTTTGCGCGACATACGTGCCACACCGCTGAGAATTTTTTTCACGACCAAATCTTCTTCTTGCGTGGCGGCCCGGGCTTCTCCGGATTCAGCAGAACGGCAGTAATCGCAATTTCCACAGGGTTCGGCATTTTCCTCGCCGAAATATTGCAAAATCCAATGTTGGCGACAGACACGTGAGTAGGAAAGGTCGATCATTGCCTTGAGCTTCTCCCGATCTCGACGATCTTTTTCCTCGATCGCTGATTCATCCAGTTTTAAATCGCGGGTTAGCACTTGCGGCTTGAGTAGCCGGGTGCCGCGCATGCGTTTGCCGGGTATGTCAAAGCGCTCGATGTAACCTGCGCGGGCCAGAGTGGTCAGGGCGCTGCCCACCGACATCGAATTCTTTAACTCACAGCCTTCGGCGATCTCATCCAGTGTTTTTCTGATCTCGAACTCTCCGTCTGCGGAATTTTGCAAAAACTGATAGATCTCGCGGATCACTGCCACCGAGGGATTGGCGCCATCGATAAAAAACTCTTGAGTCCGCGTGTCGGCATAATTGTAAAGCAATTCACAATAAGCACTTTCGCCATCGCGACCCGCGCGTCCCGCCTCTTGATAGTATGCCTCGACACTGCCAGGAATTTCATAATGGACCACAAATCGCACATCCGAGCGATCGATTCCCATACCGAAGGCATTCGTTGCAACGGCAACATCGGCTTTTTTGCTGATGAAAACATTCTGCGCGCGTTCCCGTTCCTCATCACTCATGCCACCATGATAGGCCACACATTTCAACCCCCAGCTGCTCAGAGTCTCCGACACGGCCTCGACTTTCTTTCTCGTGGCGCAATAGACGATCCCGGTGCGATGGGCGGAAATGACGGACTTGAGGCGTTCGTCTTTCTGTTGGGCGCTATCGGTGGCGGTGATATTGAGTGAAAGGTTCGGTCGCGCAAATCCACTGACCTGCTCAAAGTAATCACGCAGTTGCAGCACGTCGATGATATCTTTGCGAACGATAGGCGTGGCGGTTGCAGTGAGAGCCACACACTGCGGCCTGCCAATACTTTCCAACGCACGTCCCAGTCTCAGGTAATCGGGGCGGAAGTCATGTCCCCATTGGCTGAGGCAATGCGCCTCATCGACTGCAAAAAGTGCGATGTTGATCCCATGAAGTGCATTAAGAAAACTCTCGGCACGGAATCTTTCGGGTGCGACGTAGACCAACTTCCAACGCCCTTCGCGTATGCCCTGCAATCGTTCTTTTTGTTCTTCCCAAGACAATGTCGAGTTGATCACAGTGGCATCAATGCCCCGAGCAAGAAGCGCATCGACCTGATCCTTCATCAACGCGATCAGCGGACTGATCACCAGAGTCACCCCCTCCAAGCAAAGCGCGGGAAGTTGATAACAAAGAGACTTGCCGCCTCCTGTCGGCATCACGACCAGGCCGTCACGCCCGGAGAGTATCGCATTCATCACTTCTTCTTGGCCATCGAGAAAGGCATCAAAACCAAAATATCGCTTCAAGGCTTGATGCGGAGTGTGTGTGACAGGTCGGGATAACGCGCTCATGGGTAACTGCACAAATGAACAACTGACAAGCCTGGGTGTCAATCACAGAAATCCCAATCCCAGAACGCTTGAGCTCAGGTATAGTATGGGCAAAACATGAACATGGATATCCATTTCCGAGACAAGGGATCGATGTTTCCGGAGTCGGCATCAGGTCGAGTCATCTTACCCTATGGGGATGATTGATGGGAAGAGTTTGCAGGAGACGAAGGCGCTAGTCCTAAAAGCCAGTAAAAATTGGCGCTGATCAGCAAAGCTGCCAAGCCCACGTGTAAGACCTGCACCCAGCCATAAATGTGGATTTGTGACATCACCACACCAAGCACCATTTGCAATCCGACGATGCACATCACGAATTTCTCGCAATCATGGACGGGAGAATTGCGATCTCGGCTTGCAAGGTGCCAGGAGTAAATGGCGATGAAGAGAATCAACCACGAGAAGCTGCGGTGTGTTAGGTATAACCAAGAATTTTCCAAACTGTTTCCCCAGTTGCTCCGTGGAATTGACAAATGCTTCGACATCGCATCGGTCAATTCCCGCACTTGCGACCCCATGATTCCCTCAGCAAGGACAATCAAAAATAATGCGCCAACGGCGATTCTCAATCGACTGATGTTGGATGAATGGACAAAGGCAGGCCGCCACGGAATTTCGGCTGCACTCCACACAATCCAAGTTTGCACCAGGATCAAAAGAAATGCCATGGCCATATGCAAAGTCAACACTCCGGGCGAAAGGCCGCTGTAAACGACCCGCGCTCCCATCCAGGCATTCAACAAAACCAAGACCAGGGCAGCAAATGAAGCGGCAAAAAGAGATGGGCGACGTGAAATCTGCGCGAATGAACCCACGAATGTGAGCAACGAAAACAACCCCACCGGCAGAGAAAACAATCGATTGATGAATTCGGTCCAAACATGACGTGGATTGAATTCTTTCCGCAGACTCTCTACGGAAATGGTCTGCGGATCACGCCCCAATCGCGCTGCTTTTCGCTGAAATTTTGCAATATCTAGTTTCTCGAATTCCACTTGCTCGACCTGGGTCGGTGGAATCAAGCAGCCCCAACAAGTTGGCCAATCGGGACACCCCATGCCGGCGCCTGTCACCCGAACAATCGCGCCAACAAAAATCAGCACTAATGTCGAAATCAAAGAAGCCTTAGCAAAAAATAAAAATGTTTTTCGCGCCATCGCGTGGGTAGCTTGCACTGGAACACCCCGTATTTCATCTTCTTTTTTTGAAAATCGCCTTTCGCATGGACGATTCAGAAGAAATGCTGTAACTACTTGCCCGTGAGCGAAACGCCAAAGTCCCAACAACCGCAACCAATGGAGGAAACCTCGACAACCCCGATTCGCAAGTCGCCTGTGTCACCTTCACTGATTCTCGTGATTGTCATATCATTATTACTCGGATTTTTGATTGCGATGAACTTGCAACAAAAGAAACAAAATGAGCGAGTAGAGATCGATGCCAAGCAAGCCGAGCTCGCGACACGCCTCGCTAGTTTGAACGCGGAGCGCGCCAGCCTTGGGAAACCTCCTTGGGAGGGTGTAGGCATCGATTCGACTGAACAGATCGCTGCGCGACTGACAAAAGACGCCGCTACTCTCGCACATGCATCGGATCGCTTCCAAGCCTTACTTTCCGAAAAAGATGCCATCATCGCAGAGAAAAACAAAAGTCTCCTCACGTCCGAGCAAGCGCGACTGGCTCTTTCTTCTCAACTGGCTAAAGCGCAGAGCCAACTCGATCATACCTTGGCCGATGGCGCGGGTGTCGATTCTCTCAAGAGTCAACTCGACGAGGCGCGCAGTCGGATTGAGCAGTTAGCCAAACGCCCAAGCGAAGAAGAATGGCTTGCGGCGCAGCGCCGTATTTCCGAACTGGAAGCGCGGCTTGGAGCCTCGAATTCGAAACCAGCTCCTGTGAAAGCGCCAACAGCAACAACGAAAAATTCATTTGCCGCCAATCGTGACGAACTTCATCCCATGGCACAGCCTCTGTTTGATGGCCTTCGTGAGCTGGATCAGAAAAACGATCTGGAAATTTCCGCTGCCTACAACCGGTTCCCCACGCAATACAAAGCTACCTTCCTGAAAGAGGTTCGATTTGCCTCCGAATCGTCCATCCTCAATCCCGCTGACCAAATTCCTATTGCGAATTCTCTTTCCAACGTTCCCGAAGGAGCGATGATACTTGTTGTCGGTTATTCTTCGACTGCGGGTGATGCTGAGGCAAATCGCCAACTTTCGTCATCAAGGTCTCAAAACATTGCAAGCGAAATTGATCGAGCCAAGCCCGGCAAACAGTTTGTTCAGTCATTTTATTTTGGTTCAACCCAACGCTTCTCCAGAAACGATCCCGAGCGAAATCACGTTTGTGAAATCTGGCAAATTACCACGCCATAATCCGGGAAAAGCAATATCATCTAACGAATTTCACACTATGGACACAATCAAACTGCTACTCGCTGCCACAACAGCTCTCCTGATGGGAGCCCTTCTGTGGACGTGGAATTCCCAGCAAAAGCAAACCAGAGATGCGCCAGCCAGCGAATTGGCGCGAGTTCAAAAATTACTCAATGACATCAAGCAAGAGGAGGAAATTCTGCGAGCAGAAAAACAATTGCGCGATCTGGTGGTTTCGAACAAAGGGAATCTTGAGCCGACAACACCCGTAAACAATACACAAACAGAGCTCGAAGAAAAAGCCGCCAAACTGCGGGAGATTGAAGAAAAAAATGCCGCGTTGCAGAAGGAACTCGAAATCAAAGAGAAAGAAGCCAATGTTGCGAAAAAAGAGGCGGGACTGATCGCGCAAAACGACTTGGAAAAAAGCGACAAGGAACTTCGCCGCGCTCGGCAAATTCGTGAAGCATTGCTCATGGCAAAAGTCATGGAATATCGCAATGACCCCGCGACAGGAGCATTTGTTACCATCCAATTGGTCATGGCTGAAAATGTCACGGTGGAAACCGTTTTAGCTGTTCGTCGCAAGGAGGGCATCGCTGGCAATGTGAAAGTTCGTGAAATCATTGGAACCGAAGCAATCGCGGATGTGCTTCCAGGCGTTGGCCCTTTTACACCAGAACCCGGTGATGAATTAATCATCGCCCCAGCCTTCTGAGAGAATCTGATGAATCATCGAAGTGATTGCGTTCGAATGGATTTGTTTCTCAAGAGGAATTGCTAATTACAAAAAAATTACTCAAATAAATGGACGGAAAACTGGTGGCAATCTCCCTGATGACAATTCTGTTTCTCCTATGGAACCTTGAATTGATTGCAACAATACTCAATCTCAAAGCTTTCCAAAAATCAATTCCGACGGCTCTGAGCGATCTGTGGAACCAGGAATCCTACGACAAAGCGCACGCCTACACGTTGAGCTCCGCGAAATTTTCTCTGATTGAATCGACGGTAAGTCTGACCATCCTTCTCGGCTTCTGGAGTCTCGGTGGATTCGGATGGCTCGATAGCGTATCCCGTGATTGGTTTCCCGATTCTCCGATTCGCGGAGGAATCTTTTTCATCTTCGCGCTGATGACTGGTCAGTATTTGTTAGGTATTCCCCTGTCGATTTTTCATACTTTTGTGCTCGAAGAAAAATTCGGATTTAACAAAACCACTCCGAAGCTCTATTTTTTCGATCAGATTAAAGCCATACTGCTCGGTATATTGATCGGACCACCATTGGTAGCGTTAGTGTTGTGGATTTTTCATCACGTTGACCATGCATGGATCTGGGCATGGGCTTGCGTTTCAGCTTTCCAGTTGTTGATGATGTGGCTTGCTCCAGCCGTAATATTGCCTCTTTTCAATAAATTTTCGCCCATGCCCGACGGTGAACTCCGCGATGCCATCGAGTCCATGGCGAAGCGTTGCGATTTCCCCATTGTCGGACTCTTTGTGATGGATGGATCCAAAAGATCCACCAAGGCCAATGCTTTTTTTACCGGCTTTGGCAAAACAAAAAAAATCGCTCTCTTTGACACATTGATTGAAAAACATAGCACCGAAGAACTCGTCGCCATTCTGGCTCATGAAATTGGGCACTTCCGCTGCAAACACATCCCTCAGCGACTTGTTGTATCCCTGCTGCAGTCCGCAGCGTTGTTTTTCATGATCGGTTTGGCGACGAGTCCTGATGGCGTCTTCGCCCGCCTGCTGTTTGATGCGTTCGGTGTAGCCATCATCAGCCCGCACGTGGGCCTTGTGCTTTTCAGCATCCTGTTCTCCCCTGCATCTCGTCTGTTAGGAATTTTTTCCAATCTGTGGTCTCGTCGCCATGAGTTTGAGGCCGATGCCTACGCCGCCCGCCACTGTGGTTCACCTGATGCGCTCATTACGGCACTCAAAAAGCTATCCGCGGACAATCTCTCACACCCCACGCCCCACCCACTGCGAGTTTTACTCGACTATTCCCACCCCCCGTTGAGCCAGCGACTGGAGGCCTTGGAAAAATATCGTTCTGCATGAAACCTCTGCGCAAACATAAGATCGTAAAACTCCTGCAATTTTTGCGGATCTAACGAAACTTGATCAGCCATATTCCGAGTCGCCATGAGTAAGAACCCATTTTGCATGATCTCCGTGTTTAGCTACCTGATCTGCCTCGGCAACATATCCGCACAAAGCTTAACGGAGCCGATGCCCGGTGCGAAAGTTGGCAAAAAAAACTCGTCAACTCGTCCAGCTCAAAAGGCTCCGGATGTTTATCCCAAGACAGTCCCCTCGCCTACGATGGCCAACGTCAAGTATGGACCAGTTGCCCGCAATGTGCTCGATTTATGGCAGGTAAAGTCGGACAAGCCCACTCCTCTGGTATTATTCATCCATGGAGGCGGTTGGGTGAATGGCAGCAAGGAGCGAATCGAAGCTTGTGTCAAAGTGAAGGACTTGCTTGATGCAGGTATTTCCGTGGCTGCCATCAACTACCGATTCATTGCTCAGGCTGCACAAGAAGGACTCAAGCCACCTGTGATTGGCCCACTTCATGACGCGGCGCGCGCGCTTCAATATTTGCGACACAATGCAAAAGAGTGGAATCTCGATCCCCAATGTGTGGGACTGAGTGGAAGTTCTGCCGGTGCTTGCACGAGCTTGTGGTTGGCATTTCATGATGACTTGGCCGACCCAAAAAACACCGATCCGATCGCCCGCCAATCCAGTCGGCCACAGCACGTGGCTGTCTTAAGAGCCCAGACCACATTAGACCCTGAACAAGCCAAGGTATGGCTACCCAACAGCACCTATGGCGCACATGCATTTGGTAAGAAGTCCTTCGCCGAAGCGCTCGCAGATCGTAAAAACCTTCTACCATGGATTCTTGAATACTCGCCCTACGCGCTGGTCAGCCAAGATGACTGCCCTGTTGCCATCTTCTACGACGACATTCCTGTAATGGGCGAAGCTCGAAAAGATCCCACCCACTCCGCTAACCACGGAATTGGTCTGCAAAAGCGCTGCCAAAGCATGCGTGTATCATGCGAGGTGATTCATCCGGGAAACAAAAATCCACCTTACAAAACCGCAACGGAATACTTGATTCACAAGCTGAAGGCCAAGCCATGAGCCACTGCGCAGGCTTGAAGTGCAGGCTTTGATTTCTGTACGGCAAAACGGGTAAATGTTATTCAGTGCATGTGCTCACCGATGAGGTTTCATCTTTGAGGGAAATTCAGCCTTCGATCATAAAACCACTTTTTGAATGATAAACTCCAACTACCGC
>JBMLRP010000054.1:0-30050 GCA_049240965.1 Akkermansiaceae bacterium
ACTACTTGCCGAGTAGTTCTGTGAATGGAAACTTCAGGAAGAAAAGATCGCCGGCGCTTTCGTAGATGACGCCAATGTGTTGCGCATCGACGGGAGCGAGACACGAGTAGCCAAATCCGGCGCGCTGGTCGTAGAGGGTATGTGATGTTTCCGGCCAGGTCATCGCCGCATCGGCGGAGACTTTGATCGTCATGTGATGGCGCCCTTTGGTGCTATCGGGATTACTAAAGATATAGTAGTTTTTGCCGATCGTATTCGTCCAGCGCAGCAGGCTGGCCATGCAGACCGGCTCACGCAAAGCGCTACGATCGGTGGCATGGGGTGTCCAGGTTTTGCCGAGATCGCGAGTAACCATCACGGTGCGCGCGCCGCCTCGGTTGTCGCGACAATTCAGCATGAGGCTGCCATCGGGGAGTTCTGCCACCTGAGCTTCGGTGGTATCGATTTTCACACCAGTTCCCAGTTGCCATGTGACGCCTCGATCTTTACTCCATAGAATCGTGGAATAGGGTTTGCCGAGGTGAGGTGGGCCATCGGCGGCGCGATATTGTGCGGCAAATACCAATGTGCCATCGCGCATGCAAATGCCGGCACCGGGACCGTTGAGGAGCAAACGCCACTGCGATTGCTTGACGTCGTTGGTGATGTTGCGGGGTTTGGACCAGGTGACTCCATCGTCATCACTGTAGGCTAGCAAAAGCTGTCCCGTTTCCTCGGGTTTCAAGCCCGGCCCGGAACCGTTCCATGCGCGTTTGCCGTGGCTCCAGAGTCCTGCCACCCAGAGGCGACCGGTGGTTTCATCGCATAAAATCGCCGGGTCACCAACGCCGTCGTAGCCGTATCTTGGATCCTTGCCTTGATCGATGGCAATGATCATGGGATCCCAGGTTTGGCCACCGTCGGTGCTGCGGGAGACTCCGATATCGATATCGGCGGGAAGGTCGCCCGCGTGATGGTATCTCACATCATAAACGGCCAGCAGGGTGCCTTTTTTGCTGCGCGTGAGGCCGGGGATGCGGAAGAACTTCGAGTCATCGTCTCCGCGCTTGCGCACAGCAACGCCGATGCGTTGACTGACGGAAGGCTTTTCTGAAAGAGGGAAGGTTTTTCCACCGATCACCACCTCCCGGATGCTGACTCTGAGGCGGTCGCTGAGCGATGCTGACGGTTTGAGATTTACCAGCAGCCAGAAATGCCCTTCTTCGGGAATGAGCGAATGTTTGGTGCGCAGAACCATCTGTCTTTTGATATCGCGGCTCGTCGTCAGGGTTTCCAGCCAAGGTTGAACAGGTTCGCTGGTTCCCCGCACAAGTGCGGTTGATTCGATGTCTTCAATGCGGGTCGCTTGATCCCATACGATGGTGACAGATTCCATCGTAGGTGGCATGAGTGCACCTTCGCAAGCCACGGAAAAGCCCATGACCGCCTGATCGTTGCAGCGCTTGATGACGGGGATCACAGGCGTTATGCCCGTAACGCCTGTGACGCGCATGGGTGCATCCGGTTGCCAGCTCAGATCATCCACCAACAATCCAGCTTTGCTCGTGCAGACAAAGCGTAATGCTGAGATTCCAGAGGGAAGCGGAAAGCGCACCTTGGTGAGAAAGCCACCGATGACGATGTCGTCGTTGACACCGATTTTCTCCCAATTTTTTCCACGCTGTGCTTCTAGATGAAAGGCAAAAGGGGCGGCGCGTGTCCAGCGCTCGGCCCAAAATTCCACGGAGCTCGTTTGCGTCTGTGCTGCGCCCAAGTGCCATTCGACGCTGCGGGCTGATCCACCCACGATTTTAAGGCATTGGTTTCCGGAACGACCTTTGCCGCGGATGATCTCCGCGTGGCCTTCATCGGCTCGTAGTTCACCGTGCTGCATCGTGAGTTCGCGCACAGCTTGAGGTTCCAGGGAATCAAATGTCTCACGCGCCAATGCATGAGACAAAAACATGACGAACACAGTGATACAACGCAGTAACAACATACTTTGATTCTACACTTTTGGCGAGAAAGGTCTTCCAAGCAATAACTGGTTGGTTATTTCTACCAGATTGACAATCCAAAGAAAAAACCGCTGCAGCGTGTGCAGCGGTTTTTGAACAAGACGAACACTAACACAAAAATCAGTTCACAGCGACTGCGGAAGAACCGGTTTCCCCCGTACGAATGCGGATGGCTTCTTCGACATTCGAGATGAAAACCTTGCCATCGCCGATTTTTCCAGTGTTGGCACTTTTCACGATGGCTTCCGCCACCAGAGAAGCCTGACCGTCATCGACGATGATGTCGATTTTGACTTTGGGCAGGAAATCGACGGTGTATTCGGAACCACGGTAAATTTCCGTGTGGCCTTTTTGCCGTCCGAAACCTTTTACCTCGGTTACGGTCATACCTTGCACGCCGACTTCAGCGAGCGCTTCTTTGACTTCTTCGAGTTTGAACGGCTTGATGATTGCTTCAATTTTCTTCATGGTGGTTGAGGGTGTGATAAGGTGGTTAGCAGAGAGTGTGCCAAGTAGCAAAAACTTCAAAAATACCTAAGCATGACTTTGTGGGTTTGGCAAGAGCACATTCTTAAATGGCCAGCCCCATTGCGTTTTCCGCTGTGATCCAATCAGCGACCGGATCATCTGGCAAGCCTTGATTGCGCCGGTGGCACCAATTCAGAAAGGCAGCTGTTGCGATTTCTTCCGGGTCAGGACGGGCGAAATCCGCAATCGCTTTTTTCTTGCGTGTCCTGATCTTGGGAGTGGTTGGAGTCGATGGTTTTGCTTTGCTTGCCTTTGGTGTGTCTGCTTGTTTTTTCATAAACGCATCCGGTTTCCGCCGGGTGGAGCAGTTGATGTACCAGATGATTGGAAAAAATTCATTTTTCCTCTCGCAAAATAATCCCATGGTTGTTATGTTTATAGACACCATTATGGATACTTCGAAAGCAACATTGATTACCATCCTGCGCGATCGCGTGGGGAAACTCTGCGAAGAAGGAAACTTTTCGGAAGCCCTGCACGCGGCGAACGCGGCCGTGGAAAAGGCTGAACAGGAATTGAGTAGCGACCTCGATAGCATTGAGTTATTCGCCCTCACTCTCGAGGTGAGAGGCGATCTTTATCGCAATACGGGCGAATGGGAGCAAGCTCGTGATGACTATCGTCAAGCGATTGATCAACTCAACAACCGCGCGGATCGTAGCCTGCAACTCGGCCGCTTGCATGCGGATTTGGGGGCGGTGCATGATCAACTCGATCATGCCGAGAGGGCGGTTCATCACTGGGAAGTCGCCATTTCCTATTTTGAAAAATGCACGCCCACTCCCTCGCTCGACATCGCCGCTTTATCGAACAATATTGCATTTCTGAAAAAAGCCCTGGGCGATCTGGACGGTGCGGAAAACCATCTGCTCAAAGCGCTGGAGATTTTGCATCGCGAATTAGGATCGGAGCATGATGAGACCGCCAGTGTATGCAATAATCTGGGCGCTCTCTATCATCAGTCCGGTCATTACGAACAAGCGCGGGAAATGCACCTGATGGCTCTGGAGGCAAGGCGCGAGTTGTATGGAGATGTTCATCTCGATACCGCTCAATCCTATAACAACCTCGCGCTCGCGTTGATGCAAACGGGAGATCCCGATTTGGCAAAAAGCCATTTTGAATGCGCTCTCAGCGCGCTCGCGGAATGTGGCCCCGAAGCCCAGGAGGAGATTGTTTCGGTTTCTGAGAATTACTCGGAATTTCTCCGACATCACGGGGAAGAGCAGTCGATTGCTCATATCGAGAGTCGTGTCAATCAGGTGCTGGCTCAGTGGGCCTGATATGGCTCGATCATGAAAGTTTTGATCACGCACCACGGTAATTGCATCTCGTGAAACCTGTTATCATTTTTCTCGGATGCTTGATCGGGTCTCTGTTTGCCCAGTCTCCTGGCTACAAGGATCCAGAGCCCCAGCTCTATCGCTTTCAGGAACGTGCCAGCGTCATTGACACTCGCGTCCGTGCACATCCGGAGATCGACTTTTTTCTCGAGAAGGAGGGAAAGCCGGCGGATCTGGAAAATGCTTCGGTCGACACCCGCGTCGCACCGCAAGGGAAGCTGGTAATCTGGCTGATGGGTCACAATGGCGCTTTGTTCGATCGATTGAATTCATACGGGCTTCATGCGATCCAGGTGCATTACGCCAATGGTTGGTTCAGTAAACTCTATGGCAACAACCCGCCAGCGGATGACATGTTTCTTTCCCAGGTTCGACTCGAAGCGGCCACGGGAAAAGATTTCAGCAAGGCTGTCGACATCCCTGAGCCGGACGGCATGATGGAACGGGCATACCAGTTTGTTTCCTGGTTGGCTAAAAAAAATCCGCAAGCCAACTGGCACGGGTTCTTAACGCCTGACCGCAAGGGGCTGCGCTGGGATCGAGTGATCATATCGGGTGCTTCTCATGGATCAACAACAGCGGCACGTTTTGCGAAACACCAAAAGGTCGACCGTGTGGTGATGTTTTCCGGTCCACGTGATCAATTCGAGGAATGGCAAAAACTCCCATCCGCTACTCCACAAAACCGTTATTTCGGATTTACCCATACACTCGATGACGGTTGGAAGAACGATCACTATTGCCGGTCATGGGAGTTGTTGGGCATGAATGCTTTCGGACCACTGACGGATGTCGACCGTGTGCCGCCGCCTTTTGGTCATTCACGTCGTTTGATCACATCGGCCGATGTAAAAAACAACGCGGGACGTGCGCACAGCGCATCGGTGCCGGGTGGCGCAGCTGTGAAAGATGACAAAGGAATGATGATTCACGAACCGGTGTGGCGTTATCTTTTCACCCATCCCGTCGATCAAGTGGGTGAGGCTGTGGAGCACGACAACAGTTGCACCATCGATCAAAGACAAAACCTGCCCCGTGCATCAGGACGCTGAGGCGAAATCCGCGGCGTATTTCGCCACATCTTCTAACAGAAACTTATCGGGCGCGCAGGAGATCGCCATGCCGTCGAGATACATCAAGCTTTTGATGATCGGGAAGGCGCCTTCGGGGAATTGCAGACCCTTTTCCACAGCCATGCGTATGGTTTGCATCATCTGCACGGTGAGGCTTTCCTCGCCCACGGGTTTGTTGCCAAAGTTCGCATACAGTTGTGCGAATGCATCGCGGAAGGCAGCAGGGTTTTGCAGTGGCTTGACTCCCAGCGATTCAATGGCCCGTGCCGCATCGTCATAGCGCTTTTCGCCCAGGGCAACCATGAAGCGAAGCAACCCGCGCGAAAATTCCTGAGGCACGGTTTCGACATTGGCGTTATCGATGAACCAGAATTTTTCCCCATCGTAAAAAACATTCCCGGGATGAAAATCACCGTGGAATTTGCCTTGGAAAAACAAGTAGTAACCGTGAATGCGGAATAAAAGCAGCAGGTGCTCGTAAGCGAATGTTCCGGCTTTCAGCAACTTGCGCACGGTGGGAGCGGCCACGAATTCGCTAACGAGAAAGCGGGAGTTGGAATATTCGCGATAGATGCGGGGAAAAGCCAGTTTTTCCAGATGAGGAAGGCTGTTGATGCCGATATCGCGCAAGCGTTTCATCTCCTCCGTGCCATCGGCTTCTGCCAGTAAGTTCATTTCCGTTACGGTGGTACGACGTATCGTTTCCAAGGTGCCCAAGGGATCAGCCAGGCGTTGCAACGGTGGGTAAAAAAACAAGGATGTTTTGGCCAGCATCCTTACGGCAGAGACATCGTGCTGGAATTCCGCGGCGTGATCCTGACGAAGAACCTTCACAACGATCTCGCTACCATCTTTGAGCCGGCCGCGGTGCACTTGTCCCAGCGATGCAACAGCCAAGGGTGTTTCTTCGAGATGCTCGAGATTTTCCCAGAACTTTGTAGGCGCCTCGCGCTTCACCGTGGCGAGAAATTCCCCGGCCGCCATGGGACTGGCTTCCTCGTAAAGTCCATTCAGTTTCGCGGTTTTTTCTGGTCCCAGCAAATCCGCGCGTATGGCATACATTTGGGCGATTTTCACCGCCAACAAACCCATGTTCTCAATTTTTCGCGGATCCAGTTTTTCGACGGGACCAAAGATCATGCGAAAAAGTTGAATGAAACGGAGTGCGCGCATGGAGCAAGATGGATGGGTTTCGGAAAAGTGCAAGCGCAAGTCCGCGCGCGAAATTTACGGTTCAGGCATCCGCTCCGGAAAAGTCTTCCAAGCGTGTCCGGTAGCTTTCTACGGCTCGACTCCACTGCAGATGCATTTGTTCGAAGGGGCGCGACCACACGCTGCGGTGCATTTGCAACATGGCCTGCGGACTATACATCACTTCCGCCATCTCCAGTTTGTTCAGAGATTCCGGTCCATCTGCCAACCATTTTTCCATGAGGGTTTCCGGGAAAGAATCGCCATCCGCTTCCAACAACGATACGTGGACGCCATTCACATAGGGATCCACTACAGCGGCCACGACGCCTTCACGAGCCGGAGCTTGTGCTGTGAGTGCCACGTCCACAGCAGCTACTGCGCCATCCGCGACAAGCATGACGTCAGGTGGTGTGAGCTCTTCAGGTGTTGCTAAAATCTTGTGACGCAACAAAGCACGTCCATAACGAGTACGGCTGGTCAATACCGAGACAACGGCAGCGAGAACCAAGCCGGCGAGGATCGGAGTCATCCACAGAAAAAACGACCATCCGATGTGGTATGCGAGAACGGACCATCCGATCCCCAACATGATGGCCGGGCCATGATAGCGGATCGCCTCCCACCACGGAGTGCCATCGGTTTCCCGCGTTTGATTGCCCCAGTTCACCGATCGTCCCAGTACCATGCCAAGCACCATGAGTGTATGTGATACCATGATCGACGGGGCGAGTAGTGCGGACAGCAAGGCTTCCATCAAGACTCCTGCGGTCAGAGAAAAAGTATTACCAAAATTTTTCCGGCGACGCGGATGCAGCACCGTGCCGACGTAAGCCAATACTTTCGGCATGAATAATAAAACCAAGACCATTCCCGCGAGATACCATGCCTGCTCAGCCCCACTGAGACCGAGATACTCCGCCACATATCCGTCGTAGGGCAGTTGGCTCAGGTTGCTGGTGCGGAAATCCCACGCCACCCATGTGCTGATCAGGAGAAACAAAAACCAGACCGGGCTGCCCAGATAGGCCATGATGCCCATGAACAAATGTGCCCGGCAAGGAAACGGAAAGCCCTTGGCAAATACCAACCACAAGTGCTGAAGGTTCCCCTGACACCAACGGCGATCGCGTTTCAAATGGTCAATCAGCGTGGGCGGCGCCTCTTCATATGTACCTTCGAGGTCCCATGCGAGCCATACCTCCCAGCCGGCCTTGACCATCAGGGCGGCTTCCACAAAATCGTGGCTGAGAATTTTTCCGCCGAATGGTTCCTTGCCAGGTAGCGCCGGCAATTCGCAGAATTCCGAAAAAGGCTTTACGCGGATCAAGGCATTATGGCCCCAATAGCTGCCCTGACCAAGTTGCCAGAAATTCAGACCACGGATGAACAATGGACCATAGAGCCGCATGGCAAATTGCTGCAAACGTGTGAACACTGATGCCCCGCGAATCAACTTCGGCGGAGTTTGCAGAATTCCCAGACGTGGACTGGCATCCATCAGGCGCGCCATCGTAACAATATCACGTCCCTCCATCAAACTATCGGCATCCAATACCAGCATGCCCTCGTATCTCCCGCCCCAGGTTTTGACAAAATCACCGATGTTGCCCGCCTTGCGGTTTTCATTGATACGTCGACGCCGATAAAAAATCCTGCCGAAGGCATTGAGTTTGCGGGACAAGTTCGTCCAAGCCACTTCCTCTTCGACCCATAAGCTCAGTTGCGTGGTGTCACTGAGAATGAAAAAATCAAAAAATGGCAGTTGCCCTGTCGCCTCGATGGAGCGGTAGATGGCCTCGACCCGAGCGCATACTTTCACAATGTCTTCATTGTAAACCGGCATGACCACCGCATAGCGGTGGGACAAGGAGTTGGTTTGTTTTTCCGTGAGTCGTGTGACGCGTACGGTGCGCCACGAAAAAATCCAGTCCCATACACCAGCGAGTGCATGAAAGGAACCCAATACTAGCAGACCATTCAACAATGCGAAAATGGAAAGGATGAGATAATGGGAATTATGAAAACCCTGACGATAAAAAAGATCCGCCATCCACAAAACGGCAATCAAATTCACCACGATCACCGTGCCGAAGAAAAACAACCGTCGCAGAGTCACACGCAAACGACTGACCAATACGGGCGCGCAGGCAGGTGGTGAAATGGGTGGCGGCGCATCGCCATCGAGCAGGCGCTTGGTCTTGGCGCTTGATGTTGCTGTACCGCCGACGTTTGAGAATGTCACGTCATGGTCTTGGACGTGTTCTTGTGGTGTTACTGGATTTTCCATGACTTAGCCTTTCCAAATGAGCCAAATGACCGCGCCTAAGAGAAGAAAAAGTCCGAGACGATAGATTTTTTTCAATAAGGGGCGGCGCTCCATCATGCCGAACCACTGCGCGGCTCCACTGCCAAGCGCATTCAACTCCAAGGGCTGGGGAGTCATGGTGAGTGCCGCGAATTGCGGACCTGCGGCGAGATAGGATGACCGCATCTTTTGCACAAAAGGCTCGGGCCACGGTGCTTGCGCCAAAAATACGGGTTGCCATTTTCCAGGCATGTCGGCAAGCAACAGGGCCAGGCGTCCGCGCGCGGCAAGACGGTTGTCTTGCAATTCCAGATTGAGCACGTTCGATGTCCAATCCGCCACGGCCTTGAGGGTTTCTTCCATGGCAAGGATGCGCGGTGCCTTTTCCGGTTCGCGTGCTTGACGGTCGGAGGCACGGAATAGGATGGCGCGCACCATGTCCGCGACCAACAGACGATTCCGCAGTTGCAATGCCCGCAGATAGCATTCCACGGAAATGTAGGCTTCTTCCCACTCGGCAAGCTCGGTCTCACTGAGCGGGCGCAAGGTGCTTATGGCTGGATTCGGTATACCCATGTCTCTGTCAAATAATCTTCACCCTTTTTCAAGCAGCAGCGCATTTCCACAGCCCCCACTTCCGATAGTTTTCCTCCGTCTTGTGCCGGCGCCAAACGGAAGCTGACGCGCCACCGACCTCCTTCCATCTGCTGCACGTGGGAAAACTTGATCTTCAGTTTGTCTGCGGCATCACCGCATAGCTCGACTATGGGCTGCAGTTCGTTGGAATCTTTCACGGCATCCAGCAGACCGCCTTTGAATTCCACGATCATGGTGCGTTGCTCCGGTTCCCACTCGTGCACTCCGGTGCGGGTTGCCACGACATGCCCACCAGCATTAGCCATGTCACCATTGAGCGTCCAGTGCTGTTTGTAGCAAAACTCATAACGTTGTCCGGGTTGTGGTGTCTCATCGGGCACCCATGTCGCCACGATATTGTCGTCCAATTCACGAACGGTGGGGATCTCCATGAGCATGACCTTGCCCTTTCCCCAGTCATTCGTGGGTTCAATCCAGACCGACGGGCGTAAATCATACGCGGCTTCGCCGTCTTCGTATGCGGCGAATCGACGGTCACGTTGGGCGAGACCAAACCCCTTGACTTGATCCGCCGAGAGAAAACTAAAATCCAATCTGCCACTGTCATTGGCGATGGGACGCCATACCCTTTCGCCACTGGCCATGTGAATGGCCAACCCGTCGGAGTCATGAACTTCCGGACGAAAATCATCGAACCGGCGTTTGGAATTTTCTCCGAACCAATACATGCTTGAGAGTGGTGCTACGCCAAAGCGTTTGACGACCGTTCGAGGAAAAAGCACGGCGCGCACTTCCATGATGGTATCTTCCCCGGGAGTGATGAAAATACGGTAGGCTCCTGTAACAGAGGGACTATCAAGCAGGGCAAACAGTTCGATGCGCTGGTCTTCCGGTTTGGGTTTGCCCAACCAAAACTCAGTGAAACGAGGGAATTCTTCTTGTGCGCCGTCCGCCCCGGTATCGATCGCCAGGCCCCGGGCAGACAAACCATAACGGGTGTTTTTTCCCAAGGCGCGCCAGTAGCTGGCACCCTGGAACACAACCAGTTCATCGATCACACCATTGCCGTGAAAGTTATTGTAGATCTTAAAGCCAGCATAGCCCGAATCTCCTTTCTCTTCAGAATGATCGGTTACTAACGGACCATAATCAAAGTAATCCTGGGTAAAACGGATCTCCTGGCGATGCGTATCGGTAAATTCATTCATGATCACCGGCTCACGAAACAGATAACCGGGATGGAAAAATTGCGCGCTGAATTTCCCTTGATCCGCAGCCCATAGCGATCGGTCTTGGCGGAAACGAATGTCACGGTATTGATCGTAGGACAGGGATTTCATCCAATTCGGCAAAGCCTCTTTGTCAGGCGCCATATAAGGCTTGCCCGCCAGTTCGCGCGCCTTTTCCTCGATCTTTGAAAAGCGGATGTCTTCACGTTCCCACGCCAGAAGATTCAGAGGCAACATACAGGTGATACCAACAGAGGCGACGATAGGATGTAACATGGCGCTGGCTCAAAGTGACAAAATCCAGCCCCAAGGTCAAGAGAATGCTGAAACAACCATCAATCGAAGGATGGGAAAATCGATACGATCTTTCCATCGCCATGATGCTCGGAATCTGCTCCATTGATTTCGTCATGCACGAGACTCTCTTCATCGTAGCCGCTATCACATCATTCGTGTTATTGGTGCTAATCTTGATTTACAATTCTTTTGTGAATCGTCGCAATCAGGTGCGCTACGCTTTCTCCTGCATCGATGTGCAGTTGAAAAAACGCTATGATCTGATCCCCAATCTGGTAGAGACGGTGAAAGGCTTCGCCGGGCATGAGCGCGAAACGTTGGAAGCTGTGACGCATGCCAGACAGCAGGCGGGACAACGCGGTTCTTGCTGGCATGATCAAGAAATGCTGACACAGGCAACCCATTCGGTCATCGCACTTGCGGAATCCTATCCTGCTTTGCAGAGCGACCGCAATTTCCAACAATTGCAACGAAATCTCACCGAGTGCGAGGAACAAATCGCGGCCGCTCGCCGCGCCTACAATGCGTCAGTGATGGATTATCAAAACGCCATCGGCATGTTCCCCGGCTCTCTGGTGGCATCTTTGTTCCGCTTCACACCGATGGCCTCTTTTGAGGCTGCGATCGAAGAAAGGGGGAACGTCGATGTCCGTTTCTGATTCATCCGCCGCAGCCGATGACCGCGTTTGTTGGAACCCTGACTTCGATGCGTTGGATCAAAATCTGGCATCCGTCTATGAGGCGCTCAACCAACTACAAAAAGATTACCGAACGAAACGCAGGTCCGCGTTGATGCACAGTTTGTTCGGTTTGTTGTTTGGCGCCCTCCTTGCTCTCACCGCTCTCGCGATCGAGAAATCCGCGGAAATCGCCATCGTGGTTTTTGGGGTATTTTTGGCAGGTGTTGTCATTTATCTTTCGATGCGTCTGGGTGGTTTTCGCAGCACCTATCGAAACCTCTACAAAAACGAGGTGTTTCGTCGCGTTACAGAAACCATTGCGCCAGATATGACCTATCAACCGCATCACTGCGTGGCCCGATCATTTTTTGAGGAATGCGGCCTTCATGCCTCAAGTATTGACCGCTATTCGGGTGAGGATTATTTCTCCGGGCAAGTCGGATGTACCGGCGTGCTTTTTAGTGAATTGCATGTGGAGAGGAAGGAGACAAGTCGCGATTCCAAAGGAAACACTTCCACACGCTGGGTTACTGTCTTCCGGGGATTGTTTTTGGTGATGGATTTTCACAAAGACTTCCAAGGAGAGACGAGGATCGTCACGGATGTCGCCGAATCGATGTTTGGTTGGTTAGGTCGCAAGCTGCAAAATATCAGCGGTGATTTGGTGCGTTTGGAAAATCCTGAGTTTGAGAAAGCGTTCAAAGTGTGTTCCACGGATCAGGTCGAGGCCCGCTATTTATTGACTCCATCGATGCAGGAACAATTGCTCGCGTTAAGGCAACAGTGGGGCCATCAAATTCAGTTTTGTCTTCGCCGATCTCTGCTATTCATCAGCATCCCTCGCTCGGACCGCTGGTTTGAAATCGAGGGTCGTGAGGAAGCATCCCATCGAGCTGTGGTGCAGCAGTTTAGTGCGCAAGTTCTTGCTGTTCTTCACATCGTGCGCGTGTTGAACCTCAACACTCGCATCTGGACGAAAGAGTGATTCTCACATGATCATCCCCGTGTGTTTGCTTGCCGGCAGTTGGCTAGCGCTGCGGCGGCTTTTTGCTTTTTGGTTCTTCACCCCCCCGTCAGTCAAACACCCACGGGATGCCAAACCGTTTTGCATTCCACGAAGGCGCGGATCCAGTCGAGTCCCTGGTATGTGTCCTGATCCCAGGCACGCTTGGAATCCGCGGTTAGCACGTTCACGCGTTTCACGCTCTCCGCTGCACCGAGATCGAGAGTTTGATGTTGTTCGGAGGAAAGGACGGCACTTACGCCGCGGATTTGCTCGTGTGTGGAAAAAGTGGGCAGCAGCTCGGCACGGTCCCCGCAAAGCAGGTTCACGACACCACCCGGCATATCGCTCGTTGCCAGCATTTCACCTAACAAGATCGAGGGATAGGGATGAGTGGACGATGCCAATGCCACCACGCTATTGCCACCGACGATGACGGGCAGGATCAAACTCAACAGCCCTAACAACGGAGCTTCGTCCGGAGCCATGACTCCGATCACTCCCATGGCTTCGATGAGAGTGAAATTGAAATGAGCAGATGCCACGGGATTCACGCTGCCGAGCAGAGTGGCGTATTTGTCAGTCCACCCCGCGTAGTGAACCATGCGATCGATTGTCGCACTGACTTCCTTTTCCGCCGCCTGTGCCGTACGACCATCGAGCATCAAAGCAGCGCTCATTTCCGCATGGCGTGCCTCCAGCATTTCCGCCATCCGGTAGAGAATCTGCCCACGATTGTAGCCGCTGCGTTTCGACCAGCTGGCGCCAGCCTTGGCCGCGGCTTCCACGGCATTCCGAAGGTCCTTGCGACTGCATACCGGCATGTGCGCAAAAAACTCACCACGATGATCTTGCCAAGGTGCCACCCTGCCGCTTTCAGATCGGATAAATGCTCCGCCTACATAACACTTCGGCGTCTTGGAGATGGTCAATCGTTTCATGTTTGATTCAGCAGTATCTGTCTATGATTTGCAGGTTTTTCAGGAGAATCAACCAAAATGGATCAAAAGCAATTTGACGCCATCCAAGAAAATTGTGCCTCCCGATCATGACAATTGGCATAGACGATATTGATCGATCCGTTCATCGTCGAAAAAAAACTCGCAATAATGGTCAATGCAAGAAGATGCATTTAGGGTCGTTAAATCGAGCTTTTTCTTATAGCCGTGAATCTTTTGGCAACTGTGAAAGAAAAAGAACGTTCTGCCGTAATGCTGGGAATATGAGTAGTGAGGATAAAGCGGCGGTGGATCGGTTACACGATGTCTATGGTCGGATGAAGCAGGAGTTGGCGCAGGTGATTGTCGGCCAGGACCTGGTCGTGGAGCAGGCATTGATGGCAATTTTTTGCCGGGGTCACGCCTTGCTCGTCGGTGTGCCGGGACTGGCGAAAACCTTGTTGGTCTCGACTCTATCGCGCGCTTTGGATTTAAGCTACAAGCGCATTCAGTTTACGCCGGATTTGATGCCCACCGATATCACGGGCACGGATGTGCTGGAGGTGGATCCTGAAACCGGCCGCCGCGGTTTCCGTTTTGTGAATGGACCGATCTTTGCCAATCTGGTTTTGGCCGATGAGATCAACCGCACGCCACCAAAGACGCAAGCAGCCTTGTTGGAAGCAATGCAAGAACAGCACGTCACCGTGGGAGAGCACACGCTTCCGCTACCGAAGCCGTTTTTTGTGCTCGCCACGCAAAACCCCATCGAACAGGAGGGCACCTATCCGCTGCCCGAGGCGCAGCTTGACCGCTTTTTGTTCAACATCATTGTTGAATATCCGACAGAGGCCGAAGAGCGGGAGATCATTCGCCGCGTGACCAGTCCCGGGGGGGCGACGATTGCGCCGATGATGAACGCTGCGGAAATTTTGCATTTGCAGGACATTGTCAAACGCGTTCCCGTGGGCGATCATGTGATCGACTTTGCGTCAAAGCTGGTGCGTGCCACTCGTCCAAAGGATGCCTCGGCACCCGACTTTGTGAAGGAAATGGTCGGCTGGGGCGCGGGGCCGCGTGCGGGCATCAGTTTGATTACCGCAGCGAAAGCTCATGCCGTCCTGCGCGGACGCTTCCATGCCACCACGGGCGATGTGGCTGCAGTGGCGGCGCCGGTGATGCGGCATCGGGTGATCACCACCTTCAATGCTGAAGCCGCAGGCGTGAACAGCGACGATGTGATCAAGAAATTGTTAGAAAAACTCGCGCCACGCGAGGAACTGGTCGTTTGATCCCGATGTCATCCTCGCTGCAACTCCCCGACTGCATGAAATTGCTCCCGCAGGAGACGATGGGGGTGATGAAACGTTTGGAATGGTATGCGCGCAAACGCATGCTGGGCACATTGAGCGGCCGCCACAGCTCGCCGGACAAGGGGTTTTCCGTGGAGTTTGCCGAGCACCGCGAATACGCTCCGGGCGATGATCCGAAAAATCTGGACTGGAAGGTCATGGCGAAAAGCGACCGCCATGTGATCAAGCAATACATCGAGGAGACCAATCTCCGTGCCATGATGGTGGTCGATGTTTCCGGATCGATGGACTACACGGGTGATTCGGCGGCGATGATCGATGGCGCACGTCTATCGAAACTGAATTACGCCAAGCACCTCGCGGCTGCTCTATCCTATCTCTACATCAAACAAGGCGATGCCGTTGGCTTGGCAACATTCGACCAGAAATTGCGCGGCTACGTTCGCGCAGGCAGTCGTCCCAGTCAGGTGCGTCGTGTGTTGCAGGAATTGCACGTGACCTCAGCCGGCAAGGATACAGCCATCGGCCCGGTCTTGCATGAAATCGCCGAGCGCATTCCCAAGCGCGGGCTGGTGGTGTTGATCAGCGATTTGTTTGATTCACCCGATGCCATCATCGAGGCGCTGCATCACTTCGATTACCGGCAGCACGAGTTGGTGATTTTTCATTTGTTAGCCGAGGAAGAATTGACCTTTCCTTTCAAAAACTTCCAGCGTTTCCGTGACTTGGAAGGAGTGGAGGAAATGTTGCGCATCGATCCGCAGGCCGTGCGCGCGGCATACCTTGAGCAACTGCGTGCCTTCGTGAAAAGGATCGACGCCGCCTGCGGCAAAATGCGTGCGGACTACGTTCCGGTGAACACGCGCACACCCTTGCGCGATACGTTGTTGCGCTATCTGGGAGGGAGGAAATAAATGTTGTTTCTTCATCCATGGCTATTGATCGGTTTGGCGGGAGTGGCATTGCCCATTCTGATTCACCTCGTGCGACGACAAGCCGCGAAGCCCATCGACTGGGGAGCGATGCGGTTTTTGTTTGATACTATTTCCGTGCGGCGTCGTAAAATGGAATGGGAAGACCTCGTTTTGATGGCAGCGCGCTGTTTGCTGTTAGGTCTGCTGGCATTGGCCGTGGCGCGACCCTTTCTCACGCCGGATTCCCAAGTTCCATGGTTGTTTGTGCTGCCTGCGGGATTGTTGGCGATTGCATCCTTAGGTGCGTCTTTTGTTCTGAGCAGCGTGCGCTGGCGCTGGGGTTTGCGTGTGATGGCGCTTTTTTTGCTGATGGGTGCCGGGGCTCTGGGTTATTGGGAAAAGGAATGGAACCTACGGCGTTTCGAGGCCAGTGGCCGGCGTGATGTGGCCTTGGTGATCGATGCCTCGGCGTCGATGGAGTTTACGCAGTCCGGTCAATCGGTGTTCCAACGTGCCATCGATGAAGCCAAGCAACTCGTCAATGAGGCGCCGCGCGGCACGGCTTTTCTCGTGGTGTTGGGTGGTCCGTCACCCGAAGCCAGAACCGCCACACCACTGACGCATCGCGCGGATGTGTTAGGTGTGCTTGATTCGTTGCGTCCTTTGGGCGGGACTTTCCGCGCGCATGAGGCATTGGGTGTGGCGACTTTGGGATTGGCGCAAGGAAACAACACCGCCAAGGAAATCATCGTGTTCACCGATGCCCAGCGAAGTGGTTGGCGTCTTGACGATCCTAGTGCCTGGAAGACTCTACAGCAATCATGGCAGGGCCTGCCAACTGCACCGAAGTTGTTATTGCGAAGTTTTGGCGAGCCAAGCAATCTCGCGAATGTGGCACTCACATCCTGCACCACATCACGAGCGGTGGTGGGCACGGATCGTGATGTGGCACTGCGCGTAGAGGTCATGAACACGGGAGTGAATGCCGTAACTCCGGGACCGGTGAGTTTGGAGATCGATCAGAAAAAAATCGCACAAAATCCCGTTGGCATGCTGATGCCAGGACAGCGGCAAATCGTCGAATTCCGCCATCATTTCACCCAAGCTGGTGCTCATGTGGTAAGGGCCAGCATTGAGGCGCAGGATGATCTTCCTGTGGATAATCGCGTGGAGATCGTGCAGTGGGTGCAGGAGACTTTGCCGATTTTGCTCGTTGATGGAAATCCTTCGGGTTCGTTTTTTGATCGTGCCGCCGGTTACATGGCACTGGCCCTGGCTCCATCGAATGCTATCATTTCCGGCCAAAGTGATGAGTCGAAATTTCTGATGGATCCGCGTGTGGTTTCTGCCGCGCAATTGAAGGTGGAGGATCTGGACGAGGCGCGCGTAGTGGTTTTGGCGGATGTGCCGCGCTTGCCGGAAAAGTTGGCATCGGTGCTCGCCGCGAAGGTGGTTTCGGGCACGGGCTTGATGGTGATCGCTGGTCCGCGATCCGAGACTGATTTTTACAATGCCTGGCAATCGCCTGATGGTCTTGTTATGCCGCTGACACTCGCGGAGGAAGCCACGGATGAAAAGGGTATCTCACCCGCGCCATCGACCTTTGTGCATGAGTCACTCTCTCTCTTTGTCAAACGCAGCGATCTAGGAGATGCCTTGATCAAGCGCTGGCGCAAGACACGTGAGTTGGGTGACCACGGGGTGCAGGCCGCGGCTTTCAGCAATGGCGATGCATTTCTGGCGACGAAGTCTCTGGGTGGTGGTCGTGTGTTGTTAGGCACTTGTGCTTTTGATGCAAGAGCGGGAAATCTCCCTGCACGACAGGCTTTTGTTCCTTTCGTGCATGAGTGGATTGCTTGGACCGCCGGAACCGGTACGCAATGGAACGTCGATTCGTTGTGGAGTCCCAGTGTCGCATTGCCACAAACCAGCGGCGGATTGATGGGCTACTATACACGTAGTAAATATCGAGATGCCGAGCAATTGTTGCAACGGGTGGATCCGGCGATCGATTTTGATTGGTCGCAATCTTCTGCACTCAAAGGATTGCCACGCGATCAGTTCAAGGTCACTTGGAAAGCCACTTTATTGCCATCGGTTACAGGCGAGTATGAATTTGACGCTGAGGTAAACGATCAACTTGTCATGAACTGGAGCGATGGCACGAGTTGGATTTGGGAGGAAAATCAAAAGCCTCTTGCGCGACGCTATCTCATGGCTGGCGAAGGGCAAGCCGTGGAAATTTCCTATCAGCAGGAATGGGGCGCTGCGTTCGCCCGTCTCTACTGGACAGCTCCCGGTGGCAAGCGTCAGATCATTCCGAGCTCTGCTTGGGTTCCCACTCTGCCTGTCACCGATCCGATGAGGGTCATCGACCCTCAAGGTTTATCGCGTGAGGCATTGCTGCGCGCGGGGCGGCGTGGTCAGGAGTTGCAAATCACCGGACCTGCCGTTCCCGGAGTTTATCAAGTCGTGGCGGATCAGAGCCTTGCCGAGATGTTTGCCGTCAAACCTGCGACCTTGCTCCCTGTTGCGGTCAAACGTGATGGAGATGAAAGTATTTTCATACCGATGAATGAGGAGGATGTGGCGCTTATCCGTGCGCATGGCGACTTGCTTTTGCCGCAGTCATTAGCCGATGTGTTGTCCGTGCTGCAAGGCAAGGGCTTCGGGCGCGAAATCGCACGCTGGCTGGCATTCGGAGCTACGGCGTTTTTCTTGTTAGAAAGTTTGCTGTCGCGCTGGGTGGCGCGTTCCCGCCGAACGGGGGAAGATGTGCGGGTGGAATTTGGCGAGGATACCGTGTGGAAAGGAGGTTTGCGATGAGGTCGCTGCTGCGTTTGTTCGGTGTGTTTACCCTGAGTAGTGGCGTGATGTTCGGCATCACGCAGATCATTCGTATTTCGCCGAGTTGGCCCTGGTGGGTGGTCGCTGCTGTTTTCTCGTTGGTCATGGAAGCCTTGGTGGGGATGACTCGCTATGAACGCTCCTCTGTCACGCCTGGTCGCGCGAAGTGGATGCTGATCCTGCGTGTGACAGCCCTGTGTTTGCTTGCGTGGATGTTGATCGAACCCACGTGGGTGCGCAAGGTGACGGAACAACGGCAGCGTCAGTTGATGGTGCTTGTGGATGACTCGGCATCAATGCAGTTGCTGGACGATGGTGCCACTGGCAAGCGAATCGAACTTGCCGAGCAGGCGTTGGCGAGAGCAAAGGTTATCGAAACTCTCGGAAAAACCAGCAAGGTGCGCACAGTTCATTTCGCGCGCAGTGTGCAGGAGGGTGGTGATCGTGTGCCGGATGGTTGGGCGGATTCCACCGACCTTGCTGCGGCGATGAATCATGCACTGGAACAAATTCCACCGGATGAACTGGCCGGCGCGATTTTGTTGAGCGATGGTCGCCACAATCGCCCGGATCGTGTGGAGGACACGGCGCGGCGTTTCGGGATTCTCGATGCTCCCATCGGCATCGTGGCAGTGGGTTCATCCACACCACCGCGCGACGCCGCGATCGTGTCGGTGGATGCTCCGGAAGCCATCCACCTTGGCGACCGCATGCGTGTCAGTGCCAAGGTGAAATTTGATGGTTACAAAGGAAAAACCGCCAAGGTTCTGTTGTGTCGCGGTGATAAAATTCTTGAGGAACGGGAAATTTCCATACCGCAGGAGCATCATCGCGAGGATCTGCGATTCGCTCATTTGCCCGAGGAAGGCGGGGTGGGCGAATATCGGATCGAGATCGCGGATTTGGGCGAAGAGCGCTTCGACGACAACAATCAGTGGGAATTCGAAACATCAATCACCGATGCACGCACCAACGTTTTGTTGGTCGATAGCCACCCACGCTGGGAATTCCGTTATTTGCGCAACTTGTTTTACGGTCGTGATAAGTCGGTGCATTTGCAATACGTGCTGTTGCATCCGGATCAGATCGCCGGTCAGGAGGTAAAGCCCGTTGCGGCATCGGCGGCACGACCTTTTGGTGAGGCACAGGCCACACAATTGCCGCGCAGCGAGGAAGAGTGGCGGAAGTTTGATGTGATCATCCTTGGTGATTTGGAAGCAAAAGCGATTGATGCTCCGACTTGGCAAATCATTTCGCGCTGTGTCAATGAGCGTGCCGCGCTTTTGGTGATGATTGCCGGGCCAAGGTCGATGCCGCATGCCTTGGTGGCGGAGGAAGCACGAGCCTTGGTGCCTGCGGAAATCGATTGGGGAACGCGGGAGTATTTTACCGATCAAAAAACAATTTTTCGTTGGCAATTAACGGCCGAGGGGCAACAACATCCCATCACGCAGCAGGCGAGTGGACGTCAGGATAACGCCTCTCTCTGGGCGGGTTTCGCGGGATTGACGTGGCGGCATCCGATTCGCGGGGTGAAAGCGGGTGCGGAAATCCTTCTCACGCAGGCCCCTGAGCAACGCAAGGCAACAGCAGACGCAGGTGCTGATTTGAACCGTGCACTTGCCGATCTGGCAGAACGCCGGCAACAAGAAGTCGAGTCAGCGCTGCTTGTCACCCGGCGCACGGGTAAAGGCAAGGTAGCGCTGTTGTTAACCGATCGCACCTGGCGTTTGCGTGAGGGGGCCGGCGATGTGTATCATCATCGCTTCTGGGGGAATCTCGTGCGTTGGGGCGCAGGGCCCACCTTGCGCGCCGGAGGTCAGCAGATACGCATGGGAACCGATCAGTTGACTTACACGCCGGATGACCCCATCACGGTCACTGCTCGACTGCGCGGCAAGGATTTGGCGCCCATGGAAAAAGCGAATTTACAAGCGGAAGTGCTACGCGATGGGGTGGTGGTGCGTACGGTTTCGTTGCGTGAAATGGAAGAGTCCAACGGGCTTTACGAGGTTTCACTTCCTGCATTGGAGCAAGCCGGTCGCTACGAGATCCGTCTTCAAGGTGAACAGGTTGCACAAGCGCTGCAAGCAGAGGGCGGGACGCATCTGCAAACCAGCATCCGCGTGGTGGGAACGCGGGGACCAGTGGAGTTATCGGATACCACGCTTCATCTCCCCTTGCTGGAAACGATCGCGGGATTGTCCGGAGGAAAAGTTGTCAGCATGGATCAAACGGCGGAACTGCTTCCTTTGTTCCAACGCCAGAAAAGAGAAAAAGAAGAGGTGCGTGAGATTTCATTGTGGGATCATTGGACGCTGTTACTTTTTTTATTCATCGTTTTATCTGTTGAATGGGTCATTCGCCGCGGTGCCGGCCTCCCTTAACTCCTGCTTGTATGTCTGAAAACACCTCATCTTTGACCATTGATCAATCCCTCGCCCGAGTGCTACGGCAGGTCCGCCTCACCCAAGTTTGGCGTGCATGCTGGATGATCATGACCGTGGCACTGCTTGGAGCGCTGCTTTCGATGGCCGTTGACTGGTTCTTCGCACCCTTGCCGACGTGGGCCCGCTGGGCGATTTTCGGACTGTGGATGTTTTGTTTATTGCTTTGCCTGCGTTTTGCTCTTGCGCCGATGTTCCGGCAGATTTCGCCAGTGAGCCTTGCTCGCTGGTTGGAATGCCGCCATCCGGAAATGCAGGAACGCATCAGCACGGCACTGGAATTGCAGGGTAAAGAAATTGGTATTTCCGCTGGTTTGTTAGAAGAACTGCGACGCGCGGCGGAGACGGATGCTTCTTCGATCGATGCCAGATTCGAAGTGCGTTCTGTCAGTCAATATCAACGCTGGGCCCGTCCGGCATGTGCCATGTTGGGATGTTTGGCGGTTCTTTTCGCTGCATGGCCTGATGTTTCGATGCGCTTGTTGGTCCGTGCAGTGGTTCCGTTTTCCAACTTCGGCAATGCCGGTGCCGCATCGTTCTTCATCACTCCAGGTGATGCTGAATTGTTAGAAGGCGATGCCCTGCAAATTGAGGTCCGCTACCAGGGAGATGCCAACGATGTCGCTTTTCATAGCAAATGGGAAAATGGGGTGAATACAAAGGAATTTCTCGCGAAACAGAAGGATCGTTATCTCTATCGGCTCGAACCCGTGACCAAAAGTTTCCACTACTTCATTCGGGCGGGGCGAGATGAAAGTGATTCGTTTACCGTGACCGTCTGGCCGCGTCCGGCATTGGTCGATCCCAGGATGCGGGTCCATGCTCCCGATTACCTCGCGCTGGAGCCTGTGATGGAACCGCTCGACGATCAAGTTACCGCCGTCTGCGGCAGCAAATTTTTTCTTACCAGCAAGACCAACACCGCCATTGAATCGGCACGCCTGGAGGTCAATGGAAAATCCATCGCGGAGGCTAAGATCACCACTGTTTCAGGTGTGAGCCAGTTGGCTCTCGAGTGGACGATTGAGACTCCCGGACTTGTAGAAGCCAAGGTCATCTTGCGGCACCGGCTGGGTCACGAAGTCGAAGCCCATTCCTTCGCCATGGAAATGGTCGTGGATCAAGCTCCTCAAGTTCTGCTGCTGAGCCCCCTGCAAAAACAATTGCGTTTGCGGCCGGAGGAGCAACTCGAACTCCGCTATGAGGTCTTGGAAGATTTTGCCATCGCTCGTGTCGCAGTGGAAGTGGATGACAAGGGCAGCCGTCAAGTGGCTCTGGGACAGAACTTGCCTTTGCGCATGGAAGGTAGCAAGCCCCCGCGTTTCCGTGGTTCGACCACTCTTTCCATTGGTGATTTAAGAACGCGCATGGGCGGCAAACGTGATTTCCGCATCCGTCTGCGCGCCCAGGATGCCAAGCCATCCGAGCGCTCCGGGCCGGGCATTGGGTATTCCGATTGGTTGGAGATTCGCATCGATGAGCAGGCGGAGTCGTTGGTTCGTCAGGAACTGCGCCAGCAACATGAAGGCGCGATGAAAGAGATCGATGAAACGATCAGGCAAGTGCGCGAAGCCCGCGAACAAATGGACCAGCACAAAGAGCAGGTGAAAAAAGGTGAGCTTACTGCCAAGGTGGAAAAAGCATTGCAAGAGGCCGCGGAAAAACTCGCCGAGGCTCAGGAAAAAACCCATCAACTCGGACAAAAAATGGAGGAGAGTGTCCATGCTCCTCTGGCCACCGATGTGAAACAGGCGGCGGAGAAAATGCAGCAAAGTCGCGAAAGTTTGGAAAACGCCCCGTTGCAGGACGAGGAGGCACAACGCGAGGACAAGATGCAACAAGCCCGCGACCAAGCCGAGGAATCGATCCGAAAATTGGAACAGGTGAAGCAAGAGATGCAGAAGCAAAACGAAAAGATCCAAGACCTCGCGAAGCTGCAGGAGCTCGCACAAAAGCAACAGGAAGTCGCCCGACAGGCGCAACAACAGGCGGATGCAAAGTCGGAAAATTCTAACGAAAAATCAGAGCAGGATTGGCGGAAAGAACAGGAGCAGGTTGCCCAACAACTGCGCGCAGAATTGCAACAACAACCGCAGGCGTTGGTAGAGGCCTTGAAAGAACAAGCGCGTCAGGCGCAGCAACTCGCACAACAGGCCGAGGAAATTTCCCAGTCTCAGGAGCAACTCAAGCAGCAGGCGCAGCAAGCTGCCTCTGCGGAAAAATCCGATGACTCCGCGCTGCAGGAGCAAACTGATAAACCAAGGCAACAGGCGATCCAACAAGCGCTGGCGCAGGAGCAGGCAAAAATCGCTGCGGAAACCGAGAAACAGTTGGAGCAGGCGCGCGCGCAGCGCAGCGCGCTTGCCGATGAACTACCCGCGGCTCAGGCCGCGACGGAAAACGCCAAAGAGCAACTCGCGCAGCAATCACCCGATGCAGCGGCGAAGGCCACCAAGGCCGCACAGGAAACTTTGGAAAGAGCCGGCGCCCAAGCGAGTGAGGCTGTAAAAGAGACGGAACACGGGCAAGCGAGGGCCGATGCTGCTGAGAAATCGAACGACCAAAATCCAGCGCAAGCTGAAGATCCGGTATCCGGGGAATCGAGTGCTCCCGCCGAAGCTTCCAACCAGGCGGAAATGGCCGCCGCTGCCGAGGCTCTTGAGAATCTTACGGAACGTCAAGCAATGGTGGCGCAAGCCGCACAGGCGTTGGCCGAGGGCAATATCGCGGAAGCGTTAGAGCAATTGCAGCAAGCTCAGGCGCAGCGTGCGCAAGAGTTGGCGCAAGCCATTGCCACCACACCTCAGGCCCAGCCATCCGCTCCCATGCGGCAGGCGGAGCAGAATAGTCAACAAGGCAGCCAGCAGGCTCAGCAAGCAGCTCAACAAGCACAGCAAGGTCAACAGAAACAAGCGGCCCAGCAGCATTCCCAGGCACAACAAAATTTCGCGCAAAGCGCACAAGCACTCGCGCAAGCCGCAAGGGAAATGTCCCAATCGGCTGCGCAAGCCGCTCAGCAACAGACCTCTTCCCAACAAGCTCCTGCATCGCCCGAAGCTCTTGCCGAGGCCTTTCAACAAGCCGCTCGGGCGAGCGAAAGTACATCCCCGCAGCAAGCCGCCCAGCAGTCGCAACGTGCGGCTCAGGCTCTTCAACAAGCCGCCCAATCGGCAAAGTCGCGCATGCAGGGGCAGAGCCAGCCTTCCACCACTCCGCCATCGCCGCAAGCATCCAGCCATTCGCCACCGGGCAATCCCAGCGAACAAGCGAGTGAGATGGCAGGTGATGCCGAGCGCCCTGCAGAGGCCGATCCCGGAGTGCCGCCTGAACTCGCCAAGCTCGGTATCAGTGCCGCGGACTGGGAGAAAATTCAAAATAATCTTCGCGCTGATGTAGGCGGTGGCGGTGCCGCTGGCATCCCGGAAGAATATCGCGAACTGGTCAAAGGATATTTTCAAAGTATGTCCACAAACGATAAGAAAAAATAATCGCATGAAACGTGTAATTCTTACCATTTTCGGCATGATCGTTTTTTCTGTGGGCCATGCTGCGGAAGAGGGGCTCGACCCCGTTTTCGCCAAGTGGCGCGACCGCGTCGATCCAGCGGTGGAAAAAGCTCTGGCTTATTTATCACGCGTGCAAAAAACCGATGGCTCGTTTCCGGAAAATTTCGGTGAATCCACGGGCATTCCGGCGTTGGTGGGCATGACATTTCTTTCCAAGGGACATTTGCCCACCGAGGGGCCGTATAGTCAAACGATCAACAAGTGCATCGATTTCATCCTCGCGAATCAGCGCGAGGATGGACTTTTCCAAAAGGGACACGCAGGCAGCGGTCCGATGTATGCACACAATATCGCTACGCTGTTTTTATCGGAAGTCAGTGGCATGGTTGAACCTGGTCGGCAGAAAAAAATCAACGATACACTGCCGAAGGCCTTGCATCTCATCCTGCGCGCCCAGGCCGTGAAAAAAGATGATCGCAATCGTGGCGGCTGGCGATATCACCCCGGCTCGAACGACAGCGATACTTCATGCAGCGGCTGGGCACTGATGGCCCTGCGTTCCGCCAAACTCAACGGTGCCGCCGTGCCGGATGAAGCGATCGAGAGTGCGGTGAAGTATCTGAAGCGCCACCAACACGCCACCAAGGGATGTTTTGGTTATACCGACTACGAGGACCACGCCCGCTCGCTCACGGGCATGGGGTTGCTTTGTCTGGAGCTCTGCGGCCAACACGGCAAACCGGAAACCACGGCTGCCGCGGACTATGTGATGAAGACCTTCCGCGACCTGCCCGGCAACCAGTTCGAATTTTACGGCAACTACTACAACGCCCAGGGCACTTTCCAGATCGGAGGACGCTACTGGAGTGAATATGCCGAGTGGATGTATGAAACTTATCTGAAAAAACAAAACGATGATGGATCGTGGAATAGCAACGAAGCCGGCCGCGTTTACGGTACTGCCATCATGACTCTCGCTTTCACCGTGCCCTACCGCCAACTCCCCATCTACCAACGCGATGAAACCGTGGCGGAGGAAGAGGAGTGAATTCCGCTCTTTTGTAAAACACGATTGTAGAAACAGCGAATAGAACACGAGAAATCATGAAGCCTTACTTTGTCATGTGGAACGGGGAGCGTGCGCAGTCCTCGGGATTGCCTGAATCGTCAATATCGTGCAATGCCTGCGACTCAAAGCGTCCTTTGCAACAAGGCGATGAAACATTGATGGCACTCATGGCGTAATTTTGCCAATCCGCACGGCAACTCCGCTTGCGCGGATGCAAAACTCTGATATTTTTCTGTCTGACAACATGAAAACCCGCATCACTTCCCTTTTTCTGGCTTCGCTGACTCTCGCCATGGGCCAAAACGGCAATCGTAAGGAGCATCATTCGATGGAGCCCGTGGTGCCGGCGAATTTGATTCCGACCGCTCCTGTGTTGAGTCCGGAGCAAGAGTTGAAGACTTTTCAGCTTGCTCCTGGATTCGCGATCGAAGCCTTTGCGACCGAACCATTGGTGGAGAAACCCATCGCTCTTGATTTCGATCCCGCAGGCCGCGCTTGGGTGGTGGAAATGATCGGCTACATGATGGACCTCGATGGCAAGGACGAAAAAGTGCCGCAGGGTCGCATCGTTGTGCTGGAAGACACGAACCAGGACGGCAAGGCGGACAAACGCACGGTGTTTTTGGAAAAATTACTGCTGCCCCGCGCGGTGGCGGTTTATCCCGATGGCATCCTCTACCTCGATGACCACGATCTGCGCTGGATCAAACGCGATGGGCTTAAGCCCGTGGGGGAATCCATCGTCGCCGCGCCCAAGTTCATTGAAGCGGGTAATGTGGAGCACAAGGTCAATGGCCTGGTGCGCAATCTCGATAACTGGCACTACAATGCGAAGTCTGGCAAACGCGTGCGCCGCGATGGCGACAAGTGGCTGGTGGAGTCTACACCATTCCGCGGTCAATGGGGCATCGCCCAGGACAACTACGGTCGTCTCTATCACAACAACAACTCGACATTTTTGTTCGGAGATTTTCTTGCACCGAATCTGCTCGCTGGAAACCCCGGCGTAAATCTCAAGGTGAACGATGCCTCACAACTCGGACCGAACAACACCTACCCCGCGAGAGTGACACCGGGTGTGAACCGTGCTTACATCCAGAAGTCCAATGGATATAGTTCCGACACGCTCGATCCCAAGACGTTCAAGCTCCTGCTGACCTCGGCATCGGCGGGCCCCACGATCTATCGCGGCACGAATTTCCCCAAGGAATGGCAGGGTCGTGGTTTTACCCCAGAGTCGGTGGTGCAATTGGTCAAAGCCATCGATATCGAGGAAAGTGGCACCAAACTCAGCGGCTCACATCCTCTGGGCAAGTCGGAATTTTTGGCATCCACGGACGAGCGTTTCCGTCCGGTGAACATGTATAACGCGCCCGATGGTTCGTTGTTGGTGTTGGACATGTATCACGGCATCATTCAGGACCGGTTCTTCATGACTTCCTACCTGCGTCAGCAATATGCCTCTCGCAAGTTGGATGGTCCGGCCACCGGGCATGGACGCATTTGGCGCATTACGGCGAAGGCGGGCAAATTGGAAAAGATCGCCAATGCCGAGACCATGAAGGCGGAGGATCTGGTGAAACAACTCGCGCATCCGAATGGCTGGCATCGCGACATCGCACAACGTGAACTTGTCAACCGCAAGGATCTTTCCGTGGTGCCTTTGCTGGTAAAATTGACTGGTATGAACGAGCACCCGCTTGCGCAAATTCACGCGCTTTGGACGCTGGAGGGGCTCGGCAAACTCGATGCAATGGCGGTGACGCAGGCCCTGAAGGCATCGGATGCAAAAGTTGCCGTATCCGCTCTGTGGGCGGCCAGCAAACTGCCTGAAGCTGAGATCAAGAAGATGGCGACCGCATTGCTGGCCTTCGCGCCGAAAAATGAGGAGCAGAACATTTATCTCGCTCGTGTGTTAGGTCCTGTGGGCTCGCCGGAGGCATTCACGCGTTTGCACAAGCTGCTGGAGGACAATGCGAAAAATCCATTGATCAAGGCTGCCGCTTTTGCCGGACTGGATCATCAAGAAACCGCCTTTAAATCGCACATCGAGGGCAAATACAAGGACAAGGCTTTTCTTGCCTGGCTCGACCAAGGTGCAGCCACTGCCGGCAAGGAGGTGGCATCCGGTGCCGGATTGAAGGGCGAGCATCTGGCATCGTTCGAGCGCGGCAAAGCGCATTACTCGGGTGCTGCCGCTTGCTTCGGATGTCATGGTGCCTCGGGCGAGGGCGTGCCGAACCTGGGCCCGCCGCTCGATGAATCCGAATACGTCACCGAGAGTCCGGAGCGTTTGATCAAGATCCTGCTCCACGGTCTTACGGGACCGATCACGGTGGCGGGCATCGAATACAAACCTACTGCCGATATGCCGGGATTGATGCAGAATCCTCTCATGAAGGATACGGACATCGCCGATATCGCTACTTACATTCGTCATGAGTGGTCGAATAAAGCCTCGATGGTTCCAGCGGAAACCGTGACCAAGCTGCGCAAGGACACCGCCTCCCGTACCGGAAGTCCGTATCGCGCAGAGGATTTGAAGTGATCGATCCTACGACCAAAGCCCGATGCACCTGAGGATTCGGTAAGCTCTTCCGAACCAACGGTGCGTCAAAATCCAGTCTGGGGCAAGGCCCCGGGAGATCCGGTGCCCAATGGATTGAGTCCTGAAACGGCGTAACAAAAGCTAATTCCCGCACATCGTTGTGTGTTTTCGATGAAATGAACGCATGAGGAAACACACCTGGATTCCCTAACAAGATTTTCCTGCGGACTGGGTATTGTGGTTCGACTTGTCATGGGGTGGTCAGGTCGTTACCATTCACTTGTGTTGCTTGCACGTCATAACAGAAAATGCGCGATGCGGTCTATCGGCTGGTTGCTATTGTCGCCACTGGGTTGGATTGCTGCATGGTGGTTTTTTCGCCATGTTCCCGCATGGTCGCTGCAGCAATTTGAAGTAACGCTTTCTCCCGTCACGGGAGCAGGCATCGCGCTAGTTTGCATGCTGATGTTATGCGTATCTGCATGGAGGCAATGGAATAAACAAAAGAGCCTGTTGGATGGCATTGTGGAATGGAATCATCGTGGTCTGACAGAAGACACGGCTGGAGCCATTGCCGTGGGTTACTACGCATCACAGGTCACGGCTCCCGCGTTGCTGATCAGTCGATTTTTTCTGCTCGGACCACTTTCTTTGCTCCGCGCTCGGCAATGCTGGAATCGCCGTTTGCCAAGCGATGAGGAAAGCGAGCTCCGTGTTCACACGAAATGGGAGAATTTGCAAAAACTCGGCAAGTGGCAGAGTATGTCCGATCACGAGGGGGATGAAATCCCCATCCTGCAGTTGGCAATGATGGGGTTGATCGATTTCAGCACGAAACCCACTGTTCGATTCAAAGCAAAGTCACCATGAAATTATTCCCGCTTCTGTTTTTCAATTTGCGAAGTCCGTTCAACCTTCTGGCACTGGGTGTTCTTTGCACCGTGCTGGGTATTCGTCAATTCTACAAAGTCTATCAGGGCGACACATTGATGCCAGGCACAAATTTCACTTATCTGCCGAATTGGTTCTTTTATCTTACCGGGGCGTTGCTGCAAATCCCTCTACCTTTGGCTTGCTGGTTTTTGCATTCTGTGGGAAGGATTTGATTTGCATATCCCATGATAGTGCCTTCGGGTAAAATGATATGGCAATAAGAAGATGGTAAAAACAGTTCTTATCATGAACGAATCGGATAGGCGGCAATTGGCGCGCGACGGCTTTTTGATCGTGAGAAAAGTGGTGGCGGAAACCATGCTGCGGCATTTGCGCGAGGAGGCTGACTCTGTAGCACGGGTCGCGGGCACGGCTTGTGTGCGTCACTTGCGTAGTCGCTCGATGGTGTTTGACGCACTCGCGAGGAGTTCAGAATTTTCTGCGATGCTGCCGGAAGGCTTGCGCCCGGTACGCAGCATCCTATTTGATAAAACACCCGAGGAAAACTGGCCGGTGGCCTGGCATCAGGATCTCACCATCTGTGTCGCAGCGCGTTATGACTTGGAGGGCTACGGGCCCTGGTCCACCAAAGATGGAGTGGTTCATGTGCAGCCCCCTGTGGAATTGTTAGAAAACATGATTACGCTGCGACTTCATCTCGATCATACGGCTGCCGATAACGGGGCTTTGCGAGTTATTCCCAGTAGCCATCGCGCGGGGCGTCTTACGTCTGCAGCGATATCGCTTGTCACGAGGGAAGATGAGGTTGTTTGCGAGTGCGCCGCAGGAGATGTGCTGATCATGTGTCCGCTTCTGTTGCATGCTTCTTCACGTTCCTTGGCTCCGGCACGACGTCGTGTGATCCACATGGAATATGCCCGTGATGGAGATCTGCATCCCTCACTGACATGGAACGAGCCTTGAAAAAAGCTTTAATGGTTCCTGTGAAAACTGTCACCAATGTTCGCAAAGACACCGCTTCCCGCAACGGAAGTCCGCGTCGTGCGGAAGATATGAAATAAGTGCCCGTTTTCTGCCCGCTTGATTGTTTTGATTTAGGTAATTTGAATACGGAAGACATCAATGCTCAAAAGCTCGCCGCCTAAGGACTTATCGTCCTGCGACATATGGTGGAGGAGTGTAGGCTGCGGGGACTTCTTGAGGATGCGGATGATGCGGGGTAACCGATGGATTTTACGTCCGCAAGTCCCGCATGCTCCACAACTTGCCCTTGGCGGCGGATGCTGCTCCTTTCATCACGCGTGCTCCATCCTTGCGCTTGGCGGAGA
>JBMLRP010000055.1:0-12563 GCA_049240965.1 Akkermansiaceae bacterium
TCTGCACCTTGTATGCAAGATTTAGTGCGACGATGTGCGGGATCGATCTCATTTCACTTTATCCCGATGCATTGAACCCCGAAAATCCCGACGATCTCCATGACACCTTGGAAGCATTTTTAAAATACGCTCGAACGAAAAACGCCAAGTGGTCGATCCGAATCACTGAGAAGGCGCTCCATTATTCGTAGGGCGAATGAAAAATGCCGCCCATGTCGACATCCCGCCCAACGGGAGTGACATGGCGCGGCATGGCAAAATGATGACTAATGCTGAAACGGCACCATGCGTGATCGCATAGGATCACTCTTCTTCGTCTTCATCTTCCTCCTCATCATCACAATATTCACGTTCATCGAGCGCGTTGATCCATTCCTCGTATTCGCTTTTCGCGTATGAGATGGCGTCGCTCACACTGTCAAAATACCCGATCTCGTCGAACTCGTTTGCCCTAATAAAAAAGACGGGTCCCAGGGCAAAAATCTCGATTTCAAAGATATCGTAATCCGGTCCCGCCGCTTCGATTGTCTCTTCGGGGCTCCAACGATCATACTTGTGATCTTCGAGCAGATCCCAAAGTTCATCATCGTCCCCGGCATTGAAGCGGTCGATTGCATCTTGAGCATCGTCCTCGTATTCCGACTGAATGAGTTCTTTTACGAAGTCGGAATGCAATAGCAGTTCTTTGTAATGGTGGAGTGGTTGTGGTGTTGTCATGGTTTTTCTGTATGGATGTTTTTAGGTATCGTTGTATTTTCGGTGATGATGCTTCTTAGGCGTGTAATGATGTCCTGATCAAGAATCTCCCACGGCAAATCTTTTTTGCCGAAATGTCCGTAAGCTGCAGTTGCGCGATAAATCGGACGCTTCAGTTCGAGTTTTTGAATGATACCTCGTGGAGTCAGATCGAAGAGTGACTCGACGCATGTTTGAACCACATGATCCAAGGAATGACGGCCTGTGTGAGTGTTGATATAGACGGAAGTTGGATCGACTGTACCAATGGCGTAGGAAATCTGCACCGTGCACTTTTCCGACAAGCCGGCAGCCACCACATGCTTGGCGATGCTGCGCGCGATGTAGGCTGCCGATCGATCAACTTTTGTGGGATCTTTTCCTGAGAACGCTCCCCCACCGTGCGCGCAGCTCCCGCCGTAACTATCAACGATGATTTTGCGTCCTGTCAGGCCAGTGTCACCCTGAGGACCACCCACGGTGAAACTTCCTGAGGGATTGACGAGAATATCAGGCAAACTACGAGGCAGGTAATCTTTGACCACCGGTCGAACGATTTGCTGGATGACCGCATGTTTGATGTCGTCTTGTCCGATGCTGGGATCATGCTGGGTCGAAAAAACGACTTTTTCCACACGTGTGGGCAAGCCGTTTTCGTATCGGACTGTCACCTGGCTTTTGGCATCGGGACGCAGCCACGGTAAACTACCATCCTTGCGCAGCTTCGCCTGACGTTCTACCAGACGGTGGGCAATGATGAGCGGCATGGGCATCAGTTCTTTTGTCTCGCTCGTGGCATAACCAAAAACCAAGCCCTGGTCTCCAGCGCCACCATCGCTGACAGCTTGATGGATTTCCCTGCTTTGTTCGTGAATCAGATTTTGCACCTTCGCACGTGATGCATCGAAACCGACTTCCTCGGATGTATAGCCGATGTCGGCCACCACCTGGCGGGCAATTTTTTCCGCGTCGATGGAGGCGTTCGATGTGACCTCCCCCGCAATGATCAAGTTGCCTGAGGTAATGAGGCATTCGCACGCGACCTTTGAATCGGGGTCGAGAGCAAGGTAGGCATCGACAATGGCATCTGAGATCTGGTCGGCCACTTTATCGGGGTGCCCTTCCGATACGGATTCGCTCGTAAAGAGATAACTTCCCCATTTTGGGGGTCGCTGATTCCGAATGATATCAGAGAGTGAGTGCTGCTTTTTGTGGGACATGATTGTTGGTTTTGATGATGTTTGTTAGAAAAAGGTGGCTCGATCAGTAGCGTGCGAAGATCATGTCGCGTTTACGGCGCGCGACTTCAGCATCGTTGGTGTGAAGATTGATACGGATCCGATCAGCAGTGCCGTCGGGTTTGTGGACTGTTCCGTGAAACCACCAGGAGCCATTATTATTCCAGAGATGATGGTTCGAACCGGCGGTCTTTTGTCTGCGGGATAGAATTTCAGGGCTAGTTTTCATTGGTTGATGTCTGGGTATGATTCGATGACATCAGGAGCCCCGAAAAAATAAAAACGCCTGCGCTGATGACATCAGAACAGGCGTCATAAATTTCCAGTGAGATGTTTTTCCGGGCAGGCTGTCTTGTTCCTGTCCGGCGCATCTGGATTCCTCCAGAAAGCACCGTTAATATCTCGAATCGGTTGCTGGTCCTACCTTGCGGCAGGCACACTCTTGATGTCGGGGAAGAACATAAAACCTGCGCGTGAAGCGGTCAATCAAGTTTGGCCATTGGGGTTGTCATAAAATAGGTCAATCCAAGCTCTGGTTCGTTGTGTTTCCAAGGCTTTTGAGTCCTATAGCCTTGTTGCCGTGGATGCATGCCTCCAACAAAACGTTGACTCATGGTTGCGACTGTCGTTGCGTTGCTCGTCACTAACTACTACCGATGAATCCAGAATATCTCCATGTCCTTTTCCGTGCTCAAATGCCCGAATCAGTGATCACAACATCCTTTGGTGTGATCACGGCGTGCAATCCTGATGGAAAAAATCAAACAGATGGCGACAATCAAATTGCCACCGAGTCCTTGCAACGTGCTCTGCAGGAAGAAGGTCTCGTTCATTTTCCCGTCATCGGCGGTTCGCCAGACTTCACTCACCAAGAGGCTGGATTTGGAGTAATCTGGAACTCTTCTAATGAGGCAGTGGCATGGGGCAGAAAGTTTCAACAAGAAGCAATTTTCTGGGTCGAAAAAGGCATCGTATACTTGATTTCATGCGCAGGCCAAAATTCTCTGCGCGTGGGCAAATGGGACGACCTCTGTGACGCGTGAAGATTGCCGCGTTGCATTTCAACAATGCCCGAATAATGACGTGGGCTGATTCTACTTGCCATCGCGCGCGCGTCTCTCTTTTGCCTTGCGCATTTTTTCCTCTTCTTCGCGAAGAATTTCCGAAGCACTCATGGCAAGGTCCTTCACACACTCCTCATCCGCCATTTTCATCGACTGCATCCGCATGGCTTTTGCCTTACGGGAGAGGCTCGAATGCGAGGCCAGCGTTCCCTCACTACTGGCGGAAAAGGTCGCCGAGTTACTCGCAAAGATTCCCATCTGAGCACCCGTGGAAATGGCGTCTTGATTCGCCCCGAGGAACAAAAAATCCCATGCGTATTTCTCCTGCTGATGAGAGATACGTTTGTTGACATCTTTGATGTTGAAATGCTGCGAGGCATTTTCCTGCCCGTCGGTCAAAATGGCGATAATGACCTTTCCGGGTCGTTCGCTCTCCGGAGTGTCAGCGAGACGGGCGCCCAGGTCATCGATCGTTCTGGCAATCGCGTCAAGTAATGCCGTGGAGCCACGCGTCGTGTAAACGCGCTCATCAAGAAGCGGGATCTCTGCCACAGGTTGGGACTTGATGGGAACCTCATAGCGATCATCGAATAAAACGAGCGACAGGCGGGCCAATCCTGGCAAAGCCTGCTGGTCCCGGAGAAAGGCATTGAATCCCGCGAGAGTCTCTTGAACAAGACTCGACATCGATCCCGAGCGATCAAGTATAAAAGCGATTTCCGTAAGATTTGTATTCATGAGATTTGAGTTCAGCTTGTTTTTCGTTCGTTGATTTAAATAGTTCGTATAAATATGATGTTTAGATTTAAACGATGATTTTTTTATTGCAATCAAAAAACTTCTTTGGAGATAAAAAATAAAATCGGGGATGAAAAAATCGTGAAAATTTTGAAAATCCAACTTCTGCAGGAGAGTAAAGTTTTTGTGACTTTTAGGATTCCAGTTCTCCCCAAGAATAGAGTCCTTGCTTCCCATGTTGATTACGGCCATTACCATCTTCTCGGTAATCTCGGAACCTGATCACTGTAAAACCTCTCTTTCTGCACCTCGCGATCCTACTCCTTGCACCATTGTCCGAATTACTCGCCGCAGTTGTATCCAAGCCCAATATCCTGCTCATCCTTACCCGATGACCAAGGCTATGGTGATGTCGCACGGCACGGTCATCCCTTGCTGAAAACACCTCACCAAGACGCGCTGCATGCACGAAGCGTGCGTTTTGAAAAATTCCACGTCAGTTCATCATGCTCGCCTACACGGGCAGCACTGATGACCGGCATGCATGAGTTCCGCAGCGGTGTCAGCAAGGAAAACCCCGATACGGTGACGCGGATGAAAGCAACATTGTTAGAGTGGATCGCCACGCTGCCCAAGTCGCCCGATCCTGCTTGCATGAGTAGCAGACATAGGCCCGAAGAGCCGAAAACTGCGAAGCCCGACACCACCAAACACGCAACTCCCGAGCAGCGGACGAACGCCTACAAACGTTGGGACAGGCACCACGATACCAAATTCACTCTTGACGAATACAAGGCAGGACAACAAGGACAGGACGACCTTGATGCACGCTACAAGCGCTTCGACAAAAACGGCGATGGATACGTAACCTGCGAAGAGTTCATCGGTCCGTCAAATCAATCCCCAACGCAAGATGACACCAACTCGCCTCCATGAAATCAGCGATGTCGACTCACCGCATTGGTGATGACCAACTTCCATGTGCAGCACGCCGAGCAAAATAGGAAGAAGCTCAAAATCGACCTCAACTACAAGACCAGCGGTCATGGCGCTAAGCCAACTTGATCTACACGATCCCTCTCCATTCCCAGCCGCCAACTAGCATCAATCGTCGTCTTCACAAATCGCAGCAACCTACGACCGCCCCTCCAAGTCGTCATACCCCAAACAATCGTATGGATGATCGAACCATATACGTTTCGAACGACTCAATGAAAGAATCACTCCGCGGCCCTGACGAGGTAGGAGCGCAAGAGGTATTCGCAGAGAAATCGAAATTGCCAAGCTCCCTGACCAAAAATCGTCTTGGTATTCCCATTCCCCAAAGGAATGGTCATTTCGTCAAATGATACAGTCGACTGTAATCAACTGCTGAAATTACGAACAACCCCAGAAAGTTGATGGGTTGAGGAAATGGTGGAGCTTAGCGGATTCGAACCGCTGACCCCTTGCATGCCATGCAAGTGCTCTACCAACTGAGCTAAAACCCCATTTCCCGAAATTCGTCTTGCTGGACAAGGTGTGCAATAAGACGTGCGGATTGATAGTGGAGGAACCCTATGAATGGCAAGTGAATTTTTTACTTTTTTTGCAAACCTCCGGCCAGCTGAAGCAACATTTTTACCACATCCTCGGCTGATCTTACCATGACTTTCGAACCGGCGGGCATTTCATCTTCCTGCTCCGCGGTCCATTCACCGATCCCCGTTGATTGCAGCACAGCCGCCGGAAGATTTTTTTCTAACAGAAGCGTGGAAAATCCAACTGGGCCTTGAATAGGGTTTTCACCGATTTCCTTGACACCCTCGACCACACCACCACCGGCATCGCCGGGCATGGAAACTAGCTGGAGTTTGCCTTCATGCAACATACCGCCCAGCACCAGAACCCGATGGGGGACGCCTTGCGCCGAGATCAATCGATGCACCTGTGCCGCACAATCGCGTTTATCCTGTTCATCGGCATAGGCCATGGGAACATACAAAAAGCGCACATTTCGTTCCAGCGATTGCCCGATCAAACTTTGCGCCACGGCGAATGATACAGCCACTGCCGAAGCGGATGCCTGCCCCATTCGCAATGGCACCGGGGAATCATAGGGAATAACGAGCCATGTTTCCTCCTTGGTCTTTCGACGCAATACATCAGCCGTGAGCAAAGGTGCGGTGATACCGGCTTTTTCCTGTCCCGCGATGCGCTTGACCTCGTAGCCCATGTTGTTCGGCCCCATCGCACCCTCAATCATGGCCGCCATACGCATCAAGGCCAGTCGAGCTGCCTCGGAAGCATGATGGCGGGGACCGATTTGGCGGGTGATTTTGATAAAGTCATCAACCAAGCTTTTCTCGTCAATGTCCTTTCGATATGCGTGCTTTTGTTCCTGTCTCTCCTTTTCTGCCTGACGAAAATGCAACCAGAGACCAACACCGCCCGACAAAGCGAGCCAGACCGGAATCGCAACGATCAGCCACTTGATGCCGCGGCCAGAGGGTTTGACTTCATCACTCATGAAATCTTGCGCGATTGCTCCTGCGTGGGATGAGACTTCAATTGCTCCACCACCCATAAAACGATGCCGAAAACAATTGTAAGCAAGACAGCCAGATAAAAAAACCAAATAAAGTTTTTTCCTGAAGTGAAACCGTAATTGTGGAGGCCCTCGCCGAGGAAATTCACATGCCACCAGGAAAATGATACGATACAGGCCATGAAAATCGAGGTGAGATGGAAACCCCATTCACGGATCAATCCACCGAAACGCGCGTGCAACATGATCAGCGACCACAAAACAATCATCAGCGCGCCGTTTTCCTTGGGATCCCAACCCCAGAATCGACCCCAGGAATCGTTAGCCCAGATACCACCCAACACCGTGCCCACAAGGGACAAAAACAAGGTCAAGCACAAACCTCCATAAGCCGCTGTGGTGACCATTTTCAACAAAGAACGAAGGTTCTTGCCCAATCCCAATCCAGTCAACAACACGTAAGTCATTGACAGAAACGCCGTCATCAATCCTGCCGCATACCCCATCGTCACCGTGATCACGTGGGTGGTCAGCCAGTAATTCGAGTTCAGCACGGCCACCAATGGATCCATATGATCCTTCGCATCGCCCACCTCGAAGCGCCTCGCGAGTAATACCAGAGCCAGGCCCATGAGTGGTGCTAGAGTGACAGCGATCGCTTCCTTGGTGAAATATTCAATCAAAAGCAATACCAGAACCGCAACCGTGCAGATGAAAATGATCGTATCATACAAGTTCCCCACCGGGGGCCGCCACATGATGTAGCAGCGAAGGGAAATGATGATGATCATGTAGAGCAAACCCAATCCCGTACAAATCAATGAGGCAACTTTGGTGGATTTCTGGATCCATCCAGGGACTTCAAAAATGCGCAAAAACCAGAAGGAACCGGCGATTAGAAGACCTAACAAAAACCAGATCATCGCATAAAGCATGAGGTTTTTTCGATTGTAGCGGTTTTCCGCATCAATCGCACGATACTCACCACGCTGGGCCGCGCGATCGGAAATTTTTTTCACCAAAGGTTGAAGCTGTTTGCGGAATTCAGGCTCAGACACTTGCACAGAACGCACCGCTGTTTCCATCAACTTGATTTCCTCGATCGCGACCGCGGGGTCTCCGGCCTTCGAGGACATGACGTCCATGATACGGTCACCCGCACTGCGCCAATTTTTGTTGGAATCATCTCCGGGAGGAAGTAGCACAAGGCCATACTTCGCGTAATTCGCACCATCAAGAACCTGCTGTAGCAATGTCTCCAGATTCGGTGGAATCGGTTCACCAGTTGCCTGATTTTGCTGCAATAAATTTGAAATCATGGATGCCGTGCCCATCACCGTACTGAAATCCGTATAACGCGAGCTGCCATCCTGATTGGCCCCCTTCATCTCGATCGCGGCGCGCGCGAAACCAAAGTATCCGATCAAGAACTGATAATTTCGGACATTATAGGCGAGATCGATCAGTTGCTTTTGCACCGCATCACGACGTTTCTCCTCGATCCCTTCATAAGATTGTGCCAACTCAAACAATTTTGGAATGCCCTCTTCCAACTGTTTGTAGCTGTAGCGGTCGCGGCGGCCCAAGGCCTTCAATCCGATCGCCTCGATTGCCGCACCATTATCCACGCGGAAGGTTGGCATCTCCACGGCAAGCGTGGGACGGAACAAACAATCCATCATCCACTCGGTGGGCTTGATGGAGATGGTCTTGCCCGCATCACCAGCGATCTGAATTTTCCGATCACCGCGCAGGCGCAGCATGGTGAACTGCGCATGGGTGGAAAACGGTTTGATGCGACCGCCATCCTGCAAGGGCAGTTGATTCATCAACTCCACCGTCTCAGGCTGCCAAGGTTGGTATCCATCGACTTTTACGACGCTTCCTTTGGGATTCATGTCGATGACCATGAATACGAACAACGCAACAAGCATTGAGGCAATGATGCAAAATGCGACGATTCGGGCCCACAGCATGGATTTCATTTCAGCCATAATCAAAGTTTCTGGGAGCGGGTGATTTTTTTCACGTAGAGAGCGAATTTCAGAACGAAGTGCACCAGCAGTCCGAGGGTGACGATGTAAAGCGCGTATTTTGGCCACTGGTCAGCGGGATTGCGCACCACTTCCAATTGAGAATACGGTCGCGAGTTGGCCACTTGGGCATTTTCACGTCCCATCATGCGCTGATAGAACGTGAGACCCTCATAGCGCATAGGCATGTTCATCTTGATCTCCACATGGGCTTCGCTACCGTTTTCGATGCGCGTCACCTGGCTTTCAAAGCGCTTCGGTTTGGTGGAACCTGGATAATACTCCGCTGTCGCTTTGTCCAAACGCACGGTGAATGGCATGGTCCAGAGGAACTTGCGCATCTGGAACACAAAAATGCGGTCGCCTAGACGGACCGTGTGCGGATGAAATGCATCACCGCTCACGATGAAACTGGGGAACGCAGTCCCATCGCGTGGCAAAATCTTCGCGTAACAAGCTGCCATGTTGGACTCAGCATTCTTGTTCGATGGACGGTCAAAAATATAATAACCATCGATCACCGGGGAGTCCGCAGGAGGTGCCATTTCATTCACTGACATCACTTTGGCGTTTTTGCCATATCGTGTGAACTGCATGTCAAAGGGCAATTCAGGCAATCGCACCGTCCGCACCGGCGCAGGTGAGCCCACGAGATCTGCAAGATATTCGCCACGGATCACATGCACATGGTCCGGCATGCCCTTTGTGCGTTCAGAGATTTCCACCACATACTCGTAGTAATCCTGCGCCACATTGCTGCTTTCTCCCTCGAAAAAATCCATCGTCCCGCGCTCCTCCGTCATCTCGGTCACACCGGCGCTCAGAATCATCAACAAAATGCCCGAGTGGGAAATGAGAACACCCGCTTTGGTCCATCCCTTGCGTGCACGCACAATCCCGCCCAGCAACAAGTTCACAAAAAACAATCCCAGAACCCAATACCCACCGGGCATGGGAATGGTTAATGCCTTGCCACCCATGAATTCCGGCAAACGAAGCTCGCCAAGAATATACCAAGCGGATGGATCAAAATACTTTCGCAATGTAGCGTGTAAGCCGTAGTCCACCTGCTCGAGAGTAGCCAACCAGGTTTGCAGCAGCAAAATCAGCATCAGAATGACGGCCAGAGGGAATCCGGCCAGAACATGGAATACGCTCCTGAACCATGGAGGTAGAGATGATTTTCGCGGTTCGCGTTCCGGCGCTTCAGACATGTGGCTTTGAGGTGTGGAGGTTACGTCAGAAACAAGGCGATTCATTCATTTGACTTCAAACTTTTCGCATACTCGACAAGCTTGGCCTTTTCGCCTTCGACCTCGTCCTTGGGTCCCACCATTTTGATTGTGATGATGTCACTTCCGACCTTGGCGACAAGCCCGGAAAGTGCGTAGCCATCCGCAGGTTCCTTGCCCATGCCGCCAGCGTAAACACCATCGGCCTCGACAATCACCGCTTCAGCTCCCATGAGTGTAGCCTTGGGCAATGCAGCGAGATCCGCGGCTGTCAGATCCTGCCGGGAAAACTGCTTACGCCAACGATTGACATTGTCCAATACTGATCCTTGGGAACGGGAGACATAGACCTCGCCTTTGCCACTCGCTCCGAAAGCATAATTCAGAAGACGGAACTGGGATGCCGGCCGGGCGAGCCAATTCGTTGGCGGAGCATCCGCCATGGAACTGGCAGCGCTTCCGCGGAATTGTTCATCCGCACTGGCAAATAATTTCACCTCGCCGTCCTTGGTTGTAAGGCCGCGTTTTTCCGTGGACGTCACATCCAAAGGAGTTTTTTTGCACGACACCAAGGTGCAGGCGACAAGCAGCAGCAAAAATACCGTTCGTTTCACACTGCTGCTTTACCCCCGCATTGGACGACGCGCAAGGGGCGAATGCCGAAAATATCAGCCATACATTACAACGCGTATGGCGCCAGACAGTGAAAAGGAGGAAAGGGAAGATTGCGCAACAGCCAAAATCCCAGAACCAATGCAACGACGAGCCATCCGCGGCGCGGAGTCATGACAAAAGGCAGCCCGCGCCCTGTGTTCTCACGCCATGCCTCCCGTGCCAATAAGAAGAAAAAGACAAAGAATGTCACGGGAGCCAAAGCATTCATGTGGAGCGCATCCAGCCAACGACCTTGCATCATCATCATCACGCAGCGCCGACCACCGCAACCGGGACAATAGCATCCCGTCCATCGATAAAAAAGACAAGGCGGCATCAAGCCTAACAATCGCTCATGCGTGAACAGCAGGACGAATCCGGCAACGGAAACCAATACGCTGAGCAAGGTCCACGGGCGACCGCTCCAAAGTGTTAGGAAAGACTGCCCCATAATTCCGAAAGGATTTCAGGGGAAGGAAGAACCGGGCCCAACGACGTTTCGAACAAAGAATAATAACCCGATGATGATAGCCAATTGGAAAAGCAGCCCGAGGTAGCCCGTGACCAATCCGGCGATTGCCATGCCCCTGCCAGCCATCGGCTGCGGAGACTCACGAATTTTTTTCAAAGCCATGTGCCCGCAAATCACCGCAGGGATCGCCGCCAGAGCATTCACGTAGCAGAGCAATAAACTCACAATCCCGCAGACCATGCTCGCGATGGCCAAGCCGCTTTGCGGCGCCACTCCGTAGGAAGCCTGTTGATCAGCGATCACCTCTGGAGTTGTGAGAGCTGGAGCCTGCAATTCAGGCACCTCGGATACAGCTCGCCACTCCCCCATGCCGTCACGCCAGACGAGCGTCTGCTGCGTGAGGGAGCCATCCGCCAACAAGCGACGCAACTCCGATTCCGCAATTGGACCATTTTGTTGCCCTTGTGAGCCGTAATACCACGATGTCATAGAAGCGAAGTTTGTTTTCAGAATTCGGACTCAGGCTCGCAAAGAGACGAAAAAAAGCAATGAAAATCACCAACGCATCATCGCTCTCATGGCCCACCATGCACCGAGAAGAAGAGTGCCAAAACTCATCAGCGCAACCGCTCGGTCCACCGTGGATGCTTGCGGACGAAACACGCTGGAAGAACGAGGAAACACAATGAATGCATAGACCATGCCTGCTACCAACCCGCCGATGTGGGCCGCATTATCGATGTAGCGCACGCCGATCACACCGATCAACGCGGTGCCCAGCAATGCCGCAATCAGGCGGCGCCTCGCCGTGCGCGGAACGAGCCTGGCATGTCGGGTCTCAAACACTAACAAAAACCCCAGCATCCCCATCAAACCGCCGGATGCCCCAAGAGAACCCCCCTGCCCCATCATCATGGAACACTCGCCCCCTAACCAAGCCGAGAACAAAAACACGATGGGAACCTGTGGCCAGCGCGCCAGAGCCTCGATGCGACGCCCCAAATACATCAGACCCATCGCATTCATCAGAAAATGCAGCAAATTACCATGCAACAATGGTGCCGTGAACAAACGCCATCGTTCGCCTCCCCCGCGGATCAATGCAGCTGCAAAAGGCTGCCCGGAAATGACTTGGATCACTCCCGCAAGAGCCATGATTCCCATCAAGACCTTGGTGGCCAAAATTTTCTGCCATGACAACCAGACCTCAAATCTTGCCAGATCGGCCGCATCTTTCATGGTTTCCGCCGTCCAACCCCGAACCTCACGAAACCGTTTGCGCGCCTCATACCAAGGCATCAGCCAAAACATGCACAGAAATAATAAGCCGATCGGTGCCGATGTGTTGAGCAAATCCAGTAGCAGTCCCCATGGCGCAAACACCTGACGAAATTGTACGATCTCCCAACTCGCATAAGCCATGAATCCCAAAAACAAAAGCACTCCCATGCGCAATTGACGTTTCTGGCGCTCGAGTTGCCGGTGTGAAGCGCGCAGTCTCGATTGCTGCAAGGCATCGCGCAATTCAGGCACTGCCTCTGGCACCTCCATGTGATCGTGATCGGGCGTCCAGACCAGGCCTACGGATTCCTGATCGTCTTGGCGAATCACATCCTGGAGAGCCGATGCATTTTCCAGAATCACGGCACCCTGTTGTCCGGCCATGTAGCCCCAGGAGTGCGGAGGTGCCGCAGGAAACAAATCAGGCCGCGCCCAAACAGGCCGACCTGATGATATTTCCTCGTTCGTCACGCAAGGATAGCGTTACGGTTCGGGAGTTTTGTCTCCCTCAGCTGGCTTGTCTGCCTCAGCTGACTTTGCTGGTTCAGCAGGCTTACCTTCTGCGGCTTGATCTGGGGTCGTGGACTCA
>JBMLRP010000055.1:12663-119147 GCA_049240965.1 Akkermansiaceae bacterium
CTTTGCTGGTTCAGCAGGCTTACCTTCTGCGGCTTGATCTGGGGTCGTGGACTCAGGGGTCTTCTCACCTTCAGCAGGCGCGGCAGGGTTCTCGGAAGTGTTAGGCTGAGCGGGCAATTCCTCACTGAGGCTCTTCACCGGTTCGCTCGGAGTGGCTGCCTGCGCTTCCGCATTCGCAGGAGTCTTGGCCAGTGAAACAATTTGATTTTTTTTCTGAACCAAAATCGCCAGGCCCAGAGTGAGCAGGAAGAAGAGCACAGCCATGTAAACGGTGCCTTTCTGAAGCACGTTCGTGGTGCGGGCTCCAAACAATTGATCCGTCGCACTGGCACCAAACGCGGCACCGAGACCTTCTTGTTTCGGACGCTGCATCAAGACCAACAAAATCATCGATAGGCAGACGAAAACATAAATCACCACCAGTGCGGTGATGCTGACATTGAGGAAATTGATACCAAGGATGGTCATGGAGCGGGAAATATGACGGTCAACGCCAAGGTTGTAAAGGTTAGTTTTCGAGAATCTTTTCTTGATTTGGATGGCAGTTCCCTTTTACGGCAGAGGCAAAGCCGTGCAACCGGAGGCGCCGAAGCAACAACGCGGCGTTTTAGAAATCCAAGTAAATTTCGGTGCGTCGGTTGGCACGACGCCCCTCGGGATCGTCTTCTCCCGTAGCCTTGACATTCGGACGACGGGGCTCGGTGTATCCCTTGGCCGCCGTGAGAATCTGCTCCGGGGTCACTCCACACTTGATCAGAAAGTCTTTCACGGCATTGGCACGCTGCAAGGACAATTCTTGATTGTAACCAGCGCTCCCCAAAGCATCGGTGTGTCCCGAAAGATGAATTCTCTTTTTCTGATCGGTTTTCAAAATCATCGCGACGATGGCAAGTTGCCGCTCAGTGCGCAGGGTGAGCCTCTCTTCATCAAATTCGAAATACAGAACGAGCGTGTCTCCTCCTGAAGGATTTTTGATCAGGGGCGTGTAATAAACATCTCCGCCTGCGAAGCGCTGAGCATAGTCACTGAGCAATTGATCAAGGTTCAGTTCATCGATAACCCAATTACCATGAGCCGGAGTTTTTTTGAGAATGATCGCAAACTGCCCCGCTTGACTTCCATCGGCAGCCTGAACATTCGCGAGAAAGGATGTCAGATCTTCTTTTTGCAACATCGCGCGCAGTGGCTTTTCCGGACGCATGCGATAATTGCCTTCCTCAAACAAAATGCATAGCCCGGCGAGAGTGGCGTCGGAGACTTTTTGTTGATTCACGAATTCTCGTGCTAAACTGAAATTCTGACTCAATACTGCCAATAAAAATGAATCCGCAATGCCCAATGCATCCACCATCATCGCACGAGGAATATCCTCCCCATCGGATGGTGGTAAAATCATTTGATCCACTTCCCATAAGCCATTGTTTTTCACAAGATCGAAATAGATACGATCTCTGCCCGGTTCACGATCGACCAGTTCCAAAGCATAACGCGCGCGACGGTTTAACTCCAGCTCACCTACCTCCCGCACGGGATTCGGTGCTTTTAATTTCAGCTGCTGGCGCGCGATCATCTCCTTCAGTCGATCGCGCGTGACATCATTCATCGCACGCTGACCGATCAATTTTTCAGCTGTCGCAAAGTCCTGATTCGCGAGCGCCTGTCCGATCGAAGCGACCAAATCCACAGGATCATCGCGGCGCGGCAAAACGGGCAAGGAACCAGTCGATTTGAGCACATCTTCCGCTTGTTGCATCGCATTTTTCGATGCTTCCGGCGCTGCATTTGTTCTGACATCCACCGCCTCGGGCGGGACCGCATTCATGGCCCGGGACATGTTTTCTGCCCGTTTGTTTTTCTCCAACAAAATGAGCGTCGTACTCATGGCAAGAAGCACCATCAACAAGAAAAAAATCAATGGTGCTTTGGAGCGTGGGTTATGGTCACGCCACGTGTTGGCATGCTGATGGGTAGGTGGGGAAGAATGCTTTGCCATGACCTTTTCTGTCTTATTGCTGCAACATCGCTTGGATCCAGTTTTCCAAATCGGCAGCTTGATCAAGATATTCTTTCAACTGACGAACGAGATCCTGTTGACCGGATTTTTGCGCGGTAGATCCCATTTCTTTCAACTTCATGACATAGGATTCGCGAATTTTACCGTTGCGCAATTCATAAGCCGCATCAATCTCGGTTTGTTTTGAAAAAGAATATGTGTGGATTTTGACAATACCCGCATGAAGGGCTGGCGTTTCTTCAGAAAAAGTAGATGTGAGTTGCTCAGTGGATGTGAGTTGCTCCGCGGATGGCACGCGCCCTTTGCGAGTCAAACTCTTGATGATATCGGTCTTTACCTGCCATTGCTCTTTTTCCAAGGGCTTGAGACCGCGCAACCAGACATCGATATCCCAGTTGAACGACTTCACATTTGCTGCATGTTTTTCATCCCGTTCGATCGTTGAAGCAGCAAGCAATTCACGACACTTTGTCACCAAGGGGCCAATCCCCGTGACGGGAGTTGCCATGGTGGTGTCACTCGTTTTCGTAGCGTCAGCATCTTTACTCCACTCCAGCAGAACGCCATCCACTTGCTCATCTTGATTCACATTATGCCAGCCGCGTCCAGGTTGATACACGAGACAATTGGCATTCTCTTCATCCCGGGGTGATTCGGGAGCCCATTGCGCATAGGTCCATGGTTCTTTAGTGGACCACTGCCAAACACCACTGACTTTTTCACCAGAAATCCAAATGCCTCTCTCGGCCTTGATTGAACTCAAATTGTCAGTCATCCAATAGCCTTCTTCCCGGGTGCTGAGCGCGGCAATGTGGGCTCCGGCCTGTTGGGCAATCTCCCGCGCCTGCAGTCGGTTCATCGGACGAAGAATGGGTAAAAAATATCTTGGACCGGCAGCTTGCGTACCTGGAGGAAACACCGGAGTGTTACTGTCCAAGGATTTGCGGGTGATCTGCAATAAATTTTCCAAAGAAGAGGGATTCGAGCCATCTCTGTGCCAGGCAATGACAAAAGGCAATTCTTTCGATGCCTCAGAGGCCCGAACGTTGCCCAAGTGCGAGAGAGTCGCATAACTTCCGATCCCCGGGGGCGTTTTTTCCATCGGCCAGGAAGCACCATCCAGCAAAATCCACAAATCCCGATCACTTCTTCCGGCGCCGATCCAGATCGTCTCCTCGTTTTTCAGCATCGATGCCAAAAACGTTAGCTCGTCCTCGCTACTCGGCAGCGCAATATGTCCGCCGTGCTTTTCCGCAAACAACAACGCTGCGTCCCAAGTCATGGGATCGGGAACCAAGAAAAAGTCCAACTCTCCCCGGCGCTTCGAGCCCACGGGCATCTCATCACGAGAGCCTTTGGAAAGATCGTATTGAAGCCTTTGCAACGACTGCATCGCCGTCTCGATGACAGGTTCCGGCGCGGGTTCTGGCGTGGGTTCTGGCGTGGGTTTCTGCGTTTGGCTTCCGGGGTTGGGGATATCAACGGGAGGAGGAATCAAAGGCCTGTTGTTCCGCTCTGCCAACTCTTTTTCCGCCTCCCGGCGGCGGCGCATCTCTTCCTCCTTTTGCTTGCGCATGTATGCCTCTTCGCGCTTCGCGACATCTTTTTTGTAAATTTGAAGTTTTTGATAAACGAAAACGACCAGTACCGCCATGGCAGCCATGATCAGAAGATTGCGCATGTAGGTCCAACTCGCGTTACCGGATGGAATCACGAGCGGAGGAATCTCCTCCTCATTCCCAGGATCGACCGACTGATCCTGAGCTGTTGGCTGGGGCGCGGGTGGATTCGCCGGTTTGCCCACGGCCATGGGTTTACCAGCAGCGCGCGCCGGAGCGATCGCCCTCGGTGCCGATTTTTTCAAAAGCGGGGCTCTGGACGAATCGTTGCCATTTTTCACCGTATCGCGGAGCGCGCGCGCCATCGAAGCCGCATCAGGATAACGCATGACAGGGTTCGGATGGGTCGCGCGCTGAATGATCAAATCAAATTCCGGTCCACAGTGGCAGAGGCTGGATGCCGTGACATGAGGTTCCGGTTTTTTCGTTGTGAGCAATTCGTGCAATATCACCCCCACGGCAAAAATATCCGATCGACGGTCAGCTCGCTCAGGGTGGGAAATGACCTCTGGAGCAGCATAACCGGGCGTTCCCATCACAATACCCTCGTGCTTCACGCCCACTGCCTGTGCAAGGCCAAAATCGCCGATTTTTGGCTCGATCTTTGGGGTCAGTAAAATGTTCGCAGGTTTGATGTCACGGTGAATGATACCATTTTCATGAGCATGACTCAGTCCTTCGCAAATGGCGATCACGATGCGAGCAGCTTCAGCGGGATCAATCTTCTTATTCCATGCCGAATGATAAAGCGACTTGCCGGAAACATATTCCATGGCGATGTAAAGCATGCCGTCGACATCTCCGGAATCGTAGATCCCGATCAGGTTCGGATGATTTAACTTCGCCATGGCGCGAGCCTCGGTTTGAAAAGAAGCTCGGAATTCTGGATCTGCGCTGAGTTCCCTCGGCAATATTTTCACTGCAACCTCGCGGTCGAGTGATACTTGTTTTGCCAAATAGACAGCTCCCATGCCGCCTTGCGCAATGAAATCAATAAAATGATAGGCCGGGAGGAGCTGGTTCAGCACCTCGATCGACGGTGGCGTAAATTGAGTAGAATCCACAGGTTTACTTGAGTGTTAAGGGAAACGAAGCACAAATCCTACCATCAATCGAGGAAAATCCATCAAATCCTGAAAAAAGTGCTGCGATGGAAAATCAGTTGGCATCATGGTGGTGGCTTGCTAGCTTGGGACGTGAATCACAGCGCAACCCCTGGATTGGACATTGCCACCTGCCTACTGCTCGGAGCTTACAGTGTATCGTTTTTGCTGCTTCTCGGTGGTGCCTCCATGCAATTTTTGCGCAGGACCGCGCCTTCTTCAGCGCCGCCACCGCTTCCCGGATGGGGACAAGTAGGCACTTGGTGGTGCAGACCCATCGATGCCCTGGGTTTGATTTTGATCAGCGGTATTTTCATTACCTTCGGTTTATCGGCCGCAGCAACAGAGGGGAGAAATCCTGAACAAACCATCAGCCCATCGCTGCTTATCGGAAATATTCTGACATTTGCCGTCTTGGTCGCAGCAGTCATCGCAATCGTTCGCTGGCGCGTGAGACTCTCCACATGGCTCGGCCTCGGGTGGTCGAAGTGGCCGAATCTGCTCTGGATCGGACCATCCACCGTATTTGTCATGTGGGTGATGTTGTTCCTGCTGAATGCTTCCGGATACATCAGCTGGATGGAGCGTATCGTCGGCACGAGCAGCACCCAGGATGCAGTCGCATTGATGCGAGACAGCACAGACGTGTGGAGTGTGGGATTGATGGCTTTTTCGGCCGCCATCGTGGCACCACTTGCCGAAGAGGTGATCTTTCGCGGCTATTTGTATCCAGTGGCAAAATCATTTGGTGGCAAGACAGCCGGCGTTTTGTTCAGCGCACTTTTATTCGGGGCTTGCCATGGCAATATACCGCTGATGCTTCCATTATTCCTGCTGGGGATCCTCCTCGCACTTGCCTATGAGTGGACAGGATCGATCTGGGCTCCGATCAGCATTCATTTCTTTTTCAATTCAGCCACCGTTGCCATCCAATTGGCCATGCGTGCAGGATTGCTGCCAGAGCCCCCCATGCCATGAAGTCCGTGATCGAAATCGGCGAAGACCAACTTGTCCATCGGTTGTTGGCTCAATTGCCACCTCCCCCGCAGGAACTTCACGTTGGCCCGGGTGATGATTGTGCCGTCGTGCCCTTCTCCCGAACTCACTGGCAACTGCTCAAAACCGATGCGATTGTCGAGGGAGTTCATTTTCTACCGACAGAAGATTACCATCGAGTCGGTTGGAAAGCGATCGCGCGCGTGGTCAGCGATTTTGCTGCCATGGGTGGCACATCGTGCTGGTTCCTCGTCACGATCGGAATTCCGGAGAACGAAGAGATTTTGCGGTTGGAACGACTCTATCAGGGAATGTCAGCTTGCGCGACAAAATACCACGCGACCATTGTCGGCGGAGAAACCACACGCGTTGCCCGGGAATCCGGTATCATCATTTCCGTGGCAGCGACCGGCAAAGTAAGAAAATCAGAACTGATTCTTCGCTCAACCGCGAAATGCCATGACATGATTTTCGTCACCGGATCCCTCGGAGGATCTCTTGCTGGTCGCCACCTTGACATCCAACCCAGAGTGAACGAAGCGCAGTGGCTCGCCAAACATCACTATCCCTCAGCCATGATGGATTTGTCGGATGGTCTGGCCAAGGATATGGGGCGTCTCGCGCGATCTTCATCTCTCGGTTATCAGATTGATATCGACGCCTTACCCCTCCAAGCCGGCTGCGACCCAAAGCAAGCCCTGCAGGATGGAGAGGATTACGAATTACTCTTCACCGTCCCCTCTTCGAGAGTAAAATCTCTCGCGAAGCGATGGCACCGAAACTTTCCCGATCTTGCCTTGAGCTGCATCGGACAAATGGTAGATTCAGAAAAAAGTATGCATTTGACTGGCGGTTGGGATCATTTCCAAGAAGCAAATTCGTTATGATATCACCCGATTTTCTTGCCAATTCATCAACCATTGCACAGGATCTGTAGGCATCGCTTTTGCACAAGCGGAATCTTCTTTGACTCAATCCTCTATTCATCAAACGAAATCGATGACATCCTCACCCTCCCCATCCACGATCAAGGGCGGAACCAAGGAAAAAATTCTCGGCACGCTGGCAGGTTGGCTCATTCATTTGCTTGGTTTGACATTAAGAGTTCGATTCGAAAAACCAGAATCATTCGAGAAATACGACAGACCTTCGATTCTTGTTTTCTGGCACGGTCAAATCATTCCCACCATCACCGCATGGTTCCGCAAATGTCCGAGAAAATATGTTCTAACCGCACTGACGAGCGCCAGCAAAGACGGTGCAATCATCGAACACACGCTCCGTACTTATGGTGTCAGAGCGGTGCGTGGTTCATCATCGCGACGTGCGATGTCCGCACTTCTGGAATTGAAAAAAACATTGGACCAAGAGGGCGATATTTGTCTCACCCCGGATGGTCCTCGCGGACCATTTCGCATTCTTCAACCCGGCCCCCTCAAACTCAGCCAACTCACTGGCAGTCCCATTCTGAGAATTCGCGTAACCTGCTCTTCTTCCTGGAAACTTCGGACATGGGACCGATTTGAAATTCCCAAGCCATTTTCTCGCATTGATCTCGCCATTGATGAACCGATTTATATTCCTCGCAGAGTCGACGAGGCGGAATTGGAAAAGATTCGCATCAAGATCGAAAAAGATTTGTCCCAGCCCGTTCCCATCACGTAAACCATCGCCATGCAACTCATTGACGGAAAATCCGTAGCCGCAGCCGTAATCGCCGAGTGCCAACTCGAAATCACAGAACTCCTACAACAAGGCATTCAACCCGGTCTTGCCGTGGTGATCGTGGGTGACGATCCTGCCTCGCACGTTTATGTCGGCTCCAAGGTGAAAACCTGCGCGGAACTGGGCATGCATTCGGAAAAAATCCAACTGCCTGCCAGCACCAGTCAACAGGAATTGTTAGAGGTGGTGCAGCGCCTCAATGCTGATCCCAAAATCCACGGTATCCTCGTGCAAAGCCCTCCCCCGGCTCACATTCACGAAGAAGAAATCATCCGCGCCATCGATCCCCGCAAGGATGTCGATGGCTTCCATCCGGAAAACGTTGCAAAATTAGTGTTAGAAGACCCCACGGGGTTCGTGCCCTGCACACCCGCTGGCTCGATGCGTTTGCTTCAAGCCGCCGGCATCGATACCCAAGGCGCGAATGTCGTCGTGCTCGGCCGCAGCATGATCGTCGGCAAGCCGATGGCGCTGTTGCTCATGGCGAAAAATGCCAACGCCACCGTCACCGTGGCCCACTCGCGTTCACGCGATCTCCCCGCGCTCTGCCGCGGTGCGGATATTCTTGTCGCCGCTGTAGGCCGACCGGAAATGGTCAAAGCCGATTGGGTAAAAGAAGGCGCTGTCGTCATCGACGTCGGCATCAACCGCGTGCCCGATACCAGCAAAAAATCCGGCTTCCGCCTCACAGGCGATGTCGCCTTTGACGAAGTCGCACCCAAGTGCCGCGCCATCACCCCTGTGCCCGGAGGCGTCGGTCCCATGACCATCGCCATGCTGATGAAAAACACCCTGCAAGCCGCGAGGCAGTTAAGTTGAGACATGCGCCAGGACCGGCATGAATGCATCACTGAGCGGGCCTGGCTGACTTGAACTCCACCACTTGCTTCGCATCTAACAAACGCTGTTTCAGCTCTGCATACTTCACTTGTTGCACTGGAATGTTTTTCTCGATGGCAAGACTTGCAGCAATCGAGCAGCTCTGCGATAGCGCCATGAAAACCGGCTCCATGCGGATCGAGCCGTGGGCGACATGGCTGGTGGAGAGACAGATGGGAGAGAAAAGATTTTCGCATTCACCGATCTTGGGGATCACGGAACGATAGGATATACCATAGGGCTTCGGCGGCACACGCCAAATCACTCCCTCGTTTTGCACGGTGCCTTTGTCGGTGACAAAATGCTGGACGCAATGAGAGTCCATGCCGAAGGAACCAAGCGCCACGGGATCGGTCGCGGATTTTTTGCCTTCGCAATCATGCTGGGTCATGACGTAGTCGCCGACCATGCGGCGCGCCTCGCGGATGTAGATCATCCAGGGCCAGCCGCCGTTGTCGGTGAATTCATCTTTCGATAATCCATAAGCAGCGCTTTTTTTACGGATCTCTTCCGGCACGCGAGGGCTGTTCGCCATAGTCCAGAGAAAGCCGAGGATGTAGGTTTTGTGCTGTTTCTCAATCTCCATCCGACGCTCGTAACTCGCCTCAGGATATTCATAATTTGCTCCCGGGTGATCGGATCCAACAGCATGCATGTTGTTCCAATCGACTTTCGATCCTTTTCCTTCCAATGGCTCGATCAGGGCGGGCATGCGCATGTCACCGGCCTCAAAGTTGCGCAGCAAAAGCTCATGGTCGATCTCCTTGTAGTCTTCGGGTTTTTCGATGGAAACGCGTAGAGCGGGATCGGTGGTCAGACAGACGCGGTAGTTGTATGCCTGGATTTTTTTGTCGCCCTGACCGTTAGTGAGTCCATCGTTTTTCACGATATAGGGAAGCAGGCCACTACCCGGCTCCCCCTGCTTCACGTAGGGGTCGACATCCTTGATGAAATGGTCTTTATCCTTTTGGGTATAGTGCACACGCGGATTCGTATCGCCCCGGCGAACCCCGGCAATGGTCTCGCCGTATTGACTCTCCGGCTCTCGCCCCACGGTATAAGTCACACCGGCCGCAGCCATCAGATCGCCGACATAGGTGGCATCGATGAACATCTTGCCACGATAGGTTTTACCACTGAGCGTGGTGATGGATTCGATGCGTTTGCCGCTCATCTTCACACCTTTTTCCCGATCTAACAATTCCCTGTATACAACCTCCACCTTCGCATCAGCGAGCATCATTTGAAACACCTTGTGTCCCACGCTCGGTTCGAAGCTACGTACGAAATTTTTGCCATAGGCTCTGGCGACACCTTGGTAAAATTCCCCGGCGATACCGCCAAAGGTATTTTGTCTGCCGAGAAAATCCGTCGCGCCTAAGCCGCTGGCACTCATACCACCGGGAAATGAAGTGGGATTGACGAGGATTACCGACAGCCCACGCCGTTTTGCATCAATGGCAGCGGTGACGGCACCCGATGAATCGCCATAGACGACGATATCATAAGATCTCTGAGCATGCAGTGTATTGCTCAGCATCAAGGTGGAAAGGATGAGAAAAAATTTACGGATCATCTGCAGGTGACATACGTCAACAAAACGCCAGAACATTCAACAATCCTCGTTCATCCGATTGATCCGGATCCTGTGAGTCGCTATGATCACTTTTCTTATCACTCTGTCGCACAACATTTCTTGTATTCTCATCCACTGTCGAACGGGCATGTAGCATTGCGAATCTCTGGAGGAGCAAAACTAGTGCATACTCCCATCTTGGGAGGCAGAAGCTGACTCAGCATTGGATTTAGTGGTAAGCGCTGCGGGTAAGACAAAAGATGGTGCGTCCAGGACCAGAGACAACGATGTCGTGTATATCGGCGATGCTATCAGGGGCTCTGAATCACTCTCATTAATGATTCGGTTTGCGTTACTCGGAATCGCAAGAAGTTAGTCTCTGAGCTCGATTACCTCGTTCGAAAGCAGCATCTTCACCGTAGCTCAAAAAGCGCGGTGGGCGACTGCACGGAAAGATGCTGGAATGAAACTCGGCAATTACTTGGTTTCAGGCTTTTTACCCGCATCGATGAGTGTCTGCAAATGCTTTGTGTAAGCATCAGGACCACCCTCACGATAGCCGATCTCATCACTGATTTTTTTGCCTTCGGCATCGAGCAGGTAGACGGTTGGATACCCTTCAATGGCAAATTCTTTATCGAGAGCCTTGTTCTGTTTTTTCAATTCCGTCGACTGCTCTTTTTTCTTGGGGAAATCCACTTCCATCAGCACGAGATTTTTTTCGGCATATTCCTTGAAGGCTTTTTGAGAGAATACTTCCTTTTCAATCTTAATGCACCAACCGCACCAATCAGTGCCGGTAAAGTTGATGAGAATCGGTTTGTTTTCGGCTTTCGCCTTCGCCTTGGCGGCTTCCCAATCGGTCATCCAACCGTCGGCGAATGTGAATGGAGTGGTGAGGGCAAGGGTGATGATGCTGCGGAGTATTGTTTTCATAATGATATCAGGGATTCTGTTGTTTTTGTCGGAGTTGTTCGAGACGGCTGAGTGGTTTGGCAGCGGGAGCTGCAGGAGCGGGAGCAGGTGATGGTTTCACTTCCGCCGCAGGAGTTGCAGGCTTGGGTGTTGAAACGACGGCGGGCGCGTCAATGCGAAGGACACCACCGTATGCGACTTGGTGCATGATGCTCTGACCATTCTGCGGAATGTTGACTTTGCAAAAGAGATTCTGGTGTTTGCCCACAGTAGCATCGGCAGCGACTTCCACTTGAAACAGCAACTCCTTGGTGTCCTTGTTCATCGGCATCGGTGCCGCTTTGGTGCCATGGGGCATTCCCATGAGCTCGGCTATCGCCTGACCTTCAAATGGTGTGGTGACATCAACCTTGCAGAGTAATGGAGTCGGCTTGTTCTGCTCGGTGGCGCAGAGTTCAATATTCATGCTGATCAAAGGTTCAGCTACCGTAAGGGTCGCAAAATTCGAAGATACCAAAACAGGACCTTTTTCCGTAGGAACCTCTGCCAGGATTACAATCGGCCACTGCCCGGTGGCTGCGTCAGCACTAGCATTGATTTCATAGGTCGCTTCGTTCGCACCCTGAGGTAGATCGATGGTAACGGGCGCGCCGATTCCCGGTGGAATCCACAGAAAGCGCAGCTTGACCGCACTGTCATATTTGTCCGCACGTTGCGCCTTGATTTTCAATGGCAAGACTCCGTTTTTCACGATAGGAATCGCGGGCTGTTCGAGGTCGATCCGGATGGGCGCCTCTTCAATCACTGCCATGCTGATCCGGTCCACCGATGTGCCGTGATACGAGCCCTGGTTGTTGATATCGACGTGTTCGATCCGTTCTCGGAGAGCACCTTTGAGATCGGCAGGAGCCCCTTCACCCGTGGCATTCAGAGCGATGTTGTATAGACCTCCGGCGATGGGAGCATCCGGAGCAGCCTCGATCAAAATGGGAAAAGAGGTGGCGTTTTTGGGAACCGGTGGTGCGGAAAAGGTCATACCCGCAGGAAGGGACTCGGCGACGAGTTGCATGGCGCAACCGACATTTTCACGAGTAAAATTAACCACGCTGGCATAGCGATTACCCCGCGGCACGGTGAGCATTTTCCACTTTTGCGTCTGCACGCGCTCCACCGTGGGCAGTGCGGCGCTGATCGATGGAATACGGTGTGTTAGCTCGATGCGATACGTGAAATCAGCTTGCCCTTTGCGGAGTTTGTCCTGAATTCGCACGAAGTAATCTCCGTCGGCCGGGCAAGCCCAAGTGATGGTGCTGTCAAGTCCGCCTTGGTCGTCATTCGTCGTGAGATTTTTCCCACTGCTATCGCGTATGCTCACAACGGAATCCAGTGGTGAACGCAGCCCAAGAGCAAGCGCCCTGATGACGATGTTGTCATTTTTTTTCGCCGAAAAACGAAACCAATCGACATCACCGTTTTCTGCAATCACCCCGTGGGCAGCACAGGGAATGGGAGGCAAGGGAGTCGATTCCTTGCCGCTGCTATTCGGCTCCATTTCTTGACTCGAGTCGATCGGACTCAGAGCGATCCAATTGGGCGATGGAGAAGACAATCCATCGGCTTGAGCAAACAAAGGGAAGGGATTCGGTCCTGAGGCGGGCATCGTGAAGGTTTGCTTGATAGGCCCCGATGGATCGCCGATGAACGTGAACTCCAGCGTTTCACCCGGTTTGGCGCCGGTTGGATAAACGGCGGAGGGCCGCGGCGCTTGGGAAATATGCAGTCGATAGCGACACGACTCGCTCCCCTCATAGGCCGCCTCGCGCACAACGACACGATATTCTCCATCGGCGGGAGCGACAATCGACGCGAAGCAATCCGTGCGAAGCAGTGGTGTGTCATCATTCGCGCTGAGCTCAAAGCGCTGCGGATCAAGGATTGCCACGTAGGCATCGAACATCGTTTCACCCAATCGAATGGCTTCCACTTCAGCGGTGAGCCGCTGACCCTTTTTCAGAGAGCAAACAAAGTAATCTTCGTCTTCGAGTGTCGAGATTCCATGGATCGTGGTATTGACTTCGATTTTTTGTGCTTGGTCGAATTTGTTGTTTGGTTCTACTTCATCGATGCATGAAAACTGGCCGATGAGAAATAACCGCATTTCCGAGATTCCGCCCGCCGTGCGCAGCCTGAACTGATGCTCTCCCAGAGGCGCATCCGGCGCAATGGTAGCGAGCGCGGTGATATGCTTGGGATCGATGACCTTGATGTCACGAAAAATAACACCTGGCTGGTAGCAGAGGACTTCCTGGGTATCACTGATGCGTTCCCCATGGAAATGCATGAGAACCTCGGAACCACGCTGCCAACCACGCGGCATCACAGTGTCAAGTTTTGGCGAAAATCCCCACAAGGGAAAAACGCCAGCTAGCAGCAAGACACAGAGAGTAAGCCAGCGGTTCACGGCCTCGATTCGTTAGGCTTTTTTCGCGAGGATTTCATCAATCACGCGGCCGTTTTCGCAGATCTCAATCGGGCGGTTGCCGGGAGCCATGAGCTCTTTGTCCGCATTGATGCCGATCTGATGATAGATCGTAGTTGCCAGATCCGCCACGGTAACGGGATCATTTTCCGGCTCTCCACCGAGGGCATCCGAACTGCCGTAGACCATGCCTCGTTTCACTCCACCACCCGCGAGCATCGTCGAAAATACCCGAGGCCAGTGATCGCGACCACCCGTGGGATTGATTTTGGGAGTCCGTCCAAATTCGGAAGTCACCATGACCAGAGTGCTGTCTAACAAACCTCGTTCATCGAGGTCGGTCAGCAGCGCGGCGATCGCCTGATCGGTGGGAGGAAGATTGGTCTCGATCCCGCCCTTGATGTTATCGTGGTGATCCCATCCCCCTGCGGTGAGGGAAACAAAACGCACACCGGCTTCCACCAAGCGACGTGCCAGAATCATGCGTTGTCCCGCTTGTGTGCGACCGTATCGTTCACGCAATGGCGCGGGCTCTGCTTCAAGATGGAAAGCCTCACGCGCCTGTTGCGAGGAAATCAATTTGTATGCATGCTGATAGAAGGCGTCCATGGAATCAATCTCGTCGGATTTTTCCAGGCTCCGGAAATGCTGATCAACGGTATAGAGAAGTTGTTGACGACGATGGAAACGTTCATCACTCACGCCATCAGGCAAATTCAAATCGCGCACCTTGAAGCCGCCTTGGGCGGGATCGGCACCGAGAGCGAAGGGACCAAAAGCCGAGCTGAGGTAACCCGAATTGGCAAATTCATTCGGCACCTGGGGAATACACACGTACGGCGGCAAGTTGTTACGCGTGCCCAGTTCATGAGAAATCACCGATCCGATCGAAGGATACTCAACGGCCGGGGAAGGACGATAACCCGTGAACATGTTGTGCGTGCCGCGCTCGTGAGCGGCCTCGCCGTGAGTCATCGAGCGAATGATGGTCATTTTATCCGCCACCTGCGCTGTGTGTTTCATGAATTGGCCAAACTGAATTCCGGGGATTTTGGTATCAATCGCACCAAAGGGACCACGATATTCGGAGGGAGCCAAGGGCTTGGGATCGAAAGATTCCTGATGCGCGAGACCACCGGGCAGGAAAATGTGAATCACACTTTTCGCAACGCCTTCCTTGGTTTCATAAAACTTCTGTGCACCCATGGCCTGTCGTTGCAGGAAGCCGGGCAAAGTGAGACCGAGTCCACCCAACAGGCCGACATAAAAAAACTCCCGGCGGGATGAGTAGCGTTCCAGTGGATTTCCAGGGCATTTGGGTTTCATAAATTCAGGAAGTAAAATCAACCAGCAGACAAATAAAGCAACTTTCCACCCGATAAAACGCATCTGCATGAGTCGGTTTTTCAGAAAAAAACAAGGAATCGCCAAAAAAGGCAAAGTGCCCCATCCGAGCACGGCCGGAGATTGACAAATTCCCACCGCTCCCACAGGGTGCTCGTGACTATGAAAGACAAAAAAATCGGTTTTGTGGGAGTAGGCCGTATGGGTGCAAACATGGCACGCCGACTCAAGGATCAGGGATACCATGTGACCGCGGTCTATGATCAGCACTCACCGCTTACTGATGCCCTCGCGGCTGAATTGTCCTGCCGCGCGGCGACAACACTGGAGGAGCTGACTTCCAACACGGATGTGATCTTCACCGTCGTCACCGATGATACGGCCATGCGTGAGATTTTTGCCCCGTCCGGCGATAGCCTGCTCATCAACGCGCAAGGCCGGTTGTTCCTGAATTGCGCCACCGTCAGTCCACAGATACACGAGGAAATATCAGCAGCTTGTCACAATGGAGGAGCATCCGCATTGGAAGCCTGCATGGCCTCTAGCATCACGCAAGCTCGTGAAGGCACACTCTACCTCATGATTGGAGGCAATGAGTCTGACTATCAAGCCGCGGAGCCGCTCTTGCGCGATCTTTCCACTGCTCTTCGCTATGTTGGCACCACTGGCAAGGCCGCTCAAGTGAAAGCACTGGTCAACATGGTCATGAACATCAACACCGCCGGTCTTGCCGAAGGACTAGGCCTAGGGTCGGCGCTGGGACTGGATCTCACGATGCTTGCAGAAATTTTTTCCCAGACGGGAGCAAACTCACGGGTGCTCGTAACTGATGGCGACGACATGATCGCCCGCGAGCACGATTGCTTTTTCAGCGCCGCCCATGCCGCGAAGGACAGCGGCATTGCCAATGCACTCGCCGCCCAGGCAGGAGTCAAAGTACCATTATCACAGGCGACCCAGAAGCAATACGAATCCATGATCAAACATGGACTTGGCGGACTCGATAAATCCGGTATTGCCGAACTCACATTTCCCGGACGCACCTCAATCTGACATTTTCATGAAACTACCAATTACCAATTTACATGGCGAAATGCTAGACCTTGCATTTCATCCTGGAGAAAAAACCGATAGGCTCGTGGTGCTCGGCCACGGTGTCACTGGCAACAAAGATCGCCCTTTGTTGATTGCTTTGGCTGAGGGTCTGAATGCGCGTGGTTGGTCATGCCTACGCATTTCCTACAGTGGCAACGGCGCATCACAAGGACGCTTCGAGGAATCGACCATCACCAAGGAAATCGCCGATCTGCAAAGTGTCTTCGATGCCATTTCTGAAAGTACACGCATCGCTTACTGTGGTCACAGCATGGGCGGAGCAGTCGGAGTTCTCACGGCAGTGCGTGACGAACGCTTGCGTGTGCTGATCACTCTGGCAGGGATGGTGTTCACCAGGGATTTTTGCCAACGTGAATTTGGTGAGCTTACTCCCGATCAAGATTTCATGTGGGACGAAAAAACATGTCCGCTCTCCTCAGCATATGTGGATGACCTTCACACTCACGAATCCACTCTGGATGCCGCCCGAGCCATGGAAGTGCCGTGGCTCTTGATTCACGGTACCGCCGATGATGTCGTATTTCCCGCTGACAGCGAGGCAGCCCACGCTGTCGCACCTGAGCCGAAAAAACTCGTGTGCATCAATGACGCAGGTCACTCGTTTGATGAGACCAGCTACCCCAAAATCATCGATGAAATTGATGCCTGGCTGCGTCTGCACCTCACAATCTAACAAGTCTATTTCTCGCGAACCACCGCTTCCGTTCGAAACCATCGTCACGAATGAGGAAAATGTTGAGCTTTGCGCTGATGAAAGCTAGTGTCTTGTTCCATGAACCATTGGCTGATCAAAAGCGAACCGGATGTGTTTTCGATTTCCGATTTGAGAAAAGTAAAAGAGGAACCGTGGAGCGGGGTGAGGAATTATCAGGCGCGGAATTTCATGTGGCGCGAGATGCGGATCGGCGATCTTGCCCTCTTCTATCACAGCAACGCCACGCCGCCGGGCGTGGTGGGGGTGGCAAAAGTGGCATCCGAGCCCTATCCTGATCCGACGCAGTGGGACCCGGCGTCGGAGTATTTCGATGAGAAATCGACCGATGCGAAACCACGTTGGTGGTTGGTGGATTTTTCGTTTGAAAAAGAATTTCCGCAGATGGTCACGCTGAACATGTTGCGGCAGGAACCGAAACTGGAGGGCATGATGGTGCTGCAAAAGGGCACGCGACTTTCCATCACGCCAGTGGTGAAAAAGCATTTTGATCTCATCGTGAAAATGGGTCGGTGAACATGATGCTCGACAGTCCGATGGCCTGGACCATGGCACTCTGCGGGGCCCTATGCGTAGGCCTGTCGAAAACCGGCTTCACCGGGATCTCGATGATTTCGGTGCTGCTATTCGCGGATTTGTTCGGTGCGAAAACTTCGGTGGGACTGGTATTACCTTTGTTGGTCATTGCCGATCTCACGGTCTATCCGGCGTTTCGCGAGCATGGCTCTTGGAAACCCGTGGGGAAATTGCTTTTACCCGCCCTGATCGGTCTAGCGCTGGGCTATGTTGTGTTGGCTGCGATCGATGACCACCAGGCGCGCAAGGGAATCGGCGTATCAGTGCTTTTGATGGTTGCCGTGCAAGCGATGCGTTTCTGGAATCGGGAATTGTTTCATCGGGTGGCGGATTCACAGGCCTTCGGCGTGACCGCCGGTGTGGCGGGAGGCATGGCGACGATGATCGCCAATGCGGCAGGCCCCGTGATCCAATTATTTTTGTTATCGCGCCGCATTCCCAAAATGGAATTGATCGGCATAAGCGCGCGGTTTTTTCTTCTGATCAACCTGATCAAAGTGCCGATGACGGTTCATCTTTCGCTCACGACCTGGGAGACCTTGAAAATCAATTTTCTGTTAGTGCCCGGTGTATGGCTGGGCGTGGCGACAGGGAAATTTCTTGTCAAGCGAGTGCCGCAACGTTGGTTCGAGGGTCTGGTCATCGCCTTTTCCCTCATCGCCGGGCTGCGCTTGTGTTTGTTTTAACGCATCAGCTTTTTTGAATCGCGGCGTAGTTTTGATATGCGAGCATCCCAAACAACAATGCGGCGTAGCCTTGGCCGTTCAACACGAAAAACACTGCGGCGAGAGAACCACATGCAACTCCCAGCCAGTGGGTGTGATTGCGGTTTTTAATGAATAAATCTGCAAATTGACCGCCGTCAAGCGGATGGACAGGCAATAGGTTGATCAAGCTCCACATGAAATTGATGTAGAGAAATTGCTGAAATATATAAAGACGCAAGGATTGATCCTGAAACAAGTCCACGAGCTCAAGTGTGAACTTTCCAGATCCGAACAACGCCCACCCGGCAAAGGAAAATGCGCTGGTCATGTTGGTGAGTATGGCCAGCAGCAAAATGACGATAATTCCCAAAAGAAAGCCTGCTCCCGGTCCGGCGAGAATCATCCACATGCGACCATTCCGATCGAAACGTCCCCCATGATTGTAGGCCAGACCGCCCATACCCCACAAAACGATATGAGCTCTCCCGCCTCCCAATCTTCTTCCTACCAATGCATGCCCTAATTCATGAACAAGAATGGAAATAAGGGCGATCATGGCGAAAGTCGCAATTTCCAAAACACTGGTGCTTGTTCCAATTCGCATCCCTCCACCCAAGAAGAACATCATCACCCAGAACCAAGGTTGAATTTCCACCGAAATGCCGAAAATGCTAAAACGTATCATCGAAGAGAAAGATGGCGATTTTTTGTGGTGATTGCAAGGATGGGATTTTCGATCCTCGCTTGACCAAGTAAGGGGATTTCCTGCATGATGCATGACATGAAATTTGCAGTTCTTGGCAGTGGCAGCGGCGGCAACGCCACATTGGCACAACATGCCGACACCACTCTCATGGTCGATGCCGGACTCAGCGCAAGGCAATTACTCAAACGCGCTCAAGAACTGGGTAGCGAGGTCTTTCATGGCATCCTGATCACTCATGAGCACGGTGATCATATAAAGGGGCTGAAAACATTACTTAAAAAACACGATATACCTATCTACACCACCAGCGCCACCGCGCACGTACTTCGTGAATTGGGAATTGAGGGACGGTGGCATACCTTTCATGCAGGCCAGTCGTTTCGCATCGGCAGCCTGCTTGTGGAGACATTTGCCATCCAACATGATGCGGTGGATCCGGTGGGCTACGTGTTGCGTAGTGAGGAAAAAAGTCTGGGATTGATCAGCGATGCCGGCAAAGTCACCCACGATGTCACCCAACGTCTGCAAGGCATGAACGGTTTGTATCTGGAAGCGAACTACGATGACGATTTGCTCGCCGCGGATACCAAGCGCCCCTGGACGATCAAACAACGGATTAGTTCGAATCACGGACATTTGTCCAATCGACAAGCCGCAGAGTTATTGGAAAACATCAGCCATGATGCGCTCAAGCACGTCGTGTTGGGACATCTGAGCAGTGATTGCAATTGCAGTGATATAGCCACGAAGACCATGCGTCGTGTGCTGCAAAACAAAGGCCTGGCGGAAGTGAGCGTCAGCTGTGCCACACAGGATAATCCATGTGGCTGGTGGCAATTGTGATGATCATCCCGATAGACCTGCGATCGTTGCCTCGTAGCTCATGAGATCAGCCATGAAAACGAACATCTTCTCTCTCGCGTTGGCGATGACAGGCTCATTGTTTGCCGATACCGCAAAACCGAACGCCTTGCTCTGGGTCGATCCGGCTGTGGCCGTGAGAGAAGATGCGGATTTTTCCGTGCAGGGTGAATATCGCAATGGAGGTCCTGCTGCTATGGGTGCACAAATCGTCGCTCTCGGACATGGCAAATTCGACCTCTATCTGCACGAGGGAGGCTTGCCGGGCGACGGCTGGGAACCGGGCAAACCACGCTACGTGCTGACAGGCGAGCGCAAGGGAGAAGCAATTGCTTTCCAAAACGTAACTCTCACTCTCAAAGCATTATTGGAAGAACAGCAACTTCGCATCACAGATCGAAATGAAAAGCACGAAACGTTGAAGCGCGTGGAACGGAAAAGCCCCACGCTGGGAGCCAAGCCTCCTGAGGGTGCCGTGGTGTTGTTTGATGGCAACTCCGCCGATGCCTGGGACAGAGGCGTGGTCAAAGAGAATCATCTGCAAGCAACCAACTGCTTCAGCAAACAACACTTCGGCGACTATCAATTGCATGTGGAGTTCCGCACGCCGTACAAACCTCTGGCGCGCGGACAACAGCGCGGCAACAGTGGAATCTACATGAACGGAAGATGGGAAACGCAAGTGCTCGATTCCTTCGGATTGGAGGGACGCGACAACGAATGCGGTGGAGTCTACTCACTCTCAAAGCCTCGCTTGAACATGTGCTTTCCGCCGCTTTCGTGGCAAACCTATGACGTGGATTTCACCGCTGCAAAATTCGATGCCGACGGCAAGCGCATCGAGTGGCCACGAGTGACCGTGCGCTTGAATGGAGTGGTCGTGCATGACGACCTTGAACTGAAGAAGGATTTCACGGCATCAGCGCCATTTTCCAAGCCACTCGACTCCGCTGCCGGACCGGTTTTTCTGCAAGATCATGGCAACCCCGTGGTCTATCGGAATCTCTGGGTCTTGCCTAGGAAGCCTGTTGCCAAATAATCCGACCGGCTTTGCGCCGCAGGTAATTTCCACCCGGAAGATTGATGCTGTGGATCGTGGCATCGGACAGCAGAAGCAGGCATCGATCCAACAGATCTCGCGAAATGGAATTGGTCTGATGCAGGACAAGAAAATCACGAAAGACCAGACGCTGCATGGCCGGAGGCAATGTTTTCATCACGGGAACGTGCAATCGTCCCTGCGGATCAAGCGCCTGAATTTTTTCCAACGCCCATGACTCGAGTCTCTCGCGATCGGCATCGGATTCCAGTTGCTGCAAGACCAGCGGAGTTATATCGCGGCGGGCGACGTCGCAAAGCAATGGGATCACTTCGTTTCGCATGCGATTGCGCGTGGCAAAAGGCTCTGCATTACTGGCATCCTCCCTCCATGCGATTTGATTTTCGATCAAATACTCGCGCAATTCGAAACGCCTTGCTGTGAGAAGTGGACGGATGATGTCGAATTCCCCATCCGCCAGTGCCATCCTTTGGACTTGTCTCATGCCTTTAAGCCCATGTGATCCACGGACAAGATTCCAAAGCAAGGTTTCCGCCTGATCATCGGCATGATGGGCGAGCACGAGTCGCGGACAACGATGCTGTTTTGCAATTCGGGCAAAAAACTCATAGCGAACCTGACGCGCGCTGGTTTCGAGCGACTGACCTCGCTCTGCGGCAATTGTTCCCACATCGATGCGCGTGCTGAAAAAAGGCAGATGAAGTTTTTGACAGAGTTTTTTCACAAACGCGGCATCAGCCGTGGATTCCCTGCCGCGCAGTCGATGATCGACATGGCATACGACCAGATGTTTTACACCCGCTGCGAGTAATAGATGAAGCAAAGCCACCGAGTCCGCTCCACCCGACACACCGACCAGATGCTTGCGACGCGGCGGCAGCATATGGCGAAGTGTTTCAGTGGACGGAAGCGGCACGGCAAGAGTCTATCGGATCGTTGCAGACGTTCAAAGAGATTTCCACATCTCGAACAAAGGGTCCGGCCATTGAGCTCCAGGGCCTTCACTGACGCCGTAGTGGAACGCCGCGTGGCCACCTGTAGGGACATCAAATTCACGCACCTTGCCGTTTTGTTTTCGCACCTCTGTGGCGATGTCATGAGCAAAACGTTGTGGCGCTGTTTTGTCGTCGGCTGCCGAGGCAACGAACACGGGCGGGGGATTGGCGAGAATTTTGTAATGCGCTATGGTTCTCCCGTTCGGCCACGGGCACATCAATGCCACCAGATCAGGGCGGCTCGATTGCCTTTCGATCGCGTCTTCCGCATCGGCATTTCCAGCATCCCAACAACCTAACAGATTGAGCCCGATATTTCCGCCGGCCGAGTAGCCCTGAACAGCGATCTGATCGATACCCCATTCCACCGCACGATGACGAATCAGACGAATGGCCCGTTCGCAATCGGCCACGGCATCGGCGGCCACATCATTCGCACCATAGCGAGTGCGATACTTGAGCCCGAACACCACCACATCATTCTGGTGGAAGAGTTTCACGACATTGCCGACATGCAGTCCCATGGCATGATGCACATAGCCACCACCCGGACAAATCACGATTGATTTGCGTTTTTTTATACCGCCGGGTGGCTGGTAAAGCCATAGTTCGGGAACCGAAACGTTGCGGATACGTTCATTAAAGATCTCCTCTTTCTTTTGAGGATCGACCAAACCAGGCGCAGCACCAGGCCAGAGTCGGATGACTTGCGTAGGATTTGGCCAAGACAGCTTTGCCTCTAGCGCGTGCAATGTCGATATCGCGGGAGTCACAAAACAACAGAGCAAGCGTAGAGCTGATTTCACCTTCATGAGTTCATGCAAAAACTTCTGAACCATTCCGACAAGTGCAAAAACATCATGACTCCCGTCGGTCGCCGATTTTTTCTTTTGGTGGAACTCGAATCCAGCGAGCCTCTACGGAGTTGCATTTCTATGAGCACGGGGACAGAATTGCACATGTCTTTCGTATTGCATGAACGGTTGGCTCGAGGGTCCTTTGATCTCGGGGTGCATGGGATTTGTCGCGTTTTGCTGAAAGACCAGGCTCATTTTCCCTGGATTCTTTTAGTGCCGGAGGTGGACGCCGCCGTAACGGAACTCCATCATTTGTCGCCGGAACAATACGATGCCGTTTCCCGCAGCATGCGGGTTTTTTCCAGTGGTATGGCACATTGGCCGGGAGTGCAAAAAATCAATATCGCCGCAATCGGCAATCAGGTGCCACAATTGCACATTCACATCGTGGGCCGTCACCAGGGTGACATCGCCTGGCCGGGTGTCGTGTGGTCATGCCCCGAAAAACAAGTATATGCGACCGATGACGTGGAAGCGCATCATGAGCGCATTCGCGGCTGGATGAAATCTAACAACTAAGCAGACAACGCAGTGAGGCCATCGCATAAAGAGCGGCAGTTTCACTGCGCAGAACGAGCGGACCGAGGGAAGCAGGACGATAACCCACATCCAAGGCAAGCTGTGTTTCGTCTGCGGAGAAATCACCCTCAGGGCCGATCATGACGGTAACTTGTTCGGCTGCGCCGGATTCCGCGATCCATTGCCTGAGTGGTTGTGCGCCCGGAGCGAGCGAAGCGATGATTTTAGCGCCTTCGCGCGGTGCCTCAAGAAAGGTACGCCCATCGATGGGAGGCAAGACCTGAGGCAACCAGTTTTGGCCACACTGCTTGCAAGCCTCCAACGCGACCTTTTGCCATTTTTCAGCTTTTTTCATCGCTTCAGATGCATCGTATTTCACGATGGTGTGGCGTGTCACGAGCGGCACGATCCGCGACACACCCAGTTCGACCGCCTTTTCGATGATCCACTCCATGGTTTTTCCCTTGGGAACGGCTTGCGCGAGAACAATCACAGGAGATGGCAAATCATCCCGAGTGATTGCACCAATCTCTAACGAGACAACGTGTTTGCTCACTTGACGGATGGTGGCGTGCGCCGAACGGCCACAGCCATCGAATACGGTGATCTGTTCCCCAGCCGACAATCGCAAAACCTGGGAACAATGACGCGATTCATCCTCCTCCAATTGAGCGGTGGTTTGCCATGCATCAGGAGGAAGAAAAAATCTCGCCATGACCGGATGCTTTAGATGTCAAAAAACCTCTTCGCCTTGGCAAAGAAACTTTCCTCCATCGGCTTGTTTTTTTCACCGATCGACTCACCGAACGCACGCAGCTTCTCCTGCTGGTCGTTGTTGAGTTTGGTCGGCACCTCGACCTGCACAGAGACGTGCAAATCACCACGACGACCACCGCTGAGATTGGTCATGCCCTTTTCCTTAAGTCGGAAAACCGTGCCACCTTGCGTGCCGGCGGGGATTTTGATGGAGGCCTGACCATCAAGAGTGGGCACTTTGGTTTCACCACCCAGAGCTGCGGTGACGAAAGAAATGGGCACCTCGCAGATTAAATCGTTGCCCTCGCGTTCGAAGAAATCGTGCTTCTTGATGATGAGGAAAACGTAGAGATCGCCTGAAGGACCGCCACGCAGACCAGCATCACCATTGCCTGAGGAACGCAGACGTGTGCCGGTATCAACACCCGCGGGGATGCGGATCTTGATGCTGGTTTCTTTCTGCGTCCGACCTTCACCGCGACAGGAATCGCAGGGATCCGAGATCAGTTCGCCCGTGCCGTGGCAGGTCGGGCACTCGCTTTGCTGCACAAAAATACCTGCCGAACGAGTGACCACACCGCGGCCACCGCAGGTGTGACATTTTTTCGTGCCGCTGCCACTTTTCGAGCCGGTGGTATTGCAGCTTGCACACGAAACATAGCGCTCGATGAGCAACTCTTTTTCCACTCCACGCGCGGCCTCTTCTAACGAAAGTTCCAGGTCGTAACGTAGATCGCTGCCTCGCTGCTTGGCGCTTTTGCGACGACCACCACCACCGCCGAACATGTCCTCAAAACCGCCACCAAAGGCACCGCCAAACATTTCGCGGAAAACATCCATCGGGTCGTGAAAGCCGCCTCCTCCGCCACCACCGGGACCGCTGAAGGCTTGATGACCGTATCGATCGTAGGCTGCACGTTTTTCTTCGTTACCCAGCACATCATAGGCTTCTCCCAACTCCTTGAACTTTTCCTCGGCAGCCTTGTCACCTTGGTTTTTATCGGGATGCCATTGCATCGCCAACTTCCGGTAGGCTTTTTTGATCTCATCGGCACTGGCCGATTTGCTAACACCAAGGGTTTCGTAATAATCGCGTTTTTCCGCCATGACGTTTTATTCAGCTGATTCTACCTTGGCTTTTGCCACGACCACATTGGCCGGGCGCAACAGACGATCACGAAGACGGAAACCCCGGCGCAGAACCCGCACAACCGTGCCGGCGGCATGCTCGATGGTTTCTTCTTCACTCACAGCTTCGTGCAAATTCGGATCAAAAGCAGCGTGCAGTGCGGCGATTTCCTCCACACCCTGCTGCGCTAGAAATTCGTTGAACTGTTTGCGTACCATGTCCAAGCCGATGTAGATCATCGAACTGGTGTCACTGGAAGCCGCCAGCATACCCATTTCAAAATTGTCGAGAATCGGGATCAGTTGTTCTAACAAATCCTGGTTTCCGAAGCGAACCGCCTCCTCTCGCTCACGAGCCACACGCTTACGGAAATTATCGAAATCCGCCGCAGTGCGTACAGCCAGATCACGCCAGCGAGATACTTCCTCCGCCATGACCTGAGCTTGATCACCAGCCTCCATTTCTTCCGTAGTGGCCACATTCGGATCCTCAGGTTGCTCTGTCTCGGTATTCATTTGTTGTTCGCTCATACGCCCGTTTCTTTACTCGTGATAAATATTTCGTCAACTGCGGAGTCACGCTTATGACTGATGCAGCAGGTTCCATGCGCTGACCAAGGCACGCAGACCGGCCATTTCGATAGAATTATCAATGCCCGCCCCCCATAAAAGACGCCCGTCATCCGCCTGCAACTGGACATAGGCCGCCGCGCTGGCATCGGACCCACCACGCACTGCGTGTGAGCGATAGTCGGTCACCTTGAAATCCTTCAGACCGGCTCCTTCCAGAGCATGAACAAAGGCGTTGATCGGGCCATTGCCACGACCGATGATTTCCTTGGACTCGGATTCATGCACGATCGTAGCTCGACATTCCACCACGCCACGTTCGTCGGTCAGGTGGATGAGTTCGTATTCCGTCACGTCCAAAGGATGAGCGACGTTGGCAAAATGTTGGTGAAACGACTCGCCAATCTCGTCGGATGACATCTCCCGCCCCCATTTATCGGCCAGATCATAAATGAACTTACCCACTTGCGGGTGCATGGTTTTTGGCAAATCAAGACCATGCTCGCGATCGAGAATATAAGCAACCCCCCCCTTGCCCGACTGTGAATTGATGCGGATGATCGCCTCATAGCTGCGGCCCAGGTCCTGGGGATCGATCGTCAAATACGGAACCGCCCAAGGCACCGCCGTTTGACTTGCCTTGCATTCCTGGACGCGGCGGTCGAGACCTTTTTTGATCGCGTCCTGATGCGAACCAGAGAACGCGGTAAAAACCAACTCACCGGCGTAGGGTTGACGCTCCGGCACCACCAGACGGCAACAGCGCTCGTAAACCTGACGCACCGATGCCAGATCAGAAAAATCAAGACCGGTGGTGATGCCATGGCTGTTCATGTTCAGAGCCACCGTCACGATATCCAGATTCCCTGTGCGCTCGCCGTTGCCGAAGAGTGTGCCCTCGACGCGATCCGCACCCGCCAACAAGCCCATTTCCGTCGCGGCAGTGCCGGTGCCACGGTCATTATGGGTGTGGAGGGAAATGATCACACTGTCGCGATCGCGCACATTTCGGCACATCCATTCGATCTGGTCGGCATGAACGTTGGGCATGCACCACTCGACCGTATTGGGCAAATTCAAAATCACTTTTTTCTGCGGCGTGGGTTGCCACACATCCATCACCGCATGACAACATTCGAGAGCGAAATCCAACTCTGTGTCACTGAAACTTTCAGGGGAATACTGAAATGTCCAATCGGTTTCAGGCGCCAATAAGGAGTATTTTTTGACCCATTCCGCACCCTGCACCGCAATGGCCTTGGTGTCCTCACGCGAAGCATCGTGGAATGTTACGCGACGCTGCAAGGTGCTCGTCGGATTGTATAAATGAACGATGGCTTGTTTTGCCCCTTTGAGACTCTCGTAACTCCGCTGAATCAAATGCTCGCGTGCTTGTACCAATACCTGGATCGTCACGTCAGAGGGAATGCGATTTTCCTCGACCAAACGTCTCACGAAATGAAACTCCGTATCAGAAGCTGAGGGAAACCCCACTTCGATCTGCTTGAATCCGATGCGCACAAGCAAATCAAAATACTCCAATTTTTCCTCGACCGACATCGGTGTAGGCAAGGCCTGATTACCATCGCGTAGGTCCACCGAACACCAGATGGGAGCTCGGGTAATGGACTGATCCGGCCATGTCCGGTCCGGTAAGACAACCGGTGGAAATGGTCGATATTTGCTGATGGATGAAGGCTTCATGACGGGAGGAGAAGGGTAGCTTACCGGTTGCCACTGTCAAGAATTGTCACGGACCAACAACACCCGCCTGCCAACACTGCGGATTTCATGATGACACCGTCCACACCTTTCATGATCGCACCTTCGTCATGCGTTAGATGGGTGACGGTGGATGAATCACTTCAAAAATTATCGCAAATCTATTGCATTAATTCGAATTTATGTGATTCTTTTTCTGTGAGAACGCTGTTACTCTGGTTCTGTTTATCGATGATTGCCTCTGCGCAGATCAAGGTAGTCAGTCTGCATCCATTGCTCACGGATTTGCTGCAAAGGATCGGCGGAGACCATATCAAAGTGATCGACTTGATTGGAAAGAGCGGAGATCCACACCACTTCGAACCGGATGCGCAACTGCTGAAATCCACCGAGGGTGCCGCGCTGTATTTTGTTTCAGGCAAGGGGCTTGAACCTTATCTGCCACGCTTGAAAAATATCGTAGAAGCCAGTGCCAGGGTGGTGGAAGTAGGCGCCACACTGCCATCCAGAGAGGGGAAATGCTCGCATGCCGACCATCAACACGCAGGCGAACACCATCACGACATTGATCCTCATTGGTGGCATTCGATTGAAAATTTCCGCCGTGCGACACAAGTGGTGACTGCTGAATTGAGACGGAGCGATCCCGAGCACGGGGAGCTTTTTGAAAAAAACGCGGCCCGGTATCGTCAACAGTTGGAAGAACTCGATCGTTGGACGCGCAAGGAGATTGCCAAAATACCAAAGTCCAACCGACATCTTGCCACTGCGCACGATGCTTTTGGCTACTTTTGTGATGCCTATCAATTCACCGCATTTTCCGTGCAAGGCATCAACCGTGAGCAAACACCTGCCACCTCGGAACTCGCAACCTTGATCAAGACATTGAAAGAAAACCGTGTTATCGCGATTTTTCCGGAAAAAGAATCGAACCCGAAAATTCTTGAGACGCTCACCAAAGATAGCGGAATTAGACTTGCCGAGTCATTGATTGCCGACGGCACCAATGTGGACAGTTACGAAGGGATGATACGTCACAACATCGGAGCCATAGTCAAAGCGCTCGCGCCCGCGCCATGATTCCGATCACGCAAACCAGTGCGACATACAGGCAATTTGATTACCCATCAGAGCAAAAGAGCGGACTTCATGGACGCTCCAAAATCTCCACTTCATATCCATCAGGATCTGTCACAAATGCCATTTTTTTCTCGTTCTGAAGGAATTTTTCGCGCCAACCGGATGGCCATATTTCAATGCCGGATTTTTCCAACTGATCGCAATAGGCGATGATGTCAGGAACTCCGAGGCAAGTGTGCATGAGATCCTCGGGACAAGAGGCGGCATAATCAGGAGAATAACATAATTCCAAAAAAACATCGTTTCCAGGCAGCTCCAGAAACGCCAGTTGATTGCCCTGAGGCGAGGCCTTACGCACCCCTTCCTGATAGCCGAGTTTCTGATAGAAAGAGATGGATGCTTCGATGTCTTTCACGCGGATGCGGGTGTGGAGAAAACGGATCATGCATGTAAGCTAAATCAGAATTTTTCGACCTGCAAGCAAGAGATACCGGAAAAAGCTGTTCGAATGAGCATTTGGGATTGGCAATCGTTTGAATTTACGCACATCATGCGGTGTCATCATGCCCGAAGCATCGTCTTTCCTTTCCGCTTCAAATTTGTTAGAAAAATCCTCTTTTCTGACAACCAAGGAAATTGCTTCATGCAAAGCCGCGGGCTTTTGCACTTATGGCGATTTACTCATGCATCTGCCCAAACGTCATGAGGAAAGGAGAAGTTTCGATGCCTTTCCCATCATGCCCACCACGCACGCTGTATGCTTGCGAGGAATGGTGATTGATGCGCGCGCCATGCGTTTTTCGTCCTCTTATGCTTCCTACGAAGCCGTGATACTCAATGGTGCCGGCGGCGTTTTCGGTTCCAACAAAATCACCTGCCGTTGGTATAACATGCCATTTCTCTCAAAAGTTCTGGCTGCCGGACATGAGGTCGTCGTCTATGGCAAGGTGAAAGATTTCAAAGGTCGTTTGGTCATCGATCATCCCGAATTTGAAATCATCCGTAATGAAGAAACGGAATCGATCCATGTGGGGCGTCTGGTGCCCATCTATAAAAATATCAGCGGCATAGCACAAAGACGCCTGCGCGAGATCATTCACCATTTGCTGGACGGACTCGATCCTACAACTCTCGTATTTCCCTACGATGTTGCGCCGACCAGGGCGCGCGCTGCAGATCTGAAAGCCGCTCATTTTCCCGATAATCGTGAAGATGCGCAAAGTGCCAGGCGCCGATTCGCGTTGGAGGAATTTTTTCTTCTTCAACTCAATGTGGTGTGGCGCAGAGCACGGCATTTCGACCATGCCGGACGCGTGCTGGGCAAAAAAACAACTTTATTGAAGGCATTTTACGCATCACTCCCGTTCGACCTTACCCAGGCACAAAAACGATCCATCAAGGAAATACTCGCAGATATGCGCGCTCCACGCCCGATGAATCGATTGCTGCAAGGCGATGTCGGCTCCGGCAAAACATTCGTTGCCATGGCTTCAATGCTGCTCGCGATCGATTCCGGTTGTCAGGCGGCCATGATGGCTCCTACCCAGATTCTTGCCGAACAACATTATCTCACCTTCCGCAAATGGCTCGCCCCGCTGGGCATCAGAATGGCACTGCGCACCGGTCAACGCGATGAACAGACGCATGGCACCGATAATGGCGAACCTCAGATCATTATCGGCACCCATGCATTATTGTATGAACCGGATGTCTTTCCTGATCTGGGCTTTGTGGTCATTGATGAACAACACAAGTTCGGCGTTGCCCAGCGTGCGCGGCTGATTGCCCATGGCACGAAGCCGGATGTACTGGTCATGACGGCCACTCCCATTCCACGCACTTTGACGCTGACTCTGTATGGCGACCTCGATGTTTCCGTGCTCGATGAACGACCAGCCAACCGCGGAAAAGTCGTAACCGCGTTGCGCAAGGATGCGAAAATCTCCGATATCACGGCTTTCCTGAAACAGCATCTCGGCGAAGGTCGTCAGGCCTATTTGGTCTATCCCCTGGTAGAAGAGTCCGAAAACATCAAAGCGGAATCCGCAACGGAAGCATTCGAAAAATGGCAGAAGCGCCTCAAACCGCATCGCACGGGTTTGCTTCACGGCAAAATGAGTGGAGAGGAAAAAGAACAGACCATGCAGGCCTTTCGCCTCGGAGAAATCCAGACTCTCGTCTCCACCAGTGTGATCGAAGTCGGCGTCGATGTGCCCAATGCAAACATCATGATCATCCACCACGCCGAACGTTTTGGCCTGGCTCAATTGCACCAACTGCGCGGGCGTATTGGCCGCGGCGAACACAAATCGTATTGCATTCTGCTCACCGATTCGAAAACACCAGAAGCCTTGGAGAAACTGCAAGCACTGGTCGACAGCATTGATGGATTTGTCATTGCCGAAGTAGATCTGCGCCTGCGCGGTCCCGGCGATGTTCTCGGTACCGCGCAAAGCGGCATTGCCGACTTGAAATTTTCCGACTTTCTCGCCGACCCGGTTTTGCTGAGAGAAGCGCGCGCCCTGGCAGACGGAGTCATCGCTGATGACCCGCATCTGGAAAATGAACATGCCGCTCTGCGGGCTCGGATTTTCGAGTCCATTCTACCCAAGGAGAATCGCGACTGAAAATACTGGACGGAATCAGAACAGCCTGGCATCACCGTAATGATCGCTGGGCGGCGTCATGTTGAGAGAAAAGAAAGCGGGCATGGTTCATTTCACTAAGGTCTTGCCAGTATTCCACGCTGCGATTAATTTTCCTTTCGCATGTCTCTCTCGCCAGCTGAACAGTTGAAAATCCTTACTACTGGAACCGCCAAAGTTCTCTCGGAAAAAGAGCTTGCGGAAAAACTCGCGTCAGGACGACCTCTGCGGGTCAAGTTGGGCGTGGATCCCACCGCTCCGGACATCCACTTCGGACACACGGTAGCGCTCGAAAAACTCCGTCAATTCCAGCTTCTCGGACATCAGGCAGTGCTGATCATCGGCGACTTCACTGCCACCATTGGCGACCCCACGGGACGATCCGCCACACGTCCGCCACTAACCCGTGATGACGTTTTGGCAAATGCAGAAACTTACACGACTCAAGCGTTTAAGATTCTTGACCGTGAGAAAACCGAGGTCGTCTACAACGGCGACTGGTTTCGCAAGATGACTTACGAGGAAGTGTTGAAACTCAATGGCCGTGTGACCTTACAGCAAATGCTCCAGCGTGAGGATTTCCGCACTCGACTCAATGAAGGCCAGGAAGTGCGTTTGCATGAACTGCAATATCCCATCATGCAGGGCTGGGACTCGGTCGTGGTGCGGAGTGATGTCGAAATCGGCGGCACGGATCAACTTTTCAATATCCTCGTCGGCAGAGATTTACAAAAAGAAGAAGGTCAACCGCAACAAGTGGTGATGCTGATGCCATTGCTGGAAGGTCTCGATGGTGTGAAAAAAATGTCGAAATCCTACGGCAACTATGTGGGAGTGAACGACAACCCGCAGGAGATGTATGGCAAACTCATGAGTGTTTCAGACGCCTTGATGGATCGTTATTACCAACTTCTGTTAGGCGAAACGCGCGATCCAGACGGTCATCCCATGGAGGCGAAAAAATCTCTCGCCCAGAAACTCACCGCCCGTTACCACGATGATGCCGCCGCACTCGCCGCTCGTGAGGACTGGGATCTGCGTTTTTCCAAGCGCAACCTCGCGGAAGCCGATCTACCGGAAATTTCCCTCGCTTCGCTACCCGCTGAACTGAACGTCCTGAGTTTGAGCGCCTTTGCTTTCACCACTGCTTTTGGATTGGAAAAATCCAACGGCGAGTTACGCAAACAATTCATCACCAGTGGTTCCGTTCAGCTCAATGGCGAGAAACTGATCGACCCGAATGGCACCGTGTCACTCAAGGTCGGCGATGTTTTGAAACTTTCGAAAAAACATGCTGTGCGTCTGATCGATTGATGAGAGTATGAATGATTGGTGGATGCCTTTATTGCTGATCGCGATTCTGCTGTGGTTCACACGCGGCAGGTGGAAGACTTGGTTTTCCTCGATCGATCTCGGTGATGCCCCCCACCAACCTGGCGAGCGGTTCCGGGATTACGATGCCGCAAGAAAACGACGTGAAGAACGCGACGAGGTGGACCGCATTCTCGAAAAAATTGCCTCATCTGGTATAAAAAGCCTGACAAAAAAAGAAAAATCACTCTTAGAACAAGCCTCTCAACGAGCGCAAAAGAATTCTTAAATTTATGTCTCAACCGATTCTCTACATCAAAGTAGGCTGCCCCTGGTGCGATGAAGTCACCGCATATCTCGACCGTCAACGCATCGATTACGAAACCATTGTGGTCAGTGGAAATCGTGAAGCCATGGCGGAAATGGTAGCGCTCTCCGGTCAGAGCAAGGCGCCGACACTCGACTGGCACGGTCAGGTGCTCGCGGATTTTGGCGTGGAAGAATTGGTGCCCTTTCTGCGTAAGGTGAACGGTTGATACCGTTCCCATGAAAATTCTGACATTTTTGCTCTCCTGTCTTGCCAACATGTTGCTTTGCGTGGCGGAAGTTCCGCGCGTGGCGATTCTTGGCGATAGCATAACCTACGCTGGACGCTGGGCCACTCTAGTGGAATCAGCCTTGCACGAGACACCGATGTTTTCCGATGCCGTGATCGTCAATTTCGGTCTGGGCAGCGAGACGGTATCCGGTCTATCCGAAAACGGCCACGCCGGTGGGAAATTTCCCCGCCCCTGTCTTCACGAGAGGCTCTCACGGATCCTTGACGCGTATCGCCCCACGCATGTGTTAGCCTGCTACGGTATGAACGATGGCATTTACCAACCGCTTGATGCCAACCGCCAGAAAGCATTTGAAGACGGAATGGTCATGTTCAAAGAAGCCGTGGAAAAACGTGGTGGCAGGTTTGTGGTCATCACAGCACCCTTGCATGATGCCGATCATCCCTCGCAAGACCCACAGCGCTACGATGCCGTGCTCGATGCCCAAGCAGCTTGGATGTCAGCACAAAAGGAATGGCAAGTCATCGATATACGCCAGGATCTACGCTCCGCGATCTCGGAGGTGAAACAGAAAAATCCGGGATTCGTTTTTACCGGAGACAAAGTCCACCCCGGCCCACAGGGACATGACTTCATGGCTGCATCCATCGTCAAACAATTATGGCCGCTGTGGAAACTTCCCGGCACTCCTTCCATGGCGAGTGGCGAAGCATTCGACATTCTGAGTCAACGCAGCGCATTGCTAAAACACGCATGGCTCACGGAAACCAAACATCTACGCCCCGGTGTTCCTGCCGGTTTGTCTTTACCTGAAGCCGAAAAACAGGCTGCGATTTTGTGGGAAAAATACCGCAAGGCTCACGCTCAGAAGCCGTGAAGTAACACGCCGATCAAGACGAATCCATCCCTTTTTTCATGAGTATGGCTGAATTACCGCAACCATTACGACGCGATTTCCTCCGCTGTGCCCTGTTGACATCCATTGGCATGACTCTACCGATCCCCGCCCTCAGCCATAGCGGCAGACGTGGAAAAATGCGCATGGGGATGATCAGTGATGTCCATCAGGATGTGATGCACGATGCCACCGATCGCTTGCGCGCTTTTATCAATGCCATGCAATCGGAGAAACCCGACTTGATTTTTCAACTGGGTGATTTTTGTCAACCCATCGAAAGAAACAAGCCTTTCATGGAAGTTTGGAATTCCTATTCGGGGCCGCGTTATCACGTGCTCGGCAATCATGACATGGATGGTGGATTCAAGCGTGAACAAACCGTTGCGTGGTATGGCATGACATCGCGGTTTTATGCTTTCGAGCAGTTCGGCGTGAAGTTCATCGTGCTCGATGGCAATGATCCCGAATCCTCAAAAGGCGGTTACCATCGTTTCATCGCCAAGGATCAACAGGAATGGTTGGAAAAAGAATTGGACGCCAGTGCTTTGCCCGTGATCGTGATGATACATCAACCTTTGGATTTACCCGGTGGCATCACCAATCAAAAAGAAATTCGCACCCTGTTGGAAAAAGATCGCGGTGCGGAAAAAATCGGCGTAGTCGCCGTATTTTCCGGTCACTTGCATCAGGATTCGGTCAATTGCATCCATGGCATTCCCTACGTTCAAATCAACAGTTCGTCTTACGTCTGGCTGCCTGCCACTGCGCGCCGTGAGGTTTATGAAAAAAGCATTCATCAATCTCATCCCAATCTCGCACAAGTCGCCCCCTATCGTGAAGCTCTCTGGGCCATGGTGACGCTTGATTTTGACGCCGGACAAATGGTCATCGAAGGTCGCAAAACCGATTGGGTAGGTCCAGATCCTTGGCAACGGGGTTTGGATGAAAAGCAATATCCTCGCGCTGTGACCAAGCCGCAGATCAGTCCATGGTCTGGCTCGATTAGGAGCCATGCATAAATCGTTGTCAGCGGCGTGAATCTGTGAATGCTCTTGTTCTCCCGCAATTCATGGCACCGCCCTCATCGATCACCTCACCCGAAAAAGAAGTACGCTTTACACGCGCCGCCCAAGGTCGTATGTGGTTGGTCCTGGCTGCGTTGCATATTGCCATCGCAACGGGGGTTTTCGTGCTAGCAACGCAAGGCACGGAGTTCGAAACTCCGAGGCTGCAGGGCTTCGCTTGGACCGCGACATTTCCGCTACTCGCAGCATGGGCCATGTTTCGCCTGGCTACGCGTTGCATCCGGCATGCATACCTCATCTTCACTCCACTCGGCGTCGAAATTTTCCCCTTGCTGCGTCCTGAAAAATCCATGCAACTGCTGTTGTGGTCGGAAATCCATTCACTGGAGTTTGATGCCACCGCACGGCGTTTGGTCATTCATTTCGATGAGCAAAAATCCGCTGGTGTGATCGTTTCTCTTGCACCTATACTGCCGGCCCGACGCGAACTGCTGCGGGTGCTGGTGCAATCCATCAATCAACGCCGCACTTCTGCTGAAACAACCACCCACTGATCATGCGCCCACCTTCTTTGCAAATTCTCTCGGTCGAGTCAGCCTTTGGCAACAACGGATGGCACTGCGAACTGCTCGAGGGTCGTGATGTCATTCGTGCTTCTTTTTCCGCTCATCACACACGCATCCAACTTCACGCCCAATCCTACACCCCCATCAATGCTTTGGCTGTTGTGGGGGAAACGCCTTTACCTGTGGGCGATGAGCATATTCCCTATTTGTTGGAATTGCTCTGTCGTGCCAACAAATTCCTGAACCTCGGATCGTTCGAATACGATCTCGACCGCCAATTTCTGGTATTTCGCATCACAAATCTCTTCGAAAAAGAACGATACGATGCGGATATCGTAACCTCCATGGTTCACTGTGCGATTGCCGAACTGGACCGCATCATGCCCTACGCGGTCATTGTCCAGCGCACACCGGAAGACCTGCTCGATGATCTCGACCTTGTCAGACTCCTTCAACGCGAAGACCTCATTCCCCCTGTGCCCGGTGACGAAGATGATTTACCCTGATTACACCACCTAACAATTTCCACCCATGCGTCCACTCTCCATTTCTTTTCTCCGTTCCATCACAGGCTGTTTTGCCATCGTTTCATTGTCATCTCACTCGGCACAGGCCATGCAGACTTTTGTCAACATAGGATTCCATAGAACCATCACCTTGGATACAGAACCAAGTGACACATTGGAAAACGTCAAGGCAAAGGTGCAGGATAAAGAAGGATTCGATCCTGCCAGCCAATTTTTGTATTTTTCCTCTACTTTGCTCGAAGACGGACGAACACTATCCGACTATAACATTCAAAAAGAATCAACCATTCAGCTTCAGTATTCGGGATTGCAAAATGTTTCCTCATTTCCTGTTGCCGGCTCTGTCATCAATCTTGCCATGCGCGATGCTCAACTTCTCGATGGATCGGGATGGTCGTCATTTCATCTGGCAGGAGGATTAGACTTATCGACAGCAGCACCGGCATCCTGGACAATTTCCGCTTACACTTATCTCGCTGGTGCATCAGGAAATTTAGCAAATTTCAATCCAAATCAATCGTATAGCTGGAAGTTTCTGGATACTGACACGGGTATCAGCGGATTCCATACCAACAAATTTACTGTCAACACCAGTGGTTTCAGCAATCCACACACGGGCACTTTTTCCGTAACCCAATCGGGAACAGGCATGTCATTGAACTACACCGCCATCCCCGAACCATCGATCACGTGCCTGCTTATTCCTGCCCTGATCTGGTCGTCGACGCGTCGCTTGCGGATGCGCAGAAATTCATCATTATGCGAGTCATCACTTCGTGCTGATCATTCAGCGCGAATGCATCTCTTCAATCCTTCTTGACGCTCACGCCAGGGCGAGACAGAATGTTTTATCAATGACACAAATACTGCCCGTCGAGACGATCATTCAGGGGATTCCCGTATCTCCCGGTATCGCCATCGCTCCGATTCATGTGACCGCACGGGGGTTTTCCGCGCCTGAGGTCTATGAGGTCAGTGAAATCAATTTAACGCGGGAGCATTCTCGATTCGACGATGCGGTGCATCGAGCGAAAGAAGAACTCGCGGAAATTCAAGGACGTTTGGCGGAACTCTCGTCCGAGGAAGAGTCGCGGATCTTTGAGGCTCATATTATGGTGCTGGAGGACCAGGCGTTGCTCAAGCGTGTGCATCTCGCCATCGACGAGCGCCAGCAGAATGCCGAATATGCGTTCTATGCGGTGATGCAGAATTTTCTTGAAGCAATGCGTCGCATTCCCGATCCCTATTTGCGCGAGCGCACAGCTGATATCGAGGACGTTTGCGAACGAGTTCTGAATTCCTTCGACTCCGTTCACGCGCGCAAAAACATCCGCCCGGAAGACCGACACATTCTGATCGCTTACGATCTGAATCCCTCAGACACGGCGTCCATGGATCGCAGTCTGGTATTGGGATTTGCCACGGAAATGGGTAGCGTGAATTCGCATACCGCCATCATCGCCCGATCGCTGGGAATTCCTGCGGTGGTTGGGTTGGAGGAAGCAGTGATCGACATCACCGCTCTCACCCATGCAATTTTGGATGGCTACACCGGCAAACTCATCCTCCATCCCACGGAAGCCACGCTGAATACATACCGGATGATCGAGCAGAAAAAACTGCGCGCGCGTTCGGCACTGGAATCTTTGCGCGATGAAGAATCCATCACCCGCGATGGACGAGGTATCACTCTCTCCGCGAATATCGGACTCTTGGAAGAATTACCTGCCGTGAAGCATTCCGGGGCCACCGGTATCGGCCTCTATCGTACGGAGTTTCTCCTGCTCAAAGAAGAACAGGACGCGCTGCCGGGGGAAATCGAACAATGGGAAGCCTACACGACCATTGCCAAAGCCGTTGCCCCCCATCCAGTCATCATTCGGACTCTTGATTCAGGAGGCGATAAACTCCCCGCGGAACCACTCAGCGAGCCTGAACCCAATCCTTTTCTCGGATGGCGCGGCATCCGTGTTTCCCTGGATCGGCCGGAAATTTTCAAACCTCAGCTCCGCGCAGCATTGCGGGCCTCAGCTCATGGAAAAGTGGCCCTCATGTTCCCTCTGGTTTCAGGCCTGTCGGAAGTGATGCAAGCAAAAGCATTACTCCGCCAATGCATGGATGAACTGGATCGCGAGAACATTCCTTTTGATCCAAACATCCAGACCGGCGCGATGATCGAAATTCCGTCCGCCGCCATCATCGCTGATATTCTGGCCAAGGAAGTCGACTTTTTCTCCATCGGAACCAACGACCTCATCCAGTATACTCTGGCCGTGGACCGTGTGAATCCTTATGTTGCAGAGCTCTATCGCCCCACACATCCGGCCGTCATCCGCTTGATCCACCGAACCATCCAGGCTGGTGCCAAAGAAGGCATTTGGACTGGGATCTGCGGCGAAATGGCGGGAGATATCCGCCTCACTCCCTTGCTGATCGGTTTGGGAGTCGAGGAACTTTCCGTAGGCCCCCAGCAAGTCCCCAGCGTGCGCAAGGCAATCCGCTCGCTATCGCACGCCGAATGCTCCGTAATGGCCGACGATGCCATGAAAACCACATACAGTGCGGACATTCTACGTCTCACCAAAGACATGGCGCAGAAGTATTACCCCGATCTTTTTGAATGATTTTTTCATCCCTTTCGCATGAAATGGCCAACCATTTTTCTCACAATTTCTCTTCTTCACGCTGAAGAAATCCCCCGTGTGCCAAAGCAAGCCGACACGGATGAGGCGGCTTATCCTGCGATCGAACGCCTGATACTAGTAATGGAAACCATTCGTCGGCGTCATCCGGATGTTGATCAACTGACATACGATCGCTTGGTGAACCATGCGCTCGAGGGAATGCTCTCTTCGTTAGATCCTCACTCATCCTACATTCATCCCGAAATGGCAGCCGCGATGAAAAGTCATGGCGAAGTCGAACCACACATTGCATCGCTTGGTCTGACAGTGGGTTTGCGCGATGGAGGGCCCTATATTTCAGCCATGACGGCGCATGGTCCCGCAGCAAAAGCAAACGCGGTATTAAATGCACAGATTCTGAGCATTGATGGCAACAATACCAAGGGATTATCTCTGCCGCAATTGATCAAAATACTGAATCAACCTGCTGGTGCAATCACCAAGCTAACCATCAAAGCACCCTCTGAACCGAAATCCTACGAACGGGAAATCACCCACGTTCGCGTCGAGGAAAAAGCCCTCACCCATGCCGCGCTGCTAGCGGGACACGATCACATCGCCTACCTGCGGCTTGCGCAATTTTCCAGTGACTGCCATAAGGAAGTCGAAAAAGCGCTGGATGATCTGGAGGACCGGGGTGCCAAGGCACTGATCCTCGACCTACGGGGAAACGGGGGCGGCGATCTACATGCCACCGTGCAATTGTTAGGACTTTTCCTCCCACCCAAGACCATCGTTGTCACCGTGCGCACGCGTGATCCTCAGGAAGCCGAAACCCACACGACTCCCGAGCAAAAACGACGCGCGCGAAACTATCCCATCGTAGTGCTGATCGACCGCATGTCCGCATCCGCATCCGAACTCACCGCGGGATGCCTGCAGGATTTGAAGCGCGCCACTATCATCGGCGAGATGTCATACGGCAAGGGCTCCGTACAAAACATCATTCCCATGAGCAACGGCACGGCATTGCGACTCACCATCGCGACCTACCACACCCCCTCGGGTCGCACGCCGCACGGCGTGGGAATCACCCCAGATCGATCCGTCAATTTCACTGAGGTGGATCGTCGCAATTTTTCTCTCAGCCTGGCAAAAGAAACTCTGCCACCCGTGCAGCAAGAGTCGCTGGAAAAATGGCAAGATCCCTGTATCGCAGAAGCACTGAAAATACTGAATCCATAGCATATCATTGTCACATCATGGTGCGATGTTTCTTTGCAATTTGATCAAAGACTTTCACCATAAGATTGACGCATCGGTCGTAATGGATTGAGTCGTAGATCTAAGAAAAATAATTGGATTATGAAAAATTTTCACAGCATGGATTGATCTTGAGACAGGAGATTTGTTTGCTCCTGGCTTCAAGCTTCCGGCTCAAGTGAATTGGTGGCACTTGGCCATATACCTGGGAAATGAATCAAAATTCCGATTTTTTTTATCTATGACAAAAAATATCTCGTCAAAATGATTCTGATTTGCCAGTTCTGGTAATGGATATTGATACATTCTATGAAATCACTTTCAACTTTACTTCGTGGATGTCACACAATTTTTGTCAGTATTTTTTTACTGATCATGATTTCACGAACCAATGCGCAGGGCATTCAATCAAGTATTAGTAGCATCACGAGCCCATCTGGCACTGCTACTTCCCCACTTTACGTGATTGACTCCGATGCCGATAATGCAGATCCAGCCTATGTGCGCGATACGATCGCCTGCGGTGGTGTTGTTCAGTTCACCAATACATCCGCAACAACCGCATCCGGCACCTATCGCTTATCAGCAACGCTGAAAAATTCGGGAGGCACCGCTGTTGCAGGCCCCTTCTACAGCGCCAGTCAGTCAGTGACCAATCTCTTGGCAGGAGCGAGCACGAGCAAAACCTTTTCTCTCAACATCGATCCTACGACTGATCTGGGTGCTGGTTCGCAATATACCGTCGAATACAAGGTGCAGGCCTATGTTTACGCAGGCATGGTCGGAGGATTCCCCTTTTACTGGTGGCAGGATACATCCGCCGCCGCTTCTTCGACGGCAGCATTTACCATTTGCCACTTTGACGATACACCGGAAAATACCAACAACCGTAATGCGCGGGGTTGGTTACGTGGGGCGGCGACATGGACAAAGACTCACGCTGTTTCGAGTGGCACGGGAACACAAAAACAACTGACCCTCACCATACCCTACTCTCTTGCCCGCTACGACATCGGCGGTGTCAGTGCCGCGATTCCAGTCAGGTTCACCGCGATTGTTACCGATGATCTTGGTAATACAACGAATCTGGAAAGTGGTGGCATCAGCACATCCTCATTCACTCGAAGTGCGTTCACAGCAGGAACGCCCAACGTGCCGCACATCATCAGTTCGACTTACACACTGTCTTTTTCCCCCAGTGCTCAGCTCGACAGCGCGAACCGAACCTATCGTGTTGCTGTGAGGTTTGAGCACCTTGAAACGCCGTCTACCTCGACCTACCGCGATAATGGTACATCAACTGCCACCGCGTTGCAGAGGTTACTGCACTTTAATGGTCGCTTGTTTTTTGGTGGAATCGCCACCACCTATGATACCATCACCAACACTCCCGCACCCGACACAATAGGCGTGAATTTCATCAACACGACCATTAATCCTCCCAGTGCCGCAATCACAGGATTTGCCAATTATTCGGTTGCTTCTGGAGGCGATCTGAGTGTTCGGCTGGAGAGCGATGGCGATGCCATACTCACAGCAAGTTCTCGCAATGTGACGGCTGCCAGTGGAGAAGTCAGTGCGACTTATGGTGGGATACTGGTCACCTATCCTGATACCATTCTCGACCAATGGGGTGCATATACTTACTCAACCATCGTTCATCTCCCGCAGGGCCTGAGTTACGCGGCTAACACCTCAACCGCAGCGGGTCGTTACTCACCCGAAATCTTACTCGGCGCGCGCGGTCTCAACAATAATTTCACACACTCTGGCACTCTCACCTTGACGACGCCGGTGACTGCCGGAATTTTCGATGAGGCACGCCCGATGCTCCATACCGTCACCAACTTCAGCATGTCACAGAGTGGGCTGATCGGCTTCACCACTTCTGCCACAAGCTGGGTTCACAAAGCCGCATACGACGACCTGGACGCGAATCAAGCTGCCGGCGCACACGCCACTCCCAACATGCAGTTCCGTCTGAGCAACGATGGGTATCTTCGTCATGCTCATCTCACCTCTACACGAACCATGAATTTCGTGGCGGCATCCGATGGATCGGCTCGCATGCGCACGGGCGAAATCGATGTCACGCCCGGATCATACAAAACACATTTCCCCAAGGAATCGACTGTTTCATGGTCGGGAACCGGTCTAGTAAAAATCAATGAAGGAGACATCGATCCAGCGAGTAACCTGAATGGCGCCGCGGCAGTCACCGTATCGTATGACGGATCCTGTGAAGGTGATGCATGCGGCCCACCACCGGGCAGCGCTGTTGCTACCGTAACCTTATCTCCCCTGGCCGGAAAATTCGAGTTTACCGCCGACGGCGGCATTCATGCAAATGCCTCAATGAGCCCCACAGAATTGCAATGGGGCATTCGCGGTGATGGCGCAACAGCACATCGAACCGACGATTTTACTGCGGCAGCATTTTATGCTCCCGGCCATCAACTCTATCAAGCGGACAATCCGTTCGCCTCCACGTCGAGTCCATTTGCTGCAAAAGCTTCGATCCTCTCGCCCTGCAGCCTTCTACTTGCAGGATATCTTTCATCCGCACACACCAGCCCTGTTTATCCGGGAACCGCTGGCTACAAGAGCGGCAATGGCTGGTATGCGGGAGCCACGATGAGCGTGCCGGCTGGAGGCATGATCGGAGCATCCCGTCTGGCGGATATGACCGTCGATTACCCTTATAATCTGCAGGAAACTGTGTCGAAATATTATGTTAGGCCCAGCGGTGTATCGGGCCGTCACGTTGCTGTGGAGGGCAGCTTCGACGGAGAAATCACGATGTATGATTATCAGTTCCAGATCACCCGTTTTCAGTTGACCTATCTATCAAACGAAAATGAAGACTCATGGATCAATGGCAGTGTCGAGGTTCCCAATCCCTCAGGCTTTACCCAAGCCTTCGAAGAGCTAACGCTCACCTGTACTGGAGCGCTCGACCAAGCAGAAATTGATCCAGATGATGCCGCGGCAAAACCACTCACGTATTGGAATGGCTCATTTACGCCACTCTCCGTGAGCTTCAATCCACAGACGGGAGGAGGATGCTATGGCGACAGGTTCCTCGTGCTTGGTCTCGTTTCGGGAGCGGCGAACATCGATACCCCGCTCGCAGGAAGTCTCGCGTTCATGCCCGATGGCAATATCGGCACCATTGCTGACTCGATTGAAGGAGTGGACAGCCGGCTCGGTTTGCCCGGCACTTTGCCGCTTGAGGGCCCCGGTACCGAAATCTATCAACTCACGCCCGTCTGCAAACTCTATTTCAACAATCCCGAGGCCACGGGTGCTGCTTCCACGGGTTATGTCGGCTTCGCAGCACGCTGCAACGTTCCTTTTTTTGAGGACCTGAAAGTGCATGTCATGACCAGCGCCCAGGCAGGCGTACCTGCCTCCGTTTATCTCACTTCCGGTTGGACCGAGGGAGGACAGACTTTCTTTACACAGACCGACTTCGATGCCACACACCGCGGGTTCCCCGGCGCAGCGGTAGCGATAGAAGACTACCGCAACCCATCAGTTCAAAATGCCTACGTTCCCAATGCCACGCAGTCGCTCTTCGGCATCGTTCCTCTGACATACCCGCTGAAATGGAGCCCCTCAGGGCGGTATTTCAATTCATGGAGCACGATCTCTAACGATTTATTGGTTCTCAACGTCGAACATCAGGTGGATTACCTCAGTGCTGACAATGCGGAAATATCCTTCGGTGCCCAATATGATGGCTTGCCGCAAATCAATCTTGTCAGCACCGCGATCGAAGCAGCCGACGAGCAGATCGGGGCCGCGAAAGCACTGACACAAGCTGCCAGCAGCTACATCACCAATACTCTCAATGACGGCGTGGATGCCGTTGGCGACCTGGCCAGCGACACCCTTGAAACGTTGCTCGACGGCATCCTCAATGAAATGGAAGCGGATATCATCAATCCGCTCTATGATGCAGTCGACCAGTCCTATCAAAATGCGGTAGCGGCCAACTCGTCCTATTCAGCGTGGGTCAACACCTCCACCGGCAGCCTCAAGTCGGAGTTTGATCGTTATCTCGACGGCTCCATCGGTCCCGCCTCTGAGAGCATCAAAGGACGCCTCGACCAACTCCACAATATCAGCGGTGACGCGATCGATTTGATTGCTCAGGTGCAAGGTGCGATTGATCAAGGAATCCTTGCGATTGATGCAGTAACGAGCCGGATCGAAGTTGTAGGCGGCAACACTCAGTTCAACCTCACTCCGCCCACCGTACCTAGTATTCCTACGGCGCAATTGGTCAACGGTATTCTGGCAGAAGTTCTGAATGAATCCACGGGGCAACTGGAACGCCAGATTGTGCAGAGTCTCGTAGGGGCACTCATCAACGAACTCGCCCCGCCTGACCTTGCTGCCATCCTTACGCCACTGGCTGGTGAACTCACCGCAGAAGCGAATGCCGAGCTCAACGCCCTGCTCGCGGACTTTGATCCGACACTTGACCGCGTTAGCGAAGCGCTTCTCGAGGCGCGTGCTTATCTGGTGACCATCCGAGGCGAGCTTGCCGCCGGGCAGGATATTTTTATCAGTTTCCAGCAAATCGTATCGGGAGCCAGTGCGGAGATTGATGCCATCGTCGATGGCCTACGTGCCACGGTTTACGGATTCATCGATGAAATCGCATCTGCCGCCACTTACGGGCCTACTACTGCTCTCGGAGCAGCAGATGATCTCATGGGCGAATTCAGCCGCGAGGAATTTGTCGCGCTGATCCGAAACGAATTGCGTGATCAATTGTTGGCAGCCAGCTTTATTCAGCAGATTCAGTATACCCTGAGACAGTATATTTCCGAGCTCGAGATGGCGATGAATTCGGCAATCGACTCCGCATTCGGCGAGGTCAGCCGGATGTGTCGACAGCTCATTCAAGAGGCACTGGGCCCAATCGATGATGCGATCAACGAATTGATTGGCGATGTGAATGATTATGTGGGAGCAGGGTCGATCGACGGTTACGCGCACATCCAGGGTGATACATTGCGTCGACTGCGAATCGACGCCAAGGTGCAATTCAAGATGCCAGAAGAAATGGAGCTTCAGGCTTATTTTGAAATGCTTTGCTACGATTCGGAAACTGATGTCGGATCCGCTGGTTGCCTGGCAGAAGGCGAGCAACAAGTCGAAGTAAAAATTGGTGCCCTCGACGTTCCGCTTGATTGGATCAGTCCCGATCTTCGCGCGAATCTCGAAGTGAAATTCTCCATGCAAACAGCGCCTTCGGTTTACCCCAAAGGTATTGGCGGTGCATTGGAAATGACGGGAGGTGAACTCGACTTCCAGAGCCTCAAGATCACGGAATTCGCGGCATCCATGGCGGTGGGAATCGACGAGTGCTATTTGGCTGCCACGGCACGTGTGATTATTTCAAGTTATGAGGCGGCTGGCGGTATTTTCTTCGGTCGCACCTGCTCGATCGAACCCTTGGAGCTCGTTGATCCAGATGTCGCGGCTTTGCTCGGTCCCGCCCCGTTCACAGGCGCTTATGTTTACGGAGAAGTCTGGATCCCGATCTCCGAAGTGGTATTAGGTGTTCCAGCGAGTTGCCTTTTCCGCATCTCGGCTGGCGTGGGAGCTGGAGCATTCTATTTTGCGGAAGGTCCCACCTACGGTGGCAAGATGATGTTAGGCATCAGTGGCGAAGCACTGTGCGCCGTCTCCATCGGTGGACAAGTTTCCATGATCGGCGTCATGTCCGGCGGAAGTCTCCGCTTCAGTGGCAAAGGTACGCTCACCGGCAGGGCGGGCTGGTGTCCGGTATGCCTTGAATTCAGCGAGAGTGCCAACATCACCTATCAAGACGGCAGTTGGTCCGTCGACTACTAATCACAGCCCATCCAAAAAAGAACCCTCTCCAGATTTGCATTTCCCATGAAAACAATCCTCATCGCCGTCGCGACATTCATCGCCTCAATCGGACTTGGCATGGCACAAACGGCCAAAGAGCTGCTCACGACCGTAGGTACTACCGTGCAAGTTTCCGGGAATCATCACGCCTATGTGCTCTGGCAGCCGGGTGATTCCGGCAGCACTCTGGGCAAACGTTTCGCAGTCTATTCAAAAGCGGGCACAGCTGACACTGCTGGCAACTACACCCGTCACGGCATTCAAACCCTTCAAACCAGTCCCAAGACCATTCGCGCACTGCTCGAACTGGGTGAAGCACTCGATCCCGCATGCGCAGGGTGCTATGTTCGGATTGATGGCATTTATCGTGATCTCACACTCCAATCGAATGCCGCCCCGTCCACACCTGCGGATGTTTCACTCGATGCTGCGGACAAGCTGGCCTACATCATCAAATCAGCAGCCACGGATCAACGCTTGCTGGCGCGCTTGTTCTTTCTGGGAAGGGCACATCCGGGAGTCATGCAGGCACTGGGACATGGATTTTCGCTCCGAATCACCTCAGGGGTTCGCACCTTTGAAATACGCGAGATCAATCTATCGGACAACGACGTCCGTGTCGTCGGCCGTGTCACACTTGATACGGCATCGCCTGTCGTTCCCGCAGCGCCTGCGGCACCCGTGCAGATCTTTCACCCTGTAAAGACGGGATCTCAATATACGATCAATGCAAAGGATCATCTGAATGCGCGCCTGCGTTGGGGCGTAGGAACAGCACTGCGAGGTCACATGCCACACACATTCGGTTTCGATGTCTTTCGCGTCAAGCGCGCCGTTGCAGAAAGCCTGGGATGGCATACCACCCCGCCAACACCTGCACAGATCGTATCCGCAATCGCCGCGCGCAATCCCGCCAATCCCAACCCTGATGCCGCTGCAGCCAACGACACCCCGGTCCTGGTGGCCGATCTACTGACTCCTGCTCAGGCTGCGGATCCCGCCAATCAGGAACGGATCGATTTTTCCGATGATGGTGTATGGCACACCGGCGCTGATGGTGCGCTCATACGACGCCCTTACACCGACGGTGAACAATTCTACTTTTTTGTCGCGGCAAGAACCATTACAGGTTCACCGGGGCTACTTTCTCCGGGCACATTGGTGACCATGTGCGACCGAATCCCACCTAAACCCGCTTCCGTATTTTCGGTGACGAGCAATTTTGTTCGACCTGCTGCGCCTGCCGACTGGGCCATTCAAGGAGGATCGCAATTTCTCCAAGTAAAAATTCGCCAGGTTTCCGAGGATGATCATACCGAGAGAGCGATTGGATACTATGTTTACCGTTGGGAAAGTTCGCAGCAACACCTCGACTATGTCGGCAATCCTACATTCAACCGCATCGGCGCGATGATTCCTCATGTTCCCGGAACCACCTTCATCACATTCAACGACAATGGTGCGGGGGCTCCCACTCTCGCGACTCACGCAAACCGATCCGTATGGTATACCGTTCGAGCAGTCGGCGCGTCTGCATGTGCGGGCGAAGTATTGAGCGGGCAAAGCGCTCCCATGTCGGGAGTTCTTCGCGACTTCAAAGCACCCAACGGCCCCACAGGTTCCTTTCTCGTCTGCCGCAGCGTTCCCAATGTATCCTGGACGCGACGCGAGGAAAAACTTCCAACTGAAAATGGTCTGCCTTCCACTTACACGGGAATGACAATCGAGGTGGTACGTGCCAATCCTACCATCGTCGAAGCTGATATCGAGGTATCTGTGCCCAATGCCAGCGGAGCAAGTTACACACTTTGCAAACGACGGCTCAGTTATCGAACGGGTAATAAAGTGCGTATCGACCTCCCCTATCGCGAACCACGCTCGGACAACTCACCCATAACAATCACCGTACGGGCGATCAGTGCCAACGGGCTGACATCCAGTCCGGCTACGAAAACCACTTTTGCTTCCAAGGAAACCCCATACGTCATCCACTTATTTACGGCAAATGCCACAAAACAATGCATTGATGTCTCATCGGCCACGCCACCCGTCCATGAATCATCCGAGCCGGACGGCACGGTCAATGTGATCAGTGGATCGATCACATTTCCACTTGGCCAAGGCGTTAAAGAGTGGCGCGTCTACCGCCGGGTCGGGCCAGATGGATCACTATCGCTCATTGCCAAGGCGGAGGGCAGCACCATTCCCAACCCCGGCACTTGGGTTGATGATGCCCTTTCCGCCGAAAACGGTGTGGAAGTTTGCTACTACGGCCAAATCCTCGACCAAAATGCCAATCCAAGTCCGCTAAGCATCATCGGTTGCGTTACATTGGCAAACCCCGATCTTCCGACCCCCATGCTATCGGACGCTGAAATTCTCTCGGAGATTACCGACCGGGTGACCATAAAACTCGAGTGGTTCTGCGATCCCGTCGGAGTCGATCGCTTTGAAATCCTCTGTGCGGCAGATGGTGGTGGCATTCCCAGTCTGACGGGACTATCCGAGGTGCTCGACACTACCGCGATCACGGGTCTGTCAGCGGAGCGCCCAGACTTGGAATTTTATGCCTTTCAAACTCCGCGTGTGGGAGGAGCCATCGGCAGTGGTCCGGGATTCGGAATGGAAATTACGGCACCCACCGACAAACCGCTCTTTTTCGTCGTGCGGGCCTGTGGACCGGGCGAATATCCACGCAGTCATGGCTCGGCCAGCAACATCGTCACCGCTCGCTGGAAGCCTGTGGTAACCGGACCGCAACCCGTGATCCCTTGGCCCGCACGACCCATGCCAGGCGACTTCGAACATCGTCGTCCCATCGAGACATATGCTTACGGCGAAGGTCCCCTGTGGCCGACCGTAATGCCATTGGACTACGGCTTTCCCACAGGCATCCTCATTGGTCTGACTCGTCAGACGATTCTGCGCAGCAGCATTCGAAGCAGCACTCTTGTGGACACAACGACCACTCCTGACAGCTGGCTTTTCAAAGTACGCGAATCGTCAGGCGACTCAAGTCAATTGACCAACCTGATGCCCTTCATGGTCTATCGTTACCAAGTGCCTAGCACGCGATTCCCCAGCGCGCGTGCCAACCTCGTCCAATGCACACCGATGATTGACCGCATTTCCGGTATTTACATCAATAGTACTAAAGAAAAAGGCTACGAGGTCTCCGATCCTTTTCTGCTTTTTGTCTCGAACTCACAAACCAGCATTCAAGTGCCATACTCGGGAACCTGGACTGACACCGTCGCCCCGACTCTTGACTATCCTTTCAATTCTGCCAACCGACCCAATTATCTTACTAATTCAACTGGTATGATTTTTGTGAAGGATACTCTTCCTGTGACCCAGGGAGCGAAATATCGACATCTTATCGTTCAATTTGAAGAGCGTGGCGAGATCAAGCGCATCATTCCTCTGCAGCCTATCCAACATTAATATTCCAATCCTTACACCCATGAAGATTCGATTGATTCTCTCAACGGTTCTATTTGCAGCATCCGCTCATGCGACAAAGCCGGTATCGAAGCTCGCCGCAGAGTGGCTGATCCCGCATGGTTCGGATCCACAGGCTTTCACACTCGTCGATGCCGCAACAGGTGCGGTGCGGCCCGCTTATATGAAACCGAGTGGCGCAGTGGTATGGCGCACACCGGTGGCCACGGGAGTCACGAACATCTCGGCTGTTTGCGCCGCTGTTCCAGCGTCCAGTGGCGAAGCGATAGCGGTAACATCGGTCGAAGCGAACCGTGTGATGTTCGTCAATATAGACACATCCGTCGCGCTGGCACGCGTGATGCCCAACCTATCAGGCATCGGCCCGAGTGGTCTTGCGCTGACGGTCAACGGAGGAGCCAGTGAGTTGATGGTGGTCTCATCTCAAAATGGATCAAATGCTGGCAAGGTGGAAACACACTCCAATCCAGCGACTACTGCCAACCTCAATGCATCCGCCTCGGACGCACTGCTCTACAACGGCCTGCAACCCCTGTCCAATCCCGCATCGCCTTCATCCTTCAGCGGATTTTATAGTGCATCGACCGGTTCAAATACGTCGACAGGTGTGCTGATTCGGTCAGGAACCAACGTGCAACGCTACAGCCAGACAAGCCATACCGGAGCCTACCGCTTTTGTCCCGGAGTCCGAACGGAGGCAGGAGCCGCGAGCATTTCCATCATTTTCGGTCATCGTCCGGGAACCAACGAGGCAGCGATTATCAAAGTCAATTCACCGATTGCAAGCGCGGGTACTTTCACCTCAACGTCAGTCACATTTCCCAGAGCCATCGGTACCGTCATCCCGCTGCTTGGCGGTGGCTACGGCCCTCTGACCGATGGTTTCGTTGCGATCGCGGCGGACGGTAGCCGCGCAGATTGGTTTCGCATCAATAGCGCAGGCACGGCACTCATTACCACTTCGCAATCGTTTACTCCCGGCGCGGGACTCGCCCTTACCGGGGTGATTCCTTTGCCCGGAATCGGTTTGCTACGACTCGAAGGAACGACGGCAGCAGGAACGAGTACCTCGTTTCGTTCTTTTCTATGGGATGGCACAGGCTGGGTGCCGAAGGAATCAGGCGGGCTACCATCGATCAGCACCACGGCGATGTCGCCAGCCAGCCTGCTCTTTTTCAATGCTGACCCCACGGCTGATGAGTCTGCATCACTGATTGGCATTCAGGCTGTAGCAGATTGGACGCGACCGTTATCCTACCCTGCACCATTTCCTGCCACCGTCAAACGCGAGTCGTTTGGATCTTCCTCGGGAGGATTGTCATTTACCGCAAACCATACCGTCAGCGCCCCCACAGGGACCAGTTATGTGATGACGAACCAACTCGAGGCTGGTGTGAGTATTACCGCTCTGGGCGGCACCAGCGATCTGCTAAGCCCCGAGTTGAGCATAGCCCCGCCATCAGGTTCTTGCAGTAGCAGCATCCAGGTCACCGCACTCTATGATGCAGAGCGGCAGGAGCTCTTTTGGCGCGACTCCGGTTCAGGACCTTGGATACCCTGGTCAGGCCCGATTCCTGTCAGCTATTCCCGCTCACTCCAGTTTTCATTACGGTCCATTGCAACAGGAGTGATGGGACCGATCGAATCAAGAATCTATAGCTTTTCCGCGGCCAATCTCGCGGATCAGGATTCCGATGGCGATGGGGTCCCCGATTACGTCGAACAGCACTTCGGGCTCGACGCTTTCGGAGGTCCGGATCACGACGCGGATGGATGGTCCGATCTGGATGAAGTCCTGAGTGGCACCAACCCCGCCAGCGCGGCATCCAGCCCGGCTGCGGGGACTTCCAAAAATATCGCCACTGGTGCAAGTTTTCGCATCGCAGTCTCGGCAGGCAATCATTCCGGCACGGAAATCGCAAACGGTGAAGAAATTCTGGCCTATGCTACCGATGGGTCATTGCTCGACCGCGAGACGGTCGCGACTTTCTCTGCAGCGTTGCCCGATGGTAGCACGCGCGGCGCAATCCTGACTTCCAACACCGCCGTTGCCTCGGATCAACTCGTCGCCCTGAGCACACCGCTCTATTTCAACAACACCAGCGGCACGCGAAATGGACGAGAGCTGCGTGCGTTTCTTCCATCACCCGCACCCGTCGCTTTCTCCCCCGTTTTCACCCCTGCGGGAGTGAGCCTCGCCTCAGACGCCACAGGCTGGGTAACTGCCGCACAGGCGGCAGCAGCAACAACGCCTTTGGCCAGCTCCCGCACCTTGATCCGACCTGCCGATACGGCAGTAGCCATTCTCATCGAGGATATCGTCCACCGCGCAATCTCTCTCGTGAGACCTGCATCCAATCCTGTTCCCGCTCTCGATCATTTCACATTTTTCCCCGATCGCGAAAGCGACCGCACACTTTCTTCGCTCGGAGCAAGTGACCCCGATCTTCTGCGCGCCGCAGGCTTTGACGCTCGACTCGCACTGACTCTCGCCAACTCAAAAAAATCCTCCATGACGAACGCGGCAAATCAAATTTATAGCCGCCACGCCAGCACTTCTGATGCGAACCAAGGAATCGCGATGCCGCTTGATGCGCTGCGTGCCCTGCTTCGCAACGGCACCGTGCTGACAGGCTACGAGGCCGCCGTCGGTACGACGAATCTCAACGACGCGCGCAATGCCTACAATCAAGCGATCAGTGCGATCGCAACGGCATACCGACCTTCGCAATCGTGGACCATCGAAATTCTGGAGTCGCCTCCTTCCGCAGGTGTCTATCGACGAACAAATGACTCCTCATCGATTGTATTACTCGATCGCTTCGGCAAACGAATCTATCTCGAACAAGGACTCGGTCTCCGACCCGGCACACGTTTTTCGGTCACCGGATTTACTGATACTGCTGATGAGAACGGCATGGACACGATGGAAGTGAGTCTGGCCTCGCTCACATTCGCTCCGACATCATCCGACAGCGATAGCGATGGCAATCTACTGGATGACGACTGGGAGCGATTTTTCTTTGGCTCAACCGGTCAACTTCCATTCTCAACACCGCACGGCAGCAGCTACCAGTTGCTCCAATATTTTCTCGATGGCATCGATCCACGGAGCGGCGCATCACCCGCCGGACCTCCTGTCGCACTGGGACCGCAATCACCCAGGTTCCAGCGCGCCACCACTCCGGGCCACGCGTTTATACTCGACTTCGATTTTCCGGCCGCTTATCACGGACAATTCACTTTTGTTCTCGAAGCATCGTCATCTCTTGGCAATGGCACTTTCTCTGCTGTGACGGGAGCCACCGTTTCGGTCGTGAGCGGCAACCAACTTCGCGCCACCATACCGACGACTGCAGCCACCGCCCCTAGCACATTCTACCGCATTGCGCTTCGCTTGCGCCAGTGACCCTGAAAATCGAAACACGGTCAACAATCCGATGAAAAAACCATGATTCTCATTGCTCGCCTGCAGATGCATTCACGATCGTATTCGCCGCGGCTTGATGCAATTGTGATCATTCTTCGCTGCACACGACTCATCGGGTTGTTGATATTCGGATTCGCGAACGCGAACGCGAATGGCATCGCATTTGATACCTTGCTAAGTGAACTGCAAGTGGCGGCCGATGCCAAAACGGTCACCACGACTTTCCGTTTCAGCAATCGTGGTGGCAAACCATCAACAATCCGTAAATACCGCGCAAGTTGTGCGTGTATGACGACGAGCATTGCCCACGATCGACTGACTTATGCCCCTAGTGAAACTGGCACAATCCAAGTAAAGATCGATCTCAACAACCTCGCAGGCAAGGTCGAAAAGGCGATTTTTGTTTTTCTTGAAGACGACCCTGACAGCCGACCCTCGATCACTCTGATGGTGCGTCTCCACATCCCGATGATTGTCGCAGTCGAACCCAAATCCCTGATATGGCCCATCGATGGCAATGCTGACACAAAAACGATACACATACGAATTAATCACACTCATCCTGTCCACGTCACGGCCGTGGGTTGCTCTTCCGATCAGTATGCACATCGATTACGAACCGTCGAAAAAGGCAAGCACTACGAAATTGATGTCACTCCGCGGGACACTCGAGGCATGACTCTGGGTGTGCTCCGCATTGAGACGGATTGCGACATTCCGCGCCACAGCATTCAACAAGTATTTGCTGTTTGTCGCAGACCAAATCCCGGAGAAACTCAGGTCCAGCCATGAGGCATGTTCCGATCGACACGTCGATCCTCAGCATCCGGAGTGTCAACCAGGGCAAGCTTTACAAACTCTTAACAATCATCCGCGAAACTATCACGAAATCTCGGAGTTCTATCAGATGTAGCGAATGGACCATCGGCTCCCGCTCAACAGACAACCAAACCAAACACAAGTAACGACTATGAAAACAACACTGACCATGATTAGCATGCTGGCTCTTGCCACTTCGCTTAGCATCGCACAAGAGGACCAAAAAGGTGCCAAAAAACCCGGCAAAGGTCATCCCAAGCCTGAAGAAATCTTCAAAAAACTAGACGCTGACAGCAGCGGATCCGTCAGCCTTGAGGAATTCAAAAACAGCCCGCGTGCTCAACAAAATCCCGAGAAGGCAGATGAAGCTTTCAAAAAAATCGACAAAGACGCCAACAACGAATTGAGCCTTGAGGAGTTCAAGAGCCATCGTCCGCCAAACAAAGGTGGTGACGGCAAACGCGGCGGTGACAAGCGCGGTGGCGATGGAGCCGCTCCCCAGCAGTAAAAACACTCGCTTTACTATGATAGCACCACGATCCCAGGGTCGTGGTGCTTTTTTATTGGGTGAAGAGTGATCAAAAATTGATGATCCGCAGATTCAATCCCAACTGGCCTTAATTGGGCACTAGAGAATCAAAGTATTTTCTGGAGCCGGGTGTCGGACTCGAACCAACGACCTGATCATTACAAATGAACTGCTCTACCAACTGAGCTAAACCGGCTTAATCAGAAAACCCGTGAAGGGGGACGGATTTGTAATCTCCGTATTCCCTGACGACAAGTTTTTTTTCAAAAAATCTTCTGCATCAAACGCCGCGCGGTGCACGCCCTTTTTCGATGCGGCGGCGCTCGTTCGGATCAAGGATGCGCTTGCGCAAGCGAATGTTCTGTGGAGTGGCTTCCACAAGTTCATCGGAGTCGATGTATTCGATGGCGCGCTCCAACGAAAAGCGCAACGGCGGAGAAAGTTTGGAGGTCTTGTCTTTGCCGGAAGAGCGCATGTTATCAAGGTGTTTTTCCTTCACCGGATTCACGGGAAGGTCACCAACACGTGGATTTTCTCCCACCAGCATGCCGATGTAAATCGCATCACCAGCTCCAACAAACAACGTTCCGCGATCTTCGAGCGCGGTCAATGAATAGGTGGTCGCAACGCCATTATCCATGGAAACCAGCGTGCCCGTGGTGCGGGTCACGATCTCACCCGCATGCGGAGCGTATTCCTTGAACAAGTGCGACATGATGCCGTGACCAGACGTAAGGTTCACGACTTCCGTTTCCAATCCAATGATACCACGTGTCGGGATCACCGCTTGGATCAGCGTGCGACCACTGGCCTCGGTTTCCATGTTTTCCATGATGCCCTTGCGGTTCACCAAGGATTTCAAAATTCCCTGCGTGTAATCGCCGGGAGCCTCGATGTAGAGGGTCTCGAAAGGCTCTAACAAGTTGCCGCTGTCATCGCGACGATAAATCACCATAGGACGGGACACGCAGACTTCGAAGCCCTCACGCCGCATGGTTTCCACAATCACCGCAATTTGCATGGCACCACGCGCGGAAACAAGAAAAACACCGGATGTATCAGTATCTTCAACCTGGATCGAAATATTGGTTTTCAGCTCGCGCATCAGGCGATCGCGGATGGCGCGAGAGGTCACGTGCTTGCCCTCGCGGCCGGCGAGAGGACCATCGTTGATGGAGAACTGCATCTGCACGGTCGGAGGGTCGATTTCTACGAAAGGCAGGGGCTCGGCATCGGGTGTGCCCGAGATCGTCTCACCAATATCAATGTTTTCAATGCCCGCGGCAATGCCGACGATACCACCGGCACCGCAGCCTTCCGAATCCTGTGTGGCAAGGCCGGAATAGGTGAAGGTTTTCATCACCTTTGAAGCGACTTTGCTACCATCCTTGCGGATCAACCAGACGTTGTCGCCTTTCTTCACCGAACCGCCGAGGACTTTTCCGACAGCAACCCGGCCCACATAATCGTCCCATTCAATGTTGGATACGAGCATGGAAAAGGGGGCTTCGGGGTCAGCCTTTGGCTCGGGGATGTATTCAATGATCTTATCGAGCAGAGGCGCACAATCCTTGCGCTCGTCATCGGGGTGGTTCATGAAATAGCCGTCACGGGCAGAACCATAAAGGAACGGAGCATTGAACTGCTCTTCCGTGGCATCGAGATCGAGGAACAGTTCCAGTACCATATCGCGCACTTTCAGCGGAGTGGCAAGTGGGCGGTCAACCTTGTTCACCACCACGATCGGGGTAAGACCTTCTTGCAGCGCTTTGCGCAGAACGAAACGGGTTTGAGCCTGAGGACCACCAGAGGCATCGACAACAAGCAACACGCCATCCACCATTTTCATCACGCGCTCCACCTCGGCACCGAAGTCGGCGTGACCCGGAGTATCAACGATATTTACGGTAAAGCCTTTCCAGTGCACAGCGGTATTTTTCGCTTTGATCGTAATACCTTTCTCTTTTTCGAGATCCATCGAATCCATGGCGCGCTCGGCGACAGCTTGGTTTTCACGGTAAATTCCACCCGCCTGAAGGAGTTGGTCGACGAGAGTGGTTTTGCCATGGTCAACGTGGGCGATGATGGCAAGGTTGCGGATATTGATGGACATAATAAGTAGGAGTCGAAGACAGTTCTTACGGAAACGACGGGCGCCCTATGAACTGATTTGCGCTCCATGGCAAGGAAAAGTGCGTGTTTTTTGCCAGCTTGCACGCTCGCGTGGTGATGGGGACACTCTGCACGGATTTCGTCATAACAATCAGAAAATGAAAGATGCGTGCGCTTTGTTCGTAATGTCGCCATGATTCGTTTCATAAATATTTTCGCCTCATACGTCTTACTTTTGACAGCGCCTTTGTCGCAGGCTGCCGGTTTGTCATGGATTTGGAGTAGCAAAAATCCCGGTGGCAAGGAGCAAGTGTATTTCAGGAGAGACTTTGAAGTGCCGGCACAAGTGGTGTCGGCGAATCTATCATCCTCTGCTGACAACTGGCACCGCATCTGGGTCAATGGCAAATTGCTGGGCGAGCATCGCGATTGGCAGAACGCCGCCAAACACGACATCAAAAAACACCTCAAACTCGGAGGCAAAAACGTCATCGCCGTGGAAGCCGGGAATGACGGTGGTTCAGCAGGACTTGCGCTGCAACTCCAGATGGAAATGCCAAACAAGCGCATTATCCGCATCAACACCGATGAAACCTGGAGCTTTTCCCCCAACGCGGTAGCCGGATGGGAGGCGCCCGATTTCAACAGCAAGTCTTGGAGTCGAGTGGTTGTCTTGGAAAAAATGGGCGGTGGTCCCTGGGGAGATGTGCTTGCGGACGCGCAAGCCGGTCTCGCAACGCCGGAAGACATGACCAGCAAGTTCAAGGTGGCATCGGGGTTCCGCTTGGAAAAACTCTATGATGTGCCTTCTCCTCAAGGCAGTTGGGTGGCTATCACTCTCGCCGATCACGGCAATTTCATCTGCGCGGATCAATACGGCAAGTTGTTCTATGTCCGCGCACCGGAGGCAGGAAAGCCCGACCAAACCACACAGGTGAAACCTCTCGATGCGCAGATCGCCGGTGCTCACGGCCTGCTTTGGTTCCAAGGTTCACTCTATGTCACGGTCAACGAATCCGTCGGTTTTGCCGAGGGCGTCTATCGCCTCACCGATGAAAACAAGGACGGCACTTTCGATCAACCCGTGCTGCTCAAGGAGATGAAAGGCAGAGGAGAGCACGGACCACACTCACTGGTGCCTTCGCCTGATGGCAAATGGATTTATTTCGTGGCAGGAAATCATACCGACCTCGCTGCCATGGATGCAAGCATGCCACTGAATACTTGGCAGGAAGATCAACTTCTTCCCCGTCAACCCGATCCCGGTGGTCACGCCCGCGACCGCATGGCCCCCGGTGGCTGGATCGCACGCTTCACACCCGATGGCAAACATTGGGAATTGGTGAGCATGGGATACCGCAATACCTACGACATTGGTTTTAATCTCGAGGGAGAACTTTTTGCTTATGATGCCGATATGGAATGGGATCTCGGCACACCTTGGTATCGTCCTACCCGCATCAATCACGCGATTCCCGGCAGCGAGTTCGGCTGGCGCAATGGATCGGGCAAATGGCCGGCGTATTACGAGGACAGCCTTGGCGCAGTCGTCGACATCGGCCCCGGCTGCCCTACGGGTGTCGTCTCCGGCAAGGGTGCGAAGTTTCCTGAAAAATACCAACGCGCGATCTATGCGCTCGACTGGACTTTTGCGACGCTCTACGCCATTCATTTGCAAGCTGATGGCGCGGGCTACAAAGCCACGACGGAGGAATTGGTCGCGGGCGAAGGACTGCCACTGACCGATGCCATCATCGGCGCGGATGGGCACATGTATTTTACCACAGGCGGACGCCGCACAAAATCGGCACTGTGGCGCGTGAGTTACGCAGGCAAGGAATCAACAGCACCCGCAGCCCCTCTGGCCATCAGCAAAGAAGCCCAGCAGCGTCGGGCGCTGGCGGACATCACTCTTACGGGTGACGCGGCAAAACTCGATGAAGTCTGGCAACAGCTCGGTTCTGAAGACCGGACGATGCGCTATGCCGCGCGCGTGGCTCTGGAAAAAATCCCTGCCGCGCAATGGATCGCCCGACTCAGCGCGGAATCGAACGCCTGGCGGGCTCTGCATGGCAGCATGGCACTGGCACGCTTGAACGCCAAGGAGCATCGTGCCGCTGGTCTTTCTGCATTGGATCGTCTCGGCTGGGACAAACTGAGCGAAATCCAGAAAATCACCTGGCTGCGTGTGGCGGGTCTGTGGCCACTGCGCACCGGTGAATTCCAGGCCGATGAGCGGACTAGGATTCTCCAGAAAATCGATGCGAAGTTCCCCGCGCAGAGTGATGATCTGAACCGAGAGCTTTGTCGTCTGCTCAGCTATCTCCAAGCACCGGGGATCGTGGCACGCACACTCGATCAAATGGATCAGGCCAAACCCTCCGTCATTCCTGACTGGGCAGAACTGGCGACCCGCAACGAGCGCTACGGCAGCAACGTGAAAAAGCTGTTAGCCAAATTCCCGCCGCTGCAAAACACCTTCTACGCCTACTGCCTGCGCCAGGTCAAAGGACCTTGGCAAAACGGGGAACGCGAGCGTTACTTCTCCTGGTTGGGTGAAGCTGCCAAACGCAGTGGTGGCAATTCCTACATCGGTTATCTTAATGCGAGTCGTAACGATGCTCTCACCAATGCCACGGAAGAAGAGCGTCAGCGCTTCGGTAAAGACAAGCAATTGAAAAACGCCGATATGTTCGCCAATCTTCCGGAAATCAAAGGGCCGGGACGTAATTGGACAGTGGCAGATGTGGAAAAAGTCGCAGCTGCCGGACTCGATGGACGCAATCTCGAAAATGGCAAAAACATGTTCCAGGCTTGCCTCTGCGCCGCATGCCACGTAATCGGCAACGAAGGTGGTGTTGCAGGTCCCCAGCTCAATGCCTTGGGCGGACGTTTCTCAGCACGCGATATCGCCGAGGCAATCATTGAACCGAGCAAAGTCGTCTCGGATCAATACGCCGTTTCATCCATCGAGAAAAACGATGGTTCTACTGTTGTCGCAAAAGTGCTGGATGAAAAAGACGGAAAGCTCATCATCGCTGCGAACCCATTTGACATGCAGCAAACTTCGGAGATCGCCAGGGCGGATGTGAAAGCCATCAAGCCTTCCACGACTTCGCCGATGCCACCGGCCTTGATCAATCGACTGAGCGAAGACGAACTCAAGGATCTTCTGGCGTTCTTGCTTGGCAAAAAATAAGCAGGACTTTCGGAAAATTTGTATGTGAACTGATCCGCATGGCCGATATCTACGATCTTTGATCTGTGATTCACAATTGATCATTTTTCGCAGACATTTTGCCAAAAAGATTTGGTGGAAAATGGTAGTGGAATCCTCACAAAACGCAGAGATGCCATCTTCTCTGCGTTTCGTTTTCCACGATCAAGTTCCAGGCAAGAAAGCATCACTCGATCACTTGGGGATAAATTCCGGCCATGATTTTTGGCAAACCATCGACACGGCCAAACAAGGTTGATTCGAGTCTACGGTTGAAAACGAAAGCGCATGAAATACTTCATCGCATTCGGCGGTGGTGTGATGCGGAAGGTCAACCGGTCTACTCCTGCCGGAGTTGTCAGCCTGTTGTTCGAAATCAGGCTGAAATTCGCAGGTGTCCAACCGGCCAAATCGTTCGTGCCTTCCGGATACAACGCGGCGTGTTGTGCCTGCACGCTACGGGTGATGGACAGAAGCACCTTACCGTCAGGCTCTCTGACATAAGTAGGAAGCAGTGTTTGCTCGGCGACTTGTGGATTGCCACCGGTGAAATACTCCATCGCCGTTGTTAGAGAATCGCCATCGATGTCCGCTTCATCCGCATGGTTTCCGTTGGCCGTTTTCCAAGTAGCGTAAGAGACAGCATCGTCCGCTCCCGGTGTACCTCCGTTGTTCAGGGCACTGGCCCTCCAGCTCAAAGGATGACTCAAGTCCGGTAACGAATAGGGGGCCACCAACACCAGCGAAAAACCATCACCATCAGCGATCGTAGGCCATGGTTGGATGTCGTCGTAGGCCATACTGAGCAACAATGACCCATCCGCGCGCCGTAGCTCGATGACTTCGCCCGCGTTGTCGAGCTGATCAGGATACGGCCCGATTACTCTCATGCCTGTACCGAATGCCGCGCCAAATGCGGCAAGGTCTTTGGCGATCGCAATGCGACTGCCCGGCCCTAACAATGTGCCGCCGGGAATGGTGAAGGAAATCCCCAACGTAAAACTCACATTGCTAAGATCCAGCGTGCTATTCGGAGAGATGTTCATCAACTCCACATACTCGGTGGTCTCGACAGAACCGGGCGGATTGTAATAAATCTCAGACACCACCAGATTGCTGGCGCTGGGTAACACGATGGCTCCCGTATGTGTCACACTGATAGAGTCTGTGCCTACAACTTGCCCTGCATCATTGATCGCTTCTAACGAAATGGCATTCAGGCCTATCGCCAGCGGCACATCCACTTCCCAAGTATTGATGCTCGTCCATGTCACTTCGAGTGGTATGGCAGCACCAGCGATGCGGATGTTTTTCACATCGACCCAGCCTTGCCCAGCCAGGGTAACAGGGCTGAGTGCCGTGGAAAAATTTGCGCCCCCATTGGTCGTGATTGCAAAGGCGACAGCAGGCACATCAGTGGTGATAGCACCGAGAATATAGTTCGATCGGGTGTTGATATAGTTCAAGTGCGAGGTGAAATTTTCCGCTGGCAGGAACGATCCGTAGTGATTGGCCCACGTGGTCATGTAGGATTGATTGTAGATCGTGCTGCACAGCGCATGGAGTTTACCCAGATACATGCGTTTGTATTTTGGCTGTGCGATGATTTTCACAAGCTCGCTGTTTTCAAAGATGCTGCGCGTCGCGTTGAAGGAATAATCCAGATCATGGGGAAAGTACAACATTCTGCCATCGGGGCGTGCGTAGAAGATGCCATTGTGGTTGGCGTTTGCGTAGAACGAGTCCCCTGCCCCGGTGGCGCACGAATACGCGAGTGCGCAGAGCCATTGTTCGACATCGATCACATTTTCCAGACCCGCCGCGAATGCTGCATCAGTCTTGCTGAGGTGCTGGCCCAACTTGATGACTTGCGAGTAGTCGTCCACATCTTCATTATTCTCGATCAAAAAATTCCAACGATAATTTTCTTTATCATTACCGAGATTGGTGATGTCAGTGCCCACGACTAGATCAGGTGATGGCACTTTAAAGCCATTGGCATCGACAGTGGTCGGGTAGTAGATGAGTTCATACTCATAGCTGGTGCCGGCTCCGCCGTTATCGAATTGTGATTCGAGAAAAACATCTCCAAAGCGAGCAAGCTGGAGGATCGCCGTGCTGGTATGAGCTGGGTCAGGCGCTATGACTTTGCAGAGATCGTTGTATTCCGCAGGTATGCCGCCATCAGCATACATCATGTGATCAAACAGAATCTCACGGGCACCGGTGTTCTGGCCTTCTGAACGGTCGATGGACACCGTTTTATGCACACCGCGAAATAGCTGCCCGGCATGAAAGCCGAGATTGAACCCCACTCGTGCGGCTTGTGGCCTGCCGCGTTGGCTGCTTTTCAGACGAACGCCAACGTTGTAGTATATTTCTTTTTCATCATAAATCACCGTGCAACCGAGACGCTCGTTGCTCATGAGATTGTTGGTTTGATAGAGAAGCTCTTCATCAGCGGGTGCCATGATGATCCGCAAATTGTGCAAACCATTTGTCGAGGCGAGGTCATCATTGACCTGGTAAAGCGCGTGTGAGGAAGCACCGGTGGCGGGAAAAAATGAGGTTGCCGCGGGTGTGGCGCTATCGGTCGCGGAAATATAAAAGCGCACAATCGAAGAAGCCGGTTGTGCGGGGATGGTCGCCACATAAAGGCCGGTGCCATTCAACGACATCGCCGTGCTGGAAAAACTGCCACCGTTCACCGCGTAGTGGAGGGTGAGTGCGGCGACGCCATCGGGATCAGCGGCGGCGACTGAAATGGTAACGGCTTGATTTGCCGCAGGCACGACAGGGCTGTGTGTCATCCGTGAAAGCGCGGGTCCAATGTTGCTTTGCATCGTGGAGTTCACAGCACCAGGTGTTCCCGGCTCATCTGTTCGTGTGAGTTCGGTAGTTTTCGCGCAGCGGTTAAAATACAACCGCGTGTTCAAACGGTTGATCCCATTGAGCCAACGTGCGCGATAGGAAATTTCATAAACCAGTCCATTCGTCACCGCACGGCCTGAGGCCAGGGTTGTTTCCACATGATTGTGCATGTGCTCGGTCGCTCCGCGTGCACTGAGGAAAAGAACCTGGTTCCCGGCATTTTGTGGATCATTCACGATCGATGCATGACGGTGATTCCCCAAAAACCGCCATCCAGTGGTGCCATTTTGGAAGTTGCCGTTGGTGATCATCTGCGTCGCGGCACCATCAGGATTTTCAACCACGGAAATGTCATCGATCAATACTTCCCCACGATCCAACAATCCAAAAATCAATTCTTTCCACTGCGCATCCGGTCCCACACTGCTGGCGGCGGCAGTCATTCGATAGCTGTAGGTTTGCCACGTGCGCTTGGCATTTTCATCACTGGCAGCCCATGACGAGGGATCTGCATTATCAGCATCTGGGTCACGCAGTTCTAACGATGAGCCCGCACCATCGGCGAGATCGGACCAGGCGCCCCCATCGAGATAATCCACTTCATCAACGGGATTCCCTGCCGCATCCGTGAGGGTGATTTTTTCACCATTTTCTGATAGGCTTCCTGACCATGGTCCGAATACTGTCACGCCCGGCGCGGCGGTAAAATTCCCCGGTGTGTGCGCCACGAGCAAATACGAACCGGGCTGCATGATGGTGTTCGCCGGAAAGGTGAAGCTGATTCCGTTGGAAAATGCCCAACCGCCAATATCGATCGCCACATTTCCACGATGATGGAGCTCGATCCATTGCTTGGCATCGCTCCCCACGCTCACGGATGGCGGTTGGTAGCAGATTTCATTGATGACAATATCGCTGTTCAAAAAGAACTGATTCGCACTGCCCGGTGTCGGAGCGCTGGGGCGGAGCCATTGGCCGGGCCATGCTGTGGAAAGCCCACGCAATTCATTGTCGATGGTCCGCGCATCAGCGATGCTGCCATCCGGCTTGCGCAGTGCCACCTTATCGCCGTCCAGCACGCTGAAACCGAGTTGCGCCGTCGTGTAATGGACATATCCACCAGCCGCCACTGAGGTCGTGGGTAATGGATAGATGTTTGTCGTTAGACCCTGGACTTCGATGCTATACCCTGCTGTGCTCTGTGCAATTCCATTCGGATTGACGAGTTCAACAAAAAAATCACCAGCGGTATCAGCAGCGATTTCATTCAGCAGGAACGCAGGACTTGCATCCGAGTCTTCAGGGATTTCGTGGCTCGTCAGCGCCGCATCGAAGAAGCCGGTATTATCCGCCGCTCCCGTATGCAATGATACAGCTAACACATTATTCCCCTGCACCAATGCCGTGGCGGGAAGGGAGATCTCGCCACTCGGCTGAGGCGTGACGACATCGGACAACGCGCTCGTGCTGTGTGTGACCGTGCCCGCCGCCATATTGGCACGTGAAATTTCCTGACCATTCAAATAAAAAACCGCACCATCACTCAGCGTATGCTGAAGTTTCAGCGTCGTGCGTGACGCATCTCCACGAAAGGTAAAGCCCTTGCGGAAATACGCCGTGGATGCCGTAGCTGCCAGCGTGGTATTCAATGTGGTGTTAGGAAAAGAAGTCGTTAGACCATACCTTGCCTCTAGATAACTGCCTACTGCCTGGAAGTCAGTCGTAGACAGCGCGTCATTGTAGATCAGCAGTTCCGCGATGTCGCCCTTGAATCCCAGGGTGGATCGATTTGCATGATTTCCTAACACGATGGGCTGAGGAGTGAGATTCTCACCTGTATCTGCCACGCTACCTTCCATCACGCCGTTGACCCATATCTCAAATCTTGCCAAAGCTGGATTACGCCGCATCGTGACGATTTGATAAGAAGTCGTCGAGATCGTGCTCGTGGAAACGGTCCCGCCCAAGCCTGTATTGTTGTCATAGCGCCGTTGAAAGCCATAACGACCATTCACCACCTTGAGCGATGCCAGGGGCGCACTTACGGTAGGCACACGATCTAATATGTATGCCCCGCTTCCGTCGCTGACCTGCCCGTTGGTCATCGCCGCTGATGCTTTGCAAACGAGAAAATAAGCAAATCCCGAGCCGGGAGAAATCCCCGGAGTGATACTTGCAACATGCGCATCATTCCCATCAAAACTCACCGTAGGTTGGCCCGAGGGAGTCGAATTCGTTTCAAATCGCGGATCGTCCAGATACGTCAGTGACTGCGTACTGCCATCCGCAGTGTGGGTGTCAGTCCATGTCGTCAGGATGGTATTGTCAGCCAATCCTGTGATGGCTCCCGCGCGATAACGTGACCTGAGTTGACTGGTCACTCTGAGGAAAGGCGCAGTCGCCGCAGAGCCAAATGCTCCATTTCCCGTGCCCCAGGCTGTATCGTCATATGATGCCTGCTGCCAACCAGCCGCAGGGGCTGCAACCGCATCGTAATATTTCCAGCTCTGGTTCTGCTGGATTACCGCGGTGACAACAGGATCCGTCGAAAACAAAAAATTTACCCGCTGTGGCGTGCCGCCCATTTGTAAACTTGCACGCCAACTCTCGGCCGGTTCAGATGCAAGACTGGGCCGTTTTTTCGAGAGTGTCGCACCCAGCCCATCCGCTGCCATCGGCCACGCTCCACTATCACCAAAATTCACCCGATCCATCAATCGACCGGAGCGATTTTTGAGTTCGATCGTCTCGCCCATGTTCGATAAATTTCCCGAAAACGGCCCGTGAATTCCTGTAAAGCCGCTCCATGATGCATGGCTGGGAAGTTTCGCGACGATCAAATATCCCCCACCCGCGATGATGCTTCCCTGGGGAAATGTGTAGTTCACCCCATTGGTCAAACGCCAACCGGACAAATCAACGTTCACCGCCATTTGATTGTGCAGTTCGATCCACTCTGCATCTTGCGTCAGCGGTGGATTGTAGTGGATTTCCTGAAAAGTCACCACGGCATCTGGGCTACTCGCCATGGCTAGAGAACCCATGGCACTTATGAGCAGTGAGATGAAAAATAAGCGCATGGCAACAATCGTGGTAAAATGCAACGCGAGCACAAGAAGCGCGCGCTCACCGAGGGGCTGTATATTGGCAGAATTCCACGGCTCTTCAATACGATAAAATGGTTTCGCCTCCGTCGTGTCCGATGTCAGAAAGATGGCCTGCCTCATCCCTGATACATTCGTCGTTGCTGCCAAGAGAAGTCACCATAACAGCAGTCGTTGTTCTATCTTTGGGGCTTCCTTGTAGGGCGCGGGTTGGGATGAGCAGATTGTCTGACCGGCAAAAAAGGAATAATCTTTTTTCGACTCCATCCATGACTCGCGCAGAGGCGCAGGGAGTTGATGTTGATGTCATGAGGTATGACTGTCTTTTCCATCGCATCGATTGAGACGTATTCAACATGTTTGTTTTACTTTTTCGACTTCGAAAAAAACTGCGGATTCACAGAGTGGGTGAGCTGTTATGCTCATGGTCGGAGTAATGCAACATCACCTTCATCCACAAAGTTGCCTCACCGGGGTGACCGTGTTTTTCTAACAGATTTGCAATTTCCTTGAGCGAAAGCTCTTCACAGGAAGAATCGTAAACGGTTGGATAAAAGCTCATTTCACGCAGAATCATCAGTTGTCCATTTCCTTGGCTTCTTCGGAAACTCGCGCAGAGACGCAGGGAGTTGATGTTGATATCATGAGGTATGACTGCTTTCCCATCGAATCGATTGAGACGTGCTCAACATTTTTGCTTTGCTCTTTCGAATTCGGAAAAAACTGCGGATTCAGAGAGTGGGTGAACTGTTATGCTCATGGTCGGAGTAATGCAACATCACCTTCATCCACAAAATCGCCTCACCGGGGTGACCGTGTTTTTCTAACAGATTTGCAATTTCCTTGAGCGAAAGCTCTTCACAGGAAGAATCCCCAGCAAGATGTGGTCGAATTGCGCAAACCAAGCTCCAAACGGCCCAGGCGCGCGCTGAGCGCTGATCCCGACGCTCACCGCGGAGGCGAGTGGCTTGATGCTGGTAACTCAGTCGCGGATTACCCGGAAAATCATCGCTGTTATGATGGCGGATGATCCATGCGATCGCGGCATAGGGCAATGGCCATGACTGAAGAACCGGATCGTCGGCGGCGAGGTCGGAATAGAGCGCGCGCGTGATCGCCAGCAATGCGCGACCCGAGTGACCTTGATGCCAGAGCGCCTGACCGTAGCGCAGAGCATCCTCATAAAATGCCGCATCACGCGCCGCGCCATGCCGACCCAGCAAATGGTGGTCGTAGGTTACTCCCTCCACCAGAGCAGGAAGCAAGGGGCAAAAATCTCGGACTGATGATAACATGGCTTAGACCGATCAAACGCTGGCTCAACCGGCAAGTCAACCATGTGATGAATCAGGGCAAGCACGTGTTCTTTTCCTCCAAGATGAGTGACTCATGGATCGATGAGAGGGATCATAGGCGTATCAACCGTTCTATGCCATGCTACAGCCATGATGGCTGTGCTCCTGGCCGTCGAGCGTCATCCCTGTCGGTGATTTTTCATGCATATGCCCTGTCCGGTCAATGGTGCACCTTTTCCCATACTTGCTTCTGAAGTCGATTTGTGAGAGAGTAGGTTTGTGGAAAATCACGCGACAACCTGCCTCGAAACCTCCCTGCGATTTCCGCGCATGTTGTTAGGAGCGGCATTGATTTTCTGGGGCTGGATGGTGGAATTGCCCATCGCCGGCCTGGCGCTGGCCTTTTTGTTTGAGGGACCGCATTGGTTGCATCTGCGTTGGAATTTTGGAGAAAAAGCCTACGTGCGGGCTTGGTCATTGTCGGTCACGGCTATGATCTTGACAGCTTTCGTGCTGTGGATGAACGGTGTGGAACCGGAGACCGTGCGCGAATTTGTCTCATGGATGCCCCTGTTCATGATGTCGGTGCAATTCACCCAGGCATACGGCTTTGCAGACACGATCCCGCTGAACACATTCTCCTATTTCTCAAGGAAAAAATTGGCCTTGGACCGTGAACTTGGCATGAATCCCGTGAGTCAGCGCATTCCCTTCACTCCGGTGTATTTCGTCACGACCCTGCTGTTTTCCGCTGCTGGGCGAAATGCCTACGATGCGTTTTTTTTCGTCGGGCTACTGCTTTTGACAGCGTGGTGCTTATGGTCCTGCTCGCAACTGCGCACTCGCCAGACACGTCGCTTATTGGCGGGTTTGATTCTCATGGCGAGCCTGGCGGCCACGACCCAGTGGGGATTATTGAGAGCTCATGAATTGCTCATGAACCGGGGTGGAGGTGACCGATTTTCATCATCGCAGAGCACGCAGTGGCATCGGAGCAATACCAACATTGGTCACGTGGGAAAGATCAAACAGTCATCGGAAATTTTCTGGCGACTGTGGCAGGAAAATGGTCCCATACCCGATCTGTTGATGACGGCCAGTTACAATCAGTATTTCCCCAGTGGTCATTGGCGCTACGAGCCGCCAGAGGGCACAAGCCAAGAAATGGACTTCAAGGGATTGGCCGCCGTGGGACGGGTGGGTCGCGGCGAAAATGCGACTGACGATGAAAAACTCTACCGAACCACAGGCGAGCTATCCGTTGGTGAAGAAGATCGCGGGGACTTGCCGCGTTTCCGCATGGTGGGAGCGGTCAAGACCGACTCACTACTTCCACTGCCAGGTTCGCTGTATTCGCTCTATGTCAATGCGCAAGAACTGGAATACAATACGATCGGCTCCGTGCGCATCACACCGCGTCATGCCGTGGTGGAGGGAGTCGTGCGCTGGGATGGAAGTTTTGATCGTGACGGCGCGCCTTTTGAACGAGAGGGCAAAGATGAACAATCCATCGATCGCTACATCCCCCGGCAGGAACGCGAAGTCATGCGTGATGTGGTGGACCAACTCGGTTTGCGGATTATGCCGCTCGAAGAAAAAATCGCCACACTACGCTTATATTTTTATCGGAATTTCCGCTACTCCACTTACCTACGAATTCAAAGCCGCTTGAGTGAAAAATGGCAATCCGAGCAGAAATCGCACCGCTACAGGACCATGACCGGACAGGACAGCTTGCTGGCACAGTTTTTGTTAGAAGAGAAAAGCGGACACTGTGAATATTTCGCCACAGCGACGACACTGTTGTTGCGGGAGTCGGGCGAGAACGCACGCTATTGCGTGGGTTTCTCCGTGCAGGAACGCGATCCAAAAACCAGCGAATATGTGCTGCGCGGCACCCATGCGCATGCCTGGTGCCGGGTGTGGAATGCGGAGACCAAGCGCTGGATCAATGTCGACACCACACCACCCTCCTGGATCCAGTCGGAAATTGCCATGAGTGGATGGCGTCGCGATTTTCTGGATGCGTGGCAGCGTTTGCGGGAAAACTTCACTGTCTGGCGCACACAACCGGAAAACAAAGCCATGGTGATCACGACCCTATCCGTGCTGGGAACCGCCGTCGCGGCGTGGGTGATCTATCGTTTGTGGCAAACGCGGATGCGTAGCCCCCGCATCACAGCAAGCAAATCCTGGCAGCGACGCATGACTCCTTTGATGGAACTCGAGCGATGGCTTGTTAAAAAAATCGGACCGCGCCCGTTGGGCATGCCCTATTCCCAATGGGTAAATCAATTGAACTCATCTGTAGACGCCCACCTTTTGGCCGAAGCCATATCCCTCCATAACCAACTGCGTTACGACCCAGCGGAACCCGAGGGAGAGGCCGAAAATCGCCTGAGAGAAATCTGTGGCATGGTCAGGGCACAGCGATGACAGGAGATTCCAGCGACAATCTCCACTGATTCATTCCGCTTGGCGGGATGACGGGATTACTGTAAGCAAAGCGCGTGAACAACAGTGCCTTGGGTATTTTTGATTCGGGAGTGGGCGGCCTCACCGTCGTGCGTGCCGTGCAGGAACTGTTGCCTGCAGAAGACATCGTTTACTTGGGAGACACCGCTCGTGTGCCCTATGGCTCAAAATCTCCCGAAACCATCCGCCGATTTTCGGACGAAGACGTGCGCTATTTACTACAACAACAGGTAAAAGCAATCGTAGTCGCCTGCAATACCGCCACGGCTCATGCCTTACCGATGCTGCAAGAACGCTACCAGATCCCCATCGTGGGAGTGATCGAGGCGGGGGTGGAGGCTGTTCTCGCCGATCCTCTTGCGCAGCGGGTGGGCATCATCGCTACCCGTGGAACCATCGCCTCCCACGCTTACCAACAGGCGCTGGCCCTGCGTCGCACAGGGATGGTGATTATGGAGCAGGCCACACCTCTGTTGGTGCCGCTGATTGAAGAAAATTGGTTGGACCATCCGGCGACACGACAAGTGCTGGAAACCTATCTCCAACCGCTGCTCGACCAGAAGATCGACACACTGATGCTCGCTTGTACGCACTATCCTTTACTGGTGCCTGTGCTCCAGGAGATGATTGGAGATCGTGTGCGCATTGTCGATTCCGCCACCACTTGCGCCCTGCATTTGCGACAAGAACTGCAGCAACGTGACATGCTTGCGGAACCCGGAAGACAGGGAAATTTATCGATCGCACTCACAGACCTCTCCGAACAATTCGAAACCCTGGCCAAACGATTTTTGCGAAAATGTCCTCCCCTGATTTCACGGGTCGAACTCTGAGTCGAGGGAATCACACGCCAACCCAGACACTCCGCTCGCTCGTTTTCCCCGATGTTTCCTTTGCAGAAATGCTCTGATTCCGCTAAGAATCCGGCTCTTGTGAATGTCATTCCCATGCAGCACACGTCATTGATTTCACCGTGCATTAAGCTACTTTTATTCTTGGTTACTATTTTTGTAAGCAAGGCGGAAACTTCGTCGAATGACAAAAAAAATCAAGCGACGAAGGACCAACCGACCCCTCCCCGCGCGACTGTGGTGATTCCACCGCAAACCGGAGCAGAAATCGCTCAACTGGCGGATGCGACTTCGCTCAGCAAAGCCTCCAAAAAAGGAATGAAGGTTTTAATCTTGGGTGACTCGATGGCCCTGAGTGGATTTGCCGATACCTTGGATCAATGCTTGAGATCCTGCCCCGGAGTGACTGCGGTACATACCGTGATTTGTTGCGGCACGAATCCATTATCCTGGTTAAAAACGGGACCATACGCTCAAGCAAAAACCCGCTGCGGTTTTCTGGAAATTCAGAATGATGGGGGAGAGCGGGTGGAAATCCGGGACATTTATGGCATGAAAAAAGGTCACAAGCCCGATGCTCACCCGATTCCCAAAATCGATGACTTGGTGAGCAAATTGCAACCTGATATCATCGTCTTTCAGAGCGGAAATAACTTTTTTGATCTATTCAACAAAGGAGAAGTGATCGACAAAAAATCAGGATCCGTCATCAGGGCGCACATTTCCCCCTTGGTCACATGGATGATTTCCAGCGCACCCAGTGTGAAAAAATGGTATTGGGTGACTCCACCTCAGGCGGGAAATGTGACCACCGAAGTGCAGACTTTCCTATTTGATAGCATCAAGGAGAATGTCGACGGATACGCGGTCATGGTGGATAGCCGTGAAATCACCCACTATCCCTACCCGATCCAAGACCGCGATCGCATGCATTTCTCGGGGCAGGCCAGTCATGACTGGGGCCGGGATTCATTCCGGTTGATCTGCAAAGATCTTGCCAAGGTTAACGTGCCAAAACTCCCCTCTCTCGTATCAGTCGCTGCTGCAAAAGCGCTAGTCACCGCACCCGTGGCAATCCCGGTGGAAGAACCACCAACCCCCGCGGCAACAGTCCGTCTCCGCGCCAAACTTGTCGCCACCTCAAAGATCCCTCGAAAACAAGATCTCACCACCTATGGCGAATATTTGGCGGTATACCTTTACGATGTTCTCGAAGTCAAATCAGGAACATACGAAGATTCTCAACTCCTCCTATGGCATCCAGCCTACATCCAAAAAGAAGAGCAGGATTTATCGCGCTACAAAATCGGCAAAGAGTATGAAATGGAAATCGCGGAGTTGGATGAAATCTCACTGTGGGCCACCACTCGCCGAAGTCCGGAAAATGAAAATCCCGATTTAATTCCCTACATGCTGGTCGATGACATAAATCGCCATCCCGATGCAAAGAAACAGGAAAATACCGCATTGGAGAACATCCCCGCACCATGAAATCTTCAACATCTCCTTTTCCCGTCATGCCTCATTTCTTGCAGCTGTTTTCCGTTGTTGCCTGCTTTTGGTTGGTAGGCTGCTCGCTCACAGGTGTCTCGGCATTTGGCGATCAACTCAACAAAAACGCGCGTGTGATGGTGGTGGGAGATTCGTTGACGGTGGGGCCATTTGGCACCCGCATGCAAGAGTGGTTGCAAACCAACCTCGGGGCTCATCGGGTCTATATTTACGGTGCCTGCGGTTGCTCTCCCGAGCACATGCTGGCGGAGACGAACACTTTTTACGCACCATGCGGTTACCGGGAAACCACGCCGCAGACCAGAAGACTGGAAATCCATCGCAAGGGTCGCAGACCGGCTTCAGTAGCGACTCCCAAAATCCAGACTCTCATTGCCAAACACCGGCCGGAAGTGATGATCGTCCAGCTCGGCACCAATCATTTTGATACGCTCGCCAAAGAAGGCCGCGAAGCCATACCCAAGCTTGAGGCGATCTACGATGAATTTGCCCGCGCTCTTCGCAAACCAGGGAGCTCGGTTCGCATGGTGATCTGGATCACGCCTCCTGACTCGACGAAATTTCCTGCCTGGGTGGAGCAGGAAATGGTTCGCATCATCCGCACCAACAACCGCAAGTATCACTACGGCACCATCGTCTCACAGGCCAAATACGTCAATGGAGTCACTGGATCCGATGGCGTGCATTACAACGATGCAGGCGCGGCTCAGTGGATCGCTCCGATCCTGCCCGTGATCGACCGTCATTTCATCAGATATGGCATCAAGTAAACAATCCCATGGTTTTTAGTTCGCACTTTTTCCTGTTTGTTTTTTTGCCGCTGGTGCTGCTGCTTTACTATGCGAGTCCTCGTTGCGTAAGACATCCGATTCTCACGGTGATGAGCTACATTTTTTACGGATGGTCGAACCCGCTTTTTGTGTTATTGATGTTTGTTTCCACGATCATCGATTACATCGCAGGTCGGGCCATCGCAAGTGCGGATCCGCGCAATCAGCATGGCGGGGATTTTGTTGCGTTAGAAGAAGGTGGTCCTCGCAATCGTGCCCAGCGAGTCGCGCTGTGGGCCAGCATGATTTCCAACCTATCACTTCTCGGATTTTTCAAGTATTACAATTTCGGTATTGAGAACATCACTCGTCTGTTCACCAGTCTCGGCTGGGAGGGTGCGGGTTCCACGCATTTTCTTCACGTGGTGCTACCACTGGGCATTAGTTTTTATACTTTTCAATCGATGAGTTACAGCATCGATGTCTATCGAGGTCATGCGCGTGCTCTCCGTAGTTTTCCCGACTTCGCCTGCTACATCGCACTGTTTCCCCAGCTCGTCGCCGGTCCCATTATCCGCTATCAGGACGTGGCGGATCAATTGCATGAACGCTCGCATACCGCGGAGAAGTTTGCGCGCGGCATCGCTTTTTTCGGACTGGGTCTCGCCAAAAAAGTATGGTTGGCCAATCCCTGCGGTAGGATCGCGGACACAGTATATGAGAGTGTGAACCGCTCTTCTACCGATGCCTGGAGCGGGATGTTTTCCTATGCCATGCAGATTTATTTCGACTTCAGTGCCTACTCGGACATGGCAGTGGGCTTGGGCTTGATGCTAGGATTCGTGTTCATCAAAAATTTTGATTCTCCCTATCGCTCACTGAGTGTGACGGAATTCTGGCAGCGCTGGCACATCAGTCTATCGACATGGTTGCGTGATTACCTCTACATTCCGCTGGGAGGAAATCGCCGAGGCCCGGTGCGGACATACCTGAATCTGATGACCGTGATGTTGCTGGGAGGCTTGTGGCATGGCGCGAGTTGGAACTTTGTGCTGTGGGGCGGTGGTCATGGACTGTGGTTGGTGCTGGAGCGATTCTGGAACCGCCGGGGCTGGGCCGCACCGCCCGATTGGGTGCGTTGGCCGCTGACCTTCCTCGGAGTATCGTTGTTGTGGGTGCCCTTCCGTGCGCCGGATCTAACAACGACCATCGCATTTTATCAGGATTTGCTGCCTGCCATGACCGCGGCAAATTCCTTCACGACTCTCACCGGCGCGGCGATTGCATCGCCCTATCTGCAGGGCAGCATGCTGTTGGCGGGTTGGATTGCGTTTTGCGGTATTCCTTCATGGCAGTTCACCCGCGAGCTGCCACTGTGGAAGCTGTGCACCGTGCTATTGCTGTTGGTGAGCGGTGCGGCGATGCTCTCCAGCCAGAGCTACAATCCGTTCATTTATTTTATCTTCTAACAACATGAGTGATGCGCTTCCAACCCCTCCCGTTTCCCCGGCCGCCGTGATGGGCAAGTCGGAAAAAATGGCCGTGGAGGAAATTGCCCTCACGGTGATCAAGCCCACACACGCCTGGTGTGTCATCGCGGTGTTTCTGTTGATGATCATGGGCATAGGAATTGCCGATCTGCGTTTGTTTTTCAACATTCCCCCAGCTTCGACACCAGCAAGCGAAACGACTGCAAATGCATGGACAGTATCTCCAGCGATCCGCTCAGTGCTGGATCAAAATCGCCTGGCGCTCGATTGGATCAAACGCACGGAAGACCATGTCAGCAAGGAGTCGCCATTTTCGCAGGCGTTGCAACCCTGGGTGCAGTCGACTCTGTTGATGGCGGGCGAAGGAGTGGGCGAGGTGATGGTCGGGCGCGAGGGATGGCTTTATTATCGGCCCTCATTCCGTTTTCTGACCAAGCCCGATGTCGTGAAATCCCCTGATTCGGGTTACGATGCCTCCGCCAAGGCGATTCTTGCGTTTGCCCAAGACCTGCGCGAACGCGGCATTCCACTGGTAATCGTTCCCGCGTGGCCCAAGATGGCGATTCATCCCGAGCATTTCGGCGCCGGTCGTGATGCGACGTCCACCACGATTCATCCTCTCGCCTACGAACGATGGAAACAAACTCTGGAAGCAGGGGGAGTGGTGGTTTTCGACTCCGCAAAAGCCTTGAGTGAAGCCAAAGCGGATCATCGTGACGGCACGTATTTGAAAACAGACAGCCACTGGAATCCGGTGGGCATGAAACGCGTGGCATCCGGTGTGGCATCGTATTTGCTCGATCAACAGCTCGTCGCGAAGGGAATGGTAGCAGCTCAGGAAACATCGACGAACGCCCGCAATGCCGGCGATTTGCTGCGCATGCTGCGACTCCCCGAGCAAGTGAGCAAAACGTGGGAGGAAACAACGCAAATCTCCGTGGTGCGAAAGTCCGATGGTTCCAAATGGTTGCCGGATCGCCATGCTCCAGTGCTGGTGCTGGGTGATAGTTTTTGCAACATCTTCAGCATGGCGGGCATGGGATGGGGCGAGGATGCCGGGTTTACCGAGCATCTGGGAGCAGCGCTGATGCAGCCAGTCGATGCGATCCTGCGCAATGGCGATGGAGCCCATGCCACACGCTCGATGCTGGCACGCGATCTAAACGCCGGACAGAACCGACTCGAAGGGAAAAAAGTAGTAGTCTGGGAATTCGCAGCCTCTCAAATCACCGAGGGCATCTGGCCCGTGATTTCCTGCAAGGCGACGCCGCCCGTGGAAACGAAAACGGATGAGTTTCTTGAAGTGGCCGATGACGAAACGATAGAAATCATCGCTACCATTGCAACAATCGGCACGGTCCCAAATCCAAACACCAGTGTTTACAAAGATTACGTTACCCATGTCGTGCTCGACTCACTGGAAATGCCTGGTGGAAGCCCTGCCCCAGCGAAAAGGGCGCTGGCATATGGACTGGTGATGCAGGATAAAAAAAACACCGCTCTCGCCTCGTTACGTCAAGGTCAGAGGATCAAAGTGAAGCTCCGCTCATGGTTATCGGCGGAAGCGGAATTCGGCCGTCACGAAAGAGCAGAATTTGATGATGATCTCTCCCTCGAGCCAGTCAACTGGTGGGAAAGTTTCACACCCGTTGAATGATCGTTTGATGTTTTGCGTATCTCTCACATTCCCAACACAGTTTTATGCTTCGTTTTTCTTTAGTCATTTTTTTGATGGCCATCGCTCGTGTGAGTTGTGGTGATCCATTACCCCCACTTCCCACTGCCACGGATTCGTCGTCGGTCGGCATCAAAACACCTTCTGGATGGTATTTTTTGCCAGCGGAATTGAATCATCTTCGATCGGAGGCTTCCCCTTCGAAGCTCACGGGTGATGCCAATCCCCTCCCCGCGATCAAGGCGTTTCACGAAACACTGGCCGCCAAGGGCATCAAACTTTACCTACTTCCCGTGCCGGAGAAATCCCTGGTGCGCATGGATCATCTCGTCTCTGCCGATCATGCGGCCGCAGCCAAAGGATACGGAAAAGTGACCGATGCCTTCATCAAAAGTCTGAAAGAGAGTGGAGTTTCGGTCATCGAAACCCGCGACATGCTCGTGCAAGCCGCCGCCAAAGCCGGAGACGCTGGTGATCCGGTCTACTGCCGCACGGATTCCCACTACACTCCCGCCACCAGTGCCATGATTGCCAAAACGATTGTCGAGCACTTGCGCAAGGATCTGCCGGCTCTATCAGCTCCGGCAAACCAGTTGGCGCCCGTGCCTTCCACTGCGGTCAACATCACGATCCAAGGCGACCTCGCTCCAGCTGGCACGACGGAAACCCTGGCTTTCACTCCGGTGCAGACATCCGCCGAGGTCAAAACTCCACCTGCCGTGGATCCCCGCTCGCCGGTGCTATTGTTAGGTGACAGTCACTGCCTGATTTTCCACGCTGGCGGCGATATGCAGGCCCAGGGGGGAGGTTTACCGGATCACGTGGGCGCAGCGTTAGGTTTCATGCCGGATGTGATTGCCGTACGTGGTAGCGGTGCCACAGCGGCACGCATCAATCTTTATCGTAAGGCACGGAAAGACGCGACTTATCTTACGGAAAAAAAAGCCGTGATCTGGTGCTTTGCGGCGAGAGATTTCACCCAGGCGGACTCCTGGAAAATCGTGCCCATGCCTTGAACATCTGCCGACGATTGCGGAGGATCATTTTCCCCGCAGCAAGGGATGCCCGGGTTTGGCTTGAGTAACGTGTGGCGGCTTAAGGTAAACGGGTTGCACCACTTGTTTCGACCACAGGTCTCGCTGTTCGGCGCTCAATGATTGCCAAGCCTGCCAGAGCAAAGCTGCACTGGGAATTTCTCTCGTTACCGTGAGGCCCAACACATCATGGGGAATCGGGTCTAATGAAAAGGCGGAGACGTCATCCGTCAGGGTGTGAAGCAGTTCTTGCTGGCTTCCCATTTGGGGAGAAACGGAGCAGCTACCCTGATGAATTTCATACCACCACCAATCGCCACGTCGGGCATCGCCGATGGCGCGGCATCGCGGCTCCGTGCGCGCCATCGGGGTCGCAAGAATCGAGGGCAAACCAATCAGCTTTGCGGAATGAGCAATGGCGAGACCTTGGGCAACAGCGATTCCCACACGGGTTCCACTATAGCTACCGGGACCTGTCCCTACGAGAATGGTATCAATACTTTTGCCTTGAACGGTATCCAACAGATGCTGCAAAGGAGCGAACACGGCGCAATTGTGGCTGCGTTCGCTGTAAAAAGTCGCTTCCTCCCAAGAACCGCTCCACAGCCCCACACTGCCTTGCGACGTAGAAGTTTCCAAAACAACGGTGAGTGGGATATGCATGCGGGAGAAATCTTGCAGAAATGCAGCAAATTGGCAACCGATCGCTTTTTTGCTGTTTTTTGATGTTTCTCCCTTGCGCACATGCCCCCCAAACGCTTTCTTAACGCCGTTCAAACATCAGCACCATGACAACGTACGCAAAAGGCCTTGAAGGAGTGATCGCCAATGAATCCGCACTATCGAATGTAGAAGGCGCGGAGGGACGCTTGAGTTACCTCGGCTACAGCATCGATGAATTGGTGGCGCACTGCACTTTTGAAGAGGTCACGTATCTATTGCATCATGGTCGTTTGCCCAATCGTGCAGAACTTGCTACGATGGAGGCGGAACTGCGTGCCCAGCGCTCTCTGCCTCAGGAGCTGCTCGATTTTCTGAAAGCCTTGCCGAAAGACAGCAATCCCATGGATGTGGTGCGCACGGGTGTTTCGATCCTCGGTATTTTTGACAAACGCGCGACGATTGGTGAGCCAGACATGGCTGCAAATGCCGCAATCGCGATTTCACTGGTAGCCAAGACTCCTATCATCGTGGCGGCATTTCATCGTTTCCGCCAAGGACTGGAACTGCCTCCGATCCGTACGGACCTTTCCGAAGCGGCTCACTTCCTCTATTTAATCAATGGCGAAGCACCGAGCGAACGCGCAACAAAAATTCTCGACGTCGCCTACACCTTGCACGCCGACCACGGCATGAATGCATCAACGTTCTCCGCGCGCGTCACGGTCGCGACTCTGTCGGATTTTTATTCGGCCATGACTTCCGCCATCGGCACGCTCAAAGGCCCGCTTCATGGTGGTGCCAATGAGGGCGTAATCCATATGTTGGAGAAAATCGGTAGCTTGGAAAACGTCGATGCCTTCGTGGAAGGGAAACTGGCGCGCAAGGAAAAGATCATGGGCATTGGACATCGCGTCTACAAAGTGCTCGATCCCCGCGCACCTCATCTTCGTCGTTTGGCGATCGAACTCACCCAGGAACTCGGCGAGCCAAAGTGGATTCAAATGTCCGAGCGCATTGCCGAGATCATGCGCGAGCGCAAGGGTCTCAATGCCAATGTCGATTTTTACTCCGCCACCGTCTACCATTCGCTGAATATCCCCACCGATTTGTTCACACCGATTTTCGCGATCGCCCGTATGTCGGGCTGGACCGCACAAGTTTTGGAACAATTGCGAGACAACCGACTTTATCGTCCATTGACTCTTTATACCGGCCCGCAAGAACTTAGCGCGGTCACGCCGATCGATGAACGGTGATCGGTTGTGGGGAAAGTCGATTTCAGGATAAAATGATGCCCTGAGGTAACCGATCGATTTCGTTAAGTTTAGTTGCGAGAAGATTTTTCTTTCTGCGAGGGAAGACTTTTTTCCTTGGGTAACAATTCCGGAACCGGAACTCCGTCTCGCGGTCCAAGGATCACCATCAGGGTATCGGGATTTGTTAACTGCAAATAATAAGCTTCCGGGACACGGCCTGAAACAGAAACCAACACAGCCGTCTCCTTTGATAATCTCTTCACCACTTGATCACGCGTAAGATCATTGCCTTTCATGTCGAGGATTCGGGATTCCGCCAGCGCGGACGGCCCGCCCATCTCAAGTGTCATGATCGTTGTCAACACCTCCGACTTCAGCTCTGGCCATTGACTCTTCGGTATCACCTCACCAACCACTTGCCACCTGACTTTCGGCAGGGATAGCCTGATTTTCCATGTTGAATTCAGATCCTCTTTTCCTGCATCGCTCACCGCAGCCATCGCAATGACTGGTGGTATGTCAGTGGGCATGACAATCGGTTCTGAGGCAGTCATGTTCAGTCCGCTCGCAACGGTGATACTCATGACGGCCCACTGAAGTATCGTTCTAAGAATTTTCATAATGATCCAAAAATTACCATGATTTTCATGGCCCTACCAGAGCAAAATGGGAAGTTCTTTTGATCACTTCATCCCCTCCATTTCATCAAGTCCTCTTGCACGCGGCTGGCACGCAAGGAATGCACTCGACTAGGGAGAGTCGATGCGGGCGTCACGACCGCCAGGGAAATACTCGTCAGCCCGAGCGCGTCAAGCGAACGCAGAAACGCAGCACGGGTCTCCGACCAGCCGGTGAAAACGCAAATGCAGGCACTGAGATCTCCACTGTGACGGGCAATAAGCCGACTCAATCCTTCAAAATTTTCCACGGGTGATACGTTCACCGAAGAGAGAGATTCTAACAGTTTCATCGAATCCGCCAAGCCCCGGCCTGCCGTGATGACTTGTTCGTTGTCACCGAGAAACATCAGATCCAGCATCACTTCCTCGGTGTCGATCTCCGCCACAAAGGATGCCGCCACTGAGACGGCTTCTTCGAATTCGGTCTCATAACCGGGTGCAAATGTATCCAGCACGAGGGCGTAGCGGGGAAAAACCACGTCCTCAACCTCCTTGACGATAGGTCGGCCCTGTTTGGCCCAGGATTTCCAGTGAATCATGCGCGGTGGATCACCGGTGCGGTATTCGCGCAGGGCGGTGAATTCACCGCTAGTCCCTTTTTGACGCGAAGCCACGTCGTCTCCGGCATGATAGTGGGCGGAACCGGGAAGATGGAACGGTGGCAACCGGTAGCGGCGGGGCAGAACAACGAGTTGATCCGGTGAACTCTTGACACGACTGGCGCGTTGGAAGAACGAAAAAGGATCGGGCAGGAGCACGCGCACATCTTCCAGCAGAATGCAGCCGCGTTTTTGGGGAGTCAGTGCGATGGTCACGCGGCAATGCTGATTTATCTCGCAGGCAGGAGTGGAGGTGCTGCGTCCACCGCGAAAGAGAGTGCCTTTTTCCATCAACCATTGCCAGCGATTGAATGCGAAAAACCGGTCGAAGCCATTGCGTAGATTCTCGCCGGGCTCGCGGCTACGGAGAAAAGTGGGTAGCGATGGCCGCGGATCCGGCGGTGTTTCCCATAACGCCCAGTGACGCAGAGTTCCGCCGCGATTCTGGATCTGAACGATATAACGTAACTCCTGCCCCGCAGCGGCATGAGGAGGCAGTTCACGTTTTGCCGAGAGCCGCGAACGACGCGCCCAGGCCCAAATCAAAGCCACCGTGCAAAGGCCGAACAGAAGCGCAAACATCTGATAGAGTGGCATCAGCGGACTTCCCATCAGCATCGTAGCCGAAATCACTGACGCAATCAGAATGCCCCAACCGGCAGGCAGAATGCGACGGAAAATCCAAAACTTCGCCGCCGTGGTCCATTGGTAACAATGATAGAATATGCTCTGCATGAAAAACAAACCGAGTTGCGGGATGAATCCGCCGTCATCAGGGAGCGGACTTGGATTGTTGCTCTACCAACGCGGTGTGTTTTTCGTAGAGTTTTTTCAGTTCCTCCACCGCGGCATCGGGTAGGTATTTTTTCAATTCGGTGAATGCGAGATTGTTGAGATAATTTCTGCTACGGTTGCCACTGAGTCCGAGTTTCAATTCCACTTGGGATAGCATGCGCGGGCCTTGATCGGTGGAAACAAATACATACAGTGGAAACTGCACGGTGCTTTTGGGTTGATCGGAGAGATACTTCGCACTCACCGCGGCCCAGCGGCCATTGACAGCCACGTCCAACACTTCATGCCGCCCCGAGCCATACATCAATTCTCCCGCCAGCGCGCGCATCATGGCCTCTACCGAGCGGTCGTCCTGAAAGGCGGCGCAGAAAGGGATCACTTTTTTCAAACTGCGTTCCTCCACGGCTTGCAACCAGGACTGAAATACTTCTCTCACCTTGGCTGGATCGGGCTGACTTTGTGCCAGGCCACCAATACGCACGGCATCCCTCACCAGAGGATCGGCAAGCTTGGACGCCCATTGTTTTTTATTTTCGTCCCACCATGTTTCCAGTTCTTCCGGTGGATCTGTGGGAGTTTCCGCGAGTAATTTCCATTGACCATCTTTGCGCTCCAACCAGAGTTTTTGCAATTGAATGGCGTTGGTATTTCGCGGTGCGTAGGATTGCAGCACCAGCAATGCGTGATCCTTGTGTTCAAGAAATCCCACTCGACAAAAAAGGCTGGATCCTGTGGCCGAACCTTGGATTTTTTGCCACAATCCGACCATTGCCGGCATTTCCGCCAAAAGTGATTTTTTTGCAAGTGCCGCGCCTGCGCCCCAGAAACTGACGAAATGATTGTTTTGCAGACAGTTTTCAATCAACTCGGCAAGAACAGTGGATCGGCTCATGTCAAAACCTTCCAGGCTTTTGCGGGCTTGATGAAAAATATCATCATAGAGCACAAGTTGCTCTTCATCCTCATAATCCATGATTTGCCCCATTTCATCTTCGGAAACTTGGCGCTGCCAGAAAACCTCGGGCAATACGACCCGTGCATGCCCCGCCTCATCCACCTTGATCGAAAAAGACAAAAAATCAGGTTCTTCGCTCTGGGAAGCAGGGTGAAGAATGAGCATGTCGATGGTTTTTTCGTCACCAAGATCGAGTGGCTCACTCATGGCTTGGAGCGATTGAGGATGGGAAAGCAAACACCATGGCCATTTTTGCAAGCCTCCCGATGAAAATACGGTGGATATTTTTCTTACGATGCTGTCCCAATCCGGCACCGCCTCCACGGAGGAACCGCCTAACCGGGCCAAAACTCCTGCTGGGTCGCGCGCGCGAATGGCCGCAATCAAGCCACGCAGAAGTTCTTTTGCCTCGATGGTTTTGAGTTGCTCCGCGCCGATTTTTTGCTGCATCATTTCCAACAATCGTTGCGCTGATTGGCGGCGAAATTGTTCACGTAGCAAAATCTCCTTACCCAGCATCCAGTGCTCGAGTTCCTGTCGCTGACGCAGAATTTCCGGGTCATAGCTGACCACGCTGTTTTGGAAGGAGGACATCACAGGCGCTGCCAGCCATGCATCACCGCGCTTGATCACGGCAAACGATAGAACCTGATCCGTGCCACCAAACGTTTTATCATGCTGCGTAAGGACCACGGCTGCATATCCATCCCGGACATTTTCCTCAGCAATTTCAAATGGCATGGGCAACATGCTTGCGGCATACGATCTCCATGCGCCCATGATCTGCTGCTTTTTTCGATCTCCCGTTTCGGGATTGAGTGCACACCGCTCCAGCAATTTTTCATCGCTCAAACGATCCCGCAAGCCTTCGGCAAAAGCCACCGCCGCCTGCGCTGGAGTCTCCGCCGCCATGCAAGAGCATGCGGCAACTACCCCAATATACAGCGAGAAAAGAATGCGCATCAGAGAGTTTGGTGAAACACATCTTTTGCTTGGAGGGAAATTACAAATCCCGCAAGCAGATCAATGGTGGCGGCAATATCATCCCAATGCGCGGTTTCCACAACCGAATGCATGCAGCGCAGAGGCAAAGAAACCAGGGCGCTCGGTACTCCATCGCGAGTATGGAAGATCTTGTCTGTATCCGTTCCGGTAAAACGCGAACTGGCTTCGTGCTGAATATCAATCTTGTTCGTTTTCGCGACCTTCATCAAACGCTCCACGACTAGTGGATGGTTGGCCGTGCCATGACTCACAGTCGGACCACCACCGAGCTTCACACTCCCAAATTTGTTCGGATCAATACCTGGAGTATCCGTGGCGTGAGTAACGTCCAGACATGCACAAACATCAGGCATCAGCCGGTGCGTGGCCATCATCGCACCATTGCCGCCGATTTCCTCTTGCACGGCGTTGAGGCAGATGAGGGTGAAATCCGGACGTTTCTTTTGTGCGGCGATTTTTTTCATCACCTGTGCGATGATGTAGCCGCCAATGCGGTTGTCAAGGGCGCGGCCGACCAGGCGTTTGTGGGCGAGTTCGAAAGGACCGTCATAATAAACGGCCACGTGCCCCACGCGCAGGCCCATCGCCGCGACTTCTTTCGCGCTCGAAGCGCCGACATCCACCCACAGATCATGCACGGCCGGGGCTTTTTCGCTGCCCAAGTCATCACGACGCAAGTGTATGGCGGTATTGCCAATGATGCCGGTGACTTCTCCTTTGTCTCCAAGAATGCGCAGCCGACGCCCGCGACCCGTGGCGGCATCGCTTCCTCCCACGCGGTCGATGCGCAGAAAGCCATTGCCATCGATGTGTTTGATCATATAGCCGATCTCATCGGCATGAGCCTCCAGCATCACGGTGCGCGCGGTCCTACCCTTGAGCGTGGCCCAGGTGGAACCGTAGCTGTCACAGGTGACATCATCGGCGAATTGCTGCGAATACCTGGCCCACACGCGTTGCCCGGGCATCTCAAATCCGGTGGGGCTGGGAGTATTCAGCAGCTCTAACAAAAAACTTTTTTCATCGGCCTTCATGCAAGTATTGGATGTGATGAAATTACATAGCACAGTGATCATGGAATGCACGCACAAAGTCAGACAGAGCCATTTGTTCGTGAACGTCATTTTGCCAAAAACCGCTCTGGTCTGCCCCGTTTCTGATGTTGAAAGAGGTTGGTGAGCATACGGTCCAATTTTATGACAGAATGACTAGTGATTCACGGGGATAAATGATTGACATAAAACGGACTGACTTATACGCCCCCACATTCTTTGCACAAATATCATCTATGAAGACTAAGATCAAATTCCAATTGACCTCCCTTTTTCCCATCATCGTTGCATCCACGATGCTGGCTTCGACAGCTTCCAGTGAAGCGGCAGTCATCGTCAGCGGCGGTGGAACCAGCGGTCAAAGCGTCACCATCACAATCACGAGCGACATTGTGATCGCCAGCAACCCTGGATCTTCATTTGGTGGCTATTACTTCGGATTCAAGATCAACAACGTTTTTGATGGCGCGGCTTCGACAGCAGCTCAATACCAAGGCAATTGGTATGACATCCCCAACACCACTGTTGATGACGCGATTTACAAATCCAGCGGCTCATCTTCCGAAGAGATACTGAGTACATCCAACGCTTCCGTGAATTCAGGAGAAGATCCGCTGTGGGTCTATTTCGGCGCTCCCGGTTGGACAGAGTATCTCGTATCGGATGGCGCGTCCGTCACTTTCAAAGCTGGAACAATCACTTTGGCACCAGGCGGCGGAAATCTCGTTCTCCTGAATCCCGGAGCAAGTTTTGATGTGACTGCGTCCAACTTTTTCTCTGTAACAGAGCAATATCAGACTATCAACTCTCAGAACGTAGCAATCGTTCCAGAAACATCCACCGCTCTGCTTGGGCTGATCGGCCTGGGCGCGATGATGCGTCGTCGTCGCTAAACTTGGGCTACTGCATCATTTCCGATCATCGGCCATCGTCGATCTCCGGATCAGTGCTTGCAGGAAATCCTGATCGAATCTCGTAAAAACCGTCACCATTTTATGGTGACGGTTTTTTTCACGCATCAAAAAATTCGGAAAAGCTCAAAGTGGGGCACAACTCCGACAAAAATTTTTCATCACCGGCTTGAATTCGAACATTGCAGAGGAGAGCGACCATTCACATCGTGCACGAGAATGACGCGCGTAAAATCAGCAGAGCCTCTTCCATCGGCGATGACGCAGCACCTCGGCGGGCACTAATTGTTCCCAACGTGTGTCTCCCTGCAGCCACATTTCACGGACTTCATAACTACTGATGCGCATCAATTCGGCATCTCCCTCGGCGATCTCACGCACCTGACCGATTTCCAAGAGATATTCTAACAATTTTCGCTGCTCTGCTGGCACGCGTGCCGTTCGCGCCGTGGAAATTTCTCCACGATCGGACCGCACCATCGGATAGACATAGAGCCTTAACCCGTGGCGCAACATGCGACCGAACGATTCCAGAAGTCCTCCGGGAATTTCCTCATACCATTTCTCCTGAAACAGTTCCTCGAACAACGGCACCCCCAGCACAATGCCCACCGGCTTGCGGGTGTAGCGTGTGACAAATTCACTGAGCCGGAAAAACCGCGCGTATTTGGAAATCAATACGTGCTTGCCCAGTGACTGAAGTACATCCGCGCGCGCGAGAAAATCCTCCTTATTGACGGTGCCCTCGTGGGTGAGAAGGTTGTTCATGGTCAATTCCATCACTTCAAGACAGTCGTCCGTCTGTCCGGGAAAATCCTGCCGGAAGGCCATGGCCCCACGCCCTAACATATCCATGTGGAGTCGTGTCACCGGATCAAAACTTCCACGTTTGAGCAATACGGATTTCCCATAAAACACATCCGATGCCTGTTGAATCGAGCCGTCCGGACAAAACAACGCAGCATCCGCCAATCCTTGTTCCACCAGCGACAAAGCGCATACGCGGTCTTCAAACTCCGCACTCTCGAAGACCGTGCCTTCCGTGTGCAGCATATCAATTTCAATACGCCTGCGGTCCAGCCCTTCCATCAACTCGCGCAACATCGACGCCAACGAGTACCGGCGGTAAAATGCGGCGGTCAGCAGATTAACCCCGAGAATACCCAAGGCTGATGCCTGCTCCGCATTGGTATCGTCGAGCAAGCGCACATGAAGCACAATCTGCTGAATGTTGCCGCGTGGCTCGGCTTGAAACCTAACGCCCATCCAACCCTGGCAGGCACTACTATCCACATCGCGAAATCCCCGTGCGCGCACCGTATCAGCCAGGGCAAAAAATGTGGTATTTTCGCCCCGCTTTTCATCCAGGCGCTGCTGCAATATGCCAAATTCATGATCCAACATCGCCTTGAGCCGCTGCCGCGAAACATAGCGGTCGCAACGTCCGTAAATTTCATCACTGAAGGTCATGTCATAGGCCGACATCGTCTTCGCCACTGTGCCTGCCGCTCCGCCAGCACGAAAAAACCAATTGGCGATTTCCTGGCCCGCGCCGATTTCGGCAATCGTGCCGTAACGCAGAGGATCCAGATTGATGGCCAGAGCTTTTTCCAAAGTGCCCCGGCTCTTTGCTGCGATCAAGTCGTCGTGCATGGGCAAACCATGTGCCATTTTCCCACTGGCGGCAACGCTCAATGCGAATCCTTCAGCAAATAATCCGCTACCCAGCCTTCCTGACCGCGTTGATTGCGACACCAATGCCAACGATGAATTTGCTTCATCGATTCCAACACATCGCCACGCTTTAAAGTCAGCACTGTGGGATCAAAAGAAGCCATCGCACTGAAGCGGCCTTCGCCCATTGGTTCGAGAATTTCCTCGGGCACGTATCCTTTTTTACCGTCGCGATTTTCCGCCCAGACCCAGCCGGGCCAGGTGGTATCACAAACACCGGTTGTCACTTCGTCACCAGGTTGCAGAAACAAAGGGTCGCTGTCTTTGTCTTCGTAATCGGCATTGGCCACGTAGCTCGTCATGAAGGAAACCATAGAAACCCTCGCGTGAAACGCAAGAGATTCTCACCATTCGAGGCATACTCCCTGAGGGATATTTCATTTACTTCGATTTCCCCTCCAGAGACCGCTCGGTGATTGTCCAGGTCTGGAGATCATAAATGCGTTCGGTTTTTCCATCGGATATGCGCATATTGCCATTCCATGACTGATGAATCCAAGGATTATCAACGAGCGGCCAGTTCGCATAATCCACGATTTTGCCGTCGATGAGCGCGTCTCCTTGAAAGGTTTTCTCCAATTTGACGCCAAAACGATCGAGATAAATACCTTTGGCCATCATGCCAGACGCAACTTGGTTTTTTTCTTTCGGTTCGCCAGTGGACGGTTCCACCATGGCAAGCTTGAGCGAAGACTTTGCTTCGATCATGTCTTTGAATCGGGCCAAGCGCGTCACCGGGCTGCCTCCCTGAAACTCTCCGGGTAACGCGGTTTCCATCGCCACCGCTGCATGTTCACCGAACACCCGGAACTCCGAATCCTGAGGATGCAAGCCACCACGACCAGAAAACACCTTGGTCGCAGGATCCCAGTCAAATGGCGCACTGGCAGTGAAAGCGATGAGAACACTTCCGTAATCCAGAAAAACTCGGCCTGTGGTTTTGCTCTCATTGATCACAGCGTGATAGCCGTGGGGGATGTAGGCTAAAACATACCAGCCATCTGTGGAATAAGGCTGATGGCCTTTGATATCCTGGCGCACTTTGGGCCGATGCTCGGAATTTTTCAAATCATGGGCGACCAGCAACAAAGTCCCTCGATGCTGGAGATACTCACAGAAACGACTATTCACTCCCTGAGTGTAATTGGTAAGGGGCTTGTCATCGAAGCATGGAACGGTCATCCAACAGATGCTGGCTTTGGTGGTATCCGGTTGATCAAACATCACACCATACGGGTAGGTTTGCCCCCAAATGGCTGATTTGCGTCCTACGCCGGGATGGGTAATCGCAGTGCTGAACAGTGCATAGGTTTGATTCATGAAAGAAGTTTGGAAATGATACTCGCCGTCAAAACGGGAGCGATGCACGTAAGGTTGTGACCGATCGGTTGCAGCCTTGACGATCAAAGGATCCGGTCGCCATGATTCGGCCACAGCAAAAACGGCCGCTGTGTTCCCGCCGAGCTTCGGGGTTTTACCGCCGAAATAAGCCCACAGCAAATCGGCACCACCACTCGGAGTTTGTGTCAAATATCCAGGGTAACTGCGCCCCGCAGGAGTTGCCCAGTTTCCCCGTAACCAGGTGCCTGCGGCATGCGCGATCGACATCTCATATGCCATGCGCGCTTTGTGCGCGAGTTCCTTATCCGTAAAGTGATTGTCAAAACTTAACAAGGTTCCGACATTGAAAAGCATGTAGGGACGCGAGGCGAATTCCGGCGATCCTCTGCGCGCGGTGTAGTCAATGCGTTTGTGAAACATCTTCACAGCAGCTTCGCCACGAGCTCCATACCTGCCGTTCTCGGGTAAAAGGGCGGGATCCCATGTGTTTTCCGTTAGATAAAGATTCAACGGAATCAAAAACGACAAATTTCCCGTGCTGCCGAACCAACTGGTATTGCGTGTGAAAAGCCACTGGAAATCAGCCTTGAGTTGATCGTCCATCAAATCCTTGTATCTCAAATAGACTTGGATCATCGCCCACATGCCAAATCCATTCACGTGAGGCTCGCCCCATTCCATGCCATTGCTGAGCATGAGCGGCTTGTATTTGCCCTCTCGCTTTTGCTTCTCCACGTTCGCGATTCTCTCTTTCGCCTCTTTGATGCGCGCCGCCATATAACAACGCACAATCTCCAAGCCCTCCTCTTTTCGACCCGCTTTTAACAACAACTGGGCAGTCCATCCCGTCATGGGCGAAGGACTTCGTTTGACCGCCTCCAAATCAGCCAAGGCTGCGCGAATGATCGCCTGCTCACGATCGCTGGCACGATCATAGACGCCTGCGGATCGTTGTGCGATTTCTTCTTTCGGTTCACGCGGTAAGGGTGAAATTTCATTCCCATAACATGGCACCAACAATACGATTTGAGTTGCAAGCAAAGTAGAGATCACCAAAGCTTTCATAAAGAAAAAATGAAATTCGTTTTCTGCATTCAAGCGAAACAAGATCGGTGATGCCAGCATGAATTGAATTAAAATTGTGATTCGTATCAGCAACAATCGACCATGTGTTTCAAAAAGAGGCTCGATGCAAACGATCAATCAGAGGTCTTCTTCCCCAGCATTTCGAGAACCTCATCCCCGGTGATTCCACAGGAGTAAGGGTGACTGGTCACAGCAGTGTTCCAGCGGATCGGTCCCGCAGGTTGATAGCCCATGGCAATCAACCGTTTCTGCATATCGGGAAAATGTCCGGCACCATAAAAAATCGCGATCCTATGATGTGATTCTCGCCGCATGATTCTCCTTAACTCCTTGATCACATGGGCATTGCGGTCCTCCAGGATCAACCGCTGCAACCGCGCGTCCAGCATATTTTCGGAATCGGTATCGGTGCCGGATGCCACCAGCATGAATCGCACGCGTTCACGCAACATGGCATTGCTCCCAACCAATCCAATGACACCATTGATCAACCATGACTTGCCACCAATCATCCTACCCACTTGACGGAGCTCCTTATCAGCGGATTTCGCGCCGGCGGAAGCTTGATCACCGCGCTTGATTTCTTCCTGCAACATCGACTGCATTTGCTGTATCGTTAGATCGCAATTGCGGAAGCTCTTGGGACGATAGTCGATGCCCTCGTGCTGGGGAATCAATCCAAGGGCAGACGCCAGTCGCCCGTAGCCGGATTTTTTCTGATCTTCATCTGTGGGTAATTCGAACGGATCTTTGCGTGTGCCGTCGGTGACGCCCTCGTAGAGAACCAAATCTGACTTGGCAAGCATCGCCTGAATTTCCCGATAGTAGCCAGCTTCCGCGGCATGCATGGCTCCCACCAGATCCACATCCGGCGCGCCAGTTTTGCGGAACAATCGGCTTCCGGTTTGCACGGAAAATGTATCGGAACCACTCTGAATCGTGCGCACGTAAGAATCCTTGGCTGCCTGATGCACGATGGGTAGATCCCTGGCTTTGACTGATGGAGGAGTAACAGGAGTGATCGTGCAAGAAATGATCGAACCACAGACGACAGCGGGCGCCATGCCCCGGGCAAACGAAAAAAAACGCATGAGAGAGGAAAACATTGATGTGTAGCTTGTCCAGCGTTGACAACCGCCACGCTTGTTTGTTTTTCCACCAAGCAGCAAGATGAACCACCGCATCATGGTTGCGATGGGGAGGAATCGGACATAAAAGCAAATGCGGGCAGTCCGGCGCGATTACAAAGATTGCCATCCGCCATCTTGACCCAGTTGTAGCGCGCGGCGACGGGTGACTTGACCTTGGCGGAAGTCACCGCCACCTGATCGCCCTCAATGATAGCCTGCGCCGGAACAAAAACGCCATCCGCTCCCGCGATGGTGAATCCCCGCAGTGCACCACCTTGCGCCACCAAGCCACCCGCCGTATGGGAAAATGACAACAAAACGCGATCGTTCTGGACATCCATGCCCTGGCACAGTGGCCCGCAATACTCGACCGGTTCTCCGTAGCTGATGGCACGTGCCGCTAATGCGAGTCGCTCGCCCACCGGGCGTTTGCGCGTCGGATGAATGTTTCCGGCATCACCCACATCCGTGGTGACCACCAGTGCAGTGCGCGGCGTCTTTTGCCAGATCCGTTGTTGTGCAAGACGGAATGCTGGATGCGTGTCGCGATAGGAGGCGAGCTGCACCATCAAAAAAGGCAGGTCGGAGCCCCAGACCGAACGCCAGTCGGCAATCATCGCCGGCAGCATGGTTTCATACGGCTTGGGCTGCGAGGAATTCGACTCCCCCTGATACCAGATCGCACCACGGATGGCGAATGGCTGCAAGGGCGCGATCATGCCGTGATGCAAGGCACTGGGACAATCGTGACAACGCTGACGCGGCTGCTTGGGGGCGGCAGGTGGAGCTTTTCCATTGGCTTTTGCCGCGGCCACCGCTAGAGGATGCGAATGATCGCGCACATGTTGATAGGCACGGTATTCCGTAGCGATCTTGTCAAAATTTTCGTCGGAAATCTGTTTCCAGCGCTCGACCAAGCTACGCGATTCCCCCGTGGCAGCTAGTGTTTCCGGACGCATCCATGTCTCGATGCGCGTACCGCCCACAGAACTCACCAACAATCCGACTGGCACTTTGCTGCTGGATTGGATGGACGAACCGAAAAAATACGCCACCGCCGAGCAGTTGCCGATCGTTTGCGCCGAGGCGCATTGCCAGGCTCCCTTCACATCGCGAGCGGAAGTCCTCGCCAATTGCTCTCCCACCGTGAAAAAACGTAACATCGGTTGTTGCACCTTGGCGATTTCTTCGGCGGCATTTTCCACACCCGACATGCGGAAATGCATGTTCGATTGCCCCGAGCACAGCCACACATCCCCCACCACCACATCGATTACGCGCTGGATGCGCTCTTCCATTTTCGAGCAAACGGACAACTCGCGCCCTTCTTGACTTGCCTCAAGAGGCGCCAGCTTTACCATCCAACGACCATCGGCGTCACACACCGCGGTTTTTTTCTGTCCGGCAAAACTCACCGTGATTTCATCACCCGCCCCGGCCAATCCCCAAACCGGCACATCCTGATTCCGCTGCAACACCATGTGGTCGCAGAAAAGAGAGGAAAGGCGGAATGCAACCGCATGAGACAAAGTCGTGAATAACAGCAACAAGCAAAAACAAAATTTTAATCCAAATGACATAAGTAGTCAAAAATGTTAGCCCGACGCAGTTGATAGGAAAACGATTTGAGATCGTAACGGGAGATCAATTCCGGCTGCATCACTACTGGCTGCCCGGAAGAATCTTGGCGCGCAGAACATCCGTGACCAATTTCGGATTCGGCTTGCTGGGCGCGGCTTTCATCACCTGTCCGGTAAGGAAATTCAGAATACGATCATTCCCCGCCTGGATCTCGGCGACCTTATCGGGGAACTGGGCGATGATTTGCCCACAGAGTTCTTCCAGCGCACCGGAATCAGTGGGCTTGTATCCGAGTTCATCGGCGATTTCGGCAGCGGATTGCAAAGGACGATCCAGCATCACAACCAGCACCTCACGTGCCTGATTCGCCGCCAGTGTGCCATTTTCTACCAAGGCCAATAAACCCCTCATGCGCTCGGGTGTGACACTGCATTCCTGAATGGCGATACCGCGTTCGTTGATCGTTCCTAACAAATTATTAATGAGAAAATTGGCGGTCTTCTTGGCAGGAATGGCGTCATCGAGAGTTGCCTCAAAATAACGTGCGAGATGCAAATCCGATGACAGCACGTTGGCATCGTAGAGTGTGAGCGAAAAATCGCTCTGATAGCGAGCTGCGCGTTGGTGGGGGAGTTCGGGAACCACGAGACGCATTTTTTCGACTAATTCCGTAGTAGCCAACGGCAATAAATCCGGACAAGGAAAGTAACGATAGTCGTGCGCGTCTTCCTTGGTGCGCATCATCTGCGTTTCGCCACGGTCGTCATCCCAGCGGCGTGTGGATTGTATTTGTGGGATGCCGGCGTTCAGCTCCTCGGTCTGACGTTCGATCTCAAACAAAATCGCCCGACGCACGGCAGAGGTCGAATTAAGATTCTTCAGTTCGATCTTGGCGCCCAGAGGATCGTTGGCGTTTCTGCGCAGCGATATGTTCACGTCACAGCGCATCTGCCCCTTTTCCATGTCAGCATCGGAGACGCCGCCTTGTTGCAGAATCATCTGGAGGGTTCTCAAATAAGCAAAAGCCTCCTCCGCAGATTCCAGATCGGGCTCACTGACAATCTCCATCAAAGGAGTGCCGGCACGATTGAAATCGATCAACGAGGATGTGCCAAGGTGAGTCGATTTTGCCACGTCTTCCTCCAGATGAATGCGATTGAGGCGAATCACCTGGTTCGGTCGTTGAATTGATTTCTGCGCATCCGAGGGATAACAATGATCATACAAAGGCACCGCACCACCGATGCACAGCGGCAGATCCATTTGCGTCGTCTGATAGTTTTTCGGCATATCCGGATAGAAATAATTCTTCCGGTCCCATTTTGAAACGGGCGGCGTGGAACATCCCAAGAGCATGCCCGTTAGAATCGTTTTCTCGATAGCAACTTGATTCAACACGGGCAACGCACCGGGCAAACCCAGGCAAGTCGGGCAGATATTGACGTTCGGCTCATCTCCAAACGAAGTGGCACAGGCACAAAACATCTTCGTGCGGGTATTGACTTGGCAGTGAACTTCGAGGCCTATGGTGACGAGGTACATGGTGGAATCCGCTTTGAGCAGCGAAAAACTGCCTTGTTTGCATCACAATGTAAAGCGCGGGATTTTGCTGAAATATGATCACAAAATCACCGTATAGTATTTTTCGTTTATGATAACTCCACGCAACCCCTTGCTCGGTATTTTCGCTACCTGTATCGCCACCTTCTCTCTGTCATACGCCGCAGAGCCTCTCATTGAACTCAAACCGCAGGATCATGTCGCCATTGTCGGCAGCGGACTGGCGGATCGACAACAACATCACGCATGGTTTGAGGCAATGATCCATCAAGCCTATCCGACCGCGAATCTCACCATCCGTAATCTCGGTTTTGCCGCGGATGAAATCACGTTGCAACATCGTTCCGACGACGTGCCGACCACCGATTGGTTTCTCGGCATGAAAAAGGGCGACACCACCAAGCCCGGCAATGGTAGCATCGTTTACAAAGCCGGTACGGAGTTCGGCGCGGATGTGATTTTCGCTTACTGGGGTTTCAACGAATCATTCAAAGGCGCAGAGGGTGTGGAAGGCTTCAAGCGTGATCTCGATGCCTACCTCAGCAAGTTGCTCGCAGCTAAATACAATGGAGAAAGCGCACCACGTGTGGTGTTGTTTTCCCCCATCGCTCACGAAAACCTGAAAAGCGTTCATTTTTCCGATGGTTCGGAAAACAATCGGAATCTTTCTTTATACACTGAAGCGATGGCGGCGGTGGCGAAGGCGAAAAACGTTGCCTTCGTCGATCTCTTCCGCCCTTCACAGGAGCTCTATCAACAAGCAACAAAACCACTCACCATCAATGGGATTCATTTGAATGAAAATGGGGATAAAGCCCTCGCTGCCGTGCAATTCCGCGCGGTCTTTGGCAAGGAGCCATCCAAAAATAGCACTCAGCTCGCAAAAATCCGCTCCGCTGTCATCGAAAAAAATACCGAATGGCATCACCGCTATCGTACCGTGGACCAATACAACATCTTCGGTGGGCGCTCGCGCATCGCCTACGAAGGCATCACCAACGCCACCATTCTTGGACAGGAACTCGCCCAACGCGACGTCAAGACCGCCAATCGTGATCAACTCGTTTGGGCCACCGCTCAGGGCAAATCCCACGTTATCAAAGACGATAATCTGCCAACCGTCGATCTCACACCACCCAACCGCAAGGATGCCGTTCCCTACATGGATCCTGAAGAAGCCATTCAGCATCTGACGCTGGCTCCCGGCTGCAAGGTCGAACTCGTGGCTTCCGAAAAAACATTCCCCGACCTCATCAATCCGGTGCAGATGAACTTCGATACCAAAGGTCGCTTATGGATCGCCGCATGGCCGAATTACCCGGAAACCTCACCCACCACCAAGGTCTTTGACAAATTGTTGGTCTTTGATCTCGATCCCAAGACCGGTAAAGCGATCAAGTCCACTGTATTTGCCGATGGTCTGAACTGCCCGACAGGCTTCCAGTTTTACAAGGACGGTGTGCTCGTGATGCAGTCGCCTGACTTGTGGTTCCTGCGCGATACCAACGGCGATGGCAAAGCTGACACCAAGGAACGCATGTTGCACGGTCTGGATGCCGCGGACTCTCACCACGAAACCAACTCGATGTGCCTGGAACCCGGCGGTGCCGTCTATCTCAGCGATGGTGTTTTCCACCGCACGAATGTGGAAACCTATCTGGGTCCGGTGCGCAATACCGATGGTGCGATTTACCGCTACGAGCCGAACACCGGCAAATTCATGCGCCATGTGCCCTACGGCTTTGCCAACCCGCACGGTCGTGTATTTGATTATTGGGGCAATGATCTCATTACCGATGCCACCGGTAATTCGAACTACTTCGGTCCTGCCTTCAGCGGTCATCTCGACAGCGGGACTCACCCCGGAATGAACCAGTTCTGGAACCGTCCATCGCGCCCCTGCCCCGGCACGGCGATTCTCAGCAGCCGCCATTTCCCCGATGACTGGCAAGGCATTTTCCTCAACACCAACGTCATCAGTATTCAGGGGATTTTCCGTGCAAAGATGTCTGAAGAAGGTTCCGGTCTGAAGGGTGAGACGCTGGAGCACCTGATCACCACAGACATTGCCAAAAACCCGAACTTCCGCCCCTCCGGTATCACCGTTGCGCCCGATGGCTCGCTGTATTTCATGGACTGGTCACAAATGCTCATCGGCCACCTCCAACACCACTTGCGGGATCCAAACCGCGACCACCAGCACGGAAGACTCTATCGCATCACCTACGAGGGCCGTCCATTGTTAGAGCCGAAAAAAATCGACGGTCAGCCAATCCCCGCTTTGTTAGAGCTGCTCAAGGAGCCGGAAAACGACGTTCGTCTGCGCGCGAAAATCGAACTCGGCAAGCACGATGGCAAAAAAGTCACCGATGCCGTGATGCAATGGATCAAGGTCCTCGACGCGAAAGACCCCGCCTTCGAACACCACATGCTGGAAGCATTGTGGGTGCATCAGTGGCACGACGTTGTCAACGAAGCACTACTCACTCGCATACTCAAGTCCCCTGAGCCCCGTGCGCGCGCACAAGCCGTTCGCGTCATGGGTTATTGGCGTGAACGTCTTCCAGATTCCATCAAATGGCTGAAAACCGCCGCGGATGACGAGCATCCCCGTGTACGTCTCGAGGCCGTGCGCGTCGCCAGTTTCTATCGCGAGACAGCGGCGGCTGATGCCGCGCTCACCGCGCTCAAGCATCCAATGGATTACTATCTCGACTATTGCTTCAAGCAAACCATGCGCCAACTTCAGCCATGGTGGAAAAACGCCGTCGCCGAGGGCAAGGAAATCGCCCTCAACAATCCGGCGGGTGTTTCCTACTTGTTGGATTCCGTGCGAAGTGCCGATCTCAGCAAATTACCAAAATCCACCGTGGTCTTCACCGCCATGCTGACGCGCCCGGATGTGCCCGCCGATCAACGTCAGTCAGCCCTTGCGGAACTTTCTGCCATGAAACAAACTTCAGCCGCGCAAACATTGCTCGGCGTGTTGGAGCCGATGGCTTCCGAGACTCACGCCGGCACCACGGCGCTCAGCCAGATGCTGCTCACCTTACCCGCCGCCGATCTCAACACGGTGCGCAATTCGTTAGAAAAACTCGCCAGCGGCAGCGCGCGCGTGGTTGCACCCTACGCCCTGGCCGCACTGATGATTTGCGATGGAGCGTTAGAAAAATCCTGGACTGCTGCGCAAACTTCGCCTGCCGCTCTCCAGTTGTTCCTGAGTGCCATGCCCCTGTTGCCGGAAACCTTGCGCCACACAGGCTTCGAAAAAATTCAATCCGTGCTCAGCAAGCTCCCGCCAGCGGTCGCCCAAGCACTGGAAGGCAAGAACGGAACGCGTGGACGCTACATCCGCATCGAACTTCCCCGCAGTGGTACTCTTTCACTTGCCGAGGTGCAGGTGATGAGCGGTGGCAAAAACATCGCTCTTTCAGGCAATGCCAGCCAGATCAATGTCAGTAATGATGGGGAGGCAAAGCGCGCCATCGATGGCAATACCAACGGAGCGTATGGCAATGGCAGCATCACCCACAGCATCGAAAACACGAACAACCCCTGGTGGGAAGTGGATCTCGGCAGTGATGCCAGCATCGATGAAGTTCTCGTGTGGAACCGCAATGAAGACTCATTGGGCAGCCGCCTGCAAGGCTACACCATCAGCGTGCTCGACAGTCAACGCCGCGTGGTCGATTCTCTCACGAACCAGCCCGCGCCCACACCCACGAGCAGCCATCAGTTTGCCGGTGATCCATTGGGTGACATTCGGCGCGAAGCGATCCGTGCACTTCCCCTCAGCAGCGCCGATGCCGCCAAGGTCTTCTCCGTTCTCGCCAGTCTCATCCAACAACAAACCGAGCCTGCCACCGCCGTACAAACCATTGCCAAGCTACCGAACTCCGCATGGCAGAAAGACCAAGCCGCAACGATCGTCTCGGGGGTGGTCCAGTGGGCACGCACCCAATCCAGTGAAGCTCGCACCAGCAAGGACTACCTCGACAGCATCGCCGTGACGCGCAAGCTGATCGAACTACTTACCACGGAGGAAGCTACCAAAGCGAACCAAGCCATTGCCGATTTAGACGTACCAGTCTTTATTATCAAAGCGGTAAAAGACCAATTGCGCTTCGATACCAAACGCATCGTCGTTGCTGCGGGCAAGGACTTTGAAGTCACGTTCCAAAACCCTGACCTCATCCCCCACAATGTCGTTTTTGTGCAACCCGGAGCCCTGCAAGCCGTCGCCGAATCCGTGCAGACCCAGGCGCCTGACAAACTCGATAGCTTCGGTCGCGCCTACGTTCCTGCCAATGATCCACGGGTCATCGCAGCAACAAAAATGATCGAAGCCGGGAAAAACGAAACCATCAAAATGACCGCTCCCACTTCAGAAGGAACCTATCAATTCGTCTGCACCTTCCCCGGTCACTGGTCCGTGATGCGCGGCGACCTGATTGTCACCAAGGATGTGGCCGCCTACATCAAGGCAACTCCCGAGACAGGCAAATAATGCGACAAAAACATCTCAGCCGAAGCATCACCCTGATGGCGTGCGGACTCAAGATCCGCGCGCCGAGGAAAAAAGCAGGCTGTAATCTGTAGCGTTATTTATGGCAATTCGAGATTTCTTGATTGCCATGAGTCGAGACTCTGAATAGCTTCGCTGTCGATGCACCCGATCGTACCTGCTTTTGCTCAGATCCAACTCACGACCATCGACTGGATCATCGTCGCCGCCTCCATTTTGATTTGTTTTGTTCCAGCGCTTTTTGTTGGTAAAAAATCATCGGAGAGCACCTCGGAGTTTTTTGCATCGGGGCAGAGCGTGCCATGGTGGCTGGCGGGCTTGTCGATGGTGGCAACCACGTTTTCCTCGGACACACCGAACTGGGTGACAGAACAGGTGCGGAAGTTTGGTGTCGCAGGAAACTGGCAGTGGTGGGCCTTTGTGCTGACAGGAGTATCCACAGTGTTTTTCTTTGCACGTCTATGGCGCCGCTCGGGGGTGATGACTGATCTGGAGTTCTATGAAGCCCGCTATTCTGGCAAAGCGGCCTCGGTGGTGCGTGGTTTCCGCGCCGTGTATCTCGGCCTCTTTTTCAACTGCTTCATCATGGGCATGGTTACCTTGGCAGCCTGCAAGATCGCCAACATCATGTTCGGTATGCCCGCCTGGCAAACGATTGTCATCTGTGGGATTCTCAACGTAGTCTTCGCTGCGCACTCGGGCTTGTGGGGTGTGTTGATCATCGATATGATCCAGTTTTTCATCAAGATGACCGCTGTTTTCGCTGCAGCCTACTTCTCTCTGAAAGCTGTGGCTGTGAAAACCGGCGTAGGAGAATCCGCACTCGCTGGACTTCATAAAATGGTCGAAGTTCTGGGCTCGCAACAGGTAATCACAGATGGCAAGGGCGTGCCGACCATGAGCGACAAGGCTGATGGTTTAGGCCAACCCATCCTCGACATCATGCCCAACTTTGGCATGTCGGAGCTCGCCCTCATGATTTTTATCGTTCCCATCGCCATCGGCTGGTGGGCGAACTGGTATCCCGGTGCAGAACCGGGTGGCGGATCCTACATCGCGCAGCGCATGCTCGCCTCGAAGTCCGAAAAAGACTCCCTGGGCGGCACGCTGTTTTTTAATGTCGCGCATTATGTATTGCGTCCGTGGCCATGGATTATCACGGGGCTTTGCTCCATCATTATTTTCCCGAATCTCGATTCGATCCGTGCCGCTTTCCCGAATGCCAACCCGGAAATGATTGGTCACGACAGCGCTTTCCCCGCGATGCTTCAGTTCCTGCCCGTGGGCTTCATGGGACTGATGGTCGGTGGTCTGATCGCGGCGAATTCTTCCACCATTCTCACTCACTTGAACTGGGGCGCCTCATATCTGGTTCATGATTTCTACCGTCGCTTCGTCAAACCGGATGCCACGGAACGTCACTGCGTGCAGGTGGGGCGTGTATGCACACTGCTGCTCTACGTCGTTGCCGCCATTATCAGCTATTTCATCAATTCCGCCCAAGAGGCGTTTCAAATCCTCATCGGTATCGGCGCAGGCACTGGCTTGATCTATATTCTGCGCTGGTTCTGGTGGCGTGTAAACGCCTGGTGCGAGGTGGTGGCCATGATTTCATCATTCATCGCAACCATCGTGTTTTTCATTTTATCCAAAAACGATCTTACCCTCAGCTTTGCAAATACCACTTTGATCACAGTGGGATTCACCAGTATATGTTGGCTCGCCGCAGCGTTTTTAGCACCACAAACCGATCGCGCGGTCTTGATCAGCTTCTATAAAAAAGTCCGCCCTTCCGGTCCGGGATGGGGTAGCATCCGCTCGGAAGTCGAAGCAGCCGACCCTCAGCCCGAACAGGAAAAAGACAACATGCCGATGGCTTTCCTTGGCTGGATCTCTGGCTGCATTCTGATTTGGTCCTCGCTCTTTTGTATTGGCAAATTCCTTTACGGACAGATGACGGAAGGATATCTGCTGCTCGGCGCCACCATCATCAGCGGTCTTGTATTGCTGCGCGTGATCAATCGCCTTTGGGTCAAGTCATCCTGATTTTTTGGATCCATCCATGACTTGAATCCATGAAACGCATTCTTACCCACACTCTCGCCATCGCATCGGGAGTGTTGGTAACCATTCTATGGAGCCATTTCAGGATAACATCCGAAAGTTTATCGAGAGAACATTCGGTAAACGGATGCAATAAACAACGTCTCGCGACTACCGCAGCCAAAACACCGAGTTCGTTGGTATCTCGCCCCAGGAATCTGCACTTCGGGGATGAACCGTCAGAGAAAATTACCGCAGCAGATCTTGATCCGTGGTTGGCCGCAAAAAAAGGAGATTCGCATGCTCTGGCCGAGGCCCAGGCCATCGCCGGCTTAATTGCCGAAAACCCTGATTGGATCCGGCAGGCAATCGAGCTTGATCCAGACAACGCTCATCTTTTGTTCATTGGAGCAACCCACTCTGCCTTCAGTGAAGCTGAGCGTCTGTCGCTGAGCGCACGCTTCTATCAAAAGGACGCTCAAAATGGCTTGGCAGCGTTCATCTTCGCAGCGCAACTGCTCAAGAATGGCGATACAAAAAAAGGAATCGAGATCTTACAAAGCTCCCAAGGCCGCCCCCGGATCGATACTTTTGCCATCCAGACGCAATTATTGATGGATGATGCCTACATCGCCGCTGGTTATTCCCCTCTCGAAGCGAAAACACATAGTTTATTCGGCCTTAAAATTCCCTATTATTCTGATTTGCAGTCTCTGGTCACTTCAATCCATGGCATGGGACATTCCTTGCCTCCGGAGCAGGCTGCAAATCTCCGCGCGCTCTCAGCAACAATCGGAATGCGCCTCACAGAACAAACGAGATCCGTCACTTTTGTCGATCACCTGATTGGTCTGAAATTGGAAGAAAAGACGTTGGAGGGACTCGCTGACGATTCACCATCGCCTTATCAAGGAATCACTGTTCAGGAAGCGCGAAATGCGATCACGAGAGAACGCGAGGAACTGCGCAAGGTGATGCAACTCGCACCGCTGGATACCGTCATGGCAAGCGATTCGAAATCAGTAGCCGGTTACATCGACCGCATGCGGCTTTTGGGTGAACGAGAGGCAGCGAAGTGGTGGCTCGAACAGAAAAATGCGCACAAATGAATGCCAAAAAATCAAGCGGTTGAGTTGTCCAGCGCATTTCATCACTCGGCGTGCTACGAAAGTTTTTCCGTCATCTGAAATACTGCTTCTGGAGTTCCACCCATGCTTTTTGCATTTCAGAATCAGTCAGGGGACGTTGCCAGATCAAGAAGCGGGCGATCTCGCCATCGAAGGATTCGTGTCCGGGATGTTGAATCGCATCACGTTCCTGACCTATGGCCATACGCGAAGGATTTGCATCAGAATTCACAGGGAAATCTTTGGTAGTAAATGGATTGGGAACGTTCACGAAGAGATCCAGTTTCACCATTCCCTGTCCCGCAGCCATGCGACCTGCAACGATATGAAAACGTTCCGTCTCCAATTTCGGGCCCAACAACTGGGGATTATTATCATCGAACCGCCCAAAAGTTCTGCCATTACGGGCGCCCCACCACACGGTGTTATCATCATTCACGCAACCCCAGACGCCCTCGTATTTGCCACCGTTACGGAGGTTGCCGAAAAAAGAATTCACATCCTTCAGCCCGTCCTGCTGACGGTGGACGGCCAAGACCGCGATCCACGTATGTCCCTGACCGGTGGTCAGGCTATCGAAAAAATCTTCTTCCATACACACCAATTCCTGGCGCCGGAAGACCAGCGATGGTCTGCCATTCAGAGCGGGGACGGAGGCACGCAACGCGGGACGTCCACTTCCCGCGACTTTGCGACCTTCATCGCGATAAATGAATGCCCGCGCCGACACACCAGCAACCTGATTTTCCCATGCCGTCACTTTGTTCCCATCGACAATGCTCAGTCCCCTCGCGGCATCAAGATCCAATACCAGCCCCGCTGTGGGCGAGTCGGCATGAACCAGTGTGCTGATCATGAGAGCGATAAGAACACATTTCATAGAAAGAAAAATCAAACGTGCCGCTGCTAGGATCACTTCCAATGCAAGCCGTCGGGTAGTTTGTTGAGATTGAGGCAGCCTGTTTCGGTGACGATGACCATGTCCTCGATGCGGACTGCTCCGAGATCACGGCGATAGAGTCCGGGTTCTACCGTCAGGGCTTCGCCGGTGAGAAGGGGCGGGCCTTTGCGGTCGAGCAACGGCGACTCATGAACATCAAGACCAATGCCGTGACCGGTGCCGTGTGTCATCGCACAATACGAGAGCGGTGTGTCATCACCAGGCAGTCCGAATGGATAACCTTGCTCCGCCAATGCGGCGATCGTGGCCAAATGAACCTCTTCACCAGTGACGTCCGTGCGAATCTTCGCTTCGGCAGCAGCCTTGGCGGCGCGAACGGCAGCATGCATGCGGATGACTTCGTCCGGTATATCTCCATGGACAACGGTGCGCGTGCAATCGCCATTGTAACGAGAACGGCGATCACAGGGGAATATGTCGACAATCACCGGTTCGCTGGTGCGGAGTTCACCACTGCCGTAATTGTGACAATCCGAGGCGACGGGGCCACCGGCGATAATGGCCTTGGGATTGGAAAAACCTTGGTCAAGAAGCCAGTGGTCGACGACCGTGCGCACACGCTCGGAAGTCAACGCAGTGCCTTCATGCAAAAGCACACCATCGGCACGAACATCGGCACGCGCGATGAGCTCGCATGCAAGCTGGATGGCACCCTCTGTGACACGCTGCGCCTCACGCAAATGGTCGATTTCTTCTTCGGACTTCTGACGCCTTTCGTTCACCCACATATCAGCATCACATTCGATGGTAATACCAGCCTTGCGTGCAAAATCCGCAAAAATCAGCGGCAGAGTGCGATCGCCAAAGACATGAGTCACCCCCGCGCGACGCAGGCACTCGATGGCGGCTTGTGCGTTCGCCGTTTCACGGTCGCCCGATAGCCCACCTTCCGGAGCAAACATCGCCGGACAACCCACATGATCGACGCGCGCATACTGTCTTGCACGACCCATTTCGATATCGCGCAGCAACAGAGTGGACTCCGTCCTGCCATTTCCGGGGATTTCTAACAAAACCACCTGATCGCCCACCGCGAAGCGAATGCGCCAGTACAAGCTACTATGAACTCCGGGTACTCCGGCCGCGATACGCGCGACCCCGTTATTGGATGCAGAAAGAGATGACATAAAAATCAAGAGTTAACAATCGAATGAGATGGCAGATGATCGAGCAGGTAGCGTGTCAGAGTACCATAAAGATGACAACGTGTATTCGGGCCTTCTTCGATCGAATGGGAACGGTTCGGATAAGCGACTTGCGAGAAATACTTGTTCCGCTTGATCAGTTCATGAACCATCAACTCACAATTCTGATAGTGACAATTGTCATCACCGGTGCCGTAGACCAAGAGCAAATTCCCCTGGAGACCGTCTGCATGTGTGATCGGTGAGCCATCGCGGAAACCTTCTTCATTTTCAGCGGGAAGTCCCATGTAGCGCTCTTGATAGATGGTGTCATACATGCATTGGTTGGCCACAAAAGCAATTGCCATCCCGGTCTTGTAGAGATCTGGGTAGCGAAACATGGCATTCAGGGTCATGGATCCGCCCCCGCTCCAACCCCAGATGCCCACACGCTCGGCATCCAAATAAGGGCGCGCGCGCAAAATCTCACGCGTGGCATTTGCCTGATCAGCTGGCGCAATGATACCAATTTTTCGATAGATGCTTTTGCGCCATGCACGACCACGCGGCATGGGCGTGCCGCGGTTGTCGATGCTCATCACCACATATCCGTGCTGAGCCATCATCGAATGCCATAGATCGTTGTCACCTCCCCAGGCATCCAATACCGTGCTGCCAGCGGGCTCGCCATAGACATGGATGAACAAAGGATACTTGCGTTTTTCGTCGAAATTCGGCGGCTTGATGCACCAAGCATCGGCAAACATACCGTCACCAATATCCACACGAAACATCTCACGTGATCCCATTTTCAACTGCTGTAACTTCGCCCGCAAAACATCGTTTGTCACCATTACCTTTTTGACCTGATGATCGGGCAGGCTGATCAACTCCACAATAGGAGGACGACCAAAACTCGAATAATTGTGAAATGCCCACTTGCATCCCTCCGAGCATTGATAGGTATGGGTGCCTGGTTGGTCCAGCGGATTGATTTTGATGCGATCGCCAGATCCATCAATTGAAGTGCGATAGAGATGACGCTGTGTCGGTTGATCGGGTGATGCTGTGAAATATACCCAGCCGTTCTGTTCATCGACGCCTGCCACGTTGATCACGTCAAACTCTCCCGGCGTCAGCAATGTCACGGATCGATCAAGAACAGAAACGACATACAAATGCCGCCATTCATCGCGTTCACTCAGCCAAAGAAAGCGGTCGCCACCATCAATCCACAACCACTCGTTCATCACATCCACCCAGGCTTCATCGGTATCGGTGAAAATCACTTCGCACTCACCTGTCACGGGATCACCGCTCATGACCTGATTGCAATTTTGCAAACGATTGAGTTGTTGAAAATACACATGACGAGAATCATTGGACCATTTCATTCGAGGAATGTAATGATTACTCGGATCAGTGTTCGAGCGAAGCCAACTCGTTTCTCCGCCTTTTGTACTAACCACTCCGATCCGGCAGGCTGAATTCATTTCCCCCACTTTCGGGTAAGCAATGTTTTGTATTTTCGGGTAGGCGGACTCGATGTAATTGACCATGGGGAATTCCTTCACACCCGTGGTATCAAACTGCCAATAGGCGATCATCTTGCTGTCGGGACTCCATCGAAAGCCATGGCGCAAATGGAACTCCTCCTCGTTCACCCAGTCGGCCGTGCCATTGATCACATGCTGATGACCGTCGTGAGTCAATTGGGTGATTTTCCCGTCGACCAGGGATTGCACAAACAAATTGTGCTCACAAACATAAGCCACGCTTTGATCGTCAGGTGAAAAAGTGGCAAACATCATCGTTGCTGGTTCCACATCACCACCGAGTTGACTCAGACCACCGCTGGCACGATCGAGCAGCCAGTAATCGCCCCTTGTTTTTTCACGCCACACGCGTATCGCGTTGGCAAAAATCAGCATTTTGGTGCCGTCTTTGGAGATGGCGTAATTTTCAATGATGAGAGGTTTGGTTCGACCAGAAGGAACCAGCTTAGCCGCTGCAATCATGATCTCACGTTGACCTGTGGCAGGATCATAGCGCACCAGATCTCTGATTTCATCATCGTCAAATTCAGGGGACTTTTCCGACGTAGTGTATCCCGAGCCATCCTTGAGCCAATAAGCAGGTCCCCACTTCTCGGTCTTGAATTCCCTTTCTTCACCGAAGATACGCTCCACGGTTAGGTAGGCTGAAGCCTGTTCCGTTCTGTCATGATCTCCCCAGTCCGATCCATTGATCGACGAAAAAAAAGTAAATGGGCGAGGAGCGGACAGAGAATTCATGTTGTGAATCGGGGTCATGGAAGAGATGAATGAAAAAATCCAGACTTTAGTGAGGGGAAAAACCCCATAATTTCCCCAGTAATTCATGCATCGGCGGATCATGCTTTTTCAAATCAGGGTTGGTATAGGGGAAAAAGTCATTGGTACCAAAATAAGCCTCCGTTGCTTCCGCAAAATACTCCGCGGGATTTGTCATGGCGTAAGCTCGATCCAATCGGGTCCTGCCACTGGCGTCGCGGCGCTCCACGCGATCATACAAACCGCTGGACTTGGCTTTCTCAAATGCCGCTATGATTTCAGGGTTTTGATGTCCGCCCGCGAGAAAGCGGTCATGGTAAGCATGGGCAAGTTCATGCAGGGCCAGCAGAGGCATGCGGCGGGCATCTTCTTCGAAAACGCGCGCGTTGGTGAACTCGACATTTTTCGCCATATCGGGATCGCGACGGTTTGCTTTGAGCCAGTCCGGACCGGGATGATATTCAGCAGAGGGGCGGATATCGCGGTATTCTGGCGAAAAATAAAGGCGAACCTGCTGAAGTTTCATGACAGCATCCTTGGGCACTACGCGATGAATTTCAGCGAGCTGTTTTTGCAACAATTCCATCGCTTTGGCAATCACATCGGGTTCTTTCTCTAACAAATCACGACTGATCAGCACGGGCCAACCTTCGACAGAGCGCGCATCATATTTCTCTCCGGCATGGGCTTTGGCGTTGCGATTCTGTGCAAGATCGCGAATGCCTGACTTGACTTTCTTGAGTCGCTCGGGCCACTCGAAAACTGGCGCTTTGGCAGGGTCATAACCAGCCATGTGATCAACCAAGCGGGAGGTAGGCTTGGTGTATTTCAGTTCGGTATCACCAAACACCTCACGACAAAGTGCCGCGAGACCGGGATCATATTCGATCAACTGTGCGCGCAAGTGGACGTGATTGTGATCGTGGTCGTTGACACGGTTGTCATCGAACCAGGATTGCACGCCCTCGGCAAAATACTCGCGGGAATTGACCGAAGCATATTTGCCCTTCCACAGTCCTGCTTTCATCGCGGCTTCGTAGGTTTCGCGGAGACGACAATCGAAGGTAGGATCCACATTCAACATACCACGCAAATGAATGTTATGGGCAAACTCATGGATCAGAATGTTTTCTTTCTCATAAGGATCGCCCCGGAATGCCAGCACGTTTTCTTCCGCCACACTACAGAGCGGATCGTGCTCGCTGCCACCGAGTCCACGCGCGCGCGCATCCCAAAAATCCTTGGCAGAGACTCCGGGGATTTCACTTTTTTCTCCCATCGCCATGCGCTGAAATTCCGGCAGGTCGGTGGTATATTCATCATGCGCCATGATGCACATTCGGGCACCACTTTTGATCATCGCCTCGCGGACATCGGGACGCTTGGAGAGCATCATATTCACCAGATATGCCGCTTCCTTGAGCGCATAAGGACTCACTTTAGCCGAGGCGACAATCGGAAAACCACCGGCACTGATCTGTTGCGTATAAAATGCAGGAACACCATTGACTCCTTTGGGATCAAAACGAACAGCTTGGAAGGTTACCTCGCTTACGACAGTAACCTTGGACTGATCTTTGCGACCCACTACCTCGAAACGGTGACCGAGTGACGTGGAAAAAATGGTATCCTTGCCGGGTTCGACACTACCGTTAGCAAACCGTGCTGAATCAGATTTGAGCCAGAAAATGTCGATCGTTTGATCGCTGCCGTTGATGATTTGCAAACGAGGCCTCAGCGCGGCGTTTTCTGGATTCGTCGTCTTTTCCAAAACAATCGTATTTTGATTACCAGCTTTTGTTGTCGATGGCGATAGTATTATGGCCGCGATGCCTGCCAAAATCAGGAGGGGAAATAGAATGAAGAATGGCTTTTTCATGATGCTAGGGTGAGCGAAAGTGGAAGTTGACGAAAAGGAATATCACTCGCCGTCTGCCATACCATCGGTTGGAACTGATCGTCGCTAGTGGCGGTGCCGCATATCACGACTTCCAACGTTTGTCCAACAAGGCCCGGTGTCAACGGAACGCAAAAAGTCTGATTCTCCGGTTTCTTTGCGTTGACAAACTCCC
>JBMLRP010000055.1:119247-175237 GCA_049240965.1 Akkermansiaceae bacterium
GTCAACGGAACGCAAAAAGTCTGATTCTCCGGTTTCTTTGCGTTGACAAACTCCCAAGGATTGCTGGGGGATGACGTGGATCGATTCGGTGCTCCGATGAGCTTGCCCTCGGTCGTCCGCACGGCAACATCGACACCCTCCACTCCATGTTTGCCTTCCAGAGCCACGCAGAGATTCGTCATCATGTCGATGCGTGCCTTCTCGGATTCCGGCGTATCGCCAAAACCATCAGGACCACCCCAATGGCCATGGCGTGTGTTCATCTTTTTTGCAATTTGATCGACACGGTCCAATCCGTTCGGAAACTGTTCACGAAAGCACGGCAACTCCGAGAGAACCGCAGTGAAATTTTCCCCATCCACGAATCCGATATCGAAGGCATGGATATCAAGCACCATGCCATATTCCTCATGAAGCCACTTGTCGAAGACAGGCGATTCATTCACAACCTTTGCGAGATCGATTTCCTGGAATTGCGCGCTCACAGGACCCACGATTCCGGAAAAGTCAGACCGTTCTTCCACATTGATGATACTCGTTTTTTCTGTCCAGTGAACGGTGAAACGGGATTTCCCCACATCAGACTGCGGAGCGAACTCAGTGGCTTTCAGGAGAACGAATTCGCGCTTGGCGAGATCGACATGGAAAATCTGACCGGTGGCTCCGTTGAGATCAAAAGTCTGAGCTTGCAGACACGATACGAAGACGATCGCAATCCAAAGCAGATGCCGTGAAATAATGAATGTCATGGAGTTTGCCTGATCTGGTGTTGATAGAGGATTTTGCCATGATCATCGCGAAGATGAATTTCCAACTTCGCGGAGACTTTATCAGAGACATGCAAATGAACATCAAGATATCCACCCTGCGGAGTGGCATCGGTGTAAAACTGCGTCAGACGACCTTCGGGATCGCTGGACCCTTTGGTGCCCGGCTTGCGGCCGACTCTGGCATTTTCACGATTCAGCGCTCCGCAGGAAAATTCCTGAAAACCCAGCGGATGCCGCGTATGATATTTCCAATGCCGATCGCCGCAAAGGATGACAAAACGCGAGGGATCCACGCCATTGACTTTCATCCAATGGAAGAACGATTCCCCTTCGTGGCGAAAACCCTCGTTTGCATGATTGTCGCTCTTGGACGCATCATCGGGGCCGATGAGAGGCGTGGGCGAGATCAGGATTTTGAAGGTGGCATCACTCTCTTTGATGGTGCGCTGCAACCAATCACGCTGCTCTTTTCCCCAGATGGATTTTTGTGGTCCATCGGGCATTCGGTTGGGGCTACGATAGTCACGACCTTCCACAAACCAAAGTTGCAAGTCTCGTCCCATGCGGTGGGTGCGGTAGGTGGGCGCATCGTTTTTTGCAACTGGCACCTGTTCCCGGAACGTGGCTATGCCGAGCTCGTGTGACGGGGGATCATCGCCTGTGGTGTCGGAATCGTTTTGACGGTAGTCGTGGTCATCCTTGTTCCAATAAACGGGTGTCTTGGCGAACAACGTCACAAAACGCGGCATGGCATATTGCTCGTGCCATTTATCACGCATTTCCTCCAACGTTTTGGCGCGGGTCTTGTAGGGATGATCATAGTAGACACAGTCACCATTGATGATAAGGAAATCCGGTCTCTGCTGGAGAATCGGCACGAGTGCGGGATAACCTTGCTGGCGATCTTCCCGCGATGCGTGCGGCCGTTTCGAGGCATCTTGGAAAAACGCATAATTCAAGCAACTCGTGAGCACAAAATCCAGTGACGTCGATTGCTCGGCGGTGGATCGGGTTTTAAACTCGGCTACATCACTGGTTTTCAACTGCTGGCGATCGCAACCATATACCGCACGGAAATAATAAAGCGCTTGTGGTTTCAAGTCCTTGATCGCAGCGCGCAAAATGAAGTCCTGCTTTTCACCCACTTCATACCATTCGGAACATTTTGCATCGCGGAATTCCGGATCCGTCGAGTATTCAAAGCGCCCAACGCCCGCGATGCCCGGCACTTTACCACCGATCATAGCCGGCACCGCGGTGAAACGAGTCTGCAAAAAAACGCTGTCCTGCGTCACTTCTCCCGACATCAATCCCTGCGCAAGAAAAATTTCGTTAGGCTTTTGACTCGCCGCCAGCTCACACAACTTCTGAAATTTCACCAACAGCGGATCGGTCGTTTTTTTCATCCACGACAACATCTCCGCACGCATGGTTTTGCGTTGCCCGGCATACCTCGGGTCATCGATCAAGTTGTGCAATGCATCGGGATCAGCGGCGAAATCATAAAGTTCCTCCGAAACCCGGTGAGTGAGCAGTTCCACCCGTTCCGCCAGCGCCTGATCCGAGGCGCTTTCCTGCTGCATGGCCTTGAACGTGAGCCCGCTCATCCCCTCCGTATGGTAGCGTTTTTTTCCATCAGCCCAGCTGTTGTAAATATAGCCGAAGCGTTCGTTCTGAAGACATCGCATCGGATAAGACTTGTTGCCAAAAGCCTCGTTGTAGCAAGTCACCACCTGATCACGACCTTCTTGCGGATGCCCGCGCAACACAGCAAGAAAAGAGCGGCCGTCCATGCCCTCGGGTAATGGCAGGCCCAGTGCCTCCAGGATGGTGGGCATATAGTCGATGCCCGAAACCGCATGAGTGCGGTCCACGCCCGGCTTCACCACACCGGGCCAGCGCACCAGCCAAGGGGTGCGCGTGCTATGCAAATAGCAATTGCTCTTCGCAAAAGGCATGGCCATTCCGTTATCACTCAGAAACAACACCAGCGTTTTGTCAGCGAGGCCGGACTCGTCCAACGCGCGCAGAATTTCCCCCATCGTTTGGTCACAGCGATTGACGGACGAATAGTATTGGGCCAATTCCTTGCGAACTTCAGGCAGATCTGGCAAAAAACCCGGCACCTTGACTTCCTCCGACTGATACATACGGATGGGAGCTGGGTAATTCAATGCTTGCGATCCTTCACTCCCCGCGAAGGGACGATGGGGGTCATGAGAATTCGCCATCAGGAAAAACGGCTTGCCTTCGCGCTTCGCCTGCAGGAAAAATTCTCTACTATACTCATAGTACTTTTGCGGATTCCTTCCTTTGCCGAGAACGCCCTCATCGCGCAGATCATGCCAGGGGAATTTTTCCACAGGTCGCAGATGGATGGCTTTGCCGAGGATTCCAAGATAAAAACCGGCGTCCTTGAGAATTTCCGCAAGTGTCGGCACGCCAGTGAAAACAGGATAGAAGCCGACAGAGCCATTGCGATGCGGATAACGTCCGGTCAACAAACACTGACGGCTCGGTTGGCAGACGGCCACGGTCACATGGGCGCGCTCGAACGAGAGGCTCTGGCTCGCCAGTCGATCGAGGTGAGGAGTCACGCCGGGCAAGGGACATCCGGCGAAACCGAGGCTGTTATGATTCATGTCATCCGCCGTCAGGAGCAAAACATTCAATCGGCCGGCGTCCACAGCGGAACACCATGGTCCCAAGCACCAGCACAGCAGGATCGCAAGCCGGAGTAGAGCGCCGGCTACTGATCTTTTGCTGGAGTGACAGAGCGAAACCATGATTGTTGTTAGAGTGATTTCAACGAACGAAGCTCCAAGGTGCCGGAACTGTTTTCGATCTTCTGGATCAATGCACGCAAAGCCGCCACTGAGGGCGCGAGGGATTTCGATTCCTGATGACCACTCAGCGCTTTCTCCAAATCCCGCAACTGCGGCAGCATGGGCTTGGCGGCTGGGCCATACATAGCCATGATTTTGAGGGCTCGATCGATGCGGTCTTTTTTGCCCCAGCGATCGATTTCGATGACGTCCAGGCAAAGCTGCATGCCCTCTTGGATACGATGTTTGGCCAGAATTTCCACGCCATTCAGGCGCACCGCAGCCGCAAACATCTCACCACTGGGTGCTGGCTGGGCAATCGCCTCGCAGATCGCGGGCAATAGCGGCTTGATTTCCTCAAAACTGAGTCGCTGATAGATGCTGCTGACGACACCGCGCGCGCGTCCATCCTGATTGCGCAGTCCGGCCATAACCGCCTTGCGCAAGAGATCGCTGTCGATACCTTCGGTCGATTGTTTGAGCATCGTGCCAAACAAAGCGGAACTAAGGTAGCGCTGCTCCATCGCGCGCGGATCCTCTGGCGTAGGGCCCACCGCCAAACGCTCCAACAAGGTGGGAACGGCACCCATCGCCGCAGGACCGATGGCTGCCAGAGCGTTTGCGGCATTGACCCGCAGCCATAGGTCTTGATCATGAAAAGCCTTCACCAACTGCGGTATCGCGGGCGCAGCTTCAGCCTTAAAGTGAGTGATCGCCTCACAGGCACCATAGCGGGCATACAAAGATGGAGTATCCAACATCGACATGACAGCCTGCAATGGAATTGGTTTTTTGCGTCCCAATGCTTGAGCCGAGCGCTCTCTCACCGTGGGAGACCAGCTGCCCAAGCGAGTCAGCAACTCTTTTTCACTGAGCGCATCATAATAACTGGTTCGATCCTTGTTGTCCCAACCACGCCCATCAGCAATCAATTTCTCCGACGCTGCGCGATCCAATGGAGGAACGATACTCGGCCGTTTCCCGGTAAGCACGGTTTTTTTCAATGGAAGGGCATATGCCAGTACCATGGCTGCCGTGGCATCCCAAGCCGCATAGCTATCATTGCCGGGTTGCGGCGGACCCAAGTGAGCAAATGAACCATCCCAGCGGCGTGCCAAATCAAAATACCAGGCACCGAATTCTTGCATCCAACGCCCGGTCGCCTCAGGCCCCGATAAAGAGACACCGGGCATCGCCCACAGAACATTGAAAAAATTCCCCGTATGCCCGGTGTCCCGCTCTGCGCCATGGGAAGCGATGCTGAGCTTTGAAAAAAATTCGGCTCCCTCCACATCGCCCAACAACTGGAAAAGCACAGCGGCCATGCCGCACTTGCCGTTGTCATCATGCGTTTGTGTCCACTGTGTATGGTCACCGTAGGGAATCGCGCCTTTGCCTGTGTAAAAGCGCAACAACTTTGCGCTGCGTTCGATCGCGAGATCGATGGCGGGATCCTTCACGCCGGCGTCGCGCGCCATGACCAACGAAATCGTTAGAGGTATACCGGGCGAGTTCATCATGCCGTATCCACTCAGACGTCCGCTGGGTTCGGCAAACTTGTGCCCCCATGAACCGACCGCGCTCTGTCCATGACTGGCCTCCAGGGCCAACCGTCGCAATCCAGGAATGATGGAATCATCCTTGGTGATCATGTGATACTCCGACAGCATCATGATCAGATAACCATAATACCAAGTCTTGAACCCATCGGTTTGAAACGATGCAGCCCACTCCGCCTCTTTTTTGACAACAGGCAAATAACGCGCCTCGCCACTCGCTAACAAGGCGAGCGCGTTCAACGATCGCACGATCGGATTGGGTTGGTAACGCGGAGCATGAATCGATTTTACGATGGCATGACAGCCTTGATCCACGATGCGCTTTGACTTCTGGCAACCGTAGGGAGCGGTATCTTGGTATGCTCCCATGACCGGCAATTTTAATACAATCTCATCGACTTTGCCATCACGCCAGCGCTGCAATCGGAACGCCCCGCCGGGCGTGGCTTCTGCAAGGGTCAGCGCCTTCCCCCACTCCGTGCGTGGATCATGGACAAAAGACCTGCCTCCTACTCCAAGAATAACATCTCCCTCTGCAATCACTCCGTCAGCTGGTGAACCTTTTTCCACGCGCGTGATCAAGACTTGCCGGGCGGTGGTGGTCACCATCTTTTCCGAAAACATCCATCCGCGCAAACCGGTAGCACCCAGATTCCAATCGTGTTTGGCTTCTGCGGGAACTTTGCCACCCTTGGTAAAATCAGGCATCGGTAAAGATTTTGATGGAGCGGCCTGTAACATTAAGCTCGAAATGAACAGCACTAGCGTTGCAGTAACGACATACGGCAAACGGAGGTAACTGGAAAATGGTTGTTCGTATTTCATGACGAAAAAAGGGGAAGATAGCGTTAGCGTCAACGTTTCAGCAACGAGATGTTCATGGACGTGCAATCATGTTTCCACGACATGACAAAAAACAACCTCATAATTCCTACATTCCTACCCATCTTAGGGCAGGAATCATCGACATGGAATGAAGCTCAAACCGTGGCGGAAGCACGTCGCAAGCGGTCCATGATGGCTACGCCCAGACCGACTTCGCTGACAGGTTCGGCAACGATCATATCCAATCCAGCAGCATCAAGTTTGCGCAACAGGTGAAACAAGCGCAGAGCCGCTTCCGGCAATTTACCGTTGCCCGGACTAAGAGCCTCGACCACGGCCCATCGATGCAGCGACACATATCCTCTGCCCGGCTCACCTGTATAGGAGAGAAGTCCATACTTTTTGCCCGGCTCAGGCCGAAAGTCCGCTGGATCATCGAGCAATAACAAGGGAGTTCGCGGCGCATAATGGCTAGGCAACATGCCCGGAGCGGTTATGGCGCCGCCATCGCGCGGTCGCTTGGGTCGCTCCACTTTGCCAAAGTTTTGCAGCATTTCTTTGGTGATAGGACCGGGGCGCAGGATGGTAATCGTGGGACGTTTCTCACCCGCCGCGACATGAATGATCGTACTTTCCAACCCCTCCGAACAAGCCCCACCATCAACAATCAGGGAAATCCGCCCTTCCAACTCCTGCGAGACCGCATGTGCCGAGGTGGGTGAAATCCGACCGAAACGATTGGCACTCGGCGCGGCAAGGGGCTCTCCCAGTTCCTTGCCAATTGCTCTGAAAATTTTACTCGCGCTCTGCCGCACTGCCACCGTCTCCAAACCGCTGGTCACCAGATCGGGAATGTCAGGATGCTTGGGCAAAATGATGGTCAGAGGTCCGGGCCAAAACGCGTTCAATAATTTTTCGACTGTGTTTTGAATTTCCGCGGGAATCATAGCGACCCGGGCAAGCTCGGCGCGGCTTGCCACATGAACAATCAGGGGATCGAAGGAAGGTCTTTCCTTGGCACTGAAAATTTTTGCCACCGCACGCTCATCGAAAGCATTGCCTGCCAGACCATAGACTGTCTCTGTGGGCACAGCTACGACCTCTCCGCTTCGCAACAGCGGCACGGCGGCTTGCACAGCCTCTCTATAATTCTCGTCACTCGCGGAGATGATTGTCGTATCGGGCACAGGCACAATCATGCCGCATGCGATGCTGTTGTGCGAGAGCAAAATCGGTCGCCTTCCATCCGAGCCGAGTGCGCTTCACGGATTGGGAACAAAAAGCACCTTGCCCCGTCGATCCGGCGCGCTCACTCGCGACAGCGCATCAGCGAAGTCTGATAATGGCCACATGCCATCGACAGGTTGCTTCAATTTTCCCATCAACATCAACTCGGTGAGCTTCCCATACATGAGGGTGATCTCTGCTGATGAGGCCCGTGACAACCAGCGCGATAGCCAAAAACCCCGACAGCAAAGATCGCGAAAAATCAAAAACTTGTTCGGAACGGAAACCGGGCGTCGGCCCATGGCTCCGTATGTGACCTGGACCCCACCATCCTCCATCAAATCGAATTGCCGCATGGCACTCTCGCCACCGACGGCATTGAATGCCAACATCGCTCGTTCACCATGGCGATTCAAGTAGTCCGAGGCCTGCTGCTTTCCTGCTTCATCATCCGTGCATACCAAATCAGCACCCAGTCCCTGCAATTCGCTGATGGTTTCCTGATTGCGCACCATATTAATAGTCCGCCAGCCACAAGCGCGCGCGATCTGGATCACGCAACGACCGACGCCGGAATTGGCGGCATTTTGCACAATCACTGAGCCCAGAGGAAGATTCTGATAATCATGAAGCATGCGCCAGGCTGTGGCAGGATTCACCTTAAGCATAGCAGCATCAGGGATCGACAGCTTGCTCGGAACAGGGAAAATTTCATCGGGCTGTAAAACTCGTTCTTGCTGCCAACCATGGGCGTAGCCAAGCAGGATCACCCTCGCGCCTACATGCACTGAATTTGTGCGGGACTCCACGACTTCACCCACGGCCTCCGTGCCGGGCACGGCGGGCAGGACAGGGCGTGTTCCGTAGGTCCCTTCGATCCAGTTCAGATCCGCTGGATTGATGGGAGAAGCAAGAATCTTCACGCGTATCATCCCCTCTCCCAACGCCAAAGATTGCAACTGCACACACTCCAACATCTCTCCTGCTGCGCCAAAGTCCCGAATTTGTAGAGCTTTCATGCCGGCAAGATATCTTCACCACGGGGCATGAAAAGCCTCAATCATTGGATTTCACCATGCACGATGAGATGATCGCATGACATCTTGTATGAAATTCACTCTTAATCTTGGCACGGACTCTGCTTTCACGCATTACGAGTGAACATGTCAACAGGCATGCTTTCTCAAGTTACAAATCCATCAAACAACACTACAACAATGAAATCATTATTGAAATTGTCGACATTAGCCGCTCTCACGACCAGTGCGCTGGCAGGAGCTGCAGAAGTAGCGAGCACCACCACCGCAGAGCCTTGGATCACGGGAAGCATTACCGCTACCTACGAGACCAGTTACTATTTCCGCGGTCTTTGGTTCTCGAATAACAATATTTTCAATGGAGTGAATCTTTCCGCTCCACTTGCTGACAACCTGACACTTGGCTTCGGCGCACTTTACACGCAGAACGGAAGAACAGATGACGCACTCGGTCAGGACCTTGAATATTCCGAGCTCGACCTCATTGGATCTCTTACCTATGAGACCGATTTTGCCACCTTCGGCCTGGTTGTTACGAATTATCATTTCTTTGATACCTTCTCCGGCGCAGTTGGTGGAGTAGGCCAAGGTGCCAATGCGGATCTCGCGGTCAAAAACGCACTGGACATCGGCCTTACCGCCAAAAAAACCTTCGGCGATGTCAACGTTTACCTCGGCTCATGGTTCGATACCAAAATCGACGCCTGGTATTTCGAAGCAGGTATCGATTACACCTATGAAGTCAATGAGAAACTCTCTCTCGTGCCATTGGTGCAGATGGGATATGGCATCGATTACTATGTTGACAGCACCTCCGACGGCGAAGGTTTGTCACACGTGCGCGCCTCTCTCAGCGCTCCATACAAAATGAACGATGCTTTCACCGTCACTCCATATGTTGCTGGCAACTTCGCCCTCGAGACACGTAAGGGTCAAAACCTTGCCGAAGCAACGAACGATCTGTTCGGCGGCATCTCCGCAAGCTATGCATTCTAATTTGCTCGACAGAGCATGATCCAGCTTCCCTCATGCGTGCGCGCATGGGGGATTTTTTTTGATCAACGCGCCATAAAAAATATCAATCGTTTATTTGGCACCTGTCAAAAAACCCGGAGCATCATTCGCCACCGCGGCTTCATAGTCTGCCAGTGCCCTGAAAAAAGCCAGACAGGCGTCAATCTCCAACAACCGCGCATCCAGGGTCGCCTGCTCTCGAATTTGCAAAGCGAGCAAATCCGCCGCTCCTTGTTTGAAACGATCACTCTCTGCCGCTTCTAATTCACGCGCCAGTTTGACATTGAGCTTGCTTTGATCGAGCGCTTCGAATGCTGTGCGGACCTCCTGATAGGCATTGTTCGACTCGGCTTGGATTTGATCGCAGGCAAACTGGCGCCTTTGCTGAAGTTGTTTGATTCCAGCCTCAATGTCCTGGACTCGTCCTTTCGCTTCATTCCGCCCGATGGGAACGGAAAAACGCAACAAGCCGTTGATCTCGGTCTCCTTGATGTCTTTCGGAACATCATGACCGATGGCATGATTCAGTTCCATGGCCAGGTCGAGATTTGGCTTGAGATTGTTATCGGCGAGTCGCTTGTCGATTTCTCCTTTGCGCACCAGCAAATCAATTTCACGTATTTCCGGGCGACGGAATGTGGCGCGCGCACGATCAGACACAAACTGCAAGGGATCAACAGCCTTGGTCTGAGGGAATCCTGAGGGCAGTTGACCACGCAGGGGTAGAACTGGTTCCGTGGTCTTTGTGTCACGGTGAAAGAGAGACAGTTCAATGCTGGCAGCTTCGAATCTACGATTGGCCTGTAATACCGCGATTTCACGGCTCACCACGAGGCGCCGGTTATCAACCAATACAATCGGTGCGATCGCTCCGGCTTCCGATTGTTTTTGGAGAAATTCATCCCGCTGTTTCGCCACACGAAGTACGTCTTCGGCCAAAGCAAGGCGCTGCCCCGCTGCAATCCAGTTGTAGTAGGCAATGCGTGCGGCACGATGAAAGGTAAGGTATTGTCGTAAAATCAAAGGATCCGCGAGCTCGCGATCGACAGCTGCTTTGCCGAGATTCGCACGCCGCGCGTCAATGCTACGATCGCGCATCAATGGAATTCTGGCCCCCAGCACCGCCTCACCTGAGGAAGATGTGCGGTCCTTGCGATCATAACTCGGCAGACTGCCTGAGCTCAGACGATAACCCGCATAAACACTACCACCTGACAACAAGGGTTGATCAATCAGAAAACTCATGTTCGCCCCTTCGTAATAATCAAGAGGACGGAAGTTGAGCGAAGCCACCAGCATGGGATCGAATGCGCCCTCTGCTTGGCGTACTCGACCATTGGTAATGTCTTGCTGCAACCAAGCCGCGAGAAGCGGTGGATATTGTGTTCGCACAGTCGTTAGAACTTCATCCAATTGCAAAGCGGCGGCAAAACCCATGTGGGGTGCCAGTGTGCCCAGAACACAAAACAAGGAACTCAAAATACGAGGAGTCATCATTTCTTCGGTTTCGTCGTTTCGTCCTTGAGGCCTGTGCCTATGGCGGGGAAGCCGTTCATTTGACGCCACAGTTCAAACCACAAAGGCACCTCATCGAGCATTACCCAGCCATTCGCCAAAACCCCCTGACGCAACCAACGTTCACCCGATGGCCAACCCACGGAAACCGGGCCCTCGCCATCGCCACGGTCCACCACATCGTCCACGGGAGCCACAACCGCACGGAATTTCCCAGTGCCGTCATCGGTCGCGTCGACAAACAGCACTTCACCACCAAACGAACCAACGGCCAGTTGCGGCCAACCGATGATTTGCACCGCGGGCCACCCCTCGAAAACCAGGCGCACCTGGCTCCCGGGTGTCACCACACCATTTTCTTCCTTGCGGGAACGGATGAGGGGAACATCATTGCCGTCAATCCAAATTTCCGCGAATCGTTTCTCCGTATTGGGAATCACCACACAAATCAAATCCCCTGGTTTCAAATAACTACCATCGGTAGCAGGCACCTGAAGAACAATGCCATCACGCGGCGCGGTGACCACCTGCCTCATATTCTGACTCACGCGGATTTCTAAACCCGACAATTCTTCCTGCGCTTTGGCCATATCGCTGCGAGCCGATTGCCTTGATGCCGTGGTGGCAGAAATAAGAGCACTGAATTCATTTTCCGTGCGCTTGACGCTTGCTTCGGAAGACCGCAAGGATGCCGCTGTGGAATCGCGTCTCAAGATCGCCGCTTCGTAGTCGCGCCGCGAACTCAACCCTTTCTGATAGAGAGTTTCCACACGGGTGAAATCAAGCTCCGCGGTTTGAGCGGCGATTTGATCTCCGCTCACCTTTTGACGTGCCACATCCAGCGCCTGCTCTTTGGCCATGGTTTGCTGGGTGATTTGCGATTCCAGGGCCTCGATGCGGGTTTTGACCAAATCGACACGACTCAGCGCGGCAGATCGTTGTGCCCGAAGATTTTCCAACAAATTGGGATCGTTGTCCTGAATCTCCACGATCACATCCCCTTGCTTGATCACCTGACCTTCGTTGACATTGAGCTTGCTCACCCGACCGGATACCGGCGCCTCGATGTTGATACGACGTTCGAGAGGATCGAAGGCAATCACACGACCCGAGCCACGCACAAATTGTCGCCACGGAGCAAAGGCCAGCAGCAGAAGTAAAAGCACAAAAATCACCAGTAGGAATCGGCAAAACAAATGCGGCGCGCGATTGGACCCCGTGAGATTCATGCAAGGAAGTCTGCTCTCACTGGAGTCCATGCTGTTAGTTTGAGAAAGTTTTTTCATTACTTTTTCGCTTCGTTAGAAAAGTTCATCATGACAAGCGAATCCACAACTCGCAAATCTCGCGGATTTCACTTTTTCGTGTCGCCACCACCACCGTCCATGTACGTTGGCGGTCGAACACAATTTTGGTGAGTTTCTCCAAACTTTGTTCGTCCAGCCCATCAAAAATTTCATCAATCAGTAGCAACCTTGGTTTTTGCACCAGTGCCCTTGCCACCAAAAGGGCAACGCGCTGTCGCGGCGAAAACGGCGAACCACCCACCTGTAACATCGTTTCCAACCCTTCGGGAAAACGCAGACAATCATCCAAGATGTCGACAGTCTTGAGAGCGCAGTGAATCTCATCCATGGTGATATCCACCCGCCCCAATCGCAGGTTGTCAACCACCGTGCCGGAGACAAATTCATTGGCACGGAGCAATTTCATCTGATTGCGCAGACTTTCCAAATGCCAAGCGCGCATATCCAGCCCATCGAAGCTGATGAAGCCTGCCGATGTCTCACGCAAGGCGAAACAAAGGTCCAGCAGTGAACTCACACCGCTGCCCTGAGCCCCACAAATGCAGGCACGTGCGCCGGGCTCCAGAGTAAAACTCAGGTTTTCAAACAATAAATTCCCTTCGTCGTAGCCGAAATTGACACCTTGCGCTTCGACTTTCATTCCTTTGGAGAGATCGGGTGGCACGATGGTCTCACCGTCTTCGCTCTCGGTTTCAAGGTCCAGCAAATGCCCGAGTTTATCCGTGGCCGCCAGAGTATCATACCAGGTTTCCAATTTTTTTCCCACCTTGATCACCGATGCCACAATGCCACTCATGATAATCTCACTGGCGACCAATTGACCGAGCGTGAGCTCCTGCCGTAAAACCAAATAAACACCCAGGATGAGCAGAACCACACTGGCCAATACGGAGACCATCAACAAGCCCGCGATCTGCCGCAAGACAACCCTGAAGTGATAACGGCGGGCATTGATGTAATCCGTCGCCAGAACATTGGTTCGATGATATGCCATTTCAAAACCACCACGGCCCTTGAACATAAAGGGGTATGTGGCGACTTGCTCGAACCATGCGACCAGATTGTATTTGGACAAGGACTCTACAATCGCAGTATCCACCGCCTTACGACTATGGGGCCATGTAAAGCCAACGACCAAGACGATGAGCACGATGACAAAAATCATCAGGTAAAAATGATACAATGCGAGCAGCAACAAACCGATCAACGTGGCGACTACCACATTGATTCCGTCCAAGAGAAAAAACGCCGTGTTTTTTTGAACCGTCACGGCATCCATAAACCGGTTTACCAATTCAGGCGCGTGCAAACGATCGAAGGCGCGGGCTGCAACACGGGGCAGACGGTAGGACAAGTCACCGGCAATCCGAACAAAAATCCGCCGCTGGATCAACTCCGCAACATAATACTGAAAGCCCATGATGAAGGCTTGCAGCAGCAAACAAGCGGCAAGCATCTGCCCCACGATCACCAGGGCTTGGAAGTAAGGCTGGGTCTGCGCGCCGAATGCCAGGTTTGTCACCACTCGATCGATCACCAAAGGCAGGGCGAGATAAAGCATTCCAGAAAATACCGCGAATACGAGCAACAAAAGAATCTCCCGCCGTTCCGGACGCAGAATTTTCAACAAACGTCGGAACGGAAGCATGTGCTTGACTCCACCATGATGGTCACCGTGCGGAACATGATGGTCGGACATCTCCAACGCCTCGGTTTGCGAGCTGGCAAGTTCAGACATCAACTTGGGATGAATCAGACCAATTTCCAGCTCTTCATGAATGCTGGAAACATCGAGCAATTTCGCAAGCGAAGCACGCGACATGGTCCTTGAAAGATCCACTGGCTCTCCCTGCCAGATCAACCTCACCCGAAACGTTCCCGCTTGCAAAACGATGGCAAAGCGCTTTTCTCGCCGGCTCCAAAAGAGCACGGGGGAATCCAGATGCGCGTGCCAAACCGCTTCGGCCACGGACATTCGGGATAAGGTAAAGTGCAACTCCTCGCGCTCCATCACCGCAGCACAGTCAGCCATCGGATCCTCTGATTCAGAACCCGCCACCGAATCCAACGCACGGTAAATGCGCTCAATGTAATTGCCTTTGACTGCCATGGAACTTCGAAATGGATAAAATTGAAACAAATGACTTGTTGCAACTCATTTGCGAGAAGCATCATACACGAAATTTCCACCTCTTCAAATCAAAACCGCCACAATACCTCGCAAAAGTGCAGCGAATGGGAATCATCAGCAGAAATTGCAAGCATCGTGTGACCAAATGAGAGAAAAATGACGGCCTGATATTCTCTTCCTCAATTTCCGGATACGACATTGCCTAAGATCCTTTTCTGCACTACATCAGACATGTGATTGATGTGACTCGGACCCCTACAGCTGAGCTGCTGCTCTGTTTTGATTTTGATGGAACCATGCACCATCCAGCGGCATCGCCCACCATAGCGCCCGAGCTTTGGGATTTGTTGGGAACTTTGCGCGCCGCGCGCGGAGCCTTCTGGGGAATCAATACGGGAAGATCACTGCCGCACTTGATCGAGGGACTGGAAGAGAGCAGCGCCCCCTCATCACCCGACTTCATTGTTGCGCGCGAAAGGGAAATTTATTTCCCCGACGGGATCGGAGGCTGGCAGCCCGACCGCGACTGGAACGATGCGTGTGAATTAGCGATCACCCAGCTCCTGGCAGAATCAGACAACATGATGATACAAATCCGCAGCTTGGTCGAGGAGCGGACAGGAGCGGAATGGTTGGAACTACCGGGTGAACCCGCAGGAATGATCTCCCGCACCGAAGAGGAAATGGCGTGGATCGTCGAACAAGTGGAATCCATCGTGCCAGCTGGTTCCCTCCTCGGTTGGCAACGCAATTCGATTTATCTCCGCTTTGGCCACCGCGCATATCAAAAAGGCAGCAGCCTCGCGCGAGTAGCCAATCACTTCCAGTTGATGTCAAAACAGGTTTTTGCCATTGGAGACAGTCATAATGATCTCGAAATGCTGCAGCGCGATGTAGCTGATATGATTGCCTGTCCTGCCAACTCCGTAGCGGAAATCGCATGGCACGTGAAAGACCAAGGCGGCTATCTTTGCAAGAAATCCCACAGCCATGGAGCTGTTGAGGCGTTGCGCCATTTCTTTCCCAATGGCTAGTCCAACTCCCAGCAGAAAGTGAACTCATGACGATTGTAGGTCAGATGCCACCGTGCCAATCGGGTCAGCCCACCATTCCGAGCCTGCGCCATGACTCGTTGATCAAGGTCCAGAATCTCTGCCACCGTCGCCGCTTTGTGCGCTTTCATCGTGAAAATCACCAAAGCTCCGCTTTTGAGGTAAGGGATTTTTCCCAACACCACCGCCAGCGATTCCTCCGCGCTGCCATTCATATCGCACAACAATGCATCATACTTCTCACCGCGCGGCGGCTGAAAGGCCTGAGCATTTTCCGTATAAAACCGCAAACGCGGATGCCCCGCCACACGCGCGTCCATGGGAGCGCGATCCACCGCCGTTACGACATATCCGCGCTCCAGCAGCTCCGCCGTCATCCCGCCGGGACTGGCACCCAGCTCTAACCAGTGAGCCGCATCCGGCAATGGATCGCGATACAGACGCAGCAAATGCAAAGCCTCCGCCACCTTTGCTCCAGCACGGCTGATGCTGTGAGCCGCCTTGTGACTGATGAATTTGCTGCCTCCCGCATAAAAACCGCGACACTCACGAGGCGAGGCAACCGTGGCAAACAAACCTTCTTTGCCTAACAGAACAAACATCGTCAATCCGTGGGGATCCTGTTGCTCCGGATCCCGACTGGCAGCAGGTGGCGAAAATTCCACACGCAGCCTTACCTGCAATTGTGCCGCCATTTTTTTATAAACCGGATGCGGTGATCCTGCCACCAACGGACTGACCATGATTTGTTGCAGCGGCCGCGTGGCAAATTTCCGAACCAGCGCGGTCGTTGCCTTTTCCAGAAAATCTTCCGTTTTTTCAGGCACACAGGGCCAAGCATGATCAACCCTCATACGCCAGCGTATCCACAAGCCCGCGCGCGAGGACTCCACATCAAGCAACTCATCGGCGGAAAACAACCAATATTCCACTCCCATGCGTTTTGCGCGAACAATGCCCATGCGCTCGAGAATTTCCTCGTGCATCGGCGCGAACACTTCGGAAATACGAATCAATTGCTGCATGCGAAACGATCCTGCCCCGTTCAAGAAAAAATTCCAAGCAGGAATGAGAACCATCATCACATCGAAAAATTTGCTTTAATTGCGATGAATTTGACCAAGCGGACGGCAGGGCGTGAAGATGGGTTTCGGGATATGGATTCAGCCCGTCGTTCTTCTCTGCATAGAGGTTTTCACTTTGCTCCTGCCGCGTGCAAAATTCCTGTGCATTTCCGACGTCACACCGAATGATCGTTCGAAATCACCAATGTTGATCAAACTTTCAAAACAGAACGGATGATCAAAGATTGCGCTCGGTCAACGTGCGTATCTGCAGCGGCTTGCCCAACACTATAGCTCCATTCTCATCGCGGGGTGGTGAAATTTCCACGATAAACTCACGCACCCTGCGTCCGAGAGTGCCCCCATTTTTGTCAAGAACCTGACCCGCAACAACGATGCGGAAGGTTTTGCTCTGGAAGCCGACCAAAGAAGAAACTCGCTGAAACAGTTCTTCCCGTCCGGCATCATCCCAGGAAATATCGGGGCGGTTGGCTGCGGGGTATTGCAGAGGGCTTCCAAAAAAAGGATCCGTATCTGCGGCGGGAGTGGAGTAGTTTCTGGGAGAATTGGGGTTTCTGCGAATGAGATTGAGGTCAGAGAGACCACGCAAGGGATTGCGATTGCGACTGGCGATGACCGCATCCGCGAAACGATCCCCGACGATGCTATCCTTGGGTGGATAGATCGTGCCACGCACCGGATCATTGACCAAAGCTTGTCCGGCAACCAGAGTGCGCAATACCTCACGTGGAGCAGTGTTGAGGTTGACCCGTGAAGTCGGCGGTAGACTGCTCGCCGGCGTCAGTGCGAACAGATCCATCAACTGTGCCGCGCGTTGCCCCTCACGATCGAATACGGCATACTCCGGTCTGCCGATCGCGAGAGTGTATCCGCCGCCGGCATTCGGTGAGGGAGTGCCGAATGTTTCCACGGCATTCCATTGCGAGGGGTCAAAAACATTGCCCATTTCGGCAAGAGAAAGCATGGGACGATTCGCGATGAAAGCAGGGGCCATGGTCGGCTGGTTGGCGGGAAGAGCAAGCGCCAGGGGAAGACGGGAATCAGATCCCGGTATGGTTCCCGCCGTGGACTCGGATCCCCGGTCAGGCCAGCGCGTGATTTTTACTTCTCGATAGTTTGTGTTCGAAATCGTCGGCTTCAATGCCCTGCCGCCCCAGTTACTATTGGCATCGTAATTGTTCGCAAAAATCCAGGTGTTGATATAATAGGAAGCTCGTGGATCGCCATGTTGGCCCATGCTGTGATCATGAGCAGGAGATGCGTTTCCTTTCCACTTTGCGGCACTGGAGCCAGCTCCCAGGGTTCCCGAGGTGCGTTGTGCATTGCCACGAGCCCAGTCAACCAGGGTTCCGTTCCATCGCAAACGATAACTACTGGTGGTCGTGGTCGTGGCGAAATTCAGCGTGCTGGGAGGAAAAGCGCCGATAGGAAAGGTGTAGTCACGAAAACCACACATGCGCACAACAAATCCATTGGGCGGTAGATTGACAGCTTCGGCGGGGAAATTCACGGCACTAAAGTTCTGAACGCCCACCAGAGGAATGGTGATGCTATGCAAATTGATGTTTTCCAATTGGTAGGTGCCGCTGATCGACTGATTGCTGGGATTCCACAATTCGACATACGTGGTCACGCGAATCGTTAGACTGGAAGCCGTGCTGCCTGTCCACTCGTAGCGATCGAAAATCTCATTCACGAAAGGGTAACTGTCCACTCCACGGAATCCGGTGCCCGCCGTGGCATCGCTATCGGCATCCGCGTAATCGATGATGCTCGCCGCGATGGTTTTGGCGTAGTTTTCTCCTGTGGGAAAGCCCCCCTTGCGCGCCTCAAAAAGCGGCATGTTGCGGGTGATGTGGTTGGCAATACCATCGACATTTTTTTGATTGATCAAATCCGTGAGATTCCGCGCGGGCTGTCCGGCATCAGCATATCCAAAACCATGGGGAATCAGTGGCACTTGGCGTGCGTTTTTCGGCAGTTGGTAGGTGAGATACGGTTCGATTTTCGCCGCTTCCAATTCACCGATGATTGGACGAATGCTGGCGGGACTGCGAATTTTGTCACGGCGGGTAATCAGGGTGTCATGAGGCCCAGCGGTAACAGTATCGGAGGTGGGATTAAAAATCGTGTAATACTGAATCTCCCGCGGTGATAGTCCCTGATTCCTGGGTTCTGCGGCGGCATTTGTGCCATCGATGCGGCCACTCATATCCTCGACCCACCAGGCATAACGGGTGGTGTAGGGCGCATCGGCAGCAGAAACATCAACCCACGCCGCACGGGGGATCTGGCGGTCATAATTGCCTAACGAACCGAGTGATTCAGTGGTGAAAGCGCGGAGTTGGTTACTGATTACGGCGCCATCAATTTGAGAAATGCCTCCGCTGATTTCGCGGAGTCCGCTGACAAAAGGCAAAACGCGCCAGAGTTTTCGAGTGATGTCATATTGAGCGCCGAAGGTGAAAAACTGCTCACGCGATGGCTGGGAAGTGGTGGCGGAAATGACAGGAGATACCGGATCATCCAGTCGGAAAACGAGCGTATCATCGCGACCGGCAACGGGGCTGATGGTGGCAATCGCATCGGCCAGGCCACTCTCCACCGCCATGTCGGCTCGGGTAGCATCTGAGTAAGAACGTGCGGTCTTACGCTCCAACGTGAGGAGACTGAGTAGCGCAATAAGCAACAACATCATGCCTGCGAGCGCCATTACCGTCATCGGCAAGGCAAATCCGCGCCTTTGGCAAGCAGGAGTTGTGGCGGAGGAAATCATCGTGGAGTCAGAACGATACGGTGAATATGTCGGCGCACGGCTTCCCGTTGCTTGAGGTCATTTGAGCGCGAGAGAGCAAGCCATTGGCTCTCATTGCTCAGACGCTGGGCAGAAAAATCATCGACGAGCTCCAACACCATTTCGATTTGTTGTGGCGCAGCGCCTTGTGCTTGGTTCCAAGGCTGCCAGTTGCCTGCGGCATCCCGCTGCTGGCCTGTGATCTCAAAACGCACGACGTTGTAGGCGATAGGATCGTCGATGGTCGGATCGTATGCAGGAAACGCGGCGGCCGCACCTCCATCTAACAGTTGTTGAGTCGCTGTGCCATTCAGCGAACGACGGAACAATTTCGGTGAACCGCTGTTCGCATCATCCGGGGAAAAAGCAATGTAATACACGCAGGCACTAAGATCGCCGGTAGCATTGCTATCCTGCGCGTCCCGGGAACGGATAAAACAAAATTCCGATTGGCCGGCAGGATTGGTGCGCAGAAAAAAACGTGTCTCCTCCACACGCGATGCGAGATCATTTTCGATAAAGTGGAAAAGCGCGCGGAGATCGGCCAAAGTGGTAACTTTGCGTTGGGAAATGCGATAATTGGTGCTGGATTGGCCAACCATGCTGAGAAGAGCGAACATCAGCATCGAAGTCACGGCCATGGCTGCGAGCAATTCCACCAAAGAAAATCCACCCGCCGCCAGAAGCGGACGAGTCGACCTCGAGTGAATGGAACGATACAAGTTCATGGAGTCATTTGTCGCGGAATGAGTATGGAGTAGGTGCAGGGAACTCGCTTCGCGAGAGGTGCCTTGGCATGATGGGCCACAGTGATTTGCACACGAGCCAGAAGATTTTCGTTGGTGGTGATGTTCGCGGGACTCTGCCGCTGGGAGTGGACACTGATCAGATAAACGGCGTTGGGATTGCGGGAGCCGTTGCGATAGTCATTGTTGTTACCACGCGCGAGAAATCGTCCCTCGGCATCAAACAAAAGCACCTCAGGCTCTGTCGCGGAGGCGAAGTTAGGAAAGGCGGGAGCCGGCGTGAACATCGTTGATGGCAGTGCCCGCCAGGCATCGGTCAATTCACGTTGCACCACGCGAGCCAACCATGCCGAACGGGTATCCGTCTCAGCGTTGATACGGGTCCGGGTGCTAATGGCCGTAGCGGAGAGAACCAGAGGAACCGCAAAGGCAATGACGCCCAGAGCAATAACCGCTTCCATCAGCGTGAGACCGCGATAGCGAAGCCGTGGTTTACGGTGAAGTTGCAGTTTCATGGTGGATCGAGCTGGCGGGCCCTGCCGGTAAGGCGGTTGATTTGCAACAGGTCATACGAAACCTTGTTGCCGTTTTTTTCCGTGGCTGCGAGTTGACCTCCTGTGACCTTGCCCTGACCAAGGACAATTTCCATCACTCCACCCGCTGGGGAAACAATTTGGCCGGTTGACGAAAAAACAATCACGGCGCCAGTGATCGGACGTCGGGCAATCGTCATGGGCGCGCGCAATGAAAGCTCCATCACGGTCGGACGGGGATGACGTGAGACCGATTGTGACATGACCAACACACTGCCCGGCAATGATTCCCAGCGCTGCAACAATTGGGTGATTTGATAGCTACCCGAGGGGTTTTCGGGAGTAGAAACCCAGTTCACTTCGGCGATACCGAGCATTTTTCCACCCAAGTCCGCACCAGACGAATAATCGGGGACGATCACGGCGGTCGCTTTCCCGTTCGCAATCGCGTGGGCGCGCGCGCGTTGCAGGTGCCCCTTCACCAATTCCCTGGCGCCTTGGCGGGCGCGCTGACCGGACTTCACGAAAACCGGGGCCGCAGCCACCATCAGAATCATCAAAATCACCATCACCACTAACAACTCGGTGAGCGAAAACCCTCCCTTTCTGCCCCCGCATCGCCCCAGCCAGGGTGAGCGGAATCTCGGGTTCAAGGCAGTTGTTGTCATGGAATCGAGAGGTTGTCAGCAAGATTGATGCCAGCACGATGTAAATACGAAAAACACCCTGTCGCAACAATTATTTTCGTGACCGATCCGTCACTCGGCCCGGGAAAGTTGCTGCAATCCACGTTGAAGTAGGCTCTCATCGATCATGTTTGACATTTCATCATTCAGATAAATCACCAAGTCCTCATCGATGAATTCAATGCTATGGGCATCGCTCGAAATAGGAAGTGACTGAAAAGCCCGGATCAACTCCTTCATGTTGCGCACGGGTTTGCCATTGACCCTTTTGATCATCAGATTGCGCAGACTTTCATAGCCCACGGTAGCTTGGGTGGGAATGACACCGGTAAGACAAATCATGCGGTCATGATCCGCCTGATAGGATTCTGGGTTGGCAAATGCATCGAGAAAATTCAATGGTGCCCGGGATTCCCATTCCTCGCCATAGGCCTCCAACAACGGGCGCGTCAATTCTTGGAACATCATGCCGCCCTTGATGAGGAAATTGGGTGCTTTGCCAAACTGGTAGTTGGGAACGAGGCGGGTGCTTTCTTCTTGTCGCGTCAATGTCACGTCCACTGGCAGCGCTTTCCCATCACGCCACAAGTTCAGGCGAATCATATCACCCGCCGATTTATTGCCGCGCACCAATTGCACCCAGGGCAGCGATCCATAGATCTCGTCCTTATAAAACCCGCGACGATCGATGGGATTGCCATCGATGGAGAGAATCACATCGCCTGGCATGATCTTGGCCACATCGGCCGCAGATCCCTTGCGCACCTTGCTAACATAGATGCCGCCATCTACATCCGGAATTTTAAGGTAGGAGCGGAAATGCAAATCCTCCGTGGCACTGATGCTGATTCCCAGGTTGGGAAATCCCTGATAAGTTTCTTTTTTCGATTCCATCAGGAAACGGGCGATCAGCGGTGTGGCGATCACGTCACTGATTTGATCCTTGGCGTCGTAGGAACTCAGAATGCCTGCCAGCTTTCCTTGGTTAAAAACTGGCAAGGAAAAAGAAGAGGCCGATGATTGCATCGATGCCTTGACGCGGAAGGTGAGAAACAATTGCCCAGGCAAAAAAGTGGCGCGTACATCTGCCGAAAGAAGTTGTCCCGCGGTAATCAAACTTTGCCCGTTGTCCTCGACTTGCACAATTTCCAGCGTGTCGCGCAGCGGCGGGTTCTCCGCAACCTCCATGGATTTCATGTTGGCAAAAAACTTTGGCACTTCGGCCTCATCCGCCAATCGCAGCAATGCGAGATTTGCCTCGTAGTCAACGTTCACCACCTCGGCCCGCGCGCGGCGCGTGCCGTCGGTTGATTCCAGTTCCACGAGAGTCGCATCGGCAACCATTTCCGCGGTGGTGATCACCTGATGCTCTCCAACGATGGCGCCCAGTGATCGGCGGCGGCGCGGTGGGTTTTTTTCCCAAGGTTGGGTGACGCTCCAATTTTGCAAAGTGGAATTGATACGAACCACGGACTGGCTGGCTTCATCAGTCGTCTTGTGGGAAGTCGCGGTAATTTGCTCTTGCGGTTGGGATGACATATCGACTCCAGAAGGAGGCGTTTTTTGGCAAGAGATGATCGTGAGTAGCAGGAGAAACGGAGAAAATTTCATGAGGTGTTTTGCGGTTAGCGTGCTTTCAGATTGCTGAGGCGCGGAATATTGTAATTTTTCTTCACGCGCTCATTCGCTGCGGCGATCTCTGCGGCAGGGAGAACCAATGGTCGCTCCACGCCCATCAGTTCGATGACAAAATGCTCGGGCTTAGTTTGCGGATTCAGCAGCGCCTCCGCCTGAATCAACGAGGTCACTTTCGTGCCATTGATGGATTTCACGACGCGTCCCGTGTAACTGGGCAGACCGCTGTTGAGCTCATCGGCCAGCACATCGGTGAGGATGACGACATCTTCGTATTCTTGAAACAGCCCCTTTGACACATAGTCAGAGTAAAAACGTCGCACCGTGACATCACGAAACGATGCGCTGGCGAAAAGGTTGGTATCGAGGGGTTGAAACAATAAGCCCGCGAAAACGATATAACGTGGTTTTTCTTCATAGCGAATGGCATACATGCGGGACTGTGGCAGGGTTTTTAATTTCACCGCGAGTTCCAATTGCTGCCCACCGCGGATGACACGCAGTTTGACTTGGTCTCCAGCGAATTTTCGTTCCACAATTTCATGCATGTTGACTTTTTCTCCATCAATCAAAATCGAACCATTCGCATCGATCGCGTGATCGTCGATGGAGAGCAGCACATCGCCGGGCTTCACCTGACCGTCGCAACTACCGTTGGGCGTGACACTCGTCACCAAAACACCGCTGCCCTTGTTCTGCAATTTCAGAGCCTGACGCATCGCAGGATTGATCAGAGGGAAGTCCGCAAGACCCAAATCCGTATATTCATCGTAGCGTCCATCTTCCACATCTTTCAAAAAACGATTCACGACGGGAGTGGGAATGATGTATCCGGTGTTGTCAGCCTCCGTCAGTCCCTGGAAGGCAACACCGACTACTTTGTTGTCTTGTAAAACCGGGCCACCGGAGTTGCCGGGATTGATGGCGGCATCGATTTGGACAATGAGATGGGAATCGGCGCGTGAGTGGGAGTAAGGTTGGAAGTCGATACGAGATACCACACCCCGGGTCACGGAGAGTCGCTCACCACCGATGGGATATCCGATGACACGGACCTGGGATTCAAGTTGCGGAACGGTCTGACTGATGGAAAAAACAGGGAGTTTTTCAAACGGCGTGAAGTCGTCCACCGACAAGATCGCGAGATCGCAGTCGTGCGCAATGTGCTCCACCTTGGCCTGGTGCTTTTCAGGTGAACCATAGATGTTGATCAAGAAACGCTGTCCATTCGACACCACATGGGCATTGGTGAGAAATTTGTTGGGCCCGATCAGGAACCCGGTGCCGATGCCACCGCTGAAACGTCCGGCGTTCCAAGGAGTGTTGTAGTTCGGTACCTGGGTCGCCACCTCGATGCGGACGACAGATCGGTAGATTTCCGCCGCACTGGGCGCGGTAGCCACGCGTTGTGGCGCTGCGGATTCTTGGCCACACAAAGGCGTGATCAGAACAAGGCACAAAGAGAGAAATTTCATAAATGATAAAATGTGGGAGCTGTGGCAGAATGGAGCAATGGTTTTTCGCAATTCACTGACTGAATCATTTCATTGGCTGCTCTTTTTTTGATGATCGGTCACCACTTGTATCCGTTTCGTGGGAGTGATTGCCATCATGGAAAATACTTGAGACATACGAAACAGATAGCGGAGCAATGCTTGCTGTCAATGGAGAAGCATTCTTTCGCCGATGGCTTTTGATGAATCATTGACACTGGGCAACTCGCTTTTTACGATCAAACCATGCACATTGAAAAGCCGCCACATGTCGTTGTGATTGGTGGCGGGCCTGCGGGTTTGTTCGCAGCAGAGACGGCTGCCACCGGCAAGGTTCGGGTGAGTTTGTATGAAGCCAAGGCGTCGGTTGGCAGGAAATTGTTGGTTGCCGGAAAAGGAGGGCTGAACCTGACGCATGGTGAAGATGCGGATCGATTTATCTCACGTTATCATGGTGCCGGGATGCCTGTCGATTGGTGGCGGCAGTGCTTGTCCGAATTCCCTCCTGATAAGTTGCGGGCTTGGGCGGCGGGCCTGGGAATTGAAACCTTCCAGCAACGCACGGGCAGAGTCTATCCGCGTGAAATGAAAGCTGCCCCGTTGCTACGCCGGTGGGTGGAGCGTTTGAGGTCGCATCAGGTGAGCCTGTTCGTCCGGCATCGTTTGATCGAATGGCACTTTGGTGCGCCACATATTCTGCGATTTTCAACGCCTCATGGCGACACATGGATCGAAGCGGATGCGGTAATCATGGCACTGGGTGGCGCTTCATGGTCGATCACTGGTTCGGATGGTCAATGGACGGGCCTGTTCGAGCGACATGGCGTCAGGCTGCAACCTTGGCAAGCGGCGAACTGCGGCTGGGAAGTAGCATGGCCGGAGAATTTGGTGTCTCAGATCGAAGGAAAGCCATGGAAAAATTTGGAGGTATCGGCGGGGGGTCGCCTTGTCTCGGGTGAGCTGATGCTCACGCGATATGGTCTCGAAGGTGGAATCATCTATCAGTTAGGTCCTGAATTAAGAGCCATGGCGATGCCGGAGATTTTCGTGGACATGAAGCCGGGAGTTTCGGAGTCGGCATTGGTGACGAAGATGGAATCCGTAAAAGTCCATGCATTGGCGACCTGCGCCGAGCGCTGGCGATTGTCACCTGCGGCTCATGCGATCCTACAATGGGCGGCGCGGCGCGATGGTTGCACGAGTGTGGCAGATTTGGCACGACTGGCGAAATGCCTGAGAATTCCGCTGTTGCATCCACGACCGATCGACGAAGCGATTTCCTCGGCTGGAGGAGTCGCCTGGAGCGAGCTGAACGAGGATTTATCCCTGCGCAAAACTCCGGGTGTTTTCGTCGCTGGCGAGATGGTCGATTGGGAGGCGCCCACGGGGGGCTACTTGATGCAAGGATGTTTCGCCATGGGTCGTCGTGCCGCGATTGCTGCGCTTGCGTTCTGCGAGAAACTTCGTAGCATCCATCGATAAAATGCCTTGGAGAATCATCATTCTGATCGGAGTATTGCCCATCGCAGCGTATTGGTTGGGACGCTATTTATTCTACCTGAAAGCACAGAGACGCTGGGGTACGCAGGATTGCCGTATGACAGCTGAGGACTTCGCGCAAAAAATTTCCTTTCAGAGGAAAATCCCGCGCGCATTGGTCGGGAAACGCACGGCATCGGCACTGGCGGAAATCTCTCTCCTCGCTGCCTATGAAGTATTACGAGCAGATCACCCTCAGCCGGTGAAAATACGCCTGCGAGCAGATACTTGGGCACAAATTGTGGCTCCCTTCAGTATCCTGATTGCGGTTTTCGGCATCGTTGCTCACCGACCGGCTGTAGTGTGTATTGCCATCGCCGTGTTGGTGAATGCGATTGTGGCCGTGATGAAATTCACTTCACGCGGCGTTGCCAAGCATGCAGCAGATCGTGCGATCATACGGCTCCGCGATGCGCGCATCCCTCGGGCGGAAGATGAAGGATCCATCGAGCAATGCATACGCGCGCTGACTTGGCGTTGATTCCTCACGAGAATTGGCCGCAGTGCTTCGTATGCAACTGTGATGTCCCACTCGGAATTTTTTTCTCATTTGTAAATACGCGGATTTATCAATCATCCACTGCGTAAATCCTGCATTTTCGCACCTTGCTGCCGGATTTCTGGCCCCTCCCTCATTCTCGTCAGTTGACATTTTTCGCCGCCACGCTCAAAATGCGCCTCCCAACCGTGGAAAATCCGTTTTTCCTCGATCCATCAACCAATAAAACCACTCCCGTGTTTTCCAACGAAGACTACATTTTGCAACTGCTCACCGAAGCTGGCATCATCAGCGAGCCAACCATCGACTCCGCTCGTCAGTCACCCGGTTCTGGTTCCGTTATCGAAAAACTCATCAACTCCGGGCAGATCACCGAGGAGGATGTGGCCGGCTTGCTCGCATCAAGCAATGCTCTGGAATTTTTCGATCTCGCCAACGCTTCGATCGCACCGGAAGTCGCTAACTCGATCACGGATGAAGTGGCGCGCCGCTACAAAGCCATCCCCGTTTACGATGATGGTTACGCTCTGACTGTCGCAATCGCCGATCCTTTCGATTTCGAGACACTCGATGCCCTGCCCCACGTGCTCTCACGTGAACTGAATTTTGTGGTCGCGACGCCATCAGCCATCGATCAAATTCTCAAAACTTTCTATGGTGCTTCAGAAATCACCGCCGAGGCAGCGGACGAATCGATCGAAACGACCGAAGGAGACGCACCGATCATCAAATTGGTGATCAACATGTTGGTCGAAGCATTCAACTATCGCGCATCCGATATTCACATCGAACCCCTCGAGACGAGTGTGCGGGTGCGTTACCGAGTTGACGGCAAATTGATCGAAGTCGCCAACCATCCCAAAAAACTTCTTCCCGCGATTATCGCTCGTCTCAAGGTCATGAGCACGAGCATGAGCATCGCCGAAAAACGCCTTCCGCAAGACGGTCGTATTCAAATCAAGGTTGCTGGAAAAGAGGTGGACCTTCGGGTTTCCTCTGTTCCATCAAATCACGGCGAATCCATCGTCATGCGTATTCTTGACAAATCGGGACTGGTTCTCGGCCTGCCGGAATTGGGATTCTTCTCCGACGACCAGACGACTTTCGAGCGATTACTTGCTCTACCCGATGGCATTTTGCTGGTGACGGGTCCTACGGGTTCAGGAAAAACCACCACGCTTTATGGCTGTTTGAATGTCATCAACCGTCCCGACAAAAAAATCATCACGGTGGAAGATCCGGTCGAGTATGAACTCGCGGGTATCAACCAAGTGATGGTGAAGTCGGACATTGGCATGACATTCTCCAACGCCCTGCGAGCCATGCTGCGTCAGGCACCCAACATCATCATGATCGGGGAGATCCGGGATGCGGAGACAGCCAACATCGCGATCAATGCGTCTCTCACCGGTCACTTGGTGTTCTCCACCCTACACACCAATGACGCTCCCTCAGCCGTCGCTCGTTTGGCGGACATCGGCATCAAACGATTCCTTATCGCATCCGCCGTACGTGCCGCTCTGGCGCAACGTCTGGTGCGGAAACTTTGCCCGGCTTGCAAAACGGAAATGCCGATGTCGGATAAAGAACTGCGCGCGCTTCGTCTCGATGCATCGCGCATGGCGGATTCCACCATTTACGGCCCCGTCGGATGCGAAAAATGTCGTAAGAAAGGCTTCCGTGGCCGTATGGGCATTTTCGAGATTTTCGAGATCGACGATGAGGTCCGCCATCTGATCAATGCCGAGCTTTCCTCTTCGCAATTGCGGAAACGCGCGCGGGAAATGGGCATGCGATCGATGCGTGAAGACGGCATCCGCAAGGTTCTTGCCGGGCTCACCACCGCCGAGGAAGTCATCCACGTCACCATGGCCGACTTCGATTGATCATCCCTCCAGAATTTTTACTCGTCTCAAAAAAACTTCACATCATGGACAACCAACAGGTTCTCGACCTTTTCATCAATCGCGGCATGATCGATCACGCCTTGGCGAACGATATTCTCGCGGAAATTGATCACAGCGGCAAGGAAATCGGAGAAATCCTCGCCGACTACCAGATCATTCAACATCGCGATGACATCTGGCCCATGGTCGCCGCCGAACTCTCCACGGAAATGGTGGATCTGCGTGACTGGTCGCCTCCCGAAGAAATTCTTGCCATGATCCCCGCGGGCATGGCACGTCTCCATGGTGCCTTGCCGATTGGTTTGACGCCCGAGGGCTTGCAAGTCTGCCTCGTCGATCCATTGAACCCACAAACCGTGGAGGATCTGCGTTTTGCCATCGGTCGTGAAATCCAAGTCTTGGTAGCCCCGGACTATGTTGTCGAGGATCGCATCAGCCAACTCTATGGTGGCGATGGCAAGGCAATGGAAGACATTCTCGGCCAATTGGAATTCGGTGGTGGATCCGATGCAACAGGCTTGGATGTCGAGGCGGAGGCAAACTCCGCGCCCATCATCCGCTACGTTGATCTCGTACTCTATCAGGCGATCAAGGAGAAGGCCTCCGACATCCATTTTGAGCCCTTCGAGAAAGAATTCAAGATCCGCTACCGGATCGACGGTGCGCTCTACGAAATGGCGCCACCACCAGTGCACTTGGCACTGCCCATCATTTCCCGCGTCAAGGTGATGTCGAACATGAACATCGCCGAGCGCCGCATTCCCCAGGACGGTCGAATCGTCAAGCAGTTCGGCGACAAACAAGTCGACATGCGGGTTTCATCGCTACCAACCCAATACGGTGAATCCGTGGTGTTGCGGGTTCTCGATCGTTCATCGGTCAATCTGTCGTTGGAAAACCTCGGATTACCACCTCATATCTACGAATACATCGGCGAAACCATCGAAAAACCGAATGGCATTTTTATCGTCACCGGACCTACCGGAGCTGGGAAAACCACCACTCTTTACGCCGCTCTGCGACGCATCAACACCATCGACTCCAAGCTGCTGACAGCCGAGGACCCAGTCGAATATGACATCGACGGCATTGTGCAAATCCCTGTGCAGGAGAGCATTGGCCTCGATTTCCCTCGCATCCTCCGCGCCTTCCTCCGTCAGGATCCGGACCGGATCATGATCGGCGAGATGCGCGACATCGATACGGCCCAGATCGCGATCCAGGCGGCTCTTACCGGTCACTTGGTGCTCTCCACCCTCCACACCAACGATGCTCCGGGCGCGGTGACGCGTTTGATTGACATGGGTTGTGAACCGTTCCTCGTTGCTGCATCTCTCGAAGGGGTGTTGGCCCAGCGTCTGGTGAGAACGATCTGCAAGGACTGCAAATCTCCCTACGAACCCAACGAAGCCATTCTGACCCAGCTCGGCGTTTCTTCGCACGAAATCGGAGACAAGAGTTTCTATACGGGCCGCGGTTGTGATTCATGCGGACAGACCGGCTATCGTGGTCGTCAAGGATTGTATGAACTCCTCGACATCACCGATCCCATCCGTGATCTGATCATTGAGCGCGCGCCATCCGTGGTGATCAAACAAAAAGCCGTGGAGCTCGGCATGCAAACCCTGCGTGAGGATGGCTTGCGCAACATTTACTTGGGCAACACCACCATCGAGGAAGTGCTCAAATACACCTGAGAATCGCTCACGAAAAAATCCATCCCACGCAAAAAAAATTCATCGCCAATCCCCCAAGTTTTGTCTTAACTCGTTCTGACTTCGTATCACGATAAACCCGCTGCCCTATCATGCCGAATTTCCAATATATAGCCATGGATGCCAAAGGTGAACAGACCTCTGGCTCAATCGAAGCATCCAATGAAACCGACGCGCTTGCCAAGCTGCGCCAGAGTGGTCTCTATCCCACGCAGATCGCCCTGTCCGGTCAGCCCGCCAAAAAAGGCGCGAAAAAAGCTGCGGGAAAATCCGCTCAGAAAGCCAAAACCGGCGGTCGGATCAAACCCAAGGTATTGATGATTTTTACCCGTCAGTTGGCCACACTGATCGACTCCGGTCTTCCGCTGTTGCGCGGTCTGAACGTCCTCGGCAAACAGGAACCGAATCCCGTGCTGCGCAGCACCATCGACGCATTGGGTGATTCCGTGCAAGGCGGTTCGACGTTCTCCGAATCCCTCGCACAACATCCGAAAATTTTCAACAAGCTCTATGTGAACATGGTGAAAGCCGGTGAGCTCGGTGGTGTGTTGGAAGTGGTGTTGAATCGTCTGGCAGAATACCAGGAAAAGGCACACAAACTGAAAAATAAAATCGTGTCGGCCATGGTTTATCCGGTCATCGTGATGTTCATCGCGGTATCGATCCTGCTTTTCCTGATGATTTTCATCGTTCCGAAATTCAAGGACATGTTCTCGGAAATGGGTGACGCGGAATTGCCGCTGATTTCTCGCGCGGTCTTCGGTTTTTCGGATTTCCTGATCAAGCCATCCGTGTGGATCATTCCTAACATCGTCTGGATCCTTCTGGCTTTCACAGGTATCTATCTCGGCTTCGCCGCTTGGGGTCGGACACCGAAAGGACGCAATTTCCTCGACGCACTGAAACTCAAGTTGCCGATCTTTGGTGATATCCAGCGCAAGAGCGCGGTCTCGCGTTTTTCCCGTACGCTGGGCACTTTGGTGACTTCCGGCGTCCCGATCCTCCAAGCCTTGAACATTACCAAGGAAACTGCCGGTAACGTGGTGATTTCTCACGCCATTGCCCAGGTGCACGAGGCTGTCAAGGAAGGTGAATCCATCGTCACTCCGCTGCAAGCCTCCGGCGTGTTCCCGAACATGGTGATTTCCATGGTGGACGTGGGTGAGGAAACCGGCCAACTTCCCGAGATGCTGCTGAAAATTGCCGACGTCTACGACGATGAGGTTGACAATGCTGTCACCGCACTTACCAGCATTCTGGAACCGATCATGATCGTTTTCCTCGCTCTGGTCGTCGGATCGGTTGTGTTCGCTCTGTTCCTACCACTGATCAAGATCATCAACCAAATGGGTCAGCAGTAATGCGGCCCACCAACAACCCACCTGAAATGATGAAAATCTCGTTGTCGTCGCAATCCCGTCCCCGTGGTTTCACGTTGATGGAACTTCTGGTGGTGGTCGCCATCATTGTCATCCTTGCCGCCCTGACCATGGGCGGACTGGGTTTCATCCAGCGCAAACAAGCGGTGGAGAAAGCCAGGGCGCAAATTGGCATGCTGTCGTCTGGCCTTGAGGAATACAAATTGGACTTCGGTCGTTATCCTGTGGCAGATGACATTGGTGGATCAGGCGATCAAGGTTCGAATGTTTTGTTTCGCGCACTTTACTGGGATAGCGATAACAATGGTGCCGCGGTAGGTGCCGATGTGAACCAGCGCATTTATTTGGCGGAACTGGATCCCGCCAGCAATAAGCAAGGCTGGAGCAGTAATCCTGTTGCCTCCGCCCAGAACACCATTCGCGATCCCTGGGGCCAGAATTACCGCTACCGGTCCGGCGTCAACGCCACAGGTGCTGTAAATACCAATTGCATCAATCCTGATTTCGATTTGTGGTCCTCCGGTCCCGATGCGGCCAGTGGTAACCCTGCTGGCAACGATGCCCAAGCGCAGGATAACGTGACAAACTGGAAATAGTCCCAGCGACGCACTTTGGTCTCCGCCGCAGGCTTTGGACTGCGGTGAGCATCACCGCTTTGCGATGGCTGTGAGTCGTTCCGCAAAGATCACGGATTCTATTCCCCGCATCTCCCCACATACCAAAGCTGCGATTCTCGCAGCAGTCCAAAGCGGCATACGCCGCGCTGTGACACGTTAATTCCCTTTCTGTGCCTCCTGATCGGAGATCTTTTGTGCCTCTTGCTCAGCACGGAGTTCTTGAATCCTTTTTTCCGCCAACTTTGTTAACTGGTCCACGCTCATTTCACCAGCGTCATCCTCCAACATGAAACGCAGCATTTCCAGGGATTGAGTTTTGATTTCCTCATCCGCGTGATTCACCCAGGACAAGTAGGTCGAAATCTGATCCGCTGGGCGTTCATTCCAATTCATCACAGCCGACAGGAAAACCTCAGCCAGTTCCACGGGAAGTTCAGGGTTTCGTGTGGCCAAATCTTGGAAAGCATCTTGCGACAAATTGAGTCCATGCTCCATGGCCTCGACGCGATAAGGCATAGGTTTCGACGTATCGTTTACAATCTGACGCATGCCTCTTGCGGCCTCTTCATCGCTAATCGATTGGTCCGACAAAAGATAATCCACGTCCGGACTGGATGAGTCCATCTCTGCTCGTGATGGATTGTTTGGCAACTGGGATGATCGGTCCCGATTTTTGGAAGTATTGCCCGCAGCGGTGCCCGTTTGTGTCCCCGAACCCTTGCTCAAAGCCGTCGACAAAATATCAGAACTTTGCGTCCCGGCGCCACCTGATTGCTTCGATGAGTGATCAGGCCAAAAAATCCATAGAGCCGGCAGAACTAAGAATAACCAGAGAAGTTGTCGACGATGTTTCATATTGGTTTTGTGACGGTTTTCAATAAAAAAACCCTACCGTTACCGGTAGGGTTTTGCAATCATCTTATTCGCTTACTGAGCGCGATAATCTTGGCGGATCGTGTGAGGAACACCAGCAACAGAGATTGTGATCTCCCTCGCATAGTATCCTGTGTTTTCAAGGAGTGTGATTCTCACGGTCCCATTGCCAGTGCCATCAAGAAGCGAGGCAGTATCAGCGACAGCACCCGTCACAACTTCCGCGGTCACCCATGGGGTATTGGCAGGAATCACAACGTTCCAAGCTCCTTGAGTCCTTACGTCGATCGTATAGACCTGAGCAGGGCGTAATGCATTCTGAATCACAGGCGAGATCATGGTCAATTCAGGAATCGTGCCGTCGTTTGGTGAAACGAAGAACATTCCGTTGCTGAACTGACTTACATAGTGACCACGCAAAACTGCGCTACCGCGAACTTCCGAAGCCTTCTGCTGATGAATCGCGAAAGCAGTCGCCTTAGCATTCACCAATCCAAGGGTGGCGTTACTCAGCGTTTGCGAGTATGTCAGTAGTCCAGTCGAAGCGTTGAATGACGCACTAGCGATGTCGCTGGGCGATGCTGGAATGCTGATCTTGTTACCAACACTCCAAGTGCCAATTTTACTCACGCCAGCAAATTCTCCACCACTCATGTTGAACAGAGAGTTATACTGGGTCGTTGTAAAGCCCGTCAAAGCAACCAAGCCCTTAGGCGGAGCCACATAACGTGAACCTGACACATAGCGGGTTTGCGAGAACCCGTTTTGATACAATGATCCTAACACGGCTCGTGGAGAGTAGTAGCGGAGTGAACCGCCAAAGTCACGGTCGATCAGGATCTCATTCATCTTCAAGGTTCCTAGCAGAGCACTCCCTGTTCCTTTTTTGGTAGACAGCGCTCTCAGAGAGACAAGGTCACCGTAGAGAATGGATCCAGAGAACGAAGCACGCCCACCGTCAGGAGTATACATGGCCAGAGACACAACTCCGTTCGCGCTGACAGAGCCAGTTGCGACGACGTCGCCCTTCGGTCCAGGATTCTGCGCATCAGCGAGCGGCATCATCGTCGTGACACGACCAGGAGTCGCATAACGATTGCTCTTACCGTAAGCAGAGCGGCGGAGTTCGATACCCAGATTCACAGCTGTATTCGTGCGAGAGCGACCACGAATGATCCATCGGCCGGGACCATCCTCAACCAACCAAAGCTCGACAGATGTCATGCCGCTTAGATTGCCCGGAACAGCTCCCAGATAGTAACCAGCTGGGTTCATTTGGCCGCGGAAACTTCCACGGATGAAACTTTCAAGTCCTGCCAAAGAGGCGGAAAACGCACCACGGCTGTTGAGCTTGACTACGATGCGATGGGTGTGACCCTCTTCAGGATTGAAGACAAGTCCCTCATAATCTCCAGCAACACCGGAAGAAGCGAAGTTCACGAACGGCTCAGCAGGCGCAGACAGTGGAGGCGTAGGCACGCCGGCGAAAGGACTGGAAACCGCGGGGTTGCTTCCGGCCAGGATTTCATCACCATCACTCATTCCGTCTCCATCGCTGTCAGCGGTAATCGGATTTGTGCGAGGGTATTCTATGAGGTAGCCAAGTTTCTGCTCCTCTGGACGATCTTCAAACTGAAAGCTTGTGTTGAGGATCAGATAGTCAGCGTTACCTGCGTTGTTAGGTCTTCCAATTAACCATGGCACACTGTTTTTACCAAATACAGTTTTGAAACTCTCCCACAAACTCACTGGAGGATTCAGCCAGGTCGCAGTGTTGAGATTGGTGCCATCAACCCATTTCCATTCACTCTCAAATAGACTGTCGCTAGCTCCGATCCAGAGGTTGTTCACCAAAATACCCTTGAAGCGAGAGTAAGCTGAAATATAGTCGTCACGATTGCGGAAGACACCAAGTTTACCACCACGAAGCAGAGCATCTGCATTAGCTTCAGTCCAGGAAAATTGTCCGTTTACCGCGTAATAAGGCGCTAATTCATCACCATCTGACAGTCCATCCTTATCTGTATCTGCACTGTTGGGATCAGTGCCGATCGACAACTCAACTGAGTCGGGCAATCCATCATTGTCTCGATCAGTAGCACTACCAAGTCCAAGTCGATAGGTTCGAATCGTTGAACTGCGATCTCCTGTTTTTTCAAATGTGGTAACAAACCAGCCTTCCAGATTAGCTTCAGGAGTAATCAATGGAGGTAGGGCAACATAGCGACCTTGAATCGGCGGAGTTAGCGGAGTTAGCACAACACCGTTGCCACTACCTCTTCTGAAATGGTTAATCTGGGCTAAAGGAACTTGCGCACCAGCAGACAAATCAACAGGAGCGTCTGAATTCATCCATGCAACTGCCTGAAGGCTATCAACAAACATGGGTGCAGCAGAAGTAGAACCAGGTAGGCTTCTAGCGTTACCAAGTCCTTCAACCCTTTGAGTTATAGGGCTGATAGTGGTCGGAAGCCAGAGCAAACCTGATTGACCTTCAGACTTCATGAGTAGAGAACCATCCCAAGCGTTACGAATGGCTGCGGTATCATCTAATACAGGGTCAGGCAGATTTACAACAGGACCTAGTTGAGCCAGAGTTGCATCAACTCGATAGAACTTCACAGAACTTCTCAAAGCACTAATCGTATATACATAAGGTATAAGTCCAGAGCGCGTATAAGGCGTAACCGGCAGGAGTTTGTCACCCAAGTCCAGAGGAAACGTATTAACAGTATTTGTTACGCCGTTTTTACGCTGCCTCATATCTTGCAATTCATAATTACCTGTTTCAACATAGAAAGGATTCAGATTAGCATCAAAACCTTCTTGAATGACGATAGGGAACTCAAGCAGCGCGCGTGTATTTGACAAATAACCGACATTTTCAACTTCTGGTTGGAAGCGCAAACTGACGCGGCCAATATTTTCACTGTTAAGATTAAATGAGGTCCAGTAAGAGGCTGTTTCAGAGTTGAAATACCCACCATTGGGAAGGTCACGATAAAAATTCTGCGCAACAACGCGATTGAACACAAAGGATCCGTCGGAACCAGTAGCAATCACTCGAGTGCTACCGAGATTAGGCGCACCAGGCACGACATCAAGTTGCGTTCCACCTAGAGTCTGAACTTGAGCGTCCCAGGTAATACGATACATGGTGTAATTGCAAACATCCCAATAATTTAGGCTGCGGATATCGAAGATAGGATTACCTTGTTGAGTAGTGCCACTCTGATAACGTTCTGTTGATTCTTGAAAATTGTCATCAAAAGATACACCAGCGACCAAGGTAAAGCCATAGGTGGTAGGTGAAATCGGTGCTGTATCGACCACAGTGCCGGGAATCACAATGGGCTGTGACGTTACGATATTACCATCAAGCCCACGGCGATGAATCACAACTGTAGAAGTTGATTCACGTGCGTCATAAGTGCCATCGTATCGATTATTGTAAAGAACACACTCAGTATTTGAAACATAGAGCGTGCGTGCCAAGCTGCTGTTTTGTATTACAGCTGAGCGCCCAGTATTGTCAACCCAAAGGATCGCACCGTTGCGATCACGAATCGCAACCGAGCCATCATCACCAGATTTATCAGTATCCGGGCGATGACCGAAGGGAGCATAAGTCAGATCGACGGAAACACTACTCTGTCCAGAAGCTACCACTGTATTTTGCAGACCATTATCAGGTGTAGCCGTAGCTCCGTAAGGAAAACTTGTAGCATCCAAAGGATTGGTAGGAGGGACTGAATTGACTTCAACTACATCGCTCACCCCATCACCATCCGAATCAATGACCAGAGGATTTGATTTAAATCCACCGACTAAACCATTCACTTCTTGTCCATCAGTAAGTCCATCTCCGTCGGTGTCAACGAGTTTAGGATTGCTTTTGTGAACAAACAGTTCATCAGGATCACTCACTCCATCGCCATCTGAATCCGCGAGGCTAGGATTCGTACCATATTCTTGAAACTCAAGTAAATCAGCAATGCCATCCCCGTCCGTGTCTGCCGCACGAGGATTGGTCACAGGTCTCTCGAGAAGGTAACCGAGACCACTAGTGACCTGCGTGGCACTCCATAAGAATTCCGTGCCAGAATTGAGCGCGACACCTTCGGCTACGTTAAGCCTGTTTCCTGGAAGAAGTCCACCCGACCAGCGGCTGTAGGTGTTGGGAGTCGCTGGCGAATAGACACGCATGGCTGGGTCGGCAATTTTTGCGATTGCAGTTGCGTTATTTCCACCACCACCGACCAAAGTGATCGTGGGAGCAGTCGTGTAACCAAGCCCCGAATTCAGAAGCGTAATACCAGTCACAACACCGGTCGTGTCATCGATGTTCGCTTCCGCCAGAGCACCTTGACCCACACCATTGATCACCACCTCTGGAGGTGCCGTGTATCCCGTGCCGCCGTTCGTTACTTCAATGCTAATGACTCTAGCAAGAGTGGAAGAAGGTGTAAGAACAGCGAGTGCCGATGCGCCAGCACCACTGGAGCCACGAATGGTAACCGTAGGTGGAACCGTGTAGGTCCCAGGATTATTGACAGTAATGGAAGTAATTCGACCAAGAGCAACCGTCGCGGTAGCAGTGGCGCCGGGAGGGTTGAAAGAAATGGTAGGAGGTGTTGTAAAACCAGTGCCTGGGTTCTGAATGATTACGCTCGCAACGCCTTGGTTCAATGCAGCATTCACTGGAGAACTGAGTGTAACCGTGCGCGCAGCTGTGTCGATCGCCGTGATCGTAACAGGGCCTGGTAAGCCGGATCCCTGGAGGCGACGGCCGACAGTCAAGGAATTTACGTTTACGACGTTCGTGAGGGTCGAGCTTCCAGGCTCTACATTCGCCAAGAAGGCCGAGCCAATTTCGGCTCCATTCAAATCACCCACGGGAGTGACCCACTGGAACAGACCATCCGTGCTGGAATCGCTGCCACCGAGCCACAAACGCTGGAGGACATCGACCAATGGATCATAATTCGCAGGAATGGGGCTCGGAAGAGCCGTGGTCAACAAACCTCGTTTGACACGATATAGCTTTTGAGGTGAATCAATTACCGTTAAGTTACCACCTGAATTTAGCGCATCAACAAGGGCAGCGTCATAAGTATACTGTCCCGAAACAATGCTAAAGGGGTAAACTTCCTGACGATCGCTAAGACCATCACCATCTGTGTCACGATCGTAGGGATCCGTGCCAAGTGCCAATTCTTCATCATCCGACAAACCGTCACCATCGAAGTCGCCCGGTGTAGGGGGTGGCAAGTTGCCGGTTACGCTAAACTCGCCGATACTAGAGTAATCACCGTATCCACCTGCTGCCCAGGTGCTTTCACCATCCCCCTCAATTATCAGGAAATAGCTTCCACCCACAATGTTCGCTGAAATGCTGGTAGACAGTCCGGAGGTATCGTTTGATTCGACAATGAGTCCGCCTCCTGCGTCGACGATGCTCAAACGAATATTAAGATTTTGACCGTTGATACCCCCCTCGGGGCCACCCGCTGCTGCATTGATTGTCACAAGACCGCCACTCGTATCGAAGGAGTATACGTCACGATCGGATTGCGTCTCAACAAGACCTGTTAAAGTAAAATTGCCGTCTTCATCAGTCGCCAATACTTCAGCAGAAAAAGTATCGTCTCCAACAGTGTCATCGAAAATAGGAAGAGTAGCGGCGATGATCGCAATATCATCTTCCTGATTGTTTGCACTCACATATTCACCTTTTGACCAATGAGACACCAGAGAATTGTAGGGAGCTCCCATGATGGGACCCCAGGTAGGACTGCCGAAATAATATTCTTCCGCAGGTGCGATGCGGCCATCGTGGAGCAAATCCAGAGTGTGACCCACTTCGTGCGACGCTGCAAGCGCGGCACTACCCACGCCACCATTGAACACCCAGCACGGCTCATCAGAACCATCGTAGAAACTGCCTAAGAAAGCAACGCCGCCGGCACCAGGTGCCGCGTCATCATCGGGAGTAAAAATCACCATCATACGCTGACCGATCGGAGTCGCGTCAAACACCGCACGATCCGTCGTCACATTCACATCAAAAACACGGAAATCCTCGGATACCGAATTCCAAATTTGTTCAATTTGGGTAGCGGTAAAAAACGATGCTCCAGCGTTGATGTCGCCCCATCCGCTTCCTAAACCAGTGATGTCTTCGCCGTCGAAGTCCAGATAAATCACGTTTTCGGAATCGATGTTACTGTCAAGCCGGGCAACCGTGGTTACGGGAACTTGTGATGGAGTAGCGCGGTCTGCTGGTGGCAGGCCCTGAACAATTCCTTTTTCCTCGTCGGACCACTTGGAGCAGTAATCTTCGACTGCTGCAATTGCAGTGATGACCGGCTCTTGCACAGTACCCGACAAGCGATATGAAACAGGGTGTTTCGCTTGGCGAATCCCCCCGATGATACGTCCATCCGTGAACTCAATGTATTGAAGTTGGAAACCCGATCCAGGAATCTTCATTCCAAAAACTTGGGCACCATCTTTGCGGCTCAACCGACCTGTCAATTCTCCCTCGAAAGGTTGATCACCGCCCAACTGCAGGGAAACTTTATCTCCCTTGGACGCCAAGAGAGCATCGCGATGAAGCAAAGGCTTTTTCAGGTTCACTCCCTGCCAAAAATCATTGACGGTAGCGTCAGCAAAACGCTTGGTGATCACATCGCCACCTTGGCTCACAAAGGCATCACGCACGGATTCCGCCTCGGGATGGTGATGCTTGCAATGATTACCACAATCTGCATGAGCATCGGCAGAATGAGCCGACCCTGATGTAGGGTGCAAAATTGACAACACCGACGATGACGTCGATGAGCCAAAATGCGATTTGATCAACCATCCACCCGCTGCCAAGGCAACGACAGAAGATAGGATGATGTATGGTTTGTTTTTACGAAGCGACATAGAGATAAAGATTGAGTTTTAGGGAGTAGAAATTCTTGAAGACACTAAATAGAGTATCAAATTTTTCTGAAATAAAGGGAGTAAAATTTAAAACAATTTGTTAACTCAAGGCGCAGGAAGGACACCTGCTGCACCATCAATGGCAGTGCCACCACCAACTGGAGTGATGAGCTCCGGCTGAGGAGAGCTATTGCTCGCCATGTCTTCGGCACGAAGATTGCGGCCGGTTGCATCAATGATTTGTGCAGTGACAAAAATGATCAAGTTGCTCTTGATGCGGTTTTCCGCTTTCGACTGGAACAAACGTCCCACCAGAGGAAGATCGCCAAGAATGGGCAGCTTGTCTTCAACGTTCTGCACATCTTCGCGCATCAGACCACCGACAGCAACCGTGTGACCATCATAAATGGAGAGTGATGTGGAAACGCGACGTACTGAAAACACCGGCATCTCGATGCGGTTTTCCGTGATCGTGACAGTTGTAGGCTGACCAAGTGCATTGGTCGAAGGTGCTTGGATCGGACTACCGTAATTAATGAATCCTTCGAACTCGACGATTTCAGGCGCCAAGCGCAAATCAATCACCGAATTATTACCAGCAAGTGTCGGCTCAATTTCGAGAGTGACGCCCGTGTTGCGAGGCTCGAAAGCTGTTGGCGTAGCAGGTGTGACAGGGAAACTGCCACCACCACCACCACCACCGCCGATGATGTTACCACCACCACCTCCGAAGCCTTGGCCGATCTGCTGGGGAAGTTCGGGGGGCTCGTATTCTGTGGGATAAATGAATTCACGAATGATCTCAATCGTGGCTTTCTGGCCTGACTTCGCCATGATGCTAGGAGCTGTCATCATATCAGCGCCTTTCTTCTGAGAAAGCCCCCGCATGATCATTTGCACCTGACCGTCGGTAAACAGGCCGGTGAGACTCAAAATCCCCGGAGCAACCGAAGCATTTTGCGATGTTCTCGTAGGGTTGTTGAGCAATGCGCTGATACTGTCGCGAGTAATCGCTGTATTGCCTGAACGATTCGCTGCGGTCATAATGTTCGTCACTTGCTGACCAGCGACAGTAGGAATGCCATTGATGGGTGTGCCAGCAACAGGATTGATAAAGTCCAGTGCTGAACGCGCCGCGCCACTACCCAGCGTTCCACCACCACCATAAAGATCAGAACCCAGACCGAAGGGGGATACGATCCAATCGAATCCAAGCTCCTCGTTGTTCTCCTGGCTGATTTCGACGAACTTGGTCAAAATTTTGATTTGTTTCGGCGTGTCGCTTTGCATGGCATCGACGATTTGCTCAATCAAATCAAGATTCGTGGGCGTATTCCGCACAACAAGCGTGCTGTTCGCGGCAATGAAGTTTGCCGAAGATTTTTCGGGGAATGGAACTCCCTTGGCTTTGAGTAGTTCTTGCACATTGCCTCTCGGGCGAAGTCCACCGCCTCCTCCCGAGTCAGTTGATGTCGCGAACGGATCAGCGGAAGCCTCAGTGGTCGCATTTCCGTCACTGAGAGCATCGAGGAAATCAGGCGGCACCTGGAAAGAGCGGGTCACAATATCTTCTCCGTCTTCCGACGCAGGAACTAGAGTCACAGCAAAGTCATCGACCTTGTATTTCAACTTCGTGCTGTCGCAAATGTATTTCAGTGCTGTCGCCACAGGAACATTCGTCAAGCGCAATTCCTTGATGCGCAAGGCACCAGGGTCAGCCAACACAGCCAAGCCGCCGGCAGCGGCGTCCAAGGCATTGCCCTCAGCAGCTGGAGCAGCAGCGTTGCTAGGCTGCGGTTTGCGAACCACGAAATTGATGCCTTTTTCAGCAGGATTGGTGGTCGTGGTATCGAGCTCACGTGCACGATTGCGAAGGAAATCGACAGCTTCTTCAACGGAAGTATCTTCAAACTCGATCACCGGAATAATGATCGTGCGCAATTTTTCCATCAACAGCGCGGAGCCGGATGTGAGGCGAGGATCGAGAACATTCCCGCCAGTGCCGGTAGGAGCATCACGTGGAATTGCCATTTCCCATGTGCTGTCAACTTCCATCAACAATTTAGCACGAGTTTGATCGTAAGCGGAGCGATAGTAGTCTGACTTAGCAACAGCAATTTTTTCCAACCAGCGACGCGCTGCTTTGTTGTAAGGGTCGATGCGAAGAACATTATCGAACTCGCGACTCGCGTCGTCATATTTGCCGAGATTGTAGTGTCCCTCACCCATGTAGAGAGCTCTTCTGACTTGATCCACATTTTGGGTGTGCTCATAAGTCAGCGCGGGGTTGGTGCGGATGGGATCGTCCAGATACGCCAGCTCCTGTTGAGCACGAGCGTTGGTGGGATCGACATCAGCGGACAATACGAAATCAAGCAAAGCACGTGCTTCGGTGGATTTGCCAACCTTGCGATGTTGTCCAGCAAGGGCAACCGATGCACTAACAAGATCTGATTTGATCGCGGCACGACGATCATCGAGAATCGGTGCTGGAGGAAGAGTGGCAAGAGCCTGCTTCAGCTTTGAAACCGCTTTATCGAAATCACTGATTTTATAAGCCTCGCGGCCTTCTAACAACAATTGATCAGCATCAGCAACGGCCTTCTGACGGCGAATTGCCTCGCGCTCGGCAAGTCCGCTTCCGCCACTTGGAGCGGAGATGTCTTGAGCGTAGGCATTCATCACGGGCATTAATGCTGCTGCAGCAATCAAAGCAGCAGCAGTCCGGGAAGTGGTAAGCGCAGGTATTTTTTGCATGTGTCGGGAGTGGTTATGGGAAATTGGAGAGTAAATGAAAAGACAAATTTTTGTGGATGATGAAAAAATCGATCAGTTTTTCTTGATTTCAATGGTTTGGAGTTTGCCCTCTTGGTCTTTGTATTCCACAGAGACCGAGTTCGGGCTGATTTGGGCAAGCCGATACGCTTTTTCGGATCCGCCGTCAGGCAGCGAAAATGAGTTGCTTTCGGAGACTTTGAACTCTTTGTTTTGTTGGCCAATGGCATCTAACACAAAAATCGCCGTGCGATCGTAGCGCACTGTTGCCGGGCGATCTTTGCGACTGGGAGCCTTGGGAATCTCGAAGGTATCGCCTTTGTTGGGAGCCAAATCCTGAATCACGGCGAACTCGTTGCGACTCTTGAGATTGGTCGCCTCATTGACCACCTCTTTTTCAATCACACTTTTCAGAAGGTATCGTCCCTGACAGAGTCCTTTATCGAAAATGTTCGTGCCTGCATTGATGAAATCTTTCGTGCGGTTGTATTCCATGACTGACTCAGCAAGAAATTGCTCTTGTCGATCGCGAGGAGCCACTTCGAACGCCGTTGGCAACTCAGCAACCTTGAACTGATATTGTCCAGGGCCGAGTGAGCTGGAGAACCAGACAAAATATCCGACGGACTCGTATTTGACAAACTTCAATTTATGAATCAGTGCAGGATATTTCTTGCCATCTCTAGGATCGGTTTTGGCTTCATATTCTTCGAGATTGGTGTAGCCATCGCCATCTTCGTCACGGCTGGGGGAGTCTCCAAAACCGGGGTCAATACGATTTTCCACCCACCAGAGATTCTCGATCGGCGGATGAATGGGAGTTCCCACGAGCGGATCAACAGGCTTGGCGACCTTCTCTCCTGCTGTTGGCTTTTTGGCAAACAGAGCAATACCGACAAAGCTGTCCACCCGTCGATTGGAGGCGCCGATCATTGCCTGCTCAAGCTGCAATGGCTTTGCCACGCTGGCTAATGTGGAAGAAAGTTTTTCAGAACCTTCGATCGCAACTTCGCTTTTGCCGGATGCTTTCGCAAGAAATTCAAAGTCTGCTTCTACCGCGCCATTTTTGGAATAGCCGAGGTAAGCGAGTCCAATACCCGCGAGCGCACAGATGGCGAGAATGAGTTTTTCGTAGCTTTTTTTCATACAAGAAAAATGGAATTCGGTTAAAAATTACTTGGAGGTGGCTGCAGGAGCATCGAACAACAGTGCGTCGATACGAAGGAAAACCTGCACGTTTTCGGTGCCCAACACCTGTTGCAAGATCCGGCTCGTATCAGCCTTGGGAGCCGCAACCTCGGCTGCGGGAGCCTTAGCTTCTCCATTAGAGGGTTTGGGATCATCAGGAAGAACAAAAGCATCGGCCGAGTCAAAAACGCCACCAGCAGCAGCGCCATCTTTGCCCTTGTTCGCCTTGACATCAAACTCAACATCGGATGGCTTGGGCGCCTCCTGTTTTTCGTTGAGAATCCGCATCGAACGAATCACAAAAAAATGATCCTTGGAAGACTGCAGACCGTTGATGAAATCGCGGACGCTACTCTCCGGGCCGCTAAAAGCGATCTCAAATGGGAGAGCTCGATAAGGAGTGCCAGCGACCGGAGTGTAACTAGCTCCTTTTTCCTCCGCCAATTTCTCACGATGGAAATTCAACAACTTCGCGGGTTTGGCTGCTGCAAGGATGGCGTGAGCTTCACGAATCGCATTGAGTTCATAGGCAAGAATGCCCGTTGCTGCACCTTGGGCAGGCGTGCTAACGTAGTCTTCAAATCCGAGGTAAAAACCTTCAGGGAGTCCTCCTTTGTTGTCATCAGCGACCAGACCCACGGCACCGTAGGCCTTCATCGTGGCCTCCGCCGTCTTGACCAGAGTATCGGTAAAAGTTTGCGGATCTGTATTGTCGATCGACTTCGGACGTTTTGCCTGCAGTTTGGCGGCAAGTTGTTCGGCATTGGTTTTGAAATCTGTGACCGCTTTTTGTTTGGCTTGTAAATTCTGCTGGCTCGGGAACAACGCAAGATTTTGCATACTGTTGATCTCGGATGCGAGCGTATCGTATTGCTGTTTAGCGGCATCGTAACGCGATGTGCCCTTACCGGCAACCACGTAGAGTCCCCCCGCGCAGAGCACGGTCACGCCGACCAGAATGCCAGTGAATTTTTTTTCCTTAGGTGACATAAAAAAGTGATGGTGTTAGAATAACAAAGAGATTTTATCGCGAAGGCATGGGTTGAGCCAAGGGAATCACAATTTCAAATGGCCATGCATATTCTTCATCGGCATCTGCAATCGCTTGCAGGCTCTTGACAATCTGCTCGTCTTTCAGCGGTGTTTCCGTGCCGTCAGCAGCCTTCGTGGTGAAACGAAGGTAGGGACTACCACTCTCGCGCAGTGCCTTGACCATTTTGTTCACGACGTTTTGTTTGTCGTCGTTATCTCGCCACAAACCGCGGATGCGAATCGCATTGGCCATCGGCACCGAGGGTGCAGGTGCCGCCACGACTTGTCCGGGACGTGGACGGGGACCTGGTGCTGGTGTGGGTGTGGCGACTGCTTCTGCTTTTACGGACTCCATTTGTGATTGACCATAATCGCCGTCAAACTCGTCTTTCACGAGCGATTTGCCATTATCAACCTTGTCATCGTTCGGCTTTGTGGGGTCGTAGTTAGCGATCGGTTCTAGGTCGGTAATCCAGGTATATTCGCTCGCGAAGTGCTTGCGCAGGTCAGTCAACACACCAGGCCAGAAATCTTGGCCATCCTTGGCGACAATGTATCCTGCCGCCATCGTTTTGATGGTGGACTCCTCGGAGAGCAGTCGCTTGATCGGATCGGCGGTGCTTTGGAGTTCAGCTTTTTTCGACTCCAGTTCAGCCAATTTTTCCTCGGCCTTGCCCGCAGCACCATTGCTCAGCACGGCGAATCCTGCGCAGCCGGCGACCAGCACGGCGGCTGCAGAAATCAAAAACGGACGACGTTTGTCCGCGGCGCGCTCGGCCTCCACACTGGATGGAACGAGATCGATATTGATCGAAGATTTACCGATTCCGCGCAAGCCAAGACCCACCAATTCACCCATCATGTGGGCTTCTTTCTGAATGACCTCAGGGTTGACCGATTTGCTCACCATGACATTGCGCATGGGATTGAAATATTCCACGGGCAGACCAAGTTTTTCTTCGAAAAATTCCTTGGCGTAGGGGAGATTGGCGCCGCCTCCCGCGAGGATGATACGGCGCGGGGCGTTACCGCCGTGATTGCTGCGATAGTAATTCGTGGTGCGGGCGATTTCCGTTGGCAGACGGGTCAGAGCATTGCGAATCACAGTGCCCAAGGCGGCGACAGCTTCATCGAGATGATTGCTATGACCGCCACCAAGAGTGACGATACCATTGGTAACTTTCTGACCTTCCGCTTCCGCAAAGTTGATGCCGTATTCCTTGGCGATGGCCGTAGTGAGAGAGGCTCCTCCCACGGGAATGCTACGGGTGAAAAAGCGCTTGCCCTCCATATAGAGCAGGTTGCTGGTTTTCGCTCCCACATCAATCAGCAGAACTGGCTCTGTGACATCGGCATACGAATGGCGGAAAGCATTGAAAATCGCCATCGGAGCCACGTCGATTTCAGCGGTGGACAGTCCGGCGCCAATCACGCAACTATTCAGTTCATCGAGCGCGTCGGACTTGATCGCCACGAGAGCCACTTCCTGCTCTGCTGCTCCGACATCGAGCAATTCGTAGTCCCACACCACGGTTTCGATCGGGAAGGGAAGCTGCTGCTGAGCCTCGAAAGTCACCAGTTGTTCAATATTATCACTACCGAGTGCCGGAAGTTTGACAAAACGGGTGAAGACCGATTGGCCGGATACGGCGTAGCGCACTTTGGCTTTGCCTACTTTCAACTTCTGCGCCAGTTCGATGATCGCCAGCCGAGTTTGCGGCATACGAACTGCCTCAGTAGCGGGATCGGCAAGCAGCGAGGACGAGTCAAACGCCTTAAGCACAAGCCCGCCGGACTTGGAAGTTTCAAACACAGCCATGCTGATGCGCTGTGAGCCGATGTTGAGTGTGACAGAGGTCTGGTTTTCAGCCATAATGATGAGGAAAGTTGTTAAATAGTCGAGGTTGCCGAGTCAGTCGAGAAGGAATTATTTTTCCTTTTTCTCGTCGGCATAGCGATCCCACCACATGGCGGCGAAGGGGGTCTCGCTCTTGGTCAAAAGTGGCACGCTGTCGTTGGCGGAAATTTTCTCGCTGGAGGATTTCCACCAACCAACCTGGCTTTTATTGGTGTCGGAGGCTTCCACCTTGCCGTTCACCAAGATCTCGTAGCCCACTAGCTCCACTGCATTTTTCCCATTGCGCGGGCTGCCTGTGAGGCGGGTCACGGACGCAGGGCTGAGATAGATCGAAGAATAAACATCTTCATTGAGCGGCACATTGATATGAGTGATGGTCTTGGATAGCAAAAAGAAGTAGCCGGATTTTTCAGGATTCTTTACAGCCACATACCATTTGACCGTCACTTCCTCGGCCGTCTTTGATTTCGGCTCAGGGCTGAGTTCGACTTTGAACTTGGCTTCCACTTCCAGCCAGTCTTTCGGCTTGAAGGCCTTTTGTTTGTTTCCCCCGGGGAATTCAGGAGAGGGAAGATCGTCGAAGGTGGGCTTATCGGCAGTGACTTTGGACGTTTGGGCGAAGGCGTTAGAAGAGCAAAGCATCGCCGCGCAAAGAATGAAAGATTTAAGGAAACGTTGGATTTTCATAATTTCTGTCAGAAAGTTTTCAACAACTAGAAAATCATCCACCCTTTGACCAGACAAAAACTCGGAGCGGAAAAAATATTTTGCATCGGTAAATACACAAAAAAATCATTTCGGTGGTTGACAACAGCGGCGACTTCACTGTGCCTTCAGGTGCATGAAATCTCACCATGTCATCAATGACGCGAAGCATCCGCTGGTCGTAGGGAGTTTCGGTAGTTTGCAGGATTTGTACGAATGCCCTCGAGCTGATGTGATTGCCGCTTGCGACCTGGTGGAAATCCGACTCGATGTGCTGGCACGCGATGGCTGGGAACCAGGACAAACTCCTTGGTCGCCATTGAAGGGAATCCCCCTTTTATTCACCGCTCGCTGCCGGTCCGAAGGCGGTGTCATCCCTCTGGATGCGCGGGAACGCTCGGCGATGATCCTGGCAGTGATCGATGATGCTGCGGCTGTGGATGTGGAAATGGCATCAGCGGAGGCAATGTCCGACACACTGGCACTGCTGCGTCAGAGTGGGATTCCTTGGGTCGCATCCCGTCACAACTTCGAAAAACTTCCCGACCTCGAATCCTGGCGTGAATGGAGAGAGCAGGCGCACGCAAAAGGGGCGGCCGTGGCGAAGTTCGCGGCCATGCTTCATGATGCACAAGACATCGTTACCTTGGAAAATTTCCAACAGGAAAAATCCACGATTGCTGTCTCCACCATGGGTATGGGCTTACTTGCTCCTGCATCACGCGTGCGCTGCGCACTGGCGGGTTCGCGTCTGAACTACGGCTACCTTGGTGCCGCGCCGACCGCCCCCGGGCAATGGCCTGCTCTGCAATTGCGCGCCGCAATTCACGCAGGAAAGATTCCGCCCCTATGACTGCTCCGCGCTTGCCCAAGCAACCGTATTTTGTCATGATGCCGGCAATGAAATTACTGAGCGTATTCCTTGCGTTCGTGTGGCCGCCCTGCCTGGCGCAGGACGCGCCGCCTACCGCCGCCCCAGCACCGCCCAAGGGAATTACCGCCGCAGAGTTTCCCGATCTTGCGGTGGCAGGGCATGCTGTCACCACCAGCGCGAGTCGACAATTTCGCATCAGCGGAGCCGAGCCTAACTTGCGCAGTTCGATCGCATTTCTTGCTGAAAATATCAAAGCAGACTTTCTGGAACTGGGTCAGGAAAAGGATCAATGGAAAGTGCCGATTTCTCTGATGTTGCACGGCAAACAAGGCGACCCGATTCCACGCCGAACTCTTGTAATCGACCTTCAATGGGGCGAGGACGGATTCAAGTTGAATTTGCACGCGCACTTGGCACAGGGCATTGATACGATCAGATTGCGCTCAGCCATTTTGGCGGCATTGGTGTATGAAAAATCACTTCGCACCATCACGCCGGGCCCCTTGGAAGAACGATTGCTGGTTCGGCCCTGGCTGGTGGAAGGGCTATCGGAAATGATCGAGTGGCGTCGCGGCAACAGCGATCGAAGACTCTATCAATCCGTTTTCCAAGCCGGCGGTTTGTTTGATCTGGAGGAAATGCTTGATCTATCGCAAAAAGAATTCGATGAGTCCGACGGAGCCCTACGCACGGCATTCCGTGTATCCGCCTGTGGTCTGCTCATGGCATTGCTCGAACAACCATCGGGAGTCACGGGATTCCATGCATTTCTGAACGAAGCAGCGCAATTCGGCGGCGACATGCCAGTGCTGCTGCGCAAGCATTTCCCCGGATTGAATCTATCGAAAAAAAGTCTGGAAAAATGGTGGACACTGCAAATGGCCAACCAATCGCGCAATTCACTGACCGAAGTGATGTCCATCCGTGAGACCGAGATGGCATTGACCGAGGCGCTGAAACTTCGTTTCCGCGATGAGCAGGGCATCCCACGGGATCGGGAGTTGATCTCATGGCAGGAATTGTCCTCCTTGGATGAAGGCGCGAAAATGCTGGCAATCCGCCATGCCGAGGAATCACTCGTGCGGCTCAGCTATCGGTGTTTTCCCTCCTATCGGAAATTATTGCTGGATTATCAGGCGCTGCTGCAAACGATGGTCAAACCCAAGCCGAAAATCGATATTGCCGCGCGTCTGCGTGAACTCGAAGAAACGCGACTGCTGATGAGTCAGCGCGGCAAAAGAGCCATCGATTACCTGGATTGGTTCGAAATTACCCGGACGCGTGAAACGAGCGGCCTCTTTGATGACTACATCAAGTTGAAACAGAGACTGGATCAGGGGCTGCTACAGCACGAAGATCATCTGTCACGTTATCTTGATCGCGCCGATCGACTCTATCAGCGCTAGTGTGTCAGCATGATCCTGCAGCCAGGCTTGGGCTTGCAGAATGAGATCAGCGGGCATCAAAAAATTTCCTCCCATCATTTTTGGCTGACGGCCGAGTCTAAAATGCTCGATGCCGCGCCCAGCAATTCTTCATGTCGATCGGGATGGTAATGATGGCAATGAAATCCAAAGCGTCGCCCGGCTTCCACATTGGCAATGAGGTCATCGATATAGAAAGTCTGCTCAGGAATCAATTGATACCGCTCGATGGCGGTTTGATAAAATCCGTCATGCGGTTTCATGCAACCGACCTGATAAGACATCACCGCGCCATGAAAATGACGGAAAACGGGAAACGCATCGAAGATCCAAGGATGGTGAATCGGGTTGATATTCGAAAATAAAATCAGTCGGTGACCCAGTTGGGCCCATTCTTCTACCAGTTCCCATGTGCCGGGAATGGGCGTGAATATCGATCGCCACGCAGCGGTGAATTCCTCTGCACTCGCCTCGCTTCCCAAGGTTTGCAGAGACCATGCAATGAAATCATCCGCGCCGATGCGACCGCTCTCAAGATCATCCCTCTTGACATCAAGCAGACGCAAACGTTCTTCCGCATTCCCTGATTGAGGTGGGATCAGGGCGTGAAGCGCCTCTTTGTAATCGAAACGCAACAATACATTGCCGATATCGAAAAGAATGGTCATGAGCTCACACTGCAACGTGTCATGCTTCTTGCAAAGGACAAAATGTGATTGTCTTTTCCCTCCTTGCGACTAGATTGCGCGCGTGACGAAACGACACTGGAAACACGTGCTTTTGCTGTTATGGACATGCATCACTGGAGTGGCATCCGCGCAAGAAGCATACATGGTGGTCGAGGCCCATTCAGGGAAAGTTTTTCTGGCGCAAAATTCGAACATCAAGCGACCGGTTGCCAGTCTCACGAAAATCTGCACGGGCGTCGTTGCGACGGACTGGGCCATTGCCACTGGGCAGGATTTGAAAAAAGTCATCGCCACCGTGCCCGAATCAATCACCCGAGTTGGCGGTCCCAATCCACTCAACTTACAACCCGGGCAACAAATCAGTTTGTCGGATGCCCTCTATGCCGCGTTGCTCGCCTCGGATAATCTCTCAGCCATGACCATAGCCGATCACATCGGACGTGACATGAACAACCGACGCGCGCGCCAGGAAGATCCCGTTTGGTCTTTTGTTAAAGAAATGAACGAGCTTGCCCGTGTGCTGGGCATGAGAAACACGCGGTTTCTCAATCCGCACGGTCTCGAGTTACCCAAGCAAGAAGGTTACTCCACCGCGGCAGACATGGCAAAACTCTCGATCTACGCGATGCGCCGACCAGCCTTCGCGTTTTTTGTGCGTCAGAAAAACCGAACCATCAGCGTTGATGGAAAATCCTACTCGCTGACAAATACAAACCAACTGGTCGGTGAAGCAGGGATTCTCGGCATTAAGACGGGTCAAACCATGGCCGCAGGTTCCTGTCTTGCAACCTCCATGGAAAAAGACCCCCTCGTCAGAACCAAGCCGGATGGAACCAAGGGCGCCACTCCGCGCAGAATGATCGTGGTGCTCCTCAATAGTAACGATCGTTTTGGCCGCACACGCGGACTTTTGCAATCCGGCTGGAGCGGTTATGACCAATGGCTCGCAGCGGGGGGACTGATTCAAGATCCCAAAAGAGAAATTTTACCAGTTCCCAAATTCTGATCTAGCACAAATCTTGCTTACAAAAAATAAAACGTATGAAAATTGGTATACTCAATAGCGGCGGTGATTGTCCGGGACTCAATGCAGTCATTCACGGTGTGGTAGGCGCCGCCGCTGAACTAGGATGGGATGTCGTGGGTTTCCGCGATGGCTTCGAAGGACTCTTGCCGCCCGGAGATTTCATGATGCTGCGCCCGGAGGATACCGTGGGAATTTTGAAATTGGGTGGCACGATTCTCGGCACCACGAACAAAGGACATTTCGCTGCCAAGGTGGGCGTAGGTGAGGTCAGCGGTGTGCCGAAGGAAATCGTCGATAAGGCCAAGCGCACCATGGAGCAAATGGGCATCGGCGCGCTCGTGGTCGTGGGCGGCGATGGTTCGCTTACCACGGGACTCCAACTCTATCAAGAAGGTTGGCCGATTATCGGTGTGCCCAAAACCATCGACAATGACCTGCAAGCCACCGCCATGACCTTCGGCTTTGACAGCGCGGTCAGCGCCGTGGTCGATGGCCTGGACCGGTTGCATACGACCGCCGCCAGCCACAAGCGTGTCATGGTGCTCGAAGTAATGGGACGTCATGCCGGATGGATCGCCCTCTGGGGCGGCATGGCCGGCGGTGCCAACGTCGTGCTATTGCCGGAAATCCCCTTCGACATGGAAAAAGTCGCCGCGCACATTCGTGCCAGAGAGGCCGCCGGTTGCCACAGCACCCTGGTGGTCGTGGCCGAAGGCGCAAGATTACCCGATGGACATGTCATGAGCATCGATGCCAATGAAGGAGGAGAAGTTCGCTTGGGCGGCATGGGTGAATACGTCGCACACCAAATCGAAAAACTCACGGGCAAGGAAACCCGCGCCTGCACCCTGGGCCACTTGCAACGGGGAGGCGCTCCAACGTCACTCGACCGGATTCTCGGCGTCCGCTTTGGTGTGATGGCAGTGAAACTTGCCGCAGAAGGGCGCTTCGGTCGCATGGTGAGTTACCAATCCTATCATGTGGATTCCGTTCCCATCGAGGAGGCCGTGAATCAACTGCGCTTGGTCAATCCCACCGGAGAAATGGTGCAAGCAGCGCGTGCCATCGGCATTTGTTTCGGCGATTGATGGATGCGATCAACGATGGAAATCAACGCAGAGTTTGTTTCAACTGCGTTTGAAAAGCCATGATGTCGTCCTGGCTGGGACGATAGCCCGCGGTGTCAGGATCAAGACCGAGTCGCCCGCTTTCATCGACATACCACAATGCTTTTTCGCCATCGCTGAACTGCACTTTACCACTGAACATCATACCGGGAATCACGATTTCATCCCGGCTTACCCGCACCGCACCATCTGCAGCATCCGCAGCATCAGCATCAGCTGCGAGGGGTTGTTCTGGTTTGGGCTCCTCCTTGGTTTCTTGTTTCAGCGTGATGCCGAGATCGAGGATGAGAAAGCGCGTGTCCATGTAAGTCGCGCGGATCTGCCAGAGATCATTCATGCGCTTTTGAATCTCCGCCATTTGCGCACCTTCTTCGGCCCAGGCGCGGATGGCATTTTTTTGATCATCGCTGAGTTGGCTGGAGGAAAACATCGAGACAAATCAAAGCGTAGGGTAGCGGAATCACAAGCCGAATCCGCCGCGTGCCAGTAAAATTTCACCTCACAAGCCTAACAAACGTCGGTCCTCGACTTGCAATTCACGCCATGTGCCTTGTGCGATTCCTTCCAAAAACAAGCCACCGATCGCGACACGCACCAGTCGCAAGGTTGGCAAACCCACTGCCGCGGTCATGCGCCTCACTTGGCGGTTTTTTCCCTCCGTCAAGGTCAGTTCCAGCCACGAAGTGGGAATGCTGGCACGATAACGAATGGGCGGCAAACGCGGCGCCAGCACTGGTTCATTGACAATTTGGCTGACCTTTGTCTTCGCCACGCGATGCCCTTGAATCACCAAGCTGCCGTTGCTCAAACGCTGCAGGGCATCGGCATCCGGCACACCCTCAACCTGCACCCAGTAGGTACGAGGATGTTCAAACCGCGGGTTCAGCAGGCGATCGACAAGGGACTTTTCATCACTCAAGAGCAGCAATCCCTCGGAATCGCGATCAAGACGACCAATCGGATAAACATTCGGCGGAAAAGAAAAATCCGCCAATGTGTGGTGCTCCGGTAGCTCGCGGGTGAATTGCGAAAGCACATCAAAGGGCTTGTGAAAAGCGATGAGCATCCCCCATTCAATCAGGTATCAGACTCGGGGGCCTTGGGCCATACCAGTGAAGCCACCACGGAGATCACTAAAGCGCACAGCACCACGCCCAGCGAAAGATTCACCATGCTTTGCTGAAACTCGTGGTTCAGATAGCGTTTCAACAACAGATAGAAGCCGCTTTCGGCAGATCCATCGTGCAGCTTCATCACGCCCGCTGCCGCCAGAGGAAGAAGCATTTTCACGCCTATGAAGCTGAGAATGAATGCAAGACCAAACTTCAGAAAATGGAAGCGATCCGCCAGATCGGCCAGCAGGAAGAAAAAGGTCCGCAGGCCGAGAATCGCAAAGATGTTCGAGGTGTAGACGATAAACTTGTCGGTCGTAATACCGAAAATCGCAGGGATGGAATCGACCGCAAACATCACATCAGATAACTCCACCACGATCAATACCAGCAACAATAAAGTGCCGGTGCGCTTGCCGTCTTGGATGACAGTGAAGCGGCTCCCGTCGTAATGCTTAGAAATTCGGATGAAACGCGTGACGAATGTGACCATCCGGCTGTCTTCCGGGTTGAAACCATCGTCATCGCTGCCAAACATTTTGAGGCCGGTCCACAGCAGGAAAGCGCCGAAGAGGTAGAGAATCCAATGAAAGCGCTCGACCAATTCCGCGCCGGTGAAAATCATAATCATCCGCATCGCGAGGGCACCCATGATTCCCCAAAACAAAACGCGGTGTTGATATTTTTTGGGCACCTTGAAGTAGCCGAAGATGAGCAAGAACACAAAAAGGTTGTCTACCGAGAGAGAGAGCTCGATCAGGTAGCCGGTAAGAAACTCTTTTGCCTTGAAAAATCCCATATCAGCGCCGGAAGAGTGGGTCACGGCACCATAGACAAAGGCATTGAACAACAATGCGAGGGAGATCCATACCGAGCTCCAGATGAATGTTTCACGACGAGAGGGCGCGTGATCACGACGATTGGCGATGCCAAGGTCCACAAAAAGTGCGAGCAATACGACGACAAAAAATGTCACCCAACACCAAACAGGATAGTGGATTTCTTTCATAAACGGAAAAAATGAATCAACGGGAAAAGGGGCACTTGGTAAAGCACGAATCAAGAATCATCATGTATTCTCGCAGTCGCGCCGCATTTCTTCCAAAGTTTCAGAAACATCTGGTAGAGAATTCCACAACTCCGTAACCACATACATGGGCGCGTGAACACGCACGGCAAGGGCGATGCAGTCACTGGGACGCGCATCGAGCTCCACGATTTTTTTCTCATGGATTTCGTTTTCCATCTGAAAGATCGCACGGGAGAAATACACCTCCCCTTTCATGCTGATGATCATCACCCGCAACAGCTTGGCGCCAAGAGCATCCAGAGTCATGAGAAACAAATCATGCGTGAGCGGGCGTTCCGGTTGCTGGCCTGCCAGCACGGCATTGATCGACGCACCAATCGCAGGGTCGATAAAAAACGAAATCACCTTCTGCCCATCACCAAGAAAGACCGCGCACCCGGCCTGTGTCGGCATCAAGGCGATGGGTTCTACGCGAGTCATATCAGGCATTTCCGACATTACGCATGAGCCTGATCAATGACAAGAACGAATCCCGAGTCAGCACATCTCAACTTTTCTTCTAGAGGGGATGGAATGTTTGCCACGATATTGATCAAGGTGACGCAAGTTTCGGAAAATCTAATCCCTGCCTCAGATTTCCCAGCATCCACGCTCAGACGCGGACAAGCCAACTTCGCCTGTAATTTTTTGAAAAGATTTTCTTGCCAAGTTCACTAAATATTCTCTACAACTCCGCCCCGCGACGTAAGTCGCAAAGCATCTTTGCTCGGATGGCGGAATTGGTAGACGCGCTAGACTAAGGATCTAGTAGAGAAATCTGTGGGTGTTCGAGTCACCTTTCGAGCACTTTCCCTTATAAATCAAGGGGAAAGTCGTGTGAATGAGGCCATTGTTGACACGCCAAACTCGCTCATGAACGAGGGTGGTGACAAAATGGTGACAAATGTGGGATGCACTCCCCCAAATAAGCGGAACAAGAAGCCTGGGCCTTTTCTCAAGGTCAAATCAGGATCTGCCGTGGTCCCTATCTACCGCACGGAATCAAAAGGACGCGTCCGCTACACTCTGAGCTTCTACCGAGATGGCCGCCGCTTGCGGAAAATTTACAACGATCTGGAATCCGCCAAAAAGGAGGCCTTGTTCGTGGCGCAGCGAATTCAGTCAGGCATGCAGCATGTGACAGACCTCAAGCCGCACGAGCGCGATACGTTCAAAGCCGCAGAGGCGCTTCTCGAAAAACTCGGAATCCCACTGTATGCAGCCGTGGAAGATTACGTGAGAGCCCGCAATGTCGTCGGTGATGAATCACTGTCCGTGATAGCCGCAGAATACAGCAAGATCTTCGGCAATATCGTCCGACGCGCCACGGTGCCCGAGGCGGTGGCAGAGTTGATCAAGATCAGGGAGCAGGATGGTGCGAGCGTGAAATATCTGGGCCAACTTCGCACCACCT
>JBMLRP010000056.1:0-95289 GCA_049240965.1 Akkermansiaceae bacterium
TGGAACTCGAACGCTCACACAATGGTCGTCTCATTTTCCGGGCGGATCCCTCGTTACATCGCGAACGTTTTGCGATCATCGATGCCGCATCTGAAAAGACCATCTTCTCGGTCTAACGGAATCTACCAACTCACTAATTGTGCCTGCGGTTCTCCTATCCGCAGGCGCATTTTTTTCCTTCTCAATCTACAAGATTTTTTTAGCCCAAAATTCGTAGCTGAATCAGGTATCGTTTGGCTGCAGATCTTACGGTAGAAGGTTCGACTCAACGATCCCATTCTGATCGAATACTCTGGTCTCGCACTCAGCGGCTGCGCGGCTTTTGCCATGATGGGTCCCTGAGAAACATGCAACAGAAAAAATGGCTTAAAGACGGAATTGATGTAGTCAAAGTGTCTGTATTTACTGTAATTTTCCTCATGAATGATTACGATCAAAAGACCCAAGAGCTCAGCAACCAGAATGAGTTGATCTTGAAAGAATTTGAGGAGTATTTGCAAAAACAACTCCAAGTATCGACTTCTGAATGCGTCGAGATGATGCAGGCGATGCGTTTTTTTGCCAACGAATACATCATCCATTATCACATGGAGCCTTTATTGCAAGGGTTGGAGTATTTCGAATCATTTGTGACCGATTGGTTCATACGTAAGTGCATGTGGTCCAATGAGTTTACGGTAAATCTCAATGGATTGACCTTTATGGGCTTGTTGCAATTTCTGAGGTCTAAGGGGTATGAGTTTACGGATCTGGTAACAGAGCAAATTGAGCGCCTGCCCTCCATCATGCAATTGGCCATAGCACGAGTGAACGCATACAATGATACGAAAATCGATGTGGAAAAATTGTTCGACGAATATGGGTTTTGGAACGATGAAATCGTCGAAAAGCGCCAACGGAGAAATACCACAAAACTGAGAAAATCTCGATTAAAACCTGCTGCTGGTCATGTTGCGCCGGGTGGCGAGCATCTGGATGTACATGTGATCGTCAGCGCTAAAGTGGCGAAATTTCTGAAAATCAAGCCGCCCCAGTTGCTGAAGTTGAGCGAATGGGATCGCGATTGGAAGGATCCGGCGATTCACTGGTTCAGCAAATGGCGTTGTGAGGAATGTTTCGCGATGAAAGGCACCAAGGCACGGGTTTTTATGGTCACTAACGAGGCAAGCCGCTATTCCTTTTTGCTAAGGCTGAATCCCGGAGATTGTGTGGCTCTGCAATCGACATTGTTTTCAAAGATGATGAAACTCTTGCTGGATCATGATTGCATCGCACTCAGCCAAAAGACCATGAAGATCCATTATCTATCCGGTTCCGCCGCCAGTCTCACAGGAACACAGAACAATCTGATTAACTACCTTGATTGGGTGATGGAACGTGAAACGCTTCCATATCTCGATGATTATGAAAAGCCGCTCAATGGTTACCTCACGACCATTAGAGGAGAATACCGTTTACCTGACCGTGAAATGGAGCGCTTGCTCAAGGAAAATCCCCCCTTTACTGAACCTCCGCATGAACCAACAAATGTGATTCAGTTCAGGAACTAAATTCCCCCGCAAGCCCTGGCGCTGTCGATTAGTCGAATATCAACTTTATTCTGGTTCTCGCTGTGGAGATGGCGTTTTTTCATCAAACGCGCAGGCGAACCAAAGTAGGCAGAAAACTGTGAATACACAGAGCACGAGCCAGTAAGCCCCCCAGTTGCCGTTGCGCTCTACCGTCGCGGTATAGAGCCATTTCAAGCCCAGGGTTCCAATCAAAGTACCTACGCCATTGGACATGAGACCGAGCAAACCCTGCATTTGTCCCCGCATGCCAACATCAACACGCCGATCAAGAAAAATTTGCCCCGTGATAAAAAACAACGTGTAGCAGACTCCATGAGTGGCGATACCGACCCACATCATGGGCATGAACTGCTGATATCCCGCGTAGGAAAAAATCACAAAGCGGATGACGCAGAAGATCAAGCCGGCAACCAATAATGTCTTGAGGCGATATCGAATCATCAGCCATCCCGTCACCGCCATGGCCGCCACTTCACTCCACTGGCCGAAACTCATGGTGAAGGTCGATCTCTGGTCGCCTAGGTCATGCAAATGCGCGGGTGTGTGCATGTAGAATGAGGCGATGGGCATCGATAACAATGCCGACGCAATCAACAGTGTGCGCAGGTCTTTTTCCCTCAGCAAACGGAACGCATCGAAGCCTAACAAACTGCGCCATGTTCCGGGCACTCCACGCGGTGGAGTATGCGGGCAGATGAAAACCAGAGCAGCAAGGATGACCCGACACGCAGCGCCGGCATAACCAGCCAGAGGAGAGGCATCCGCCCGCAAAACCAGACTGGAAACCCAGCCGCCAATGATCCAACCCACCGTACACCACAACCGCACCTGCGCGAACTGTTGCTCAGGCCGGGGCAGATGCGTCATCGCCATGGTAATCACCAGATTCCACAAAGGGGCGGCAATGACCGATGTGACAAAAAACAAACTGATGAACCACCAAGGCGACCCATCAGGGCGAATGAAAGAAAACGCCGCAACCATGGTCAAGGTACTCACGATGCAGATCCATCCCGCCAATGTTTGCGCGGCGATGCGTTGATCCGCCAACGCGCCACTGAACAAGGGCGACACCAATGAGGCGAGAGGCATAATGACAAACGCCCACGCCACCCATTCATTTCCCCATCCTGCAGCACGAATAATATTGGTCAATCCAGGAAGCCACATTCCCGGACCCATACCGAGCATGAAATACATTGCACACAAACGAAACATCACCGCTCGATGCTGTGGTGGTTGGTGGCTCACATTTTCCTCAGACACTTGCGAAGTTTGTGACGTAATTCCGGTCTTTTGCCAATCGCATTCAAGAAAAATGACAGGAGATTCAGTGGGATTGCATTTTGTTCATCGTATTACGGGTCAAGAACTGGAATACAGGCGCGGGTGCCTCGCTTCATGAAGGACAACAGAGCATCCGCGCGGGCGTCTCGCCCGCTTGCCTGTGTCTTTACGCATCAACAAAATAATCAGAATCGATTTTCTTTACTTCGTAATTTGACGCAGATGCCACACCGACATTGTGATCGAACATCAATTGTGTAAGCATCGAACCGTCGATTAAAATGATTTTTGTATCAATCCGTGCTGCAAATTCCCTTGCCTCACTCGTGAAATTTGAGGTGGTAATGAAAATTCCTTTTTTTGCGCGTTGTCCTTGGAGAGCACCGGCAAACTTCTGAATTTCCGGTCTTCCCACGACTCCTTCCCAGCGTTTGGCTTGGAGATAAATGATATCGAGCCCCAGAGGATCCTCATTAATAATGCCATCAATGCCCTCATCTCCACTGCGTCCCAGAGCTTTTCCTGCATCTTTCCGATTTCCACCATAGCCCATTCGAACGACCAAATCTACCACCACGCGCTCTAAAAAATCCGGAGGGCTTGCCATGATCTGCGCAAGCAAATCGCTTTCGATTTGCCGGCGCACTTGCACATAAGCGTTTTCCAGAATTTCTTCAGGAGTCTGGGAATTTTCTGTTTCCTCGACTTGCGATGCAGGCTCATCGTCGGACTTTCTACGATTCCGAAATTCACGATAGGCTTCATATTCTTGAAGCACCCTGAGATCAATGCGCACTGGATTCTGCCCAAGTGCTTCAATCCCTCGGGGCGTAATTACGGTGACGGCTCTGCGAGGCGAAGTAAGCAAGCCAGCTTGCGAGATATGCGACTTCGCCCAACCGATGCGATTATCAAACAAACGAGCACCGCCACTGGGAAGCATTTCACGGCGCTCGTCTTCCGTTAGGTCAAATTGCGTAGCGAGTTCCGCGACGAGATCGCGATTAAGGTGTTCATGACCATCAGCATGAGCAAGAAGCAAGGGACGCATCAACGTTTGAAAATCGGGAATAGGCACGCAACTAGCCTACCGGAAAAAGCTAGCAGGACAAGGCGTTTCCGTGGCGGTACTTTCCAAGCACAGTGTAAGACCGTGGTGCGGGCGTCTCGCCCGCTTGCCTATACTAGAATGATTGATAGGCTGGGAGGCGAGACGCCTCCGCCACTTATCGCCTGCGCCTGCTTTTGGGCTTCTCTGTTTTGGGTTCTCCGCGCTGGCGGGCTTGTTTTGTTGGAGGCCGTGGTGTCTCTCTCGCTCCCTGCGGTTTTTTACCACGATTCCCCTGCTTGCGCGCACCCTGTTTGTTCGAACCCTGCTGCTTTCCTCGGGGTTCGCGGGCTTCTCCAGCGATCGTGAAGTCGACGAATTTTCTCACAAAGTCCACCTTGCCCACACGAAGCGGGACCGCTTGTCCGGCGCGGAATTCTCGTCCACTACGACTGTTGAATCGCAAACGAGCCGCATCAAAATACCAATCGCCTGGCGGCAGATCCTCGCGTTTTACGACGCCTTTCATACCGATGGCAATGGCCTCGACAAACAGACCCATAGGACGAACCTCAGTGATCATGCCTTCGAAGGTGGGCGCATCTTTCATTTCACCAGCCTTGGCCAACCACTCCATCAGCTTGAGTTGTTTGGTCTCGCTTTCGGCCCCGGCGGAAGTTCGCTCGGTGGTGGAAATGTGTTGGGCGATCTCGATCAATTCGCGCTGCGGCGGTGTACGGTCGCAGACCTTGGGCGCGTTGCGCAGCAGGGGTTGCAGGGCGCGATGGACGATGAGGTCGGCATAACGACGGATGGGACTGGTGAAATGGCAGTAGTCGGTTTTCGCCAAGCCATAGTGGCCTAACGGATCCACGTCATACTGCGCGCGTTTGAGACTTTTCAACAGACCGAGTTTGATCACGTGCTCATCAGGATTGCCCTTGGCGGCATCCAACAATTGCTGCACATGCGCGCGGTTGCTGAGGTCGCCGACTTGGTAACCAAAAGAACGCGCGGTCTCGGCGAAGGAATTGAGTTTTTCAAAGTCCGGGTCTTCATGCACACGATGCACCACCGGTTTTTGTTTGCGTTTCAGTGCGAGTGCCACGGCATCATTGGCCGCGAGCATGCATTCCTCGATGAGCTGGTGGCTGCTGGTATGTATCACCTCGCGCACTTCGCAAGCCTTACCTTTATCGTCGAGAATCACGCGGAACTCCGGAAACTCCAGATCAAGCGAGCCCATCTTGAATCGCAGTTCGCGCATGCGCGATGCCATTTTCCATGCCTCGCGCACCAATGCCGTGGCCACAGGATCACCGCTGTCATCGCCATCGAGCATGGACTGCGCAACCTCGTAAGATAGTTTCGCACGACTGTGAATCACCGCGTCAAAAAACTCCGCCTTGGCGATGCGGCCACTGTGATCAATATCCATCAACGCGCATTTCGTGAGCCGATCCACATCCGGCTTGAGCGAACAAATGCCGTTGCTCAATTCCGGTGGCAACATCGGCAACACGCGATCGACAAGATAGGTCGAGTTTCCCCTTTTCTGCGCTTCCGCGTCCATCGCAGTGCCCGGTTTCACATAATGGGAAACATCAGCAATGTGCACAGCAAGCCGCCAACCCGAGGGAATGCGCTCGACCCAGATCGCGTCATCGTGGTCCTTGGCGTCGGCGGGGTCGATCGTCATCACCAACCGGTCGCGCCAATCCTCTCGACGTTTCATCTCCTCTAACGGAATGGTCTCCGGCGTGGCGTGTGCTTCCGCCATCACGACATCCGAGAATGTAGTGCGCAAACCATTTCGATGGATCACTGCCAGGATATCAACACCCGGATCACCCGGCCATCCAAGCACCTCGACGACGCGTCCTTTCGGTGCCTTGTTCGCCTGATCCCAACGATCCAGCTCCAAGACCACCAACTGCCCGTTTTGTGCGGTCGTGTCGACGCTGAGATCCACGGATCCCTTCAGTGCCACATCATCCACATCGACCCAACAGAAATTGGCCTTACGTCGGAAAACTCCTATGACCTTGCCGCTGCGGCGTGAAACGACCTGCTCCACCCGCACCTTGGGTGCAACCTCTTCCCATTCGGATTCGGAAAAACGTCCTCGTGGACGCGAAAATTTGGGTGTTTGCAATACCTGGACCATCACGCGGTCACCATCGAGAGCGGTGCCACAATCGCGCTGCTCGGCACGGAAGCGATCGAACTGCGTGAAATCCCAGTCCTTGTTTTCCGGTGCGGCAAGGTCCGCATATACCCAGGCAAAACCTTTGGAGGCGAAGCGAATCGTGCCGATAAGTTGCCGGGGCGTCCGAGGTGTTGGCGAAGTTTTCACCAACTCATAACGTGATTTTTTTCCCTGCACGATTTTTCCCGCAGAGACGAGTTTGTGGAGAATGTTGCGCATGGCCGCGCGGTCGTTCGAGTGGATTTCCATGGCGCGCGCCAACTCGGAGGCATCCATCGCCCGATAATCCGCGGCGGCCATGAATCGCAACACCGCCTGTTCGTTTAATTTCATGCTGACACCTTGCATGAAACAAGCGCTTCTCGCAATGACAAAGTCAATGACCTATGGTGTGTAGATCACCACTGGACCAACGCCAGAACTTTGTACGCTGCGCAACTTGCTCACCGCCGCGCTGACATGAGATGCAGCCTTTAGCGCTTCTTCGATCGTATTTTCCACGCTGAAGCTGAAACGCAGACTGCTTTTCGCACGTGCATCAGAAAAACCCATCGCTTTCTGCACGTGGGAGGGTTGCTGCTTGCCGGACATGCACGCCGAACCAGCGGAGCAGGCCACACCCTTTTCATCTAATAATATCAACAGCCCGGCAGCTTCACAACCATCAAAAGAAAGATGACTCGTGTTCGGCAAACGCGAGGCTGGGTCGCCATTGACGCTGACGCCTGACACACCCGCGAGGACTGCTTGTTCAAAGGCGTCGCGCATTTCCGACATCCTTGCTTCAGATCCTTCGGCAAGTCGTTTTTTTGCAAGTTCCGCCGCAACACCCATGCCCACAATGAGCGGGACCGCTTCGGTTCCACTGCGCATTCCTCGTTCCTGCCCCCCACCATAGAGCAGTGGTGAAAACTTTGTGCCACGCCGCAGATAGAGCGCACCCACTCCCTTCGGGCCATGAAATTTGTGCGCGGAGAGCGCCAGGGCATCGACCGCCACATCTGTGACCGCCAGAGGAATTTTTCCTACCGCTTGCACCGCATCGCAAAAAAATGGCACTCCATGTTCGTGGGCCAACGTCGAGGCCTTTTGCCAATCCATGATCACACCGGTCTCATTGTTCGCCGCCATCCCCGCGGCAAAGGCAGCACCCATCAAATCTTGTTGCCATACCGAAATATCCAATGCCCCGGCTTCATTGACTCCGCAAGTCAGCATCGTTCGAGTCAATGCCGCTCCAGCGCGAAGTACGGCGCTGTGTTCCACCGCCGTGGTAAGGAAATGCCCCGAACCGCCCATGCCATCCCAACTGCGCAACAAGGCGTTGATGGATTCCGTGCCTCCACTGGTGAAAACAATTTCGTCATCCTGAGCCCCAATCAACTCCGCCACCTGCGCACGCGCCAATTCGATCGCCGCGCGCGCTTTCTTTCCGCCACGATGGCTGCTGGAGGGGTTGTGAAATCCAGCACGCCACCAAGGCATCATGGCTTCCCACACTTCTTCCGCCAGGGGGCTCGTAGCATTGGCATCGAGATACATCGCGTTGAAACTAACTGGATGAGACGATCGTATCAATCCTCAGTCGAAAAAATCGTTCGACCACTGATTTAAGCATTCATGCGGCTCATGGCTTGGGGATTTCATTGAGCGTGTAAAACGCCTGCGGGTGCCACATTTCCGCACCGCTGGCGGCTTTGATGTCTTTCAACTGCAAGTGATGCACGTGACCTTTCACCATGCCATCGACCTTCAACCGGACTTTTTTGCCATCAGCAGAAACCGTGGCCGCGCTGATGGTAGGTGTGGATTTATCCACTTCGGGGCTACCATAACTCGATTGCAAAATGTAGGTCCATGCAGCCATGCTATAGTTTTTCACATCGGCAGCGGCAGCACGATCGACGGGCTCGGTGAAGGTGACTTCAAATCCATCGGGCTTGGCGAACATGGTCAACATTTCGAATGGCACCTTACCGCTCCAACGAACGCGCTCGAAAGTGAATGGCTTGCTCCCACGAGAAGCCCACCCACGATTCGATCCACCGGTAAAAATAATGCCACTGGGATCGAGGCGTATTGGGATGAGACCTGCTTCAAAACCTTCCAAGAAATGAAACACCGCGCCTTGATAAATGCCATTGATTTGCTCAAGACAAACACGCTGGATTTGTGAGTGGCATTGCTCGGCCACGTAGAGTTGTTCTTTCCATGGGCCGAAATTTCCATCAGTTGTATCGGCGACAATCCCGGTCGGAGACTGGCCTACCTTGCCATGTGGCAGAACCACGGCGGGAGGAATGTAGGTGGGAAACTTTGCGCGTTCCGTCTCAACTCTCGAACCTGACTGTGGGACGGGCGGCGCAGGCAGATTGGCGAGTTGGTGATATTTATTGCCAGTGGGATTCCCTTGAAAGGAACCGGGCTTGAGCCATTTCACAGAGGAGGAGCCATTCCACAATCCCTGGTTATCGCAATAGAAGACATCTCCTTTTGCATTAAAACCCATACCTCCCGGTGAACGGATGCCAGAGCAAGTGGGGATCATTTTTCCTTCCGGCGTCACCCGCACACACCAACCACGCCAGTTCGAGGCCGCCCCACCGGAACCTGTGAGGCAAAGCGTAATCCAGATATTGCCCTCCTTGTCAGGCTCGGTGCCAAAAGCGTATTCATGATAGTCGCCATTGATCCCCCATTCGGAACAAATCGTCTCAAACGCATCCGCCATGCCATCCCCATCCGTATCCTTGATCCGACTGACTTCCGGACGCTGCGTCATCCACAACCAGCCGTCTTTCCAAAACATCCCGAAGGGCTCATGTTGACCTTGCGCGAATTTTTTCCATGTGACTTTCGATAAATCGGCACCATAGGCGCCATCGCAAATCCAAATATCACCACGGCGCGTAGCAACGGCAACCTTTTGACCGGGTAGCAAGGCCACGGAACCGATCTCCATCACCTCACCCGGAGGCAAAGGGATTTCTTCGCGCAAATAAAAATCAGACTGCTTGGGGGCGGCATGAAGGACGCCGAGAGCCAGAAGAGATACGAGTAAAAATTTCATGAATCGTAAAAATAGAATTACCAAATATAGCGGATCTGGACCTGTGGATGTGCTAAATCCATCACAACGGTGTTGTTGATATAGCGGAACGTAGCCCCGCTCACCTGAACCGTGAGTCCTCCTGCAGTAAAGCGATCGGGCTGTGCATCGGTGACAGCGCCTTGGAATATCAACACACTGAGCGGTTTTGTGGCTTTACCCTCCACGCGCATGGTACGCAACAATGCGGGAGAGGGTGAAGTCACGGATTCGTAACCATCAAACACGAGGACTCCCGATGCCTCGACGAGGAATGTAGGATTTCCTTCCGAGCCGAGTTGATACCCACGAAATTTCGAAATCGCCTCGGTGGTAGCAGGCCAGGCAGATGATGACTCCGAGGTGAATGCATAAGCCTTGGCTTTACCCAAGGTGAAAACCTTTTCTCCCGCTGGTGGTTCATAACCAACTCCACGATCCGTCCAATGGTGACCCGCATCAATGAACTTCCCTCCCCATAACAATTCCATGCTGAGATTGTCGGCGCTGTATGCAAGATTGATCGCTCCGGGGAAACCCACACCGATGCCGCGCGCGGTTGTTCCTTGGATAAAATTCCGATAAATCACCGGACGATTGGCATCTGGCTTGAGCAAGATTTCCGGCCATGTCTTCCCTGACTTTCCTGACTTCTCTTTGCTCAACCAGCGGATCGCCCGCTCTTTGGGAAGTTTCACTCCGACACTAAGACCCTCATTGCCGGAAAACTCGAAATACTCGACGCGCACTTTATGCAGCCCTGGTTTCATATCCACGACTTTTTTTACTGCACGACCAACGGGACCAATCGCTTTGATTTCTGCCACGACAGCACCATCAACAAGCAAACGCGATCCGTCATCGGAATCCAGATGAAATTCACACTTTCCCGCTGGTGTCTCTAGCTCGCCTTCCCACACCATGGCGAAACCATCGGTCTTGGCATACGAGCTGTAATCGATCACGCCCCGAGGCTCTTCTTCCACGGCAGCAGGCTTGAGTTTCGAAAAGTCCGGCATGCTCTGGAACGACCCCTTGTAGTAATAGGAAATCAAATTCGCCAGCGGAGCTTTGGCATTTTCGAGCGGGTGTAATTTCAACAATTCATCTGCAGTCCAATAATTTTTTCGTTGGGCGGTGGCGGCACGTATCTTTTTCACCTGATCCACAGAGACGGCAGAAGCCTTATTACCCCATGAGGAACGCACGTATGTGAGAATGGCAGCGATCTGATCATCAGGCAAAGCCGCGCCCTGTGGTGGCATTTCCAGATTGTAAGTTTTGCCGTTGACCTCGACCGGTTGGTGCAGGCCGTGGAGCACGATTTTAACCGCACGTTCAGGATTTCCCAACGGCCACGGAGAGCCAGCCAGCGGAGGAAATTGACCACCAGTAGCACCTTTGCCGTCGGCACCGTGACATGCTGAACAATAGAGGCCGTAGAGTTGACCACCGTCTTGTCCGGCCAGAGGCATGACAAGGAGTAAGGAGATAAGGAAATTGCGCATGGGTATCTTGTCGTGTGATACTAACCCATAGAACGTTTTATTTCAATAAATCAGTTACATCCCGTGAAACCGCGATTGCGCTAACAAAGCACAGATTCACCTTCCAAAGGCACCAGGACGCATTCGGAAACACCAAGTCGCTCAGCCTCCGCGAGCAAACGCCGCACCGGCTCATCGATGGGTTCATTACCCAAGGGAAATGTGCCGTAATGCATGGGTATCATTTTCTTGGCCCCCAACTCGATGAAGGCACGAACAGCTTCCTCGGGATTCATGTGAACGTCTCGTCCACTGGGAGCCTCATATGCACCGATGGGCATCAGAGCAACGTCGATATTGTGACGCTGACCAATTTCTGCAAAGCCGGGAAAATACGCGCTATCGCCACAGTGATAGACCGTGCGGCCACCAGCTTTGACGATGTAGCCACCGTAATCGCGGTGCGTATCATGAATGAATCTTGCACCCCAATGCAAAGCAGGCGTATGAATCACTTCCAAACCATCAAACTGCAAAGAATCCCAGACCTTCATTTCGTGGACCGCAGGAAAACCAAGACGCTTCACCAAAGTGGCGCTGCCCGTGGGCACCACCACTCCCGCAGTAGATTGTAGCGTCTTCAAACTTTTTTTGTGCATGTGGTCATGATGAGCATGACTGACCAGAACCAAATCTACCTCGGGCAACTCATGAAGATGCAGACCCGGTTCACGAATGCGTTTTAAAAATCCCAGCCAATTCGCCCAATTGGGATCGATGACAACGGAGCGGGAGCCGATCTCGACAAAAAAGCCCGAATGACCAATCCATGTGACACGAACTTCTTGATCTCCCAATTCCTCACGCACGAGTGTTTTTGTCTGCCCCTCTCTCTTACGAAAAAAACCAGGAACCACATGCTGTCGGAGCATTTTCAAATTCCGTTGTGGCCAGCCTTTGGCGGGAAGCAATCCGCTGTAGTGCTCGGATTTTCGTTTTTTGATTTCCTTACCACTCATTCGCTGATGCCGTTCAGTGTATCCGTTTGCAGAAAAAAAACAACCGGTAATCCCAGCGCGTGAATCAAACATCACCAAAACAAATCCTCCGTTTTCTGTCGTCAATGTCCGCGTTTGCCTCTATGGTCGCCGTAACAGCAACCATTTCATGTCTCATAACATCCGCATCCTCTTTCTCGGCGACATCGTTGGCGAACCCGGTCGAAAAGCCGTACAGCAACTTCTGCCTGAAATCAAACGTAGGGAAAACATCGATTTCACCATCGTCAACGGCGAGAACTCCGCAGCGGGACGCGGCATCACGCCAAAGATCGCCATCGATCTGCTCCGCGCAGGTGCCACCGTCATCACCACGGGCGACCACGTCTGGGATCAAGCAGAAATCGTCCACTATTTCCCCACCGAGCCACGGTTGCTGCGGCCGGGCAATTACCCCAAAGGCACTCCCGGTGCCGGCACTGTCATTCTTGATACCGAAAAAGGCAAAGTCGCCGTCATGCAGGCACAGGGTCGATCCTTCATGCAACCGCCCCTGGAAAACCCTTTCATCTGGGCCGATGATGAAGCCCTGCGCCTGCATGAGCTGGGTGTCAAGATCGTGTTCATGGATTTCCACGCCGAAACCACCAGCGAAAAAATCGCCATGGGTCGCATGCTCGATGGTAAGGTATCCGCTGTCGTCGGTACCCACACGCACGTACAAACGGCCGATGACACGATCCTCCCCCATGGCACCGCCTACCTCACCGATGCAGGCATGTGCGGACCGGATGACTCCGTTCTCGGCCGCGCCTGTGAGTCCGTGATATGGCGTTTCCGCAGCGGCCTGCCCACCCGCTTCCCCATCGCTAAAGGTCCCGTGCGCCTCTGCGGTGCCATTGTCGAGGTCGATTGCACCACAGGACACGCGGTGAAGTTTTCCCGCTTCAATCAATTACTCAATCACGGCGACATCTAACATTTTCCTATGAAAAAGCGGCCCTTCTACATCTGCGGCGCCACCGCGAGCGGAAAGTCCGGACAAGCACTGACCATGGCGAAGAAATGGGACGCGGAAATCGTCAATGCCGATGCTTTTCAACTCTATCGTGGTCTCGAAACGATCACTGCTGCACCCACTCCCGAGCAACAAGCCATCGTCCCGCACCATCTCTACGGCGTGCTGGAGCCCCATGAAACCTGCGATGCAGGACGCTACCTACAACTGGCACAGCCTGTCATTGATTCCATCATAGCCCGGGGAAAAATCCCCATTATCACCGGTGGCTCCGGTCTCTATCTGAAATTTCTCACCCACGGTCCATCGCCGCTCCCTCGAGCCGCAGCCCCTTTGCGAGCAGAACTCGACGCTACTCCGCTGGAAGACCTCGTCGCCGAGCTTCAAAAAGTCGATCCCGCCGAAGCAGCACAAATCCATCCGCAGAACCGCCGTTACATCAGTCGCGCCATCGAAATTTTTCGCCTCACCGGCATCCCCGCCTCCGCGCAACGCCGCAACTGGGAACACGTCGCTGCGGATAGAGAAAAAGACCTGAAAGGCATCGTCTTACAAATCCCCAGGTCCCTTCTGCACGAGCGCATCGCAACACGATGCATCGATATGTTAGAAAACGGTGCCATCGATGAAATCTCAGCTCATCGTCATCATCTGTCGGAAACCTGCCGCAAAGCCATCGGCATACCACAAATCATCGACCTGTTAGACAAAAACATCAGCCGCGACACCTGTCTCCAACTCATCATCCAAGCCACCCGTCAATACGCCAAGCGCCAAGAGACCTGGTTTCGCCGCGAGGCTTGGCTCACGCCCTTGAAATGGGATGAAAACCCACACAATTGAGCCTGGAGAAGCGCAAAACAAAAAACATTGGGATCCTAGTCGGACTGCCCGCCAATCATTCTCCCGAAAACACATATCGCAACCGCAGGAATATCCTTTTGATTTCCCTCTTGATTCCCTCGGCCTTAACGATGAAAATCATCGCACTGCATGTCTGATCCTACTGTTTTTTCTTCTAACGACTCCGCCAAACACATCGCTCTCATTGCCCAGGAGACGGGTATTTCCGTTCACAGCGTCGCTGCGACTTCAAAACTGATTGCCGAAGGTGCTACCGTTCCCTTCATCGCCCGTTACCGAAAAGAGGCCACCGGTGAGCTGGATGAAGTGCAGATCACTACAATCCGCGACTCAATGCTACGCCTTGTCGATCTCGATGCCCGCCGCGCCGCGGTTCTCAAATCGCTGGAAGAACGCAACCTACTCTCTCCCGAGCTGAAGAAAAAAATCCTCGCCTGTCAGACCATGACCTCGCTGGAGGATGCTTTTGCCCCATTCCGTCCGAAGCGACAAACCCGCGCCACCAAGGCCAAAGAACGTGGTCTGGAACCACTCGCGAATTTTCTGTTAGAGAATCAAACGTCGAACGACGTTGAGATCGAAGCCGCAAAATACATCGATGCCGAAAAAGAAGTCACCACAACTGCCGAGGCCCTCGCTGGTGCGCGCGATATCATCGCCGAGATCATTGCCGATGATGCCACATTGCGTGGTGAGGTTCGTAAGCTCTACGAAGCCGAGGCCATCGTTTCCTCAAAGATCATGTATGGCAAAGACACCGAAGCCGATGCCGCGAAATTCCGCGATTACTTCGACTGGACCGAGCCACTGCGCAGCATCCCATCACACCGTCTGCTCGCAATTCGTCGAGGCGAAAAAGACGGTTTTCTACTCATGCGCATCGATGTCCCACTGGAACGCGTGGCAGGCATCGCTGTGCCGCAATTTGTCAACAGCCAGAGCGCTGCGGGCCAGCAAGTCCGCGAGGCCGTGGAAGACGGCTGCAAACGCCTACTCATGCCATCGATGGAAACGGAAATGCGTCTGAACTCGAAAAAAGTCGCCGATGCTACCGCAATCCAAGTGTTCGCCGATAACCTGCGCGAATTATTGTTAGCATCGCCCCTGGGTCAAAAGCGTATCCTCGCAATCGACCCCGGCTTCCGAACCGGATGTAAAACCGTGGCACTCGATGCCACCGGCACACTTCTTTACCACACCGTACTGCATATTACCGCAGGCTCGAATACCCAACAATATGAGGCCGCGAAGGAAATGCTCACGATGATATCCAAATTCAAAATCGAAGCCATCGCTATCGGCAACGGCACCGCCTCACGCGAGACGGAGAGTTTTTGCCGCAAACTCAATCTCCCCTCCTCCATTCCCGTCGTCGTCGTCAATGAAGCGGGAGCCTCGGTCTATTCCGCATCGGATGTCGCACGCGAGGAATTTCCCGATCTCGATCTCACCGTGCGCGGAGCCATCAGCATCGGCCGCCGTCTGATGGACCCACTCGCCGAGTTGGTGAAGATTGATCCCAAAGCCATCGGCGTCGGGCAGTATCAGCACGATGTCGATCAACGCGCGCTCAAAGCTTCGCTCGATGACACTGTCGTCAGCGCGGTGAATGCCGTGGGCGTGGAGCTCAACACCGCCTCGAAAGAACTGCTGCAATACGTCTCCGGCCTGAATCGTTCCCTTGCCGAAAACATCGTTGCTCACCGTGCCGCGAACGGTCCATTTCCCTCTCGCGAGGCATTGAAAAAAGTCCCACGCCTGGGCGACAAAGCCTTTGAGCAAGCAGCAGGATTCCTCCGCGTCGCCGATAGCCCGCATCCGCTCGATGCGTCAGCCGTCCACCCGGAACGCTATGCCCTCGTCGAGAAAATGGCCGCCGATCTCGGCTGCAACTTGCAGGATCTATTGACGATGCCCGAGCTACGCCAGAAAATCAAAGCGGAAAAATACGTTACCGCCGAGGTCGGACTACCGACACTTAAAGACATTATTGCCGAACTCGCAAAGCCCGGTCGTGACCCGCGCAAGCAGTTTGAGCTTTTTTCCTTCGCCGAGGGCATCGAAAAACCCGCGGACCTCAAAGTCGGCATGAAACTGCCGGGCATCGTCACCAACGTGACTGCCTTCGGTGCTTTTGTGGATATCGGAGTGCACCAGGATGGCCTCGTCCACGTCAGCCAGCTCAGTGATCAATTCGTTCGCGATCCCAACGAAGCCGTTAAAGTCGGCCAAAAAGTTCAAGTCACTGTTACCGAAGTCGATCTCGATCGCAAGCGCATCGCCCTCAGCATGAAGAGTAAACCCGATGCTGAGCGTCGCGGTGCGGGTAGCCATGATCGCGGCCACTCATCCACTCCTCGTCGTGACAACCGTCCCAGTTCTTCTGCTCCCGGCAATGACTGGTTCACGCAGGCTCTGCAACAGGGGAAAAAGCGCTAGATCATTGAAAAACCGCCAATGGATTTGTGCGAATTTCCATCTCAGCCGCGTGGATGAAAAGTTCGATGAACTTGTTTGAGACGTTTTTGATCCACGTGCGTGTAAATCTGGGTTGTTGCGATATCCGCATGACCCAGCAATTCCTGTATGACCCGCAGGTCTGCTCCACCCTCAAGCAGGTGGGTGGCGAAAGAGTGCCGTAGCAAATGAGGATAAATGTTTTTGTCCAATCCCGCAGCAGCTGCTCGTTGTTTGACAATTTCCCTGACGCGCTCAGGAGATAAAGCTCCGCCACGCACCGAGAGAAAGATGTGAGATCCCGTGCGTTTTTTGACCAAATTCATACGAACGGAACCGAGGTAGTCATCCAGAGCCTTCCTTGCCATTTCACCCAAGGGAACAATTCTCGTTTTATTGCCCTTTCCTCTAACTCGAAGAAAATTTTCCTGCACATCAAGCTGCTCCAAACGAATTTGACACAACTCGGACAGTCGTAATCCGGAGGAATAAAACAACTCAAGAATCGCGCGGTCCCGCGAGCCGAGAGGATCTTTCGTATCAATACTTTCCAGCAGATGTCGACACTCCGATGCATGAAGAGTCTCAGGCAAAAGTTTCTCGGTTCGAGGCGCAAGAAGGGGTTCAGCCGGATCCATTGCGAGCCGACCTTTTCCTGATAGCCATCGAAAAAAAATTTTCAAGTGAACTGTCACGATACGCAGCGATGAAGCTCCCAGGTTTTGCGCCTTGCGACTCGTTAAAAAAAGTGAAAGCTCGTCCGCACCCAAATCCTGTAATCCCATGTTGTGCGAATGACACCATCGATGCAGCGAATCGAGTGATTGTCGAATCGAAAACTGATAGGCAACCGATAGACCGCGTTCCGTAGCGACAAACATGAGAAATTCATCGATCTCAGCGCCATCCCACGATGAAACAGTTTTCATGGTTTTGGAGGTTTTGCCGAATTTCTACCAAACCGCGATGAAACTTCACCTTCATGGATCAATTCAAACCCCTGCGCCATGGCCTGGCGTATGACTCCATTGGCGCTGATAGCCGATTTCATGGAAAAGGAAAGACCGCACGTTTCCAGACTTTGTGCCGTCCATACGTTGCAAATTCGCGGAAAGTAATAGGAATAATGACAATCCAACAAAAAACCGTTGCCCCAACTGGAATGACCGATGATTCGTGGTGAACCATCCTCACTGCTCCGATTGCTATGATTCAGAAAAGCAGCCAGCGTGCGCCCTCGTTCACGGGGGATTTCTTTGCGGTAAATACGCTGCTGATAACACACCTCCTCCACTTTCCATGATATCGGTATGATTTCCGTTACTGAGGGCGACGGCAAAACCAGAGCGTTGAAGACTTCTGTAGGACGCAGCCAGCGACGTTGCACATAAGCCACACGGTCACCCCAGCTCATGACAACATACCTTTGGGGTCCTTGGGGGAATGCCAAGCCTTGTGGTGGATGGTAGCCGTGTTCTAACAACCAATCGTATGGAACCGCGAGAGATGTGTGCAATGTATCAGCGATCAAATAGACCGCCACTTTGCCGGGAGATATCGATTCGCTAGGATTGGAGTGAGATTCCCTATCTTTCGGTGATGGGGGTGGACTCGGAAAACGAACAGCACAAGAAGTGAAAAAAAACATGCTGACGCTCAGAAGCAACAGCATGCGAATGAGAAAATTTTGCTTCATGGACGCTGCCGAAACATAACACCCCGATCGATCGCTGACGAGTGAATTCCTCGAAATTCAGATCCGATAGAAACCTACCTGCGGGGATGCATGCGCAGCTGAATTCCTTTGCCCGATGTATCAATGTTCAGAGCATCCAATCGATCGCGGACGGGTGGTGGGGCAGCAGCTTTGTCCTGCGGAGTCTGATAAGGTCCAGACCAGAGCAATTCTCCTTGTTGATCAAATACTTTTGCCTCGCAGGAATCTCCATCGCGACTGATCTCAATATTCCCCTCTGGATCCATCATTTTCAGGGTGCTTTTCATTTGCACATCAGCACCAGCAACCCCGGGTTGGATCTGCATCTGCATTCCCTGCATCATTTTCTCGACTCGTTTTTGCAAGTCCGGCATGCCATTGGCATCCAAAGGAATCACTTGTGCTCCGCCTGCCACGGCACCATCCGCCCCGAGGGCCTTGAGATTTTTCTCGATCGCATCTCTCATTTCCTTCGGCAGCCCCTTAAGCATTTGCTTTGGCAACAGTTCGTCATCCGCCACAGCACCATCCGCGCCAGCGACATCCATCGCAGGACGCGCGCCGAGTTGTATTGATTTTTCCTGTGCCGAGCCTTGATGAATGTAATTGATTTTCACTTCATCTCCGACGCGGTGTTTTTCGATCAAACGAGTCAGACAATCGTGACTTTTCACCTTGTTGCCGTCGACACTGACGATCACATCCGCTTCTTTCAGGCCCGCAACAGCAGCAGGCCCCTTTGGATCAATGACGCGAATCATGGCAGCCGAATTGACATCAAGTCCCAGATGCTCGGCAAGCGCCGGAGGCAGCGAATCAAGACCAAGACCGAGGTAGGCTTTCTCCTGGGCCACTTGAGGCATATCCTCCGCAGCTTTGGGTTGAGCGGGCGCGCTCTCTTCTGAGGAAACCGCTTTTTTCTCGGCAGGTGCTGGAGCAACTGCCGCAGATGGAGCTTGGTTGGGAGCCAAAGGTTCGATCTTTTGCGGCGCCTCGAGCGCGGTAACGGACGTGATGGTGAATCCCAAGGCCATCATTGACATCATGTTAGTATTCATCTTGGTGATAGTTGTTGTTTGATTTTATGGATATTGCGTCGCGTTCTTGTCAATCCACCTTTTCCGGGACAACAAAAAGCTCTTCACGGGGAATCAATAGCATACGGTCGACTCCGTTTTTATCCCGCACGAGAACGCGATCCTGATATTGGAAACGAAGCACACGCTTGGGCTGATGGTCGGGCGTCCAAATGACTCCCTCATCTGCCGCGCGTTCCACTCCCGTGCCAAAGCTGGTCGCAACAATGCCTTCAGGAGATCGATTGACCGGACTTTGAGAAGGAGGATTCTTGGGTAATTCGCCAGCAATAACGGGCTTCTGCTTCGCTAGCGGCGTCCATACCGCGGCCAACGCGCCTATGGCAGCCATCGCCGCCATGGCGGCAGCACCAAACCAACGGCGTTTCTGTGATGCAACTTGAGCCATTTCCTTGCGAACACCGGGGAATAGAACCACTTTCTGGTCAACTGCGAAAGGCACATCCTGCACGATTGCCATGAACTGATCCAAAGAGGATGTTCTAATGGCGCGTGGGCGCAAATCGAGGAGTTGCGATTCCACGGATCGTATCGATGGATCTATCTCCACAGAGCCGCTCATGGCCTGCTCGAGACGATCCAGTGTGGACTCACTCAGTCCGCTGGGTTGCAGTGATCGGAGCAATTGTTCCAATTCTTTACGATTCGATTCCATACAATAATTTTACCAACAATGTTAGAGTGAAAGGTCGCCTTTGGATTTTGATTCAATCAATTTTCGCTTGAGAATTTCCAATCCATAGCGGTAGCGTGAAGCTGCGGTGTTTTGGGAGATATTCAGCATTTCACCAATTTCGGCAAATGTCTTATCGCCCCAAATTTTCAAAACGATGACCTCTGCGAATTTCTGGGGTAAATCTTTCAGACCACGTTCCAACTGCGACCGGGTTTCTTCTTCCGAGGCATCAGACTCAAACCAGGGATCGAACTTCTGCGCCGCCTCTGATTCCATCTCATCGGAAACATAATCTTCACGCTTGCGGCGGCGGTCGTCCTTGCGCCCGAGGTCGATGGCAAGCCGACGGATCGTCGTGTAAAGATAGGCCATCCACATTTCCTGTCCGCCGTCGAAAGAAGCTGAATTGATTTTTTCGACCAACTTGACCAAGGCATCCTGCAGAACATCTTCCGCGTCCTGAGCGTTACGCGTCTGATTTTTGGCGAATAAAAGCAAGCGCGGCCCATTTGCCGTAAGCCAATCGCGCCAGGCAGAAGCAGAGGGTGATAAAGAGACGGCGGCACTCATCGGTGGATCAGGGTTCATCAACTCAGCGTCGTCCATGGTGGATTTTGTTTGAAATTTTCAGCGACGATTCAGCCACTCACGCAAAGCCGCAGCGGTGGCTGAATGCTCCACTTTGGCCAGTTCCACCGGTGGTCCTTGAGCCACAATGCCGCCTCCGTGTTCACCACCACCCGGACCCAGATCGATCACCCAGTCACAAGCAGCGATCACATCCAGTTGATGCTCCACGACAAGAACCGTGTGTCCCGCATCACGCAAGCGGCGAAGAGCAAGCAGCAGCTGAGCGACATCACCAAAATGCAAACCAGTGGTCGGCTCATCAAAAAGATACATGGTCTGGGCTGCAGTGGGGCGGGCAAGCTCCACCGCGAGCTTCAATCTTTGCGCTTCTCCACCCGATAAAGTATTTGCTGCCTGCCCCAGGGGAAGGTATCCCAAGCCCAATTCCTGCATGATTTGCAGCAGACGGTAGAGTTTCGGCATGGGTTGGAATAGTTCTGCCGCGCGATCCACACTGCATGACAGGACATCAGCAATGTGATGACCTTTATACAACACCTCCAATGTTTCACGATTGAAGCGTTTGCCCTGACAGGAACCACAGGTCACCCAGCCGTCGGGAAGAAAATGCATTTCAATTTTCATCCTCCCCGCACCTTCGCAACGTTCACAGCGACCACCACGGACATTAAAACTGAATCGACTGGCCTGATAGCCGCGTTGTCGAGATAGTGGCAGTTTACTAAAAACATCACGAATCAAATCAAACAAACCTGTGTAGGTGGCGGGATTCGAACGTGGACTCTTTCCGATAGGGCTCTGATCCAGCAGAATCACTTTATTCAACCACTCCGCACCCGACATTTCCTCAAATGCTCCGGGAGCTTCGCCGCTGCAGGAGAAATGTCGCGTCAGCGCGCGTGCAATGACATCCTCTGCCAGAGTTGATTTACCACTGCCACTCGGTCCGGTGATTGCCACCATGTGCCCGAGAGGGATTCTCACATCAATCGCGCGGAGATTTCTCTCGCGCACCTTGCGAAACGTCAACCATGGAGCATGATCAGATACCATGCACGTTTGTGGCCACTGACGCTCTTGGCGGAGCCAACGCACAGTGGGCAGGTGTTCAAGATTGGCAAGTGTGCCATAGCCTAACAACTCGCCTCCATCGCGACCCGCGCCCGGACCAAGTTCAACCAACCAATCCGCATGACGGATGATGGCCTCATCGTGTTCAACCACCACCACGGTATTGCCCAAATCACGCAGTCGGAGCAAAGTCTGGATCAGTCGACCGGTATCACGCGGGTGAAGCCCGATGCTCGGTTCGTCGAGAACATAGAGCACACCGGACAACCCTGAACCGAGCTGTGATGCCAAACGGATGCGTTGTGCCTCGCCTCCCGATAGCGTGCCACTACCGCGCTGCAGGGACAGATAATCCAGCCCCACATCGCAAAGAAAACCCAGACGCTTTTTGAGTTCAATTACTATATTTTCTACAACCAATCGTTTTTCCTCACTAATCTCCAGACCTTGGATCCATGCCATTGCCTGCGCCACGGGTAGATCGCAAAACTCTTGAATTCCCAGCCATTGTTGAGAGCTTCCACAAATTTTCACCGCCAGCACATCAGGCTTCAAACGGGCACCACCGCAGTTACGGCAGGCGCGATGAGCCATGACCCTCATCAAACGACGCCGCGCGGCCTCTGATTTCACTTCTTTGACTTTGCGCACAGCCTCGGGGCACAGGCCTTCGATCGCTTTGGCCTGGGCGCGTTTTTCGATTCCCAATTTCCATCCCGTATCGGCATGACCGCCGAACAAGAGTGTATTCTTGATTTCGTCAGGGCAATCACTCCACGATGTTTCCTCAGCAACCTGATGACTTTTCATCAACAACCGGGCCTCACGAATGAATTGCAACTCGCGTGGCCCTTTCGGCTTCCACCATCCACAGATGGCTCCTGCAATGACGGGTTTGTTGGCATCGCCGACCAACAACGTTGGATCGCAGAAAATTTCCTTACCGAGACCTTCACAGGAATGACAAGCTCCCCAATGGGAATTGTAGGAAAAGTGCTTGGGGCTTAACTCGCCCATCACGAATCCTGTTGCTGGATTGCGATAGCTCGTTTGAAACGAAATCTCCGTCCATGAACCCGAACCCGGTTCCTGGATTAGAGCGCGGGCTTCCAGTCCACAAAGCCGCAAACAGGCTTCGACACTATCGGCAAGCCGTGAATCCACTCCGGGCCTGATCACCAGACGATCCACAACGATTTCAAGAGAGCGGATCGGATCCGAATCACTGATTTCGTCCAACTCTTTTAGCTCGCCATCCACACGTACCCGCACGAAACCTTGTCGGCGAAGATCATTCCACAACTGGGAAATATCGCCAAGTGACCTCAGATTGATGGGAGCCAGCAAAATGATCTTGGTGCTTTCGGCCAATGAAAGCAAGTGTGCCACAATGTCCGCCGAAGACATGCGCAAAAGACGCTCCCCCGTGACTGGATCATGAGGAACTCCAATGGCCGCCCATAATACACGTAAATAATCATAAATCTCCGTCGCCGTCGCAACAGTCGAACGAGGGTTCAATCCCCCGCTCCGCTGTTCTATTGCAATCGCAGGACACAATCCATCGATCCGATCCACATCGGGTTTTTCCAATTGCTCCATGAACTGACGCGCATAGGAAGAAAGCGATTCCACGTAGCGCCGCTGGCCCTCGGCATACAGCGTGTGAAATGCCAGAGATGACTTGCCACAACCACTCGGACCAGTGATTACGACAAGTTTTCCTTTGGGTATCTCCAGTGAGATATTGCGCAGATTGTGCTGACGGGCACCGTGTAGGGAGATCAATTCCACATCACGATTCAATCGCATTTTTTACCAGCAGAAAACCTTATTTCCGAGGAAAATCATTTTGATGTGACTCTCAAAGGTAGCGTGAAACTGCGGATTCAAAATGACTGGCGCCATCGCCGCCAAGATCGCGATCAATCTCTTCGAGTCGTTGGATGAGATACCTCACCAAGTGCCTCGGAGTTTGACCACCGGCAGCCTCGCAAAAATGTGTGCGACAGCCAAACGGTCGCGACTCATAAATTTGGCACAAACCATTTTTGAGAAATGGGCAACTGCCATCGGTATCACTGGGCATGTTTTTTCTGCCGCTGGCGCGCCATGCCATGGCCGCCAACATTGCTTCACCACGTGTGAGGTAAGGAGTTTTACCGGTTAACTGGAAACGGCAGCATGTCGAGCGCCCAATGCAATTTCCGTCGAGCGGACGAAGAGCAAGTTCCGCATAAATCTCACGCACCTGCGACAACAATCGAAGATGGTCTTTTGGATTTCGTGCTCTTGGCGCGCGCGGTTTTTGAAATTGGGACATGATTAATGATTCTGCTATTTTATGCCATTCATGCTTATTCGCAATACAAACCAATCATCGTGCCGCTTGATTTCGACTGAACGCATCCACCACCTTTTCCAGTGCGTCAATCAGGGATTGCCGGAGAATGGCTGCGCGGTTGGCGAGCGCCCGTTGCTCGGCTTCGTAGAGACGACGCCCCTCCACGGTTTCTATCATCACCGGTTCGTAGCCGTATTCCGTGAGATCATAGGGGCTGGCTCGCATGTCAAGCTTGCGCAATTCCATCGCCAGAAGGAACGTTTCTAACAACAGATCACCGGAAATCCAAGTTTGGCATTTAAACGCCCATTTGTAGAGATCCATATTCGCGTGAATGCATCCGGGTTGTTCCTGCACAGGTCGACCATCCAGGGTGGGTTGCAGTTGATTGAGCGGACGCGCTGGCGGAGTGAAAAAGCGGAACGCATCATAATGAGAGCAGCGCACGGGGCGAGATTCCACCAGCGCGGCGATTTCCTCCGCGGGCAATCGCAATGCTGCTGACTTGGCATGACGCACCTCTTCACTGCGGTACACCATCGCCCACTCATGCAATCCAAAGCATCCGAAATTACCGGGTTGAGCCGCTGTATTTCGCAGCAATGTGAGAATCCAATGCAAACGGGCTTTTTCCTTTTCCTCCATGTGCGTCACCACCAATCGCAGGACACCATGACTCCAGTCGTAATGACGCCCCATCCATGACGGACGATCCATTTCCCGGCACTCAAGAGCAACACCGAAACCCGGATGCCATTGTTCCAGCTTCCCCAGCTTGAATGGGTAATACGTGAACAAGAAATCCTCCACCGGATGAACCACACCGCGCGACCGTCGATCAATCGTAGGCACCGTCCAACGCTGAGCCTGCAAGCGGTGCGTAGTCAAGCGGGCCATCCACTCTGCTTGAGCGAGGAACGGTTCAGCCAATGCTCCGGACTGATCGACAGAAAATGTCATGGGCACAAAAAAAGCTCCCGTTGGGAGCGTGTTACCTTGATAGAGAGAAGTACGAGGACTGGGACTCGAACCCAGGACCAATTAGTTAAAAGCCAACTGCTCTACCAACTGAGCTATCCTCGCTTTTCTCTATCCCCGTGAGGGGGCGCACTTGTTACGGGAATCCGATGGTTTTGGCAAGAACTTTTTCGAAAAAAATGATTTTTTTCTTCTACCGCGTTTTCCCTGTCGCGCCCTTTGCTGTGATTCACAATCGATCTAACAACTTCTGATGAATCCCTCCAAACCCGCCATTGCTCAGAACGGCAATGACATCACCGGGCTTCGCTTCGGCGGTCACGAGATCCACAATTTCAGGCACACCGGGTAGATACCAACCCTTGCCACCAAACTCGACGATATCGTGAGAAAGAAGATCAGGATCGAGACGTTCGCCTTCTGGAACTTTGTGCAGATCCGCAATAGCCGCCACTACGGCAAAATCCGCCAACGCCAGCGCCTGGGCCAACTCCTTTTGAAACACTTTGCGCTTTGTCGTGTTCGAACGTGGTTCGAAAAGCACCCAAAGGCGCGCGCCAACGTAGCGCTGGCGCAACGCGGCAATCGCCAACTGGATGGCCGTCGGATGATGAGCGAAGTCATCCACCACCTTGATACCGTGAACCTCGCCTTTGAGCTCCTGGCGCCGCGCCACCCCCTCGAAGCTCATCAGCCCGGAACGAGCCTCATCAGCTGTCAACCCCGCGAACAACGCCGCGCAGACAGCCATCGCCGCATTGCGCACGTTAAACTCACCCACCATCGTGATTTCGTAGCGCGCGCCGCCTAACGAAAATGCAGAACCAGTTTCGTGATACTCAACGGAGTCGATTCGCATCGAACAATTCACCCCCATACCCACGGTCGTAACAGGGCAAGGTGCCTTTTGTGCCACGTCAAGAGTATGCGCGTCATCACCGTTCACAAAAGCCATGCCATTACGTGGAACGATATTGAGCAAACGTCTGAAACTGAGCTTGATTTCCTCCACATGATTGTAGATGTCGGCATGATCAAACTCGATATTATTGATCACCACGCACTCGGGAAGGTAGTGGAGAAATTTCGAACGCTTATCGAAAAACGCGGTATCATATTCATCGCCCTCCAGCACAGTAATGTCCGATTTTGTAAACACCGCGCCGCCACCCAGATTTTTCGGTAGACCGCCGATCATGTAGGAAGGATCACGACCCGAGGCTTTCAGCAACCATGCCAACATCGAAGATGTGGTCGTCTTGCCATGCGTGCCGCTCACGACAAAATTCCGTTTACCACGAAGAAAATGCTCCTTTAGCACCTCCGGCAAAGAGACGTAGAGCAGTTTTCGATCCAATGCCGCCTCTGCTTCCTCATTGCCGCGACTGATGGCATTACCAATCACAATCACATCAGCATCCGCTGGGATGTTGGAGGCTTGATAGCCTTCGGAAAGCTGGATCCCCTGGCCTTCGAGAAACGTGGACATCGGTGGATAGACATTGGAGTCACTCCCGGTCACCGTAAAACCACGGGCTTTCATACCGGATGCGACCGCACCCATGGCTGTGCCACAAATGCCGACAAAGTGAAAATGCTGTTTCTCAAACATGTGGGTTTACTCTAACGAAAAAAATCAAAACGTGGGGGCAGCGACACGACCGTTCTCGCTCTCCTCCAGACGTTGGCGAAGGATGCGATCCGCGACCTCGCGCACCATTTCGCTCAACAACAACCATAGATGACTGCCCTTGCGGTAATCCGCAGGAGCGATGTGTTTGACCCGGCCCGCATGGGCGCAGAGTTGGTAGCATTTGCGAAAACTTTTGCCGCTGGCATCATCGGGGTTGTACACCGCGATTGCCTGACCGCCATTGCGATTCAACACGGTAAAACACGGCACGTCTGTCGGGCCATCGCCGACGTAAACCATGTTTTCGAAAGGCACGGGGCGAAGTTCGTTCGGCATGTGATCGTTCACATCCTGATCATAACGCAGCATCCCTTTGTTGATGCGGAACAAAAATTGCGTCTTCGTCGTGTGGGAGATCGTTCGCTTGGGAAAACTGATCCGACCCTCTGAATCCTCGCCGAATTCACAACCAAAAATCGCTTTTACATGCGGTTGCAAACGTGAACCATCGAGCAAGGCCTTCAGCCCAGAGGAAACGATGTAGTGTTCAATCTTGATCCCGGCCGCCTCGTGATCCCGGGTGAGACAGACTTGCGGCAGATCCACGAAAATATCGGGCAAGCCGGGAAAGAACGACAACCCCGCGCCCAACTCGGTGAGTCGGGCATTCGTCACATTGTCCATGCCCAGATAATCGAGCAGGCACTTCATGTAGGCCAACTCACCATCCCACTTCTGCTCCGTCACAAGACTATTACACTTCTTCCAAAACTGCACCGGATCAATGCCGAACTGCGGAAACAACACATCATCCTGCATGTATCGAGGACTGAGCGTTTGATCGTAATCATAGACCAATGCGATGGTGTTTTGCGGAACGGCCATAAGTGTGCAGCACAGCAAACTCTTTCATGTCAACTGCATCAAGGCAAAACTCCAGAAAGCCATGGATTTCTTCGTCTGTGGACAAGTTGATCAAAAAGCACGATGAATCAATTTTTAATTTGCCTGCTAGCTGGTTGATTCATGAAGGAATTACACAATTCGATTTCCAGAGCGAATTCATGGATCTTGGGTGCTTCAATCCTCTTTCGTTCATCACGGTTCAGGCTTTATCGCGAAGCGTAATCCGGGATACTCGCGCACGACGGCCAGAGGCTGTTTCGGATCATGCATGACCGGCACAAACGTGAACATCCAGCGCCGCATTCCCTTCACATGGGGGGACTTGATGAGAACCTCGTTCCAGCCTTTGCGCAGAGAAATTGTGGTCGGCTGGCGGAAATGATAATTTTCATCCACAAACGAATCCTTGGAGTGATAATCCGCCTTGCGGTTCGGCACGGCCCATCGAGGTGCTTCGATTTTGATTCCGTTGACTTGAAATACGGGCTGGGAATAGTGCCACTGCCCCGGTTGATTCATACCACCGTGGAAATTCGATAGCTCCCACCACTGCGCGCTGATCCAGAATGGCACCATTTGCTCACGATCGGAATGAATGAAGGTGCGGGCAAAATAAGTGGAGTTTGCCACGGCCTGCTTGCCCCAGGTCGGGTTGGCAAAAGTCGGTTGATCGGTGTAGTGACGAAACACCATGGTCGCTCCGGTACGGATCTCTTCGCTCCATGTGTAGGATTTGCCATCGACTTCCACGCTGGCACGGGTATCGCCCGAACGAACGCCAAAGTCCGAATCTGGTTTTCCGCCGTGAGGGATGGGCCCCAGCGTCTGCCAGATGATGTCCGTCTGTTTCACATACGGAAACTCTTTGCCTTGAAAATACAGATCACGGTGAGCAAGGAAGCGGTTTTCAAATTCACGAAACACTGTCAACTGCTCGTGTCCCTGAGGCGGAAGATTGGAATAAAACTCAATCCAATCTTTCTCCCGCGCATGGGTCCACAATGCCTCCGAGTAAGCCACCACTCCGGGAAAATGCGGTGTTTGTGAAAAATGCTGCCGCGGGTCTTTCATCGGCATGTCGGGCCACGAACAGAGAATCCCGCCGAGTCCCTTGCTGCGGGTGTGGGGACAGTTTTTACGGAAAAACAACGTCGAAACCATTTCAAAGGGATCGAAATGATTGAGGTAGTTTTCCTGCGAATCGATGTATTCTCCACCGCTCACCGGTGGACGAGTGCGATTGGTCCAGGTTTGTTGGATGGCTGTCGGATCGCCGTTCATACCCGGGTTCCAACGAATCGCCCGGCGCTGACACTCACGTATGGTGGTGAAATACTGCGCCAATGTGGATGCGGAAACTTTTTCGTGACCTCGGGCTTCATCCGTACCGATGTGAATGTAAGGCATCACCTCGGGTGCAGCCAGTGATGCCAATTCACGAATCAAATCGCAGAGGATTTGAGTAACTTTCGGGTCATCCATTTTCTCGGCCTTTATGGCCCGGCGGAAACTGGCCGTGTGGCCGGGCATGTCCAACTCGGGGATGATGGTGATGTTGCGCACCCGGCAGTATTCGACAAATTCCCTGAACTCCGCCTGCGTGTAATACTTGCCCGGCATGCGATCGAAAGATGCCGGGGCATTGACTTGCGGGTGCATCTTGCTTTCCAGTCGCCAGCCATGATTGTCCGTCAAGTGCCAATGATAGACATTCATTTTGTATCGTGCCAGCACATCGGCCAGTTCCTTGAGCATCGACAAAGGCATGTAGTTGCGTCCGGTATCATTCATCGTGCCACGGATCGGAAATGCCGGCCAATCCTTGATTTCAACATGCGCGATACGGGCGTTGCCAGCGAACTTTGTGGTGATTTGCGCCAGTGTTTGCAGGCCATAATAAAAACCCTTTGCGCCAGAGGCTTCCACCGTCGCACCATCGGCTCGACTGATGAGCCGATACGCCTCCGGTTTATCATCAAACCACGAATCACGCGATAGGGCGAATCGCAGTGCGTAACCCGCCCCTCCTTGCGGCAAACAAGTCACACCTCGCGCCGCAAACAAGTCTTTGGCCTCCTGTGCCATGTGCATCAAGCGTGCGGCGTCAACCGCGTCGCGCGGCAGAGAGAGTGTCACCGCTTTGATTTCCGTTGAAGTGTTTTTCCATGCAAGCTCACGTGGCAAAGGCAACAAGGGCGGCGATTCCGGCGAGTGTGTCCATGATTTCGAATGGGGCAGAACATCCGCCGAAGATTCCACCACTCCGCAACCCACCAACAATAAAAAGTACGACAAGAACCGAAACATGATTGCCATACGCGCAGTTTTGAGAACATTTCACATTCCATCACTGGTCTGACATGTCAACCAGTCGATCAACCCAAAACCCAGCGCACCCCGAACGCAATGACGGCGGGTAAAGTCAACAAACTTACTGCCGTGGTGACGACGATGATCTGCGCGGCGATCCCCGGTCTACCACCGTAGAGTTTGGCAATCAACAACGGCGACATTGCCGCTGGCATCGCCGCCTGCACGATCAGCACCTGCTTCAACTCAAGCGCCAATGGCAAAAATTTCGCAGCCGATAAAATGATCATGGGAATCACTCCGAGGCGCAGCGCTGTGCCGCATAAAGCAATGCGGAGCGATGGACGCTCCACAGCAACCATATCGATCATGATTGCACCGGTTACCAACAAGGCCATCGGAAATGCACCACTGCCCAGCCATTTCATCATCTCACGGACGGGTCCGGTGAAATAAACGTCCATTCCCAGAGCCACGAGCAACAAACCCACCACCACCGATACCGCAGGGCCATTGATGAGTTTTTTCCAGGGAATTTCTTTGTCGTTGGACATCACCATCACACCAAAAGTCCAGATCGACAATTCGACACCAAGGTTGTGTACCATGAGCACCGATACTGCCGCAGCACCATACAATGCCTGCACGATAGGAATCGCCGTGAAACCGAAATTTTGAATCCCCACGGAAAACCCGAAAGTCCGCAGGCCGGAACCTTTGTGAAGTTGAATCCAGCGTCCGGCGATCACACCCACTGCCATGCCCACCAACAACTCGCTGAACCCTATGCCGAGACTCCAGCCCACCACCGATCCCTGCTTGAGCGCCTGACTGCCCAGAATCTTATCAAGAATGAAACACGGATACATGATCTGATAGACCGAATGCATCAAAGGCTCATCGTGCTCCGGACGGAGAATCCGCGTTTTGCGCATCAGCGCCCCCAGAACGATCAAAAGATACGCCGGCAACACAGCCGTAATAATGGCACTCGCGGACAACACAGCCCCAGCATCCATATTTGATCAAGACGTGCAAGTTTGATTCGTCAAAGAACCCGCACAATTCTTCTCATAAAAGGAACAAACCACAAACCGCTCAATCACCCAAAACCGACACCACGATTTGTCGCTGATGAGCGGACCTACGATGTTCAAAGAGATAAAGTCCCTGCCACGTGCCCAGAGACATGCGCCCCTTCATGATGGGAATGACTTCACTGGTTCGGGTGAGCGCCATGCGAATATGACTCGGCATGTCATCAGGACCTTCATAGGTATGCGTAAACCACGGGGTGTTTTCGGGAACAAGCCGTTCGAAAAATTCCTCCAAGTCATGGCGCGCTTCAGGATCCGCATTTTCCATGATTACCAAACTCGCACTGGTATGGCGGACCATGACCGTCACTTGTCCCTCGCAAATCCCAGTGAGGGAAATAAAATCCGCCACTTGTGAGGTAATTTCATAAGTGCCTTTGCCCCGCGTGGCGACCTCGATCAAATGGTTTTTTATCATCATATCAATCGTGATTTACGCTTAATACGATTTTTCCGATGCTTCTTCCGGATTCCAACAACCTATGAGCTTCGCGCAACGAGGCAACGGAAAGCGCCCCGAGATACGTGGTCATGGTGTGTCGCAATATTCCGGCATCAAAAAGCTCAGCGGCCTGCTGCAGAATGTCCCCCTGATGTGCCATATCGGGAGTCTGGAACTTGGCGCGCGCAAACATGAACTCCCATATGATGGAAACACATTTCGCCTTGATCGGGTCGCCAATGCGCAACGCAGTCTTGGGCTCCACAATCAAAAACATTTCCCCAAAGGGAGCGATCAGTTCGATCATGGTATCCCAATAGCCATCGGTATCGACGAAATTAGCGATGGCATCCACTTGCTGAAATCCCAGGTCCCGACATTGAGCGATCATGTCGCCGCGATGGTCGATGACGGCATCTGCGCCGAGGTCGAGACACCACTGTCTGGTTTCCGGACGCGAGGCAGTAGCAATGACATAGGCGCCACTCTGCTTGGCCAGTTGAATCGCCACCGACCCCACGCCCCCGGCCGCACCGATGATGAGCAAGGTTTTGCCTTCAGCCAAATGCATGCGCTCAAAACCCTCCCAGGCCGTAAGAGTGGTCAGGGGCATCGCTGCAGCTTCTTCAAAACTCAAAGTCTGCGGCTTGCGGGCGATGAGGCGGTAATCGACACACTGGAATTCCGCATTGCATCCCGGACGTGTGATATCGCCCGCATAATAAACGGCATCACCTTTTTGGAAACCTGTCACGGCGGAACCGATGTCCATGACTTCACCACTGGCATCCCAGCCAAGAATGCGCGGCGTATCGAGAATACCACAGGTCATTTTCCGAACTTTGGTATCAACAGGATTGACACCTACCGCCTTGACCCGGATCAGCACATCCGTAGAACGCATTTCCGGGGTGGGCGTAGAGAACGAGACAAAGCAATCGAGGCGCTCCACAGGGACTGAATCGACAATACCAAATGCATTCATGAGCGCGAATCATTCACATGCATCGTCACGGGGCAATCGTTATTTTTATCATCCCATCATCACTTCGCCCGCGGCAAGATCCATGATTGCCACGATGAGCGAATCTGTTATGATCCGAGCAGTGATACGCACGATCATCAGCAAATTATGGCTCCCAGGCATTCTGGGCCTGGTCTGCTTTTGTTTGCAATCGGGACTTAGCTCCTGTCAGCCCAAGCCCCGTTACACGATGGTTTCGCATCGATACGAGAAACCACGACTCAGAGAAAAAACATATACCACCCGCGATGCGCAGACGTTTTCCTATCGCAAATTCCTGTCCCAAGACCCCGATCACATCGAGCCCAAGACTGTTGTCATCGCTCTTCACGGTTTTTGCGGTGCCTCCATCGATTACGAAAATCTCGGCAATTGGCTGCTAAGGGAAAAACCCGATGTGGCACTCTATGCCTATGAAATTCGCGGGCAGGGCATGGATCCAGTTGTCGAACGCCGCGGTGATATTGACGCGCCGGAAAACTGGTTCCAAGATCTCCTGACTTTCACATCGCTCGTAAAGCGGCAACATCCACGCGCCACAATCGTCTGGCAGGGTGAAAGCATGGGGGCCTTGATTCTGGCCAATGCTTATCGCCGTGAAATCGAAGAGGGCAGACGTCCCTCTTGCGATGCCATCGTCATCACCTCTCCCGTGGTTGGTATCCGCGGTGATTTCCCCTTGTGGAAAAAAGAAACCGTGAGGCTCATCGCCCGCGTATTCCCGGCAGCAAGATTGTCGCTCGACACCCTTTCTGGCGGTCAACCAGTGCAGATGACCGCCACTTCCACACACAGCGAGCAGTCGGAAATCAACGCCTGGCATATCGAACGTCACACCCTGCGCCTGCTTCTCAGCCTGAGTGACATGATCGACCAAATGAAAGCGAGTGCATCCACTTTCCGGGTGCCGACCTTGATCGTGCATGGTGGAAAAGATTTCTTCTCGGACAAGAACGATGTCTTATCCTTCTACCAGCAAGTATCCCGCGCACCGGAAAAAAAGCGGCTTTATTACCCCGATGCGCACCATCTTCTGATGTATGACAATCAGAAAGAACTTGTGATCCAAGATATCGGCAAGTGGTTGGCTGAGCTGCCGCCTGTGCGCAAAACCGCCAAGGTTCAGAGATAAGCCGTCAGCGCATCCACTTGCGCCTGATCCAATCGGCGAACGAGCGCCGTGGTCAGTGCCACCATCGCCAGATAATCATTCAGATCGATGATCGAATTATGGGAGTGAATGTAGCGCGCGGGCACACCCAATACAATGCTGGGAACGCCGGAGCCTGATAGATGGAAAGATCCGGCATCCGTTCCGCCGCTGCGTCTGACCGTCACCTGATGAGGAATCCCCTCCTCCCGCGCCACTTGCATGGCGAGAGCTGCGAGGCGCGGATTGGTGATGGCGGTGGGGTCGAAAAGACGGATTTGCACCCCTCCGCCGAGACGGCCTTGGGATTCCGATCGAGCAAAGCCGGGAGTATCATCGGCGGGCGGGCCTTCCAGCACGATGGCCACGTCGGGCCTCATCGCATAGGCTGCTGTTTTGGCGCCACGCAAGCCCACCTCCTCCATGACCGTGCCAGCTAGAATCAATCGGTTCGGATGAGTGGAGCCACTGAGAATCTGCCCACTCTGAATCGTGGCTGCCATGCCGACGCGATTATCAAAAGCCTTTGCCATGAAATAATCTTCGCGTGCCATGGGCGTGAAAGCGCTCACGGGAGCGATCGGATCGCCGAGATGAATGCCCATTTCCCGCTCTGCCTCCTCGCGTGACGAAGCGCCCACATCGATGAACATTTGATCCAGCGGAATAATTTGAGAACGCTGGGAAGCAGGGAGAAAATGCGGAGGCCGCGATGCCACCACGCCGAGAATTTTCTCTCCGCGCCGGGTCCTCACCTCCACCCGCTGGGAAAGCAGCGAATGCTCCCACCAACCACCCACAGCAACAAACTGCAAAAAACCATCATGCGTAATGTTTTGCACCAAAAATCCCACTTCATCCATGTGCCCCGCCACCATCACGCGAGGTCCGGAACCGAGCTCACAAAAAACCGATCCACAGCCATCACTGCTCAATTCGCCGTGCTCCTCAAGTTCGTCCACAAAAATCGCCCGCACTTCATCTTCGTGACCGGGCACCGCATGAGCCTCGGTCAACTCCTGCAACAGAGATATCGCTTTGGTTTGCACAAAGAGAATCATATCGACCAGAACAGGTCGAGCGAGTCAATTTTCCGAAAAATGAAAAAAACGTTCAATCGATCACAATCGACCCCGGATCCCAGGTGGGCTGCGGATATTGCATGCCCAGAGCTTTCAAGCGATCCACCACCAACTGCGCCACAACCAGATTGCGATACCACTTGCGATTGGACGGTATCACATACCAGGGGGCGTGACTGGTGGACGTCTTTGATAGCAACTCATCGTATGCCGCCATGAACTCATGCCATTGACCACGATCCTGCAAGTCATCGGGGTTGAGCTTCCAATGCTTCTCTGGCTGACGCAACCGTGATTCAAGGCGTGCTTTCTGCTCCTCGGGTGAAATGTGAAGAAAGAACTTGAGGATGGTCGTGCCCTCATCGACAAGCATTTTTTCAAAATCCACGATATGCCGATAGCGTTTTTTCCATACTTCATCCGGGCGCAGTTTTTTGACCCGCACGGCGATGATATCTTCATAATGACTGCGATTGAACACAACGATTTCTCCATTTCCCGGAACATGAGGGTGGACGCGCCAAAGGAAATCATGTGCCAAATCCTCTTCGGAAGGTTTTTTGAACGCCTTGACCGTGATACCCTGGGGATCCACTCGCGAAAACACGTGCTTTACGCAACCATCTTTACCGCCCGTGTCCATCGCTTGCAGAATGATCAGAATGCGGTGCTTACCCTGGGCGTAGAGCACCTTTTGCAGGGCTTGGATTTCATCACGCAACTTGTCAAATTTGCGCTCCCCGCCATGCCGAAAATCCGGCGGAGCCCAGGATCTTTCATCCGCATCCATCTGACTCAAACTAACCTTGGCTCCGCGGTGGATGATGTAACGTGCGGAAAACTCTTGCAAATTCATGGAATGATTGTGAACCCAAAGCAGGCGAATTGGCAAGCATTCCGCAGAAAATGTCAGCGAGTATTTTGTCACATGATCCATCGTGAACAAATCTCCCAAGCCTCCGCCCCGTAAATTGAATCCATCTCGCCCTGCTTTTCGATTGACAAAGCGCAGAAGACTCCCGTACCGTCCGCGCCCCAGCGCCATCAGCGGCGCGCTTCACTCATGAATATCTCGATCGAACGCCAAGAAAAATGCCTCGCCACCCTGCGCGTGGAAATTCCCTCCGCCACCGTCGCAGCGGAAAAAAGCAAGATTCTCTCCCAGTATGCCAAGGATGCCAAGATCCCCGGATTTCGTCCCGGCAAAGCGCCTCTGGCAGTGATCGAAAAGCGCTACCAGAAGGACATCAAGGAGGACATCGAATACCGTCTGGTCAATCAATCTCTGCAGGAGTCGTTGAAGAAAGAGCAGATCAAGGTTCTCGATTTCGGCAATCCTGACAAAGCCACTTTCACTGCCGAGGGCAGCTTTACTTTCGAAACCGTGCTGACGCTGGCTCCTGATTTCACACTGCCTGAATACAAGGGCATTGCCGTGACCGTGCCGAGTCTGGAAGTGAGCGAAGATGAAATCAATAACCAACTCGATGGCCTGCGCCAGAGATTCGCTGATTTCACCAACGTCGAGGATCGTGCGGTGGCTCTCGGGGATTTTGCCATCATCGATTACACATCCACTCTCGACGGAAAATCGCTGGAAGAAGCTCTGGGGCGTCCTGCGGGATACCTGGCAGGTCGCGAGGGTTTCTGGGTCAAAATGCAGGATGATGCGTTTTTGCCAGGCTTCGCTTCACAGCTCGTGGGTCTACAAGCCGGGGAAAGCAAGGACGTGAACATTGTCATCCCCAACGACTTCCCGATCGAAGAATTGCGTGAAAAATCCCTCGTGTTTCATGTAACATTGAAGGAAATCAAACAACAGGAGCTGCCCGATCTGAACGATGAATTTGCAAGCAAACTCATGGGTCCGGACAAAACGGTGAACGACCTGCGCGAAACGATTTCCGAGGGCATGAAAGCCAACAAGAAAAAAGAAATCGACGACATGAAAATCAACCAACTGATCGCCCATTTTGATCAATTGGTCGAATTCGACATTCCGGAATCCCTCTTGCAAGCGGAAACGCAGAACCAGGCTGATGCACTGGTGCAAAGCGCCGCCCAATCCGGCATGAACGACGAAGAGATCACCTCGCAAAGAGAAGCCCTGCTTGACACGGCATCAGCACAGGCCAAAACCAACATCAAGACCAACTTCATCCTGCAGGAAATCGCAGACAAGGAAAACATCATCGTGAATGATCAGGAATTGGTCCAGCACTTGTTTGCGATTGCACAACGCCGCAATGAAGACCCCACCAAGTTCATCAAGGCCTTGCAACGCGGCGGCCAGATCCCCGGTATCCGCAATTCCCTGCTGATCAACAAAGCACTTGATTTCCTGCTGGAACACGCTTCTGTTGCAGAAACAACAGCAACAACATCTGAAGCATGAACACGTTTCCCACCGCCATCGCTCCCAAAAACAGCTACTACGTTCCCGTCGTCATCGAACAGGATGGACGTGGTGAGCGTTCGTTCGACATCTACTCGCGTCTGCTGAAGGATCGCATCATTTTCATCGGCACGGGCATCGATGATTTTGTTGCGAACTCCGTGATCGCGCAATTGCTGTTTTTGCAAATGCAGGATCCCAAAAAAGACATCCACATTTACATCAACTCCCCGGGTGGATCCGTGACAGCGGGCTTGGCTATCTACGACACAATGCAATTCATGACTTGTGACGTGAATACCTATTGCATCGGCATCTGCGCCTCCATGGGTTCTGTGCTTCTGACCGCAGGCACCAAAGGAAAGCGCTTCTGCCTGCCCAATTCCCATGTGATGATTCACCAAGTGTCTGGCGGAGCCCAGGGCACGGCATCAGACGTCGAACGCACCATCGGTTTTATGTTCAACCTGAAGAAGCGTCTGAACGGCGTGTTGGCCCATCACACAGGAAAAACCGTCGAGCAAATTGAGCACGACTCCGATCGTGACAATTATATGTCCGCCGAGGAGTCCGTTGCCTACGGCCTGGTCGACAAAGTGCTGACCCGCCGCGAAATGCCGGACGCCAAGGCCTGATCCTCCCCATTTTCCTTTGCAACGCCACAACGATGTCTCGTTGTGGCGTTTTTTTCTCGAAAAAAGTCGGATTTTTTCACATTGTTGGATTGACAATATTCCAAATTCCTCTAACCTCCGCGCCCCGACTGCTTCGCAGACTCCATTTTTTCTTACAATCACGTAACTACTACCTGTCATGAGCCCAACCTATCGTCCCTCCAAGCGCACTCGCAAGCAACAGCATGGTTTCCGTGCTCGCATGGCCACCAAAGGAGGTCGCGCGATTCTCAGCCGCCGCCGCCAAAAAGGCCGCAAGCGCCTGATCGGCAAAGGTGCTGAAGTCGCCTTCAAGCGCCACACGCAACAACACACCTCCCATTGATGGGAGTCCCTTTCCCGCTGATGCGCCTTCCTCGGAAGCACACCATGAAAAAGCGGGCCGACTTCCAGAAGGTCCGCGAGACCGGCCGCTCCAAAGCTGGCCGGTTTCTCGTTTTAAGCACCTTGGAAGATCCGGAACTTCCCCATTTCATGGTCGCCTTCATCACGACCAAAAAAGTCGGTAAAGCCCACGACCGCAATCTTCTGCGTCGCCGTTTTCGCAGCATCATTCAGAACCATGCGCACCGCATCACCCCTTCCCTACGCTACGTTGTGATGATCGCCCGCTACAACACCTTGACGGCGACGTATGCGGAATTGGAACAAGATTGGTTGAAACTCGCCGCCAAACTCGGCATGTTGCCCCCGTCATCGTCACCGACATCATGATTCATGATCTCCAGGTTTGTCACGCATCTGATCCGCATCCTGATTCGCTTCTATCAGCGATTCATCAGTCCCATGCTCAAAGTGGCATTCGGTCAACACTCGGGATGCCGCTATCAACCAACCTGTTCGCATTATTTCTTGCAAGCCGTGGAAATTCATGGTCCTCTCCGCGGCACTTGGCTCGGCGTCAAACGCATTTTCCGCTGTCATCCCTGGGGCGGCTTCGGCGAGGATCCCGTGCCTCCGCTACCGCCACACCACCACTCTCACTAACCAATCGCTCTTATCCCTATGTACGATAAAAAAACCTGGGTTGTCGTCACACTTTGCAGTGTCGCACTCGCCTATCTCTTTTTCGATTCCCAGAAACAGACTCGACTCGCCTTTGAGGAAAAACAACGCCAAGAGGAATTTCTTCGCAAGGCGGAAGAGGAAAAGAAGTCCGCCACCGCTGCCAATCCTGAACCAACAATCGAAACAACACCCGCTGCAGAACTGAATGCCACGCCGGAAGAAAAAACCGTCACTCTCGAGACACCGGAAGTTGCTTTCGTTCTCACCAACATCGGCGCTGGTGTGAAGTATGCAGCTCTGAAAAATGAATACGAAATCGGTGACAAAAAAATCCCCATTCACGTCAACGACGAAAAACGCAATCCTGTCGGCGCTTTAACGCGGGGAGTCAATTCCACCGATTCCCTCGTCTATTCTTACATGCCGGACCAATCCACACCGAACAAGTCCGCTGTTTTCATTGCCAAGACAACAGATGGTTTGCTGGTGAAAAAAACCTATCGAATTCTGGATGATTTGAGCAAACCCGGTGCCGCCTATTTGCTCGACTTCGATGTCTTGATCGAAAACGCCAACGCGAGTCCCGTAACGCTGAACCAGTGGACCATCGCTCTCGGATCCACCGGCCCCATCCATGCCAAGGAGTGGCCGAACCAGACCACCTATTTCTTCCATGATGACGGCAGCTACGAATACATCGAAGCCACGGAATTCAAGGGTGGCTTTTTCAGTAAGGACAAGGCATCCGATGAGCGTGCCTTGAAGAGCGTGGAACTTGCTGGCGTCTGCGATCAGTTTTTCACCATCGCTCTGCAGACCAAACAAGCCTACCCCAGCAGCTTGGTTTCATCTCCCTACGACATCCATTTCCCTGACGTAGAAAAACCATTGCAGGGTGTGAGTGCCCACTTACGCCTGCCATCCGAAGCACTGGCCAAAGGCGAGCAGAAAAAAATCAGCTACCAGATCTACATGGGGCCGAAGGATAACAACATGCTGCGCAAGATGGGCGAGAAGTGGGGCAACATCATGAACTATGGTTGGTTCTCACCCATCAGCCGGTTGCTGAATTGGGTCCTGCACATCATCCATGATGGCATCGCCAAAATTTCCCATACCTGGTCCTGGGGTATTTCCATCGTTCTGTTGACACTTGTGGTGCGCATCTCGATCTGGCCTTTGTATAACAAATCGAATCGCTCGATGAAGCGCATGTCCAAGCTGAAACCGGAGATGGACAAGATCAAGGAAAAGTATCCCAACGATCCGAATCGCGTGAACCAAGAGGTGATGAAGCTTTACAAAAAATACGGAGTCAATCCCATCGGCGGTTGTCTTCCTATGCTACTGCAAATCCCCATTTTCTTCGGTTTCTATCGTATGCTGCAATATGCCGTGGAATTGCGCCACGAGCCATTTCTATGGTGGGTCAGTGACTTATCACAACCCGATACCGTCGGTCATTTCCTCGGATTCCCGGTCAATCTGCTGCCGATTGTCATGACTCTCACCAGCTTCGCGCAAATGGCGATGATGCCCAAAACCGGTGACAAGATGCAACAGCGTTTGATGATGTTCATGCCCTTCATGTTCCTCATCTTCTGCTATTCCTTCGCTTCGGCTCTTGCACTCTACTGGACAACCCAGAACATCTTCACGATTTTCCAAACCTGGATCACATCCAAACTACCCGAGCCACAACTCAAAGAAAAAGAGGAGGATCCTAACAAACCGAAGAAAAAGTCTTTCATGGAGCGCATGATCGAAAAGCAGGAGGAGATGCAGCGTGCGCAGGCAGCCCGCGGCCAAGGCGATGCTTCGAAACTGCGTGACGTCACGCCCGGTAAAAAACGTCCCCCAAAAACCGGAGGGTGATGCTGCCATCACCGCACGCGAATCGATGTAAGTTTCGCGTGCTGAAATGCGTTACTAGGGGGTGTTCAACCGATCCGATTCCCCACGCTGTGGCCGCCATGCATTGAGTCGTTTTTTTGCATTCATGGTTTTTTTTGTTCTTATGAGTCCGGCAATCGGCGCTCCGGACCCAACGCCATTTCCCAGTCCCGCCTCGATCAAGGGCTTGCAGGTGCAAATGGTGGATGACGCACTGGCTCTGGGCATTCACCACGCCGGTGTGAACATCAACATCACCGCGTTGTTTGATGCACAGAAAAAACCCGGGAACCCCAAAATCACAGTGGATGGTTTCGAGTTCAGTTTTCAGGAGAGTTATCTGAAGAGCATTGACCGACAAATCAAACCGCTATCCGATCGCGGGGTTCTGATTTATCTGATTGTGATCGCGTATCCCTCAAAAAATTCCGCCATTGATTCCGTTGTGGTCCATCCCGAAGCAAAGCCGGATCATCGCTATAGCGTCGCCGGATTCAACTCGGTAACTCCCCAGGGGCAAGCATGGCTCAAAGCCGTAAGCCAGCTCATGGCAGAGCGCTGGAGCGGCGCGAACCCCAGCAATGGCCGCGTTTGGGGCTGGATCATCGGCAACGAAGTGAATTCACATTTCATGTGGTCGAACATGGGCAAACAAACACTCGACACCGCGGTGGGTCATTATGCACGAGCATTCCGCATCATCCATCAATCGGTGAGAAACGCCTCCGCGCATGCGCGACTCTACATTTCCTTCGATCATCATTGGGGACAGCGCATGCATGGCATCAGCGCGGAAGAAGCCTGCGGCGGTCGCGAGTTTCTCGATCTCTTTGCACGACAGATGAGCGATCTCGACTGGCATGTCGCATGGCATCCCTACCCCGAGGACCTTGGGAATCCCCGCGCATGGATGGATCGCACCGTTACCTCGGATATTTCCACTCACAAAATCACTTTCAAAAATCTGGAAGTTCTCTGCGAATCTTTGCGGAGGCCGGAAATGCTGTATCAGGGCGAGCCACGGCGCGTGATTCTCTCGGAACAAGGGTTTCAGACCTTGTTGCAGCCCGATGGCGAAAAACTTCAAGCTGCCGCGTTTGCCTATGCATGGGAGAAATGCCGCCGACTGCCTTTGGTGGACGCGTTCATCTATCATCGGCATGTCGATCACGCCAAAGAGGGTGGACTTCGTCTTGGCCTCTGGCGCAATGCTCCGCACTCGGTGGTTGACCCCCACAGCAAGAAGGAAATCTGGTCTCTGATGCAAAAAGCAGGAACGGAGAAATGGCAGGATGCCGCTGCACAGTATCTGCCGGTAACGGGACTCACCAGTTGGGAGCAAATTTCCGGAGAGAGAGAATCAACGAAATGACCTTTGCATGATCGGCGCGCCATGCTAACTAGCTCGCATGCCTGCTTGGATCGAATACTCCGCTTGCGCCGTTGGTGCGATCTCTGGCGTATTGGCCGCAGAGGGAAAACGCATCGATCTTTTTGGCGTGTTAGTACTGGCGTTGGTCACCGCCGTCGGGGGCGGCACGATTCGGGATATTTGTCTCAACGCCCCTGTATTCTGGCTCAACAACCCGGCGATCCTGCTCTCTGCGACACTGCCCGGGCTGATTGCTTTTCTGCTCGTGCGCTTTGTGAGAATGCCCGAAAAAGCTCTCATGATTGCCGACGCCTTTGGCTTGGCCTTGTTTGGCGTTGTAGGCACAGAGAAGGCCCTGATGTTCGGCGCCAGCGATGTGGCAGCTGTTCTTCTGGGCATTGTGACCGGGGTCGCCGGTGGCGTCTTGCGAGATGTATTGCGTAGCGAAATTCCCTGGGTCTTCCGTGCGGAAGTCCACCTCTATGCGACGACGGTGTTTTTCGGCGCATTACTCTTTGTGGTGCTTCACCGTTGGTATGCCGATGTCGAATCGGCACGTTACATCAGCATGGGAATGATTTTACTCTTGCGATTGATCGCCATGCGATTCGGGCTACATCTCCCGGCCTTTCGTATGCGCGAGCCTTGAGCATTCGTCCTGATCTAGAGAATTCCTGATTCTTCTGCCTTCTTCCGCGAATCCAGAAACCCGGCAGTTCAACATCGGGAACTCCGGGAGATCAATAAAATTCTGCAAGTCGTTGTTTCCAGATGGATTTGAGTGCCGCAATGTTCTCGCGCAGCACTTCTCTGCCACTTTGTTTCACAGCAAGTTCGCGATGATCTGGAGAGGTTCTGCCCAGCACAATGAGAGGCTCACCAGAGAACAGTTGTTGCAGCGTATCCAGATTTTCTGGAAGAACTTCGAGCACAATGCGTCCCGTCGATTCGCTGAAAAGCGAGACTGCGGGTGGCAGGCCACCGAGTGAATCGAGGTCGACTTCGACGCCGGCTTTTTCGGAGAACGCCATTTCAGCAAGAGCAGTGATGAGACCGCCCTCGGAAACATCGTGAGCTGAGAGGATGAGGCCAGCCGTGCGCGCCTGATGGAATTTCCGATAGGTCTGGAGATTTTTGGCGCAGTCGGTCTGCGGCACAAGCGCTCCGTGGATTCCGTGTTGACGTGCAAACACGGAACCGCCCATTTCATCCTGAGTCTCGCCCAACAGGCAAAGGATGGAGTGATCACGTCGCAGCGATGAACCGGTGACGTGTTGTTGCTCCTCGACAATGCCAATACCGCTGCAAAGGAATGTCACGGGAATATTGATCGGACCATCCTCGGTTTCGAAATAGTTGTAGAAGGAATCCTTGCCCGAGATGAACGGCGCTTCGAATTCTTCCGCAGCATCAGCGATGCCTTTGACACATTCCACCAATCGACCGAGCTCATCAGGATCATTCGGGTTGCCCATGCAAAAATTATCAAGCAGACCGATTTTGTCGGGATTCGCTCCTACAAGAACAAGGGAGCGCATCGTCTCATCCATGCTGGCCCGTCCCATCGCACGGGGATCGGTTTTGCCCCACTCAGGAAGCAAGGAAAGTCCGAGAGCCATGGCTTTGGTGGATCCATCGATGGCAATCACCGAGCCATCCTGCGGAGCATCGCCTTTGGCGCCAGCGAGAGGTTCCAGCAATGTATTCCCCTGCACCTTGTGATCATACTCACGGATGATGGGCTCACGCGAACAGATGGCGAAGTCTCCTAACACATTACGCAGGGCAGCGGAGAGATCGACAGCGTCTCCCACCAGACCGGTGGCTCCCGGAGTTCCATGGAAACGCGCCTGAAGTTTGCGTGTGGGGGCATCGTGCAGCTTCGAGTTGTCCAGTTCACAGACGAGTTCGCCGTGGTGCCACACTTTCAAAATCCCCGTGTCATCGGAGTGACCTAGCACGGTGAGCTCGGTTTGATAGGTATCGGCCAGAGCCTGGAGTTCCGGCAAGGAGGACTCTTCCACAGCGAGCACCATGCGCTCTTGGCTTTCGGAAATAAAGACCTGCCAGGAAATGAGGCCGGGCTCTTTCAGCGGGGCATTGTCGAGGAAAAGCTCCCCACCGGTCTCGCTGAGCATTTCGCCTGCGGCCGAACTGAAGCCACCGGCACCGCAGTCGGTGATGAACACGATGAGATTGCGATCCCGCGCGGCGAGAATGAAGTCGGCAGCCTTTTTCTCCTCGATGGGATTGCCAATTTGCACGGCGCTTTGGTCCTCGACGTGGCTATCCCCGGTGAGAGATGCGGAAGAAAACGTCGCACCTTTCAGGCCATCTCGACCTGTTCGACCACCGACGACGATGATTTTCAAGCCGGGACGCATGGATTTATCGATGTATTGCTGATCAATGACACCAGCCGTACCGGCATAAACGAGCGGATTGTAGATGTAGGTCGGATCGAACTGAATCGCACCACTGACCGTGGGAATACCCATCCGGTTGCCGTAATCGCGCACACCGCGCACTACGCCACGCATGATGCCGAGCGGATGGATGACGTCCTTGCCCTTGATCGTAGTGGGATCGGTATCCGGCGCGCCGAAACAGAAAACATCGACGTTGGCGATGGGCTTCGCGCCTTTGCCGGCACCGAGAATGTCGCGCACCACACCGCCGATTCCGGTATTGGCCCCGGCATAGGGCTCGATAGCACTGGGGTGATTGTGTGTTTCCACTTTCAGGCAAACGGCTTTGTTGTCATCGAGGCGGATGAATCCCGCGTTGTCGTGGAAACAACTGAGCACGAAGTCCGGCTTTTTCTCCATGATGCGCTCACTGGGTTTCTTGATGAAGGTCTTGAATAATGAGTGGATCGTTTCCGTTCCGCTGGACGTTTCGTGCGTGATGGTGGCGGCAAAAATCCGGTGCTTGCAGTGCTCGCTCCAGGTCTGGGCGATCACTTCCATTTCCACATCAGTAGGCTCACGATCCCATTCGCGATAAATCCCCTGCACCACTTCCATGTCCTCGCGCGAGAGCGAGAGTTTCATGGAGTCGCTCAAGGACTTGAGTTCTTCACCGGAAAGATTGCGAATCGGGATATGGCGGTAGCTTTTCATGCGGAAAAAATCTGGGCTGTCATCCAAAAATGGTGACGCGGCGACTTCATCACAGATTGTCCGGATGTGACAGATTTTTTTGTAGCGAAATACGCCTGCGATTTTTTTACCCAGTCTTTCACAGCTTGCTGCCACCGCGAAAAATTTCCTTGTGAAAACAATGATTCAGCGGGAGATTACCTCACCAATGACACATTCTCATCGTCCAATGGCAGCGTTGTTTTTTTGCGTTGCCATGATAGCATCCGGTTGCAAGCAAAAGACCGCACCACCCGCCAGTAATACCGCAGAATCAACGCCTCCTGCTCCCGCCGCCATTCCGGTAGTCGTCTCATTGCAAGGGATGACTCGCGGAGGAAACCCTTATTTCGTCCAGGGCGTGGGTGGCGACAAGAACCTCAAAGCTCTGGCGGAGCGTGGCGGCAACTCCATCCGCACATGGACCACCAAGGGACTCGATTCACTTCTCGACGAAGCAGAATCCTTGCAGCTCACCGTCAGCGCGGGCATTTGGCTGGAGAACGAATGCAGTTGGTTTTCCTACAAAAACCCCGAGCACTGCGCGAAACAAGCCGAGCGCGTGCGCAAGGAGGTAACGCTCTATCGAAATCATCCCGCTCTGCTGGCATGGGGTGTGGGCAATGAAGCCGAAGGCGATGGAACGAATGATGCCTATTGGCAACAACTGGAACGATTGGCAGTGATGATCAAGGAAATCGACCCAAATCACCCCACCTTCACTGCAGTGGCAGGACTCAATCCCTCGAAAACACAAGGTTTGATGAAATTCACTCCCAGCCTCGATTTTGTGGGCATCAATACCTATGGTGGCGTATTCGGCTTGCGCAAGCATTTGCAAAACGTGAATTGGAATCGTCCATGGCTCCTCACTGAATGGGGGCCACGGGGGTTTTGGGAAAGCAAAAAAACGACATACGGTTCTCCCATCGAGCAGACCAGTAGCGAAAAAGCCGAGATGATGCTGCGCGCCTATCGTGAAGTGATTCGCCCGGACGGCGGATGCTTGGGCAACTATGCGTTCGTCTGGGCCTGGAAATTCGAATCAAGCGCCACGTGGTTCGGCCTCTATACGCATGAGGGAGACACCACCGCCTCCGTGGATGTGTTAGAGGAGGTTTGGAAAGGCAGCAAAGCGGCCAACCGTGCCCCTACGATCACACCGATCACTGGTATGCCAACTACGGCGTTAAAGCCCGGTCAGTCATGGCAACCGAGAGTCAACGCGACAGATCCCGACGCGGATCCGCTCCAGTGGCGATGGGCGGTATTACCCGAACTGCAAGGCCACCAACACAATGGGCGAAAAATTCCCGATGCGATCGCTAACTCTGTAATGCATGTACAAACCTCGGAGCCCGAAATCAAGGCGCCAAACAAACCGGGAGTCTATCGGCTCTATGTCTGGGTCAGGGACGGTCGAGGCCATGCCGCCACGGCTAATGCACCATTTGAGGTGCGCTGATTCCATCATGAACCTAACGTAATGCCGATTACCCGGGGAGAGGGAAACCGGCACGTGAAACCCCATCTGCCGCGTGACTCCGTGGCCGCGCTTTTCGAGCGCGTGGCCCCTGGTGCGGGAAATTTGGCCTGACGCTTGGAAAGCGTCGGCCACGGGGTTACTTCAACGCATCGAGCATTTCACCGAGTTGGGTGAGTTTTCCTTTCCACTCGGCGAGGCGGGCTTTTTCCTGCTCCACGACTTCGGCGGGGGCGCGCTCGATGAAGCTGGCGTTGTCGAGCTTGGCTTCGCATTTGGCCACTTCCTTGCCGAGTTTCTCGATCTCTTTGCCGAGACGGATTTTTTCCGCTTCGACATCGATGAGTCCCTCTAACGGAAGATAGACTTCACCGATCGGGGTGATGGAAACCGGCGTGCCCTTGGGCGACTCGTAGGCGGCATCGATGCAGATCTCCCCTGCCCCGGCCAGCAAGGCGAGGACATCGGCTTCCTGAGCCAACCAGGATGGTGCGTTTTTCACGATGAATGTCACATCGCGACGGGTGGCGACGTTGTATTCAAACTTCAGGTTGCGCATGCGGCCGGTGGCTTCGTAGATCGCGGCGGCTTGCTGTTGGGAAATGGTGGCATCAAACCCGGCGAGCAATGGTTTCTCCGGCAGGGTCTGGTTCATCAGGAACTGCCCCTGCGGCACATAGCCCATGCGTGCGGAGAGTTCTTCAGTGACGTGCGGCATGTAGGGATGCAGCAATTGTAGGAAGCGGCTCATCACGGCATCGAAAACGGCGAGCGTGCGGTCGCGGTCATCAGCACTGGCATTTTGGCGGAGGTCGCCTTTGACGGCTTCAAGGAACCAGTCGCAGAACTCGCTCCAGAGGAACTCGTGCATTTTCTGCGCGATCTCGCCGAAGCGGTATTCGCCGTAGGATTCTTCGAGCTGCACGGCGAGAGCATCGATCTTCGCCATGATGTCGATGTGATAGGGACGCAGCGTAGCGAGCGGTGGCAAGGACTTCACGCCACCATCGCTCGCCATCTGACGGAAGCGGCAGGCGTTGTAGATCTTGTTGGCGAAGTTGCGGCCTTCCTCGACCTGGGATTCATCAAATCTAACATCACTGCCCACAGGCGCGATGCGCAGCAGGCCGAAGCGCAGCCCGTCCGCGCCGAACTGATCCATGAGATCGAGCGGATCGGGAGAATTGCCCAGCTGTTTGCTCATTTTCCGTCCCTGCAGGTCGCGGATGATGGAGGTGAAATAGACGTTGCGGAAAGGCAGCTCGTCCATGAATTCGTAGCCCGCCATGATCATGCGCGCGACCCAGAAGAAGATGATATCGGGGCCGGTGACGAGGTCGCTGGTGGGATAGAATTTTTTGCGGGTGTCGTCATCCATGGTCGCGAAGGGCCACAGCCACGAGCTGAACCAAGTGTCCATGCTGTCTTCATCCTGCACCCAGTTTTCCGCATCCGCGGGTGGCTCGGTGCCGACGTGGATGTCGCCTCTCTGACGATCCGTGAGATCGAGAGTCTCGGCACTTTGCAGGGCCTCGGATTTTTCTTTGCGATACCAAACCGGGATGCGGTGCCCCCACCAGAGCTGGCGGCTGATGCACCAGTCCTGGAGGTTTTCCATCCAGTGCGCGAAGGTTTTTTTCCAGCGTTCGGGGCGAAAAGCGATCTCGCCGTTTTCCACTGCCGCGGCCGTTCGATCGACCGAAGGGTAGCGCAGGAACCATTGCAGAGAGAGGCGTGGCTCGATGGGAACATCCGCGCGCTCGCTGAAACCGACGTTGTTCGAATAGTCTTCCTCTTTCACCAGTGCGCCGAGTTCGGCGAGTTTTTTTGCGGCGAGTTTCCGCGCGACGAAGCGATCGAGGCCGTCGAATTCAGGGCAATCGGGGCAGTTGATGCGGCCATCGGGATGCAGGACATCGATGATGGGGAGATCGTGGCGCTGGCCGATCTCGAAGTCCACGCGGTCATGCGCGGGCGTGACTTTCAGCGCACCGGTGCCGAATTCTTTGTCCACGGCTTCATCGGCAATGATCGGAATCGGAGCGCGGGGAAACGGACGCCAGACATGCTTGCCGATCAGATCTTGATGGCGTTCGTCCAGCGGGTGAACGGCGACAGCGGTGTCGCCCATGAGCGTTTCTGGGCGGGTGGTGGAAATTTCCAGAAAACGTCCGGGCATTTCCACGACCTCGTAACGCATCGTGTAAAACTTACCATTTTGTTGTTTGGGAATCACCTCTTCATCGCTCAGCGCGGTGAGAGATACCGGGCACCAGTTGACCATGCGCAGGCCGCGATAGATGAGACCTTTTTCGAACAACTTCACGAACACATCCTGCACCGCGCGGGTGTAGTCGGCATCCATGGTGAAGCGCTCGCGGCTCCAGTCGCAGGAGCAGCCGAGACGTTTCAACTGGCCGATAATGATATCGCCGTATTGTTCCTTCCAAGCCCAGACGCGCTTGAGGAACTCTTCGCGTCCGAGGTCGCGGCGGGTTTTGCCCTCCTCCTTGCGGATGAGCTGCTCCACCTTCGTTTGTGTGGCGATGCCGGCATGGTCGGTGCCGGGCAACCAGAGAACTTCGAAACCCTTTTGTCGGGCGCGGCGTGCCAAAATATCTTGCAACGCATTGTTCAGCACGTGGCCCAGGTGCAGAATGCCGGTAACGTTCGGTGGCGGGATGACGATGGAGTACGCCGGTTTGCTGGAACGCGGATCCGCTTCAAAACAACGGCCCTCGATCCATGCGGCATACCACTTGGCTTCCACGTCCTTTGGTTCGTATCCTTTGGGTAACTCTGACATCGCGCCGCACGCTTGCCATAGCGAGGCATAATTGTAAAGCACAGGCTTGCTCAAAGGCACTGGTTACTGTTCCGGCAGATCACGTGAGATCGACTTTTCGAACGTATCCGGATATTCATTCCTAGTATAGCGGGCGGGCTCCACACCAATTCCCAACAACAGCGACGGGCCTTGATTCTTTTCAAATCGATTCTTTGTGCATGTCAGGGAGTCGGCTGCCTTCATCATCACAGCACCACCCAGCAAATTATCAGAAATACGATTGGCTTCAAAAACGCCTTCGCCACTTCCTTTGCATACCACGCCATAGTCACGATTTGCCGTAAGTTGATTTCCCTTCACGTTCAATGGAGCCGTTGTATCAAAGAACATGCCGTTGAGACAATTCTCCGAGCATCGATTGTTTTCGAGAATTGCGGACGCCTGGTTCCAGACCTCGATACCATGATGGATGTTGGAAAGCATCTGGCAATTTCGAATCGTGGCCTTGGAATTGGAATCCTGGATGGAAACTCCATCCCATCCATTTTCCTCGAATCGACATTGTTCAGCCTGCACATTTCCGCCCTGAATTACAGCAAGACCGTGACCCGCACCCCGCAAAAAACGACAGGATTCAAATGTCACCGTTGCACCGGAAACCAAGACCGCCGAATAGCGGTCATTGGCTTGATGCAGTGAGGTATGCCGGAATTCCACTCCCTTGATTTGAGCACCCTGAGCTTTTTTCCCAATGGTCAATACTGGTGCTTTTTCGGCATCACAGGTCATCACCGCCGCCCCCGTGTTTACCTCCAGAACAACGGGAACATGCAGGAAAAACGGACCCGCGTATTCCCCTGCGTCCAACAAAATTCGATCATGCTCCAACGCCGCATCCAAGGCAGCTTGAAGACCGGGGAAGTCCTGTGGCACTCGGATCGTTCGCGCATAACCTGCGATTTTGTCATAGAGCGAGGCCACACGGACATCCGCGGGGGCTAATTTTTTCGCTTCGCGGATCATTTCCAGCAATCGAGGATCATAGCGTCCCTGATCGCTCTGCAATACCTTTTGATAAATTTCCTCAGCTCGAAGGCGATTGATTTCTTGAGTTTTTTTTCCTTTCTCGGCAACAGTCTTCCACTCCTTTGCTGACGCGTAATCAGGCTCTGCCTGAAGAATTTTCTCCACCCAAACGAGAGCAGAATCCCACTGTTGCTGATCGATCGCTGCTTGAGCCTGATTTTTCCACTCTTGGCGGATACCGGCAGTTTGCATGAAACGCACTCTTGCTGCGAGAGCATTCATTTCCTCGTGAAGTGGTTGCACAGCCTTGACTTTCGTAATCGCTGCCAGAGTTTCGTCCCATCGGTTTCCTTCAAAGGCTGCCACTGCTTCACCGGCCCAATAGGCGAGATACTGCTCCTGTTCCTCAAGCATGCCAGCCTCAATGCTGCGGCGTCCGATCAGAGAAATATCGCTCTTTACTTCGACTCCTTCGATTTTTTGATACAACACCAAAGCCTCCTGCCAACGACGTTTCAGAAGATGGTCCGCGGCGTCCGATGCCCATTGCGCGAGTTTCTGCTGACGCTCCAACTCTTGTCTTTTCTGCCATTCGTTTCTCGCGAAGAATCCGCCAGCCGATAAAACAGTGAAAAAAAGCACAAATTTCCACCAACCACGTCGCGCTTTAAGTTCTTTGCGAGGCTCCACCACCGAGGATTTTGACTCTCGAAATGATCCATCGAGTAATGATGATGACCTCAAATGGATTGTTTCTCTAAAGTATGCCAAAGCACGATCAAACTCAATCAGGTCATCTTGATAGCGATCAGAGATCATCTCTGTAGGCGCCGACCGCACGAGACCCGCGATTTGATCTCTCGTGATCTGCAAAGACAGTTCTTTTGCGGGCCATTCATCATCTGATGACAACCCCAAAACCCTTCTTGCCTCCGCAGCATTCATGCCACAGAATTCGTAACACCTAAAACTGCTGATACCAATGCCAAAAGATAAAATGATTTCGATACGGAAATGATGCACATTTTCGTTCATTACCATCTGCGCCTCGGAGGAGTCACGCGAGTGATGCAGCAACAAACATCTGCATTTGCGCAGATGAACCAGACCTTTGTCACCATCAGCGCAGGACCGGCCTACTCGGTGACGGGCGAGCATCGCATCCTGCCCAGTCTCGATTACTCCCACCCTTCATCACTCGATTTAAGCAAAGAAGCGCTGCTCTCTCTTGTCCGGGATTTGCCACAACCTCATATCTGGCATTTTCATAATCCCACTCTCGGATGTCACCCACGGATGTCTGAATTGATTGAAGAAATGGCCCGTGCCGGAGAGCGCATGATCCTTCATCTTCACGACTTCGCGGAGGACCAACGACCGCAAAATCTCCAGGGTTTATCACTGGGTCCACCATGGTTTCCCTGCGGCGATCACATTCATTACATCGTACTTACGCAACGAGATCGCAAGATTCTGATGGATGCCGGACTGAACCCTGATCAAGTCACATTATTGGGAAATCCCATCATCTCCCAACCATTACCACAGCCGGACAAGCCGAACGCTCTGGTGCTTTATCCCACGCGTGCCATCAATCGCAAAAACATCGGCGAAATGCTCCTGTTATCGGCATTATCACCGGCAGGGACACGCTTTGCCACCACTCTCGGGCCGGGGAAATCCCTTCATCAATCCGACTATTCTCTCTGGCAAGAACTCGCAAAAAGCATGGAACTCCCCGTGTCTTGGGCCATCACCGAGGACCCTGCCAAGCCCCTATCCTTCAGCGATGCGATCGCCTCCTGCACCCATCTGCTCAGCACTGCCACACAAGAAGGCTTCGGCATGGCATTCATCGAATCCATCGCGTGGCAAAGACCTCTTTTCGGACGCGCGATCCCTCACATCCAAGAAAATCTCTACCACTACGGTATCGTCCATCCAAACCTCTACGATCGCATCGAAGTCAACGGCATCGACTTCGCGAGACAAACCGCATTTCGACAGCAAGAACTCATTCTGCTCGCCCTCAAGAACCCGCTTCAGGCAACGATCACCCAAGGAAACAACTCATATCCCGCCCGGGATTGGTTGGAAATAACGCTGCATGATCGGCATCCTCCTCCGATCACTTTGATCAAATCGTTTCATCCCATCTTGCACGCGGAAACACTGTTATCCATCAGCGCATCACTGGCTCATGCGACCTGTGATTCCATTTCTCATCTCGATGCCACCATCATTCAGAGAGCTTTTTCTGCATAATCCTTGCCGCATTTCCGCCCGCCGACTATCCTGCCCATGTGCTGAATGCCCGCGTATTGATCGACGGCCCCTCTGAGCTGGTCTTTGATTACTCTTTCCCCGACGAACTCCCCGTCCGTCCCGGTTGTCGAGTTCGCGTGCCTCTTCGCAACCGTGATGCCACTGGAACCGTGCTTGCTGTTGTTGAGGCACAAGACCTCGGATTCGCGACTCGTCCACTCAGTTCATTAATCGACCCGGAACCACTGCTCACCTCCGAGTTGTTAGACTTGGCTCAATGGATTTCCCAATACTACGGCTCCAGCATGGAGTCAGTCATCCGCTCTTTGTTACCGGAATCTGTTCGATCGGAAGAACATCAGGCGAAGTCGCAAAAAATCGTTCGCTTGAGCAAAATTCCTACGGCCGATATCCTCGAATCATTCGGTAAGAAAGCGCCCAAACAACAATTGATCCTCACTCGATTGCTAAAACAAGACGATCAAAAAATCCTGCTTGCAGAACTCGGAAAGGGAGCCGGTGCTTCGGTGAAATCCTTGGAAAAATCCGGCCTCGTCGAAATCGCGGACGAAGCCATACGTCGTGAGCCCGATGCCGATCTCAACGAGCAAATCATCGAGTCCCACCCCCTCTCGCTTAACAACGAACAATCAGAAGCGCTCTCTGCCATCAGCGATCTTATCGACCATCCCGGAAAACCGCTTTTACTATTAGGCGTCACCGGTTCCGGGAAAACAGAGATCTACCTTCAAGCCGCACGTTACGCACTGGATCAGCAAAAAACCGTGCTCGTGCTTGTGCCGGAAATTTCCCTCACTCCCCAGACGGTTCGTCGATTCAAGGCACGCTTCGCAGCGCTCAATGACCAAGTGGCGGTATTGCATTCCCATCTCTCCCAAGGCGAACGTTTTGATGAGTGGCATAGGATTCGCAAAGGGAAAGCCCGTATCGTCATCGGAGCACGCTCGGCTGTGTTTGCTCCGCTGCCCCATCTCGGACTCATCCTTGTCGATGAAGAACACGACAACTCCTACAAACAAGATACCACGCCGCGCTACCATGGCCGCGATGTAGCGGTTCTCCGCGGACACATCGAAAAATGTGCCGTGGTTCTGGGGTCCGCAACACCTTCTCTCGAATCTTTTCACCATTGCCAGGAAGGAAAATATCTCTTGCAGCGTCTTAACGTGCGCGCCGATTCCCACTCGATGCCACTCGTTCGTGTGATCGATATGCGCATCGAACAACAGAAGCACAAAAACAGCCATACGATCTTCTCTGACAAACTGCGACAAGGTCTTGAACTTCGGTTGGAACGCGGTGAGCAATCCATCCTTTTTCTGAATCGACGCGGTTTTGCACGCTCACTGCAGTGCCCTGCCTGCGGACACGCATGCCAGTGCCCTCATTGCGCTATCGCCCTCACCTACCATCGCACCGATGAACGTTTGATGTGTCACATTTGTGGATTTCAATCCATCGTGCCTCGCAAGTGCCCGGAATGCAAAGATCCCGCAATAGCCTTGCAAGGCTACGGCACGCAGAAGGTAGAAGAAGTCCTCGCGAAAATCATCCCCAAGGCCCGCATCGCGCGCATCGACGCGGATGCCATGCGCAAAAAAAACACTCTGCGCGATATGCTGAACGCCTTCAAATCAAAGAAGATCGATATCCTGATCGGCACTCAAATGATCGCCAAAGGCCTGCATTTTCCCAACGTCACACTGGTGGGGATTCTCAATGCGGACATCGGTCTGCATGTGCCCGATTTCCGCGCCTCAGAACGCACTTTTCAACTCATCACCCAGGTCGCAGGACGAGCCGGACGTGGAGAACTCGAAGGCGAAGTCATCGTGCAAACCAGCACTCCTCACGCTCCTGCGATTCAATACGCCCGACGTCACGATTTCGATGGTTTCAGCGAGCAAGAACTTGAATTCCGCCGCGAATTCCAATTCCCTCCTTTTGGTCGCTGCGCCGTTTTAACCGTGCGCTCCACTCATGAACGTCGTGCGGAATTCACTCTGCAAACGCTGCACCGACGCCTTGAAGAAAACAAACCCAAGCACCTCACGGTGAGCGAACCTTTACCCAGTCCGCTGGTTCGTTCCCACGGTCAATTTCGTTTTCAAGTCACCCTCCGCTGCCCTAACGCCCGCCCTCTAACCAATCACGTCCAGTCCATCCTGCAGCGCACGCCGCTACCAGAAGACGTCATCGCCACCTTTGACATGGATGCCATCAACTTCAGTTGAACCGATCGACAAGACACTGTCCCTCCGAGGCTCAAACCGTCATTTCATTCATGCCTAGCATTCCAGTGGCAAGGCGCATGATAGACTGCTCAGTCATTTGTGTGCGTGATAATTCACCGGCAATTCGTCCTTCATGCATCACGAGGACGCGATCGGCGATGCCGAGGATTTCTTCCAGGTCTGAAGAAACAAACAAAACCCCGATACCGTCGCGCGCGAGGGCTTCCATCCATTGATAAATCTCACGCTTGGCTCCCACATCGATACCGCGCGTGGGTTCATCCAAAAGCAACACTTGGGGCTTGCGGGCCAACCATTTGCCGATGACGATTTTCTGTTGATTGCCGCCGGAGAGAAGCCGTGTTGTTTGACCAGGATTGGAGGCTTTGATTTGCAAATGTACGATTTGTTGCGCGGCAAGCCCCTGCTCGGCCGGCCCATCACGGAACATGCGCGCGCGCGCCAACGATGAGAGCGATGGAAGGCAGAGATTGTCCGCGACGGAAAATTCCAGCACTAAACCCTGCTGCTTGCGGTCTTCTGGCACCAACATCACTCCCTGATCAATCGCCTCTCGCGGATGCTGAGGCTGATAACTCCGACCGTGCAGGGTCATGCTTCCACCACAGGCTGGCTTCACTGCGGCAAGAGCTTCTAACAGTTCCGTTCGCCCCGCGCCGACCAAGCCCGCAATACCGACAATCTCTCCTGCATGCAGGGAAAAATGCAGTGCATTCGCTGGATGTGCTGTCGTGCAGACTCCGTGCACGTTCAATAGAACCTCGCCACGCGGGTGGCTACGACGTTGATAGAAATCCGACATCGCTCGCCCCACCATCAGGCGAACCATGGCATCGTGATCGATTTCTCCACGCGCCAGCTCGCCGGCATTTTCGCCATCGCGCAGCACGGTCACGCGATCTGCGATACGCTCGATCTCCTGCAAACGATGGGAAATATAAATTATACTGACGCCTTCCGCCTGCAATTTACGGATGACCGCAAACAGCATGTCGGTCTCGGACTGACTGAGGCTGGCGGTAGGTTCATCCATGATGAGCAGGCGAGCATCCGTCGCCAACGCCTTGGCGATCTCGATGATTTGTTTTTTCCCCGGAGACAAATGAGCGACCGATGAATCCGCGGGCAGCCCGAAGCCAAGACGATCTAAGAGAACCTGAGCACGACTCTCCATTTCCCGATGATTGATGAAACCCCAGCGCTGAGGCTCACGACCGAGAAAAACATTCGCCGCTGCCGATAGATTTTCCGACAGATTAAGTTCCTGATGAATCAAGACGATCCCCTGACGCATGGCCTCGGTGGCTGATCCAAAACAAACTTCCCTGCCCTGCCATTGCAAAGTGCCCTCATCCGGTTTTTGTAACCCAGCGAGGATTTTCATCAAAGTGCTCTTGCCTGCCCCGTTTTCTCCAAGCACGGCAAGGACCTCGCTTTCATGCAGATTCAGGTTCACTCCACGCAGCGCCTTTACGCCGGGAAATGATTTGCCGATATTTTTGGCGACAAGAATGGCTGGCTTCATCTACCCAATTTTTCATTCAAATCCTTACGATAGGCTTCCACCTCATCGCGACGAATCATGCGAGCGGGGATATCGATGAATCGGCTATCTGGAATGACTGATTGATCGCCTGCCGCAATGGATTTCAAGAATTTAATCGATTGGTAACCATATTCGTAGGGATTTTGCACTACGGTCCCGTGCACATGCCCGGCCATAACACCTTCCAGCGTTTCATCCGCTTCATCGAAAGCGACAACCTTGACTTTTCCTAACTGATTCATGCGGCCCAGCGCTTCGAGAATAATCGGAGGGTTGTAGGCAAAGAGTCCGACCATACAACCCACATCCGGCGTGCGGGTGATCGTATCTTCCACATATGTTTTGGCTTTGGCACGGTCAAATTGATCAATCAAAGTACCGAGGATCTTGTAGCGACCGCCATCGATCACAGCTCCCGGTTCATCAAAACGTTTTGGATCAGCGGATCGATCCAGCAATTCATCGATCAGTCCCTGGCGGCGTAACCGGGCATTATCCTGTTCGATACGCCCCACAAAGATCGCCACCGACCCACCTTGGGGCATGGCTTCTTTCACCAACTGTCCCGCCATGCGACCAGCCTTATAGTTATCCATACCCAGATACATCAGACGCTTTGCTTGGGGAGCATCCGCATCCACGGTAATCAAGTTCGAAGATGCCGCAGCTTTATTGAGGACCTCCAATTGATTGTCCGGGTCGATAGGACTGACCGCGATGCCATCGATACCGCGAATCACCATATCCTCCATCATCTGCTTCTGATCCACGACACCCGAGGCCGGCATCAGCACGGAAACTTTCACCCCGAGATCCGCGCCGGCCTTTTCCGCACCTACTTTGCAGATGTCCCAGAACGATGCCACACCATTGGTGACGAAAGCAAATTCCGGTGTTTGATTCGCGGAGTCAGTCGGCTTTTGACAAGAAGTCACAACGCAGCCGAACAAGGCCAGGGCAACAATTTTCCAGGTGTTTTGGGTCATGCGACGAGCACACCAAATTTCCCTCTCATGTCGAGAAAAAAGGAATTCATGCCGCCAGCTGCGACCCATCAAGTAGATCCGAATCAATCCGCGTCATGGACGAATCATACAAAAGAGCAGCTGCCTGTATCATCATGCACTCGTGCGATGACACAAGTGACACAAATTCTGCTTGGCAGCCGCCACACATCTAATGTGATGTGCATACCATCAGACAAAGTAATTACTGCGCATGACGCGTCACTTTTCCGATCTCTCTAAATAACCCAAAGAACCAACACTGCCACCGGCAGAAACATACAAAAACCCATGAAACCACGCCGTAACACATTTATATCTGCATCAAGTAAAATGCAAATTGCACTAACTTCCCTCACATTTGCCACATGCCTTGTTGGATCTGCTACTGCAGCGAGCGCCACTTGGCTAGCTTCTCCTTCGGATTCAAATTGGAATAACAACGCAAACTGGACGGCCGCATTCCCAAATGCAATTACTGAAACAGCTACATTTAGTAATGCTGTCACGTCTTTCGGAGGTAATGCCAACCCAATAACCCTTTCGTCTGGTATCGCACTTCAGAATCTCGCATTCAGTGGATCTGCGGGAGCTTACGTTGTCGGAGCAACTGCGGGAACAAACGCTCTGTCTTTTCGTAATTCAGCTGCTGGAGGCAACAGCGTAAGCATTGCAGCGGCCGTGACAAATCCCCAGATAATTGCAACACCCATTTTTTTCACAGCCCCGTCCTCGACCAATGGTGCTTTCACATTTGCCAATAACTCCACCACATTATCCGCCACCTTGAGTTTCACGGGGAATATTACGGCAAATACCAGCAGCACTAGACCCGGCAGAATTCTTCTCGATGGTTCCAACACAGGAATTAACATCATTAGTTCCAACATCACTTCTCCGAGTTACGGTCAAGACGTATCACTCCTCGTCAAAAACGGCTCTGGCACATGGATTCTCTCAGGTAACAATAACTTTAGTGGCACAGGCATGACGAGTGCCACGTCCTCTTCGGGTATTCAGATAAATGCTGGAGTATTATCCGTTCGTCATAACAACGCACTCGGCAGCAGCGCAACTGCCGGTTCTCTTCAAGTTCGAATCAATTCGGGCATTCTCGAGCTAGCAAACCAAATCACGCTCGACAACGGTATCAATCTAAACATGAACAATGGTGCAACCATTCGATCCACGGGTAGTAATACAATTAATTCGAGAGTTACCGTAACTACGACTCAGGCCTCTTCTGTGAATCTTTCAACCGCAAATATTACAGACGTTCTTACAATAGGAAATGCCACAAACGACCTAACAGGTGGAGCAACGGATACATCGATCCAAGTAACCGGCGCGGGAACAATCGTATTACCCCATTCTAACAACTACAAAGGCGTATGGTCGTTGACTAGTGGAACCTTACAACTTGGCAACAATACATCATTGGGCCTTGCCACGTCCGCTAGCGTTGTGTTCGGAGCATCCTCTGACGCGATACTGAAACTCAACGGATTCAGCCCTACAATCACCGGTCTCTCAACTAACACCACACTTGGCACACCGTCGATCGTGAACGGCAACTCAGGCACGTCAACACTCACTGTCAACAATGCTACTAGCCAAACATTTGCCGGTGCGTTGAGTGATGGCAGCGCCGGCATTCTGGCTTTCACAAAAGGTGGTTCAGGAACATTAGCGCTGACAGGGAATCTGGATTATACAGGTGCTACTACGATCACCAACGGAACTCTCATCATCAACAGTCAGTTAGCCAGTCCCAGCATTGCCGTAAACAGTGGTTCGACACTCAGTGGCAATGGCACGATCATGGGCAGTGTGACAATTTCGTCCACATCACGTTTAGCACCCGGTAACGGAGTCGGAACCCTAACTATGGGCTCGTTGACACTTGCCAGCGGTGCGATTTTTGATTGTGAATTCAAAGCGGACGCAACCGCAAATGACTTGGCAGTTGTCACGAGTACCGATGGACTGATGCTCAACGGCGGAGGATTCCACCTGTATGAAGAAGGATCAACAACGCAGTTTCGCACACCCGGCACCTACACTCTAATTTCCTATAACGGCACAACAACGGTTTCTGCGAGCAATCTGACGGTGCTTAACCCGGACGCGACAAAAAACTACTCCTTCAGCTCGGATGCCAACAATATCAACCTGACGATTACGCCATCCGTCATCTCTCAATGGGGTTTGTCAACAGGTGGAGACTGGAGCAACGCAGGGAACTGGACCGGAGCAGGACTACCAAATGCATCAGGCTACACGGCTTTACTAGGTTCATCTCTCACAGAATCTGGAACCATTACTCTCAATGGCGACAAAACCATTGCGACCTTATCCTTTGACAACGCAAATTCTTACACAATCACTGCCGCAACATCAGAAACACTTTACTTTGATAATACAGTAAATTCTGGGCAGTCTCAAATCATAGGGACGACAGGAAACCATCAATTGCTCAACTCAGTAGCACTCAACAGCAACACTGTCATCTCTGTTTCAAGAGCCGAAGACACAATCACTTTGAATGGTGTTATATCTGGTGCTGGGTCGATCAGCAAAAGTGGACCAGGATCGATTCACCTCGGTGCTATCAATACTTACCAAGGTGGTACAACGATCAGTGGTGGAACTGTTAGTTTCGCTTCAGGCGGAATCAATATATCAGCACCGATTACGATCAGTAACTCAAGACTCAAATGGGCATCGGGAAATACAGATGACATCTCGTTGGCTCCCTTGCTCGAGATTGTGGCTGGTGATGCTCAATTGGATACCAACGGAAATGATGTTGCGTTTTCTTCGTCTTTTGGCGGAGGAGGTGCGGGCAACATCATAAAATCGGGCGAAGGAAAATTAACGCTAGTAGCAGGAAATAATTTCGGAGGCGCCTCAAACATCAGTGGTGGCATTCTCTCGATCAGTGCGGATAGCGCACTCGGAAGCGTACCTGCAGCGTTTAATCCTCAGAGCATCACGATTGGGGGCGCCACTTTACAAATCAGCGGCAATATCGGAATCAACACCAATCGAGGAATTACACTTTCGTCAAGCAATTCAAACATTGATATAACAAGTAATTCGACTGTGACTTACAGCGGAATAATCTCTGGAAATGGCGCACTGAATCTCACGGGAACTGGAACGTTCAATGTGGGTGGAACCAATACATTCAGCGGAGGAACTCGAATTGCTGCAGGATCTACACTCAATCTGTCTGGCACAGGAACCGCTGGTATTGGACCGGTGAATTTGCAAGGTGGACAAGTTAATCTCAATAGAAATACCTTCAGCATAGGAAACATCGTTGTAGAAGAAGGAAATAATGGAACCATCGATGGTATCAACGACCGCGTTGGTCTGGGAGGGCTTAGTGGCTCGGGTTCCCTGACTCTGATCTCAAGATATGGCGGATCGAACGTCGGAGGTGGCGCTTTTGGATTCAGACTCGTAGCGGGCAACGGACCATTCACCGGAACTCTAAACCTTAAATCTGGAATTGGCGCTATTTCATCTTTCGCAGCTTATTTTAATGGCGGTGGTTTTGATGGAAATTTATCTAATGCATTGGTAAACATCACTGACAACGCGCGTCTTGCTGGAGTCAATAACAGTTTTGGGAATACCATGAACGTCGGAGCTCTCTCGGGTGATACCACGGCGATTCTTGCCGGAGCCGACTATGCAGGGAGTCAAACCTACAACATCGGAGCCAAGAATCTCGATACGACCTTCCAAGGTCTGATCACCAACGGCAGCGGCGGAAATGCACACATCATCAAGTCGGGATCGGGATCGCTGACACTCACGGGTGCCAATACTTATGCAGGGACCACGACCGTGAATTCGGGAACTCTAGCCATCACCAACTCTTCAGCGCTAGGCTCTGACACAGTTGGCACTACCATTAACGGTGGCGACGTCAATGGTCAGGTTGCCATTACCGGAGATTTGACTCTTACTGAAGCCCTGACGATTGGCGGGCGACAAGGCCTAAACTTGGATGCTCCTCACATCGTGAATCGCAGTGGAAACAACCAACTTTCCGCCTCGGCCATCACACCGGCAACAGGAGGAAGCAACTATAACTTTCAGTCAGATCAAGGGAACCTGAAAGTATTGAGTCATTTCACTCCCTCTGGTGCGGTTACTGGTGCACGTTTCCTGCAGTTGCTGGGAGATGGAAACGGTGAATGGTCTGGATCGATCGGAAATGGAACGGCGACGCTATCCCTTAGGAAAGCGGGTGCGGGAACATGGATTCTCTCTGGCATGAACCATTACACGGGTGATACAACTGTAGATGCAGGGACACTTTCTTTCACATCGACCAGTGAAACAAAATTCAACCCGACTTCCAACGGCACTTCGAACCAAATCGCAGGAAATGGTGCGGTCACCCTCGATGGCAAATTCGACATCAACCTCGCATCTGCCAACTTGACCAATGGCAATTCTTGGTTGCTCGTAGACACAGCCAATCTCACGGAAACCTATGGGGCGAATTTCTCTGTGAACGGCTTCACGAAGACTGGCAATGATTGGATGAAAGTCGATGGAGCCGCAACCTGGACGTTTAGCGAAACCACGGGTTTATTGAGCCTGTCTCTGATTACCGATCCCTTCATTCCCTGGGTTGCCAATTACTTCCCCGGAGAAACCAATGCGGCGATCATCGGCAAAGGTGCTGATCCCGACAATGACGGCCGCAACAACCTCGCTGAATTCGCTTTTAACAGCAACCCGTCGAGCGCCACAAGCGTTGATAAAGTCGTTGGTAAAGTGCTTGAGTTAAACGGAAATCGCATTTGGACTCTGACGCTTCCTGTGCGGACTGGCGCGACATTTTCCGATGACGCGAATACTCATGAGGAAGTCTCAGGACTGATCGATGGAATCATCTATCGCATTCAGGGTAGCGCGGATCTGAATGCTTGGACACTGGATGTCAGCGAAATTGAAGCCGTCCAAACAGGCCTCCCAATATTAGAAACCGGCTGGAGCTACCGCACCTTCCGGGCTCCAGGCACGGTTGCGACAGAACCATCCGATTTCCTGCGAGTTAAAGTAACCGAATAAGTAAGAGCATTTTCTTCAAACTCTCAAAACAAGGCCAGTGGATTTCGCTGGCCTTGTTTTTTGTCCATGAAAACGGCTGATCATTTTAGTGTTAGGGCGATATAGCTAAAAATTCCAAAAAAAATCTTGGCAACTGAAGTCGTCAAGCTAAATTTCAACAAAATGAAAGATATAACATATAATACAGTCATTCAAAAAATTGTACTAGGTCATGAGTGCATTCGTAAAAACAGTTGTTCCTGCCAATGCGCTTTATTTCCCTGGCTAACAACTCATTCACCACTTTTTCAAACCTATCTTGATCTTAGTATGAAAACGAAAACCCATCGATACACACACGCTTCAGTAGGATTTTTCATCGCATTTCTCAGCTGTGCTGGCATTCGTGCTGCCACCATCAACTGGGACGGCAATGGAAACAACGATAGTGGCGGTAATTGGTCCACTGGCGTCAATTGGTCCACTGACACCGTGCCTGGGTCTGCGGACACTGCCGTATTGACCGATGTTAGCACGGGAAGTCGCACGGTCACTTTCGACGCTACCGCTGTCAGTCCTGTGCAACAAATGGATTTCAATCAAACCACTGCAAGCTCCATCAACATCTTGGATATTCAGAAAAGTCTCACCGTTACCAACTTGATCAACCTTGGTTCCGAAACCGGAACCGAGCGCATCAGTATTGGCAGCGCTGCAAGTGCGAGCTTCGTTTTTTCCCCTACGGGAGGTTTGACTCTGAACCCGGGCGGAGAGCTCGTGATGACAGCCACAGGCAATGGAACTTCAGGATATTTTTTCGGCAATACGGGTGGATCTGGCATGACGACCATCCAAGGAGGAACGTTGACCGTTAGCCCCACCTCAGGCACGAGTACGGGAACCTCCGCGAGTAATACCCATGCGGGCGGAATCACCATGACCTCGGGTTCGCTTGTCATCGATAACATTACGGGACAACAGGACCGGCGGATCCTTATTCAAGGAGTTGTCAACATCACGGGAGGATCTGTTACCAGCACAAAGGCAGTGGCAGCAGGCAACATTACTTACGCCTCTGCCACTCCGATCGTCTTCAATCCGGATTTTTTTAATACAAACCTGAACATGACCCTGGATCGAGCCGGGGATCAGTCACTCTCTACCAACAGAACACTGGGCACATTTCTGTTTCGAGGAACCGGAGTAAAAACACTATCGAGTTCGGCTCCGGGCAATGGCATCGGACAAATCCAGATGTTCGATAACAACGGCACTGGTGGCAGTCAAACGACTCTCAAACTGGGATCGAATATCAGTTCCAACACAGGTGCGAGCATGCCACTTTCACAAAATTTTGGGAACACACACGAGTCTGGACGTATTGATCTGGGTATCGACACCAACGGTTTCACCTTGGATCTTTCCGCGGGAGCTACGGCGGGGACCTGGACGCCTAACGCGAGCACACAAACCGGTGTCACAAATACCGTGTGGAATCTAACAGGAGCCGGTGCGATCAAGGCGAACCGTTTTATACTAAGCACCGCTGCGGTAACGACAAGCCTTGCATCCGGAACCACACTCCATGCTGTAGGAGGAAACTCTACGGCTAATGATCTGGGAGGGACGGGAACCCTCAGTCCGATGTCCGTCTTCCGATATTCCGGCGGCGCGGCAATGGCAACACCTGCGACGCTCACAAGCAACCGCGCTATCGGAAAGCTAGAAGTCACATCAGGAAATTTGCGAGTCTCAGGCACTCTCAATGCCAATGGTAACACCACAGTGTCGGGCGGAACTCTCCTCATTCCTGCGACAACATCACTTTATGGTGCAAACAGTGCAAACTGGACCGCAGCCAATTTAAACGTTCTCGCGGGAGGCACTCTGGCAATCAACGTCGGAGGAACGGGCGAATTTTCTACCACTGATCTTACAACATTGCTGACCAATTTATCTTCATCATCAGAGAACGGTCTCCGCGCCGGAGCCATCCTGGGATTCGATACCACCAATGCAAGTGGTGGCACGTTTACCATTGCCAGCACCTTGAGCGATACTTCCGGATCTACGGGTGGCTCACTCAACATCCATAAACTCGGAGGAACTACTACCTTAAACCTGAGTGCCGCGAACAACTATTCGGGCCTTACTACGGTGAGTGCTGGAATCTTGCGTATTTCAAATCATTCAGCGCTGGGCAATACGAACTCGGGCACCATCATCAATGGTTCTATTAACTCAACACTAGGAACATTATTGGATTTAAACGGCGTATCAACGAGCAGTGGCGAAAGTTTGACGCTGGCAAGTGGAAACCTCACGGGTGACAGTCGTGTCACCCTGCGCACAGTTGGAACGACGTCAAATACCTGGGCGGGGCCCATCATCATCACGGGCAGCAAAACCGCTCAATTTAATGCCAACCCCGGAGGACAACTCATCCTTGCAGGACCGATCACGCATTCCGATTACACAGGACCTGTATCACTGCGTGGAGGAGGCACGGGAACAATTGCTGGAGGAATCTTTTTATCCAGTTCATCAAATATCACGTTCAACGAAACAACGTCTGTATGGAATATCAACACTTCAGGTAATACATGGGGAAATACCAATCTGTTTCGAGGCACGCTCATACTGGGCGCAGACCATGCTTTGCCAATGACAACATCGCTCAATTTCGGTGGAACCGACGGTTTTGGAACGCTCAAACTCAATGGCAAAAACCAAACCGTTGCGGGTCTTACGACAAACGTCACAACCACGACCAACAAAATCGTTAATGGCAATGCAACCGCGGGACTGCTAACCGTCGACACCAATGGCACCAACACATTCCATGGAGTTTTGGGGGGTGCAGGAACAGATGAGAACAATTTCTCCATCGTGAAAAGCGGCATTGGTACGCTCTTCTTATCAGCGGTTCACACATACAGCGGCAATACCACTGTCAACGGCGGGACTCTTCGATTCAACCAACCGAATCAGAACAACGAATCTTCCACCATTTCGATTGCATCAAGTAACGCGACCTTGGATCTCAATTTCGATGAAACAGCGGGAACTGTTTCCGATACGGTAGAAAAACTATTCATCGGTGGAATACAACAAAATGCCGGTGTGTATAAAGCCCTCGATAACATCACGGACAGCGGTACGGGAATTCCACAAATCACAGGCCCCGGAACCCTCACAGTAACCTCGGGGCCGGGTGGATTTTCATCATGGCAAGCTGCCAATGGTGGTGCGGCAGCGACGGGGGGCTTCGCTGCCGACCACGACAACGATGGTGTCAGCAACGGCATCGAACACTTCATCGCTGGTTCGAATTCTTCCACTGGCCCCACCATTTTACCCGGTGTCATGGATCAGTCGGGCACACTCACCATAACATGGACCAAAGCAAGCACTTACACGGGAAACTTTGGAACCGAATTTTTTGTCGAATCATCGGAATCGCTCAGCGGCACGTGGACAAATGAAAACTCTCCCGGAAATGTAACGATCTCAGGCAACCAGGTGACTTACACATTTCCCAAACCTCTTGGACCCAAGAAATTTGTGCGACTTCGTGTGGCAGCCCCGTAAAATGGAGCAAATACGAATCGAAGATTCTACGCTCGAATGGGTGAGCAAAAGTATTGCGTATTCTTTCCAGTTGAGTATCCGAGTCACATGCTGTCTGAATCCAAAGTCGGATTGTAAGGCATGGAAAATCCTCTGTTGATTCATTATTGATTTCACTTTTCATGAGGGCAATTCACGCTAGACTGTCTGCAGTGAAAACCAACGTGATTGCACTGCCTGTATGTTTGCTGGTACTGCTGATCATTGGTGTTTGTTGTTCTCCGATAGGCCCCATCGGCGGAGGTAGTGATCATGCAGTCCGATGGAGCGGGACAAGCGCTCAGGTTTCTGCGGGAGCCTCCATGGGTCAGATCATGCGCAGCGTTAATTTGCGACAAGATCTGGTTTCGCGCGGCAGGCATGGGCGCAAGGTATTTCGTCCGATGACTCCCCGCTATATCACCATTCACAGTACTCAAAATTGGTCAGCTGATGCGTGGAAACATTCCCAAGCACTCAAGAACGGCGCGCTACGTGCACCAAAACGCAGGGGAGGAAATCGTATCGGCTATCTGATCTGGCATTTTACCGTGGACGACAAAGTAGCTCTCCAACACATGCCCACCAACGAACAAGGTGAACACGCCGACTTCGACGGCCCCGGAAACCGCTACAGCATCGGCATCGAAATGTGTGAACACCGTGGCAGCAATCTGAGTTCCACCATGGATCGAACCGCCAAGCTTGCCGCTTATTTGATGATCAAACATGGCATTCCCTTGCGCAACGTGGTGCCGCACTATCATTGGCCACGCAGAGGTGCAAAGCCACCTAACAAAAATTGCCCGCATTTCCTGATGGAAAATGGCAGACCGGGCCGCAAATGGCGCGGATTTCTTGCGAGGGTTGATTCCTATTACCGACAAATGCGCCAATCATGACTCCCTCATCCCATGGCAGTCCCGGAAATCGGGAGACGATTCTCGAACCCAGAACCTTCTACGTGTGCCAGCGCTGCACCGCATGTTGCAAATGGCCGGGAGATGTTCGGATTGAAGAGGAGGAAATTCCTCGTATCGCATCGTTTTTAAATCTAACAGAACAAGAATTCATCGCACGTTACACCCGACTTCGCACCAATCGACAAGGCCTGTCGCTGATCGAAAAAGACAACCACGAATGCATCATGCTCGATGGCACCTCTTGCCGGATTCATGAGGTCAAGCCATCGCAATGCGCGGGTTTTCCTAACAAATGGAATTTCCCTGGTTGGCAACAAGTCTGTGAAGCCAAGGCCATGCCGATGAAAGAAGCCCAAGAACGCGGGTTGACGAAATAGCGCTGGTTGTGGAAACTCTCGCAGATGATTCAACAAATCCTGACCCACCCCGGCAGCGCGCATAAGGATGAATTCCTCGCATGCTGCCTACTCATCGCCGTGCACAAGGTGCCGGTGATACGACGCGAACCGACGAGCGATGACTTGAACAACACAGCCACGATTGTGGTTGATGTCGGTGGCGAGCACGATCCCGCTCGCATGAACTTCGACCACCATCAATTCCCCGCCGATGCTGACCCGATCTGCGCGCTGAGTCTGGTGATGAAGCACTTGGGGATTTACGATGATGCCAGAATGTTTTGTGAATGGCTGGAGCCTGCGGAGTGGTTCGATACCAAAGGCCCGGTGAAAACCGCCGAATGGTTGGGGATCTCTCGCGATACATTGGGCAAACTCCAATCCACCATCGATGTAACAATACTTCGACGTTTTGCTGCAAGTTCACGATTGGAACCCGGACATTTGATATGGGAGTTGATGCAATTGATCGGCAACGATCTTTTATACTACCTGCGAACGATGCGGGAGCGCATCCAGTTGCTCGAAGAAAACCTGCATTTCTGGGAAATGGATAAAAACGGCGAACGCTTTCAAGCCGTATTTCTGCCGCGCATGGATTCATCGATCGATGACCCCTCCGGCGCGATGAGCCGCTACCTGCGGAGCATTGGTAAAGAGCAGGAAATTGTGGCCATGATCTACCCGGATCGGCGGGGACAAGGATATGGCCTCAGCCGTAACAACGATCATCCAAGACTGGACTTCACCCTCATCGAACATCACGAGGACGTCCACTTCGCCCACCCACGTGGTTTTGTCGCCAAAACCTCGGCAACCGATATCGATCGTTTGCGTGAACTTCTTCACGACTCCTGGGTCTGATCTCATGGCTGTAACTTTTTCCCAGTCCGCGGCGGGCACTACGATTCTCAAGGCAGTGTCGCGATCCTTTTACCTGAGCCTGCGCCTCTTGCCTTCCAGCATGCGGGATGCCGCAGGACTTGCCTATCTACTCGCCCGAAGCAGCGATACCATTGCGGATGCTCCCTATTGGGATGTGAAAGCGCGTTTGCAATGCCTCGATGATTTTCGCCAAGCCATTCGTAAATCCATTGTTTTTTCCACACCAATTGATTTATTAAGACAATGCAACGACAGCGAAAAAACCCTCATGATTCATGCGCAAGAACATGTGGAATGGTTAGATAAGCTGACCGATGCGGAGCGTTTGTTAATACACGAGGTATTGGACGAAATCATATCCGGCCAACGCCTTGACCTAATCCGCTTTGCAGATGCCAGTGATGGATGTCGCATGGTATTGGCAAACGATGCCGAGTTAATCGACTACTGCCAACGAGTGGCTGGATCCGTGGGAGAATTTTGGACAAAGCTCGGTTTCTTGGGAGAAGGCTGTAGTTTCACCGCAGAAGATCGTGACACCATGGTGCGCTGGGGGCGGAATTTCGGCTGTGCACTCCAACTCGTCAATATCCTGCGCGATCGCCCCGAAGACATGCGCCACGGCAGATACTACCTACCTGGCGCGGTGGATTTTGCCACTGAGTATGAATGTTGGCACGCCCAAGACCGATGGCTCATTTTGGCAAAGTCCTGGATCGAAGACGGAATGCGCTATGCGCGCGCGCTGCAGGGACGTCGGCTGCGTTGCGCCACCGCGCTACCCGCCCTGCTGGCCCTGGAAACCATCGAAGCGATGCAACAGGCCACATGGGGTGAAATGCAACGCAGAGTGAAGATTTCCCGTGCCACCGTCTTCCGCTGCCTGGCCGAAGCGGCGCTATGGTAAAACTCGGGGCGGTGGATCGGTTCTTGTCATTTCAACAAACTTCTGCAACAACCCCCAAAAGCGTGTGCGATACTTCGGAAAAACGGCGAATCCAAGGAAGCCGAAACAGGTTTATCAAAAAAGATTCCACAGAAGTTGTAAAGAATTAGCTTTCCGCAGAAGGATCCTGATAAAACCATGAAGTCTGAGCGGATCGTGATATGTTTGACGCACCGGAAGCGTCTTCGACTTTCCTCACTCCATCGTCCGAGTTTCGTTTACGGACCAAGAACTGCATGAGCATGATGGAAGAAGATTTATACGCCGTCGGTCTGATCATTCGATCATCTGTGAGCGCATACAGTGAACTCCAGAGCGTTTAGACGCGATTTCCGAACAAAAGAAATATTTTGTAACCAATCAATCTCTTCATGCGTCTCTAATAATAGCAGGAGAGCGAACTCCTTGCTGATCGATTCCGAAACAACCAATACCTACCATGAACAAGACCAACACTCTGCTCGCCACCGCACTCCTGATCGGAGCAGGTATCGCGAATGCTCAAACCGCGCCGCGCAAGCCATTCGGCACAGGCGAACTCCCAGCCTTGCTCAAACCATACGACCTGGACGGTGATGGCAAACTTTCCGCAGAAGAACGGCAGGCTTTCGAAAAGGCCATGCGCGAGGCCAGACCGCAGCGACCCGGTGTCAAAAATCCGTGGGACACCAACGGCGACGGCAAACTTTCCCCTGAGGAAGTCCAAGCCGCTCGCGAGGCTGTTAAAGCTAAAATGGAGGAACTCCGTATCAAACGGTTCAACGAACTAGACAAAGATGCCGATGGTTTCCTGACCACCGTAGAACTGAAGGCGATCCCCAACATCACGGACGATATGGTTGCCAAGATGATCGCCCATCTCGACAAAGACGCCGATAGCAAGATCAGCAAGGCAGAATTCATGGTTGCACTTCGACCGCCACCTCCGCCACTCATGCAGTTCCCGATGCCACAACCAGTGATAGCGCCGATTCTTCGCGTCCCCCCGCCGCTGGTTTCCTTTGATACCAACCAAGATGGTAAACTTGACCAAGCAGAGGTTCAGTCCATGATCAGCGACATCAATACCGATGCCCATCTGTTCATCACCCCCGAAGAATGGACGGCTTATGTCAAAGCTCATCCAGAAATCCTAACTCCCCCGCCGGTTGACGGCGGTGGTTCGGGCGGCGGGGCTTGATCCCTACTCTTTCGGTTTGCCGAAAAAATTCCACTCCTTTGATGGTCCGCTTCATTGTGGACCATCATTTTGTGCAGATCTTCCGATTTGTTCTTGTCGCACTGCCGCAATCCCGCGATTTTTACCCTGCCATGCGAACCTCGAAATTCCGTCAGCGCATTCTGGTCATTGTTTTCTGGGCCTTCATGTATGCTCATGCACGTCTTGCGGCAGGAGAGGTTTATTTTACGAGTTTTGATAGCCCCCCGTTTGCCACGGGAAACGACAAAATCATCAATACCGACCTATGGACCGGCTCCCATGCCGGACTCGGCTATCATGGTATTTTGACTGAAGCCCAGCATCAGGTGCTGGGTTTTGGCAACGCGGCATACCTCGGTGGCAACCACCTCACCTCCACCACTGACCGCAACGTCTGGCTCTGGCGCCCCGTCAACCTCACTCCTGTAGCTAGCAATCAGGAAATCGTAACCTTCAGCCTTAATCTCGGAATCATGGATTCATCTACCACTTCACGCAGGGATAATTTCGAGATTCATTTCTATAACAACGCAACCACCCCCATTCGCATCGGTTTACTCCAATTCGACAACAGCAGTTTGGATACAAACCTCCAGCCCAACCGCAGGATTTGGCGAAGCTACTGGAACGGCACTTCACTCGCCTTGATCAATACCAATTTTACCTTCCTCCACCAGACGACAGAAAACCTCCAGGTGCGGATCAATTTTCGGACCAACAAGTGGTCCGCCACCTTTGGCAGCGTTCCACTGTTTCAGGACCAGCAATTCTACAACCCTAGCGCCGGCTTCCAAAGTCTTTCAGCAGTCCGCCTGCGCATGTATGTGCAGAACAGCGTTCCATTAAGCAACCCACCCCAATACCTTCCCGGCGATAACTACATGTTGTTTGACGATTACGCAGTGCGCACCGATCCCGTGACCACCACCGTCAGCGTTGAAAAATCCTCCACGGGCCAGCCAAAAATCACGTGGAACGAAGAAGCCGGCTATAAATACCTGCTTCAGTGGTCACCCAATTGCTCAAGTTGGTTCGATCTCGGCACTACCCGCGCGCCGACCACTACCGCCGACTTCATCCATACCGACACAACCATCCCGGTGCCGGTCAAACGCTTCTACCGCGTCAAACGCACCTACCCCTGACAAAACAGGTGGAAACTCCTGAACCAACGCCGTCGGAATGGGATGCCAAAGTATCGCGCGCGCGCGATGGCGACGAATCGTCAGCAGCGTGGCTGGTCTCAGCCCTCCATGGGTCAGTGCTGCGTATCGTTCGCAGCCACCTGCCGCGAGGAGCTGATGAAAAGGATCTAATTCAAGAAGTCTTCATGAAGACCTTCGGCAACATCGACGGCTATCTCGGCCTTCAACCTTTTCCCAACTGGGTCGCCCGAATCGCCATCAACACATGCTACGATCACCTCCGCCGACAAAAAGCCCGGCCGGAAATACGATTCGCGGACCTCAGCACCGAAGACATCGAGTTCGTCGAAAACATCATCGAGCGTGAACCGGAATCCGAACAACATTCCGCGGTTACCGATGGCCTTGGCCTTGTAGAAAAACTGCTGGCCACGCTCCATCCACGTGAGCAAATCGTATTGCGGATACTAGACCTCGAGAAAAAATCCGTTCGCGAGGCCTGCGATCTAACGGGATGGGGCGCCAGCAGAGTAAAAGTCACAGCCATGCGCGCACGCCGCAAACTCAACGAAACCCTCAAACGACTCGAAGGAGGAACACTATGAACAAAGAACCACGCCTTGACTGGGAAAGCATTGTCGCGCGCGTCAAGCCACCGGCACCAATGGAAGAGGCTCCACCGCCCCCCACACTCACCCACCGCGTGCTCGAACGCTGGAAACATTGGCGACACGATACCTTTGTCCGCCGCTGGGCGCGCTGGGCGTTAGGCGCCGCCATCGCCGCCATCGTCTTATGCACAGCCGCTTGGATCTACCGGAAATCCAACGAAGAACCCCTGTTACTGCCGCCGCCTCCACCGCCAGAACTTCCAGCGCCTACTGCCTTGCCTCCGTCATCATCGCACGATAAGCTCACTCCACCGTCATAATGAAATACCTCTTCAAAACCTACGGCATCATCGCGATTAGCTTACTTGCGCTTTTTGGCTCTGGGGTCGTCGTCGGCCGACTCACCGCCCCTTCAAAAGCGCCTGCCAATCAAACTCAACAAATACCGCACAATGCCGCCGATTGGGCGGAAAAAGCCTGCCAAGCCCTTGTCCGCCAACTCGCGCTCACCCCTGACCAAGAGGCGAAGCTGCGCACCGAACTCGCCCCTGTGAGCGAAGCAATGCATGCAAGCCAAGAGCGTGCCCTTCTTCAAATGCATCTGCGCTTGCTGCACTTCCACGACACTCTTGAGGCAAAAGGCATCCTTGATCCAAATCAAGCGCAACTTCTTTCGCGCAGCCGGGTTCAACTTTTGAAGTTGATCCGTAAGCGGTTCTCACCCACACTCGATTCAGATACGGATTCATCTGATAACTCCCAACAGACCAAAGAAACACCATGAAACCCACCCAGTGGTTTATTCTTGGAACAGCCATTGCCGCCTGTGCAGTGGCGAGCGGACTCTTTTTGGCCACTCAACGGAATGGTTCGGAAGAAGCGAATTCAGCAACCGCACTTGATAAAGCTAAGCCAACCCGCTCGCGGCCGGCTTTGCGATCCAACACAGCTCCCGTTTCCACTGACTCCACCCGCAATGCCGAACGCTTGGCTTCACAATTCGATTCCAACACCGTCGTTCAAGAGCCTATGCGTGTCACCGGCTCTCCAGCACCAAATCAACGACAGATCAGCGAAGCTGAATGGTTAGCGCGCGCCGCCAAGGTCGAGCGGGAGGCGAATCATGAACTCGCCCTCATGACTGAATCGCTCGGTCTCTCTGCCATGCAACAGCAGAGGATCTTTGATATACTCGCGCGTGGCTCGGCCGCATGGCTGCCTGGCATGCAAACCGGTGTCGACTCAAGCCCGGACGAATCTACCGACCCCATCGACTACCTCACCAGCGAACAATACGACAGTGCGGTAAAAGAAGAACTCGACCGCCAAGAATGGTGGGCGGAAGTATTGCCCACGCTGCTGCCTCCGGAAACTGACACCGGAACCACGATTCCCGAAACGCCACCTGACACCAAGCCGATTGATGATTGATAGCCGCAGAATTTTTTCCTTCAGGGATTCATAGGAACTCCTTTTGCTACTAGGATATTGCCGTCTACGGGAAAACTCACTAGAATGATACGCTGAGCTCGAACTCCGAAGCGGCGCTATGGTAAAACTCGGGGCGGTGGACGAGATCTGACGTGCCAATTGCTGCATGCATCTACAAAATCGTGTGAATCGATTTTATTTACTTTATAGTTCGAAGGCGATGAAGCTCGATTGTTCGCAGATGTAGGTTGGGAGGTGGGCCGCCGCCGCCAAAATCACAACGCGCGCGAGTGGACTTCGTTCGATAGATTCCCCACGAATTCCTCCAGAGGCAAGGAACCGAGATCATCGCGGTCGCGATGACGCACGGAGACGGTTTGTTCCTCTTCCTCCTTCTGGCCGATGATGAGCATGTAAGGCACTCTCTCGAGTCGGGCATTGCGGATTTTTGCACCAATCTTGTCCGCGGAACGATCCATACTGACACGGATTTTTTGATCCGCGAGCTGGGCGGTGACTTTTTCAGCGTAGTCAAGATACTTGTCAGAAATGGGTAGCACACGCACTTGCTCGGGAGCAAGCCAGGTCGGGAATTTGCCCTCGAAATGCTCGATCAGCAGGCCGGTGAAACGCTCCAGCGAACCGAAGGGAGCGCGGTGAATCATTACGGGGCGATGCTGGCGATTGTCTTCGCCAATGTAGCTGAGGTTGAAGCGCTCTGGCAGGTTGTAATCCACCTGCACGGTGCCGAGCTGCCAGTCGCGGCCAATCACATCCTTGACCACGAAGTCGATCTTGGGTCCATAAAATGCAGCTTCACCGAGTTCTTCGGTGTATTCCACGCCGAGGGTTTGCACGGCTTCGCGCAGAGCGTTCTCCGCCTTCTCCCAATTCGCTGGATCACCGACATATTTGTCCGAATCAGGATCACGAAGGGAAAGCCGCACACGATACTCATGCATGCCAAGCGTGCCCAACACTTTTTTCACCAGGCCAAGGCATCCTTGCACTTCAGCCGCGACTTGATCAGGTGTGCAGAACAGGTGGGCGTCGTCCTGCGTGAAGCCGCGCACCCGCGTCATACCGCCGAGCTCGCCGGACTGCTCCCAGCGATACACGGTGCCGAACTCCGCCAAACGCACGGGCAGATCGCGATAGGAATGCGGCTCGCTATCGAAAATTTTGATGTGGTGCGGGCAATTCATCGGCTTGAGCATGTAGCCCTCATATTCGCCTTTTTCGAGACCGTTGATCAATGTCGCGCACGAGGCGTCTTCGTCCGCGAGTTTTTCCAACACGCTGCGCTCGGGAATCGCGGGATACTGGCTCTCTTGATAGTAAGGGAAATGCCCTGATGTGCGATAAAGATCGAGCTTGCCGATGTGTGGTGTGAAGACCTGCGAGTAGCCCTGACGATCGAGTTCCGATGTGATGAACTCCTGCAAGGCACGGCGAATGAGACCGCCCTTCGGCTTCCAAAGAATCAGCCCCTGCCCTACCATTTCATCGATGTGAAATAGCCCCATCTCGCGCCCGAGCTTACGATGATCGCGTTTTTTCGCCTCTTCCAGCTTGGTGAGGTGTTCTTGCAGCTCGGTGGAATTTTTAAAACAAGTGCCATAGAGGCGCTGCAACACCGGGCGGGTTTTATCGCCTTTGTAAAAAGCGCTGGCAACGCTCATGAGCTTGAAAGCCTTGCAGTTGCCAGTACGTCCAACGTGAGGCCCGGCACAGAGATCCCAGAAGTCGCCATTTTTGTAGAGTGAGATTTCCTCGTCTTCTGGAATATCATTGAGCAGATCCACCTTGAAAATACTTGGCTCCGCCCGCTCACCCACAAAACTGAGACGGCCGCTTTGCGCCAGAGCCATCGCCTCATCCCGTGAAACCACCACGCGCTCGAAAGGATCGTTGTCCTTCACCACTTTTTTCATCTCTTCTTCAATGCGCGGGAAATCATCTGGGCTGATACGGTGGGAAAGCTGCATGTCATAGTAAAACCCATTTTCCACCGGAGGACCGGCGGCAAACTGCACGTCTGGCCAGATCCGTGAGATTGCGGTGGCCATCACGTGCGCACAGGAGTGACGGAGACGGTCCAAATCGGACATCTGATGGCGTTCTTCTAAAGTTTTTCTCTCGGACATAAGCAACGCGATCAAGCATGAATCCACGCCGATTTTCAACGCCAAAATGCGCATGTCGTATCACATGGCGATCTTTCTGCTTTCCGATTTGCAAATCTGCGCCACACTATCCCTGCTTTGTCCACTTCACTGATTCATCCCACCGCATTGATTTCCGCCGAGGCCCGCATCGCCGATGGTGTCAAGATTGGCCCCTACTCCATGATCGATGGTCCGGTCACGGTTGCCGCAAATTGCGAAATCGCCGGTCACGTCTTGATCCAGGGGAAAGTCAACATCGCGCGCGGCAATCGTATCGGCTGGGGTTCCATTGTGGGTGCTGATCCGCAAGACCTGCATTTCGATCCACAGACCGATTCCGGCGTCGAACTCGGCGAAAATAACACGTTGCGCGAATATGTCACTATCCACCGTGGCTCTCAAGCAGATGGCTTCACGCGCATTGGTTCTGGTAATTTCCTCATGACTGGAGTCCACCTTGCACACGATGTGCAAATGGGCGACAACAACGTGCTAGCCAATAATGTCCTGCTCGCCGGGCACATCCACATCGGAAACAAATGCTTTCTGGGTGGTGGATCGGTTTTTCACCAGTTCATCCACATCGGCGACTACGCCATCGCCCAGGGCAATGCCGCGATCAGTCAGGACATTCCTCCCTATTGCATGGCCCACGGCAACAACCTGCTCGCCTCGCTCAATGTCATCGGCCTCAAACGCGCAGGCTTCACTCCTGAGCAACGTGCCGAAATCAAACGCGCGTTCCGCCTTTTGTTAGAAGGAAACCGCCAGGTCGCACTGCAACAGGCATCGCTTGTCTCATGGTCGGATGCCGCAGGATTGCTGGTCAAAGCTGTGCAAAATCCCTCGCGCAAAGGTATACTCACCCGCCCCCAAACTCTCTAACACTTCCATGTCCGCTCTCCATTTGCCTGAACAAGTCGGCGTGATGATTCTACCCGAGTGCGTGCTGTTTCCGCATGGCGGTCTGCCGCTGCATATTTTTGAAGAACGCTATCGCATCATGTTGCAGGATGCCATCGACACCCATTGCTTCTTTGCCGTGACGAACAAAACATGCGACTCCGAGGATCCGAACGAGTGCGCGGCACCGGTGGGCACCATTGGCATTGTTCGCGCCTCGCACGAGCAGAAAGATGGCACGTCCAATCTGCTCCTGCACGGCGTCATCCGTGTAAGGTTCCTGCGCTGGCTCAATGACAAGCCCTATCCGTTTGCCGAGATCGAACCAATCCCCACCATCTTTGAACCTGAGTCCCAAGCCGCGGCCGCAGTCGCCACACTGCGTGGATGCGTGGAAGATGCCATCAAAGGGCTGCCGGAAGAAGTGCAAAAAGCCGTGATGGAAATGATGCACCGTACGGATGATCCAGTCATCCTATCCGACATCGTTTCTCAGCAATTCATCCACGACACGCCGATCCGGCAGATGCTGTTGGAACTTGAGCAACCATCCGCCCGAATCGCGTGGTTGTGTCAGGCCTTGCAACCTGAAAAGTAGCGGGTAATGAAAAGCCGTTGCTTGTCTTGAAAAGCAACGGCCCGAAATTCGTATGAATGGGAAGGACTACTTCTTCGCATCTACAGGTTTGAAAGTGATGGGATCGACAAGAGTCGTGGAATCCACTTTTTCACCGGCGAGATCTTTTTCATATTGCTTCAGTTCATCTGCGGTAACGGGAGATGATGGATTGGCTCGTTTGGCAGCTAGATCGATGGCAGCTTGTGCCATTTCAGGAGTCACCACATCGCCTACGGTATTACCAAAACTGTTGCGGACGAAAGTCATGATGTAAGCCAAGTCCTGCGCGCTCATACCACTACCCTGTGCCGGCATAACGCCCGCGCCATAAACTTTACCCGTGCTCGTAGGCCCTTGGAGTCCGTTTAGAATGACCTGGGAAAAGCGCTCGGTATGTCCCATTGCCCAAGCAGAACCAGCCAGGGATGGGTAGTTGGCGCCATCGCCCTTACCATCCGCACCGTGACAACCATTGCACTTGGCGCTGTAAAGGGATTGCCCTTTTTTCACATACAAATCCAAAATGGGTTTCGGTGGAAGTGCCACGTCATCTGCCACGCCGGGAGCTTTGCCGCGAACGTAGTTCGGTTGAACCGATACCTTGTAATCGAACAAACCGCCGAAAGTTTTACCGAAAACGGCACCGCCGGCCATGATCATCAATGCACAGAGACCAAAGGCCGCAATCGACAATGGTTCTTTGTCAGCACCGGGATTGCGATACTCACGAGCCGCAGCAGCGGTAGCGTTGCTGCTGTGAGCATTGGTTACATTGATCACTTCGTCCAGATCAGGGCGGCTGTTGGATGATGGATGAGAGTCGTTTGACATGGGAAAAGATAAAAGGTGTTAGAAAAAGCTCAAGAGATCATTTTGCCGCCGCCTTGGGAGGCGCGTAATTCATCGATGCAGGAACCGTGTCGTTCTTCTTCATGGACATCAGATAACTCACCAAAGCCCGGGCCTCTGGTTTCGGATTGGGAACCGACTGACCCGCTTTGAGTTCCTCGAAGAGAAATGTCATCGAAGGACAAGTGGACCAGCGCATTTCCACAGAGGCGCGAGGGTTGAAAAGATGAGCATAGAGAAGTGACTCCGGAGAGACTTTGACAGCATCGGTAAAAGCATCGCCGAGTTGCTCTTTTTTCGCGGCATTATGATCTGCTGCCGACTTGGCATAACGGGAACCGACATTCGAGAGATCGGGACCGATGCGCATCATTCCAATCTGCGCGAAAGATTCGTCCTTGTAATCGAAAGCATTCGACTCACGACGAGTATCGCCGCGATCAGGATCGGCTTTGAAACCAGCCCACCCGTCCCGGTGAATATCATTTCCGGCATAAGTAGGACGCACCACCTGGGTGTGACACACGTAACAACCGTTTTGCGCGTAAACCTTGGCACCGTTGGTAATCTGGCCAGTGCGCTTGGGGAAGTAAACACCGGTTTTTTCGTCGATGGCTTCGACGTAAGGAACGGGTTCCAGTTCGCGGGTTTTGAAAAACGGCAACACCACAGCAAACAACCATGCGGCACCGAAAGTGGCCGTCATACCCAGAGTGAAAAAGCGAATTGTCATAGCAGAAAATACGAGGGTTGCAGGGAAATTAGTGGGCGATCACAGAACCTGGACCAGCATTGTCGATGTCGCCTTCAGGTCCGTGAGGATTGGTCAAGTGAGCATGACCCAGGAGTGTCGGATGAGAAGAACGGCGACCCAGACGCATCCACATCAAAAGCAGGTGCAGGCAGAAGAAAAAGTTCGAGAACAAAACGAAACACCAGGCGACCAATGTCCCAATGAGATAAGGATAGGCGTAATCCACGGCATTTTTCCAAGATGTATTGAACTTCTCTTGCCCGATTCCATGCAGCAACCCACCAAGCACAGCGAGCGCTACCACAGCGATCACGCCATACATGGAGAAGAGAAAATGCATTTTAATCAAGCGCTTGGACAACCACTCACGGCGAGTCACGCGAGGCACGATGAAATACATGGCAGCAAACATCAAAAAGCTGAAGCAACCATAAATGGCGAGAATATCCATACCGTATCCCGTGATACTGAATTGTGACAGCGGGAGAGTCGAATCGGGAAGATTCACAAACACACCTGCGACGCCGAGAAGGAGCATGCAAATCACACCAGCTGAGGCAAAACGGAGAGCTGGGCTGGCAGCGAGTTTATCAGGAGCGGAGAGCATCGTGCGCAAAGTGCTGATCGCGATGGCGGCAGTGGGAACACCGATCAATACCGTGGCCGCTGCACCGAGATATGGTAAGAAGAAGGGAATCGGAGCCCCTGCCAGCTTTTGCATCCCGGCCCATGGACCAACGATCGCCAACGCCCAGAATCCAATCAGTGATGTCGAGTAGCTATGAATGGGGCGACCCGTGATTTTGGGAGCCAGATAGTAAGCAACGGCTGCTGCGGTGGGCAAGAAGAACAAATACGTAACTCCGGAGCGGAACCAAGCTGCAACCGCTGCAGACATCAAAGGATTACCACCGATGACAAAAATCAACACAAAAGCGGTAGCGAGAATCCAAGGAAACCAAACCAAAGCACCCACGGCGAACCATTGAGAAACAAATACATCTCCAGCAGCACGGACGCGGAACTGAATCATCGTCCAGACAGCAATCAAAGCATAACTGAGTAACAGCGCAGGCCACACCATGGCCGGAAACTCCATCCATGGCACCCCGGTGCCGTAACCAAGAAGAATCCCCAGCGTTCCGATCGCAATCACCAGGTTCCATGCATGACCCGCCGCGAGCACGATTCCCGAAGCGCGATTTTCCTGACGGGTCAAACGAGCCACGAGCCAAATCAGAACTCCAAAAGCTGCCTGACAACCCCAACCAAAAACCAGAGTGGATATGTGTGCTGCAAACACCCGGCCTTGCGTGAGAAGCGAGCAGCCATCAAGTAGCTCTGGCTGGATCATTTTCGCGACAGATAGAATCCCCAAAATGAGGGAGATCGCCAACCAAACGGCACCGCTGGTGAAAAAAAACATCACCGGATGGCGCATCGAACGGTCGATCGCCGTACGGAGAATCGCATCTTGTTCTGCTGATGGAGAGGAATCGTTGGACATCGGATGGAAATGGTATCGTGTTAGGAAAAATTATTGGGGAGCTTTCAGTTCACTGGCTTGCAGGGCAGGTCGACCAACCTCGCCGCGGAAGGCTTTTACTTGGTCAGCTGTCACAGCGGAGGCCTTATTGCCCCAAGAGTTTCGCACGTAGGTGAGGACCGAAGCGAGTTGGGCATCAGACAAATGAGCAACGGCCATCATCGGTGCGGGGAGATTGTAATCAACACCCTTTACTTTGATCGGTCCACCGAGACCACGCAGGGTGATACGGATGGGATTTTCGACGGGACCCATGACCCATTCAGACCCCACCAGTGGCGGCGCAAGTCCAGGTACACCATTACCATCGGGACCGTGACAAGCTTGGCACAGAGCGTATTCCGTTTTGCCGGCCTCCATTACTGCAGGATCGATTGGCGCATTCGGATCCGTCTCCACCACTGTCACGGGAGCAGCATTTTTTGCAGCTTCCTCGATCGCCTTGGCAGCAGCTGAACCCTGAATCACCTGCTCAGGCTTTTCCACAGCGACCGGTTTGGCAGCAGCCAGTTGCTTTCCTACGTGAGAGAAAACATCCTCTGGCTTGACCTGAACGGTTTTCCCCGCTTCGACTTCTTTATAACTCAAATTCGCCGACTGAGCGCCTTGCACTTTTTTCAGATTTTCATAGCGAGACGTCGCGGCCAGATCCTCCAAAGTTTTGGGTTCCTTACGATTGATCAAGGCGACAACGCCCAGAGCGACTCCGAAGAAAGCAAACAAGGTCAACGCCCAAAAAAAGGCCTTGAAGCGAACGATAGGGTTGTCTTGAGACGGGTCCATAGTGAGAAAGAAATGAATGATCAGTTAGACAGATTGGCTGATTCCAGAATGCGGGGATCGCGGTGAGGATAGAGCGCATGCTGGCCGAGAGCACGGAGGAAGAAGAACACGAAACCAGAGCCGATTGTAACAAAGGCGAGGACATCTCCAATCCAGGCGTTTGGAATCGTCACAGCAATGTCGCCAAATGTCTTGTGGTCGATGTTACCCAGAGAAATTCCGCGCTCAGGAATCACGATCAAATAGAGATCCAAGACGTGGACAAGCAACATGTAGATTGCCACTGCGCTGAGAAGATGAGGTTTTTTCTTCAACCACTGTTGCAGCAGCACCACGAAGGGCAAGATAAAGTGAAGAATCACCAGTGCAATACTTGCGATGTTCCACCCCTCGGTGTTACGAATCAGGAAATACTTGGTCTCCTCAGTGATGTTGGCATACCAAATCAGGAAGAACTGGGAGAAAGTCACGTAGGCCCAGAAAACAGTAAAAGCGAAAAGCAGTTTACCCATGATGTGGAAATGCTCTTGGCTAACAACATGTTTCAAGTAGCCGTTTTTGCGAAGCAGATAAACGGTGATGATGATCACAGCCATCGAATTGATTGCGCAACCGGCGAAGATGTAAACACCATACATGGTGGAAAACCATGTGTAGTCCATGCCTTTCAACCAATCAAAGGCGGCGAAGGTCACTGTCAGAGCGAGGATGGGTAGGAAAGCAGCGGCACGACGACGAGCCTTGAACAAATGCACAGTTCCAGGATGGGGATCGGTGTCTTGAACCGTGGACAACTTACGCAAACGATAGATCGCATAACCCAATGCCAAGAAGAACATCACGGTCCGGAAATACCAGAAAGGCAGGTTCATGAACCAGTGCTTGTTGAACATCAAATGATCCTCATGATGCAAACGCTCGGCCATGGTCGATGCCATCGGCACCGTTTCACCTGTCGTCAGATAGCGGAAACCATTGAGCACCCAGTTCAGGGAACCACCCAACCATTCGGTGATGAGTGTCATTGCAGGAATATCACCCCCAACCGCTCGATGCGTGTTCATCCACTCGTACAGGTAGTGCTGGACGTTCGGGCACAGCAAAGGAATGGCAAATATGCTCAACCAAGGAAACACCGAGCCGAGGTTCTCCATCACACGACGAACGCTGGTACCCCAAGCGCTATTGGAAACGTTGTGGAGGAGGGTCCAGAAGCAACCGCCGAGAGCGAGGGTGAAGAAGTAAAAGAGAGCAAAGACCCAGGAATAGGCAAAGCTACCTTGCTGGGATTTTGGTGCAAAAAACAAAAGGTAAGCGCTGATCAGACCACCGATCACCATCACTGCCAGGGCGATGGTTTTGACCTTGCTGATCTTGGACGGATCCAAATGTTCTCCGTTTGCCGGGATGTCGTGGGATGTGACGTGGTGTGCCATCGTGCTATAGGGAAAGTGTTAGAGGTTTACTTGGCTCTGGTAGCGGATTTTTGCTGGGTTTTGCCTGCTTCGTAAGCATCCTTGACCAAATCATAGGGCGCGCTGCGAGCCATTTGCATGGCGCGGATGTAGGCAATGATCGCCCAGCGGTCACGCACGGGAATGTTGTATCCATATCCCGACATGTTACCTTTGCCTTTGGTGATTACCTCAAAGAGACGACCGTCGGGATAACTCGACTGGCTATAGGGCGAAGATACCAAATTGGCAATGCCTGGGACTCCATAAAGACTGGTAACACCGGCACCATCACCCGATTTACCGTGACAGACCGAACAGTAAACATTGTAGCGTTCTTCACCACGTTTCAGCAACTCCACGGAGTTTTCCTGCGTGAGTTTCAATTCCTCCGGCATACCCGTGCCGAAATAGTCACCCATGTGACCGGTGTAATAGTAGCCCGTGCCGCCCGAAAATTCATACTCAGGAATGCCACCAAGGTCGGTTTTACCATCCGCCTGAAAGCCACGTGGAGCGGTTTCGGACACAGGTTTACGAGCACCTTGTCCATCCGCAAAAAAGGCATCTTGTTTCTGTGCCTTCAACACATCCTGATTGTCCATATCGGGGAGCAACTGGATGGGAGGCTCGCTGAATGTATGGCCACGATACTTGAAGATCCCCACCACGGAGACGGCAACAATGGCATAATAGAGAAAAAAGTATTTCATGAGAAAAAAGATTCAGAGATTACGCAGGTTCCTCCTCAATGAGTTCGATGCTGGCACCGCCGATCTCTCCAAGGAATTCCTTGGTGCCGGTGGCGGAGAATTTCGGATCACGCGCCTCGAGCGCTATAAAAAAGCCGTCGTCGGTAGCACGTTCGAACTGCTTGCTGACAAACAACGGGTGATTGAAACGGGGCAATTTCATCAAGCCAAGTAGACCGAAAAGAGTCGTGAAGCCGGAGAAAAGAATCGTCAACTCAAACATGATGGGAAAAAAAGCTGGCAGCGTGAAGAAGTTCGCGGGCTTGGCCTGAACTACAGTAGGATAGAGATAGACCTGAGTGGTGTATGCCAGCAGGAAAGCGGTGATGGTCCCGGTCATGCCACCGAAAAATACCAGATAAGGGAGAATGGAACGCTTCAATCCCATCGCGGCATCGAGACCGTGAATCGGGTAAGGAGAATAACAGTCCCACTTCGTGAAACCGGCATCGCGCACTTTTTCCGCGGCTTTGTAGAGCGCCGAAGCACTCTTGAACTCAGCGAGGTAACCGTAAACTCTTTTGCGTGTTGTACTCATTGTTTCAGGTTTTGAGCATTTCAAAATTCAAGATTTCAGACCGTAGTGCCCTTGTCGGTGGTTTCAGGTAATTCTGCCTGATAGGCGGGGATTTTCACCGTGCCGTCATCAGGGTGATCATTGAGATCATCGAAGTGCGGATCCGACTCACGCAGGGTCCATTTCACCTCGGCGATGTTGATGCAGGGCAGGAACTTCAAGAACAACAGGAATAGCATAAGGAACATGCCGATGGTGCCAACAAAAAGAATGATTTCGAAGGGACTGGCGGAGTAATATTTCCAGTCACCCGGCAGCCACATACGGGCCAGAGTGGTGACGATGATCACGAAGCGCTCGAACCACATGCCGACGTTCACCGCCATTGAAACCGCCATAATAACCCAGAGGTTTTCGCGGCATTTCTTGAACCAGAAGACCTGGGGCGAAATCACGTTGCATGACATCATTGCCAAATAAGCCCACCAGTAAGGACCGGTCATCCGATACTTGAACGCTTCCATTTCATAAATGGCACCTGAGTAGAAGGCCACGAAAAGTTCCATCAAATAGGCATAACCGACGATCGTTCCCGTCAATAGGATGATCTTTGCCATGTTCTCGATGTGCTTCATCGTGATCATATCGTGCAGACCGTAGATCGCACGGGCGGGGATCATGATCGTCAACACCATGGCAAAACCACCGAACACAGCACCTGCCACGAAGTAAGGCGGGAAAATGGTGGTGTGCCAACCGGGGACAACGGAAGTGGCGAAGTCGAAGGACACGACCGAGTGCACGGAAAGCACCAGCGGAGTGGACAGTGCGGCCAGCAAGAGGTAGGCCATTTCGTAGTGACTCCATTGACGGTTGCCGCCGCGCCAGCCGAGGGCGAAGATACCGTATAGGAACTTGCGGAGGCCAGGCTTCGCCCGGTCGCGGATGGTAGCAAGGTCGGGCACCATGCCAAGGAACCAGAAGATCAAGGAAACAGTGAAATAAGTCGAAACCGCGAAAACGTCCCACAGCAGAGGCGACTTGAAGTTTTGCCAAATGGCATTGGCGTTGGGAATCGGCGCAAGAAACCAAGCCATCCAAACACGACCCACGTGGAAGGCGGGGAAAATACCGGCGCAACAAACAGCGAAAATCGTCATGGCTTCCGCTGCGCGGTTGATTGAAGTTCGCCAATTCTGTCTGGTCAGAAACAGAATGGCGGAAATCAGAGTACCCGCGTGACCGATACCGATCCAGAACACGAAGTTGGTGATGTCCCAACCCCAGAACACGGTATTGGTCATGCCCCAAACGCCGACGCCGGTGGAGACGAGCAAGGCGAGGCCACCGCCGACGCCAAGCATGGCGACCAAGGCACTGGGAATGAACAGCAACCACCACAGCAGTGGTTGTTTGTTTTCAACGATGCCGCAGATCCGTTCCGTAATCCAGTGATAGGAGCGATTGTTCAGAATCAAATGCTCGCGCTCCAGAACGGGTAGTTTCGGACCGTTTCTCGGTTCGTGAGTAGTGCTAGCGTGTGCCATAGTGCGGAATGAGGTGTTAGATGAAATCGATTAAGCCATGTGGATCGTCGCGGTGCCGACAAATTTGGCATCCGGCATGTTCTCGTTCGGGTTCTTCACGCGTGCCATGTAAAGAGTGCGCGGAATGGTGCCGATGTAGTGAAGAAGTTCGTAACTGCGGGCAAGTTCACGGGCACGCACGACCGTGGCTGCCTGCTCGTCCTTGAGATTGCCAAAACTGATCGCATCCGCTGGGCAGGCCTCTTGGCAGGCGACCTTGACGCTGTCCACGGGAATACGCAGCGTGGAAGTGGTGACGGGGACATCGCGAGAATTTTTGCCGGAAAGCAACACATCTTGCTTCTGACCGCGCTTCTGACGAATTTTAGCGTCTTTGAGACGCTGAACGCAATAGGTGCATTTTTCCATCACACCCCGCATACGCACTGTGACGTTCGGGTTGCGCTGAAGATGCGGAGCCTCTCCCACCTGTGTGGTGCCAGCTGGCCCCTTGTAAAGGTTGTGGGCGATGAGCGGGTTGCGTTTGTTGTAGTCGAAGTAGTTGAAACGACGAGCTTTGTAGGGGCAGTTATTGGCGCAATAACGGGTGCCGATGCACCGATTGTAGGCCATGGCGTTGAGACCATCCTCGGTATGGACCGTGGCATTGACCGGGCACACCGTTTCGCAAGGGGCGCTCTCGCACTGAACACAGGCGACAGGCTGCGGAACCATGGCTGGGCTATCGACATCGAACGTGTTTTCCTTGTTCTGAGCGAAGTAGCGGTCCATGCGGATCCAGTGCATCGCACGACCTTTGGCAACCTGCTCTTTGCCGACGACAGGGATGTTGTTTTCTGCTTGGCAAGCCACCAGACATGCGTTGCAACCCATGCAGGATGAAAGGTCGATATTCATCGCCCACTGATGCAAGTCATCGCTGAGGTGCGGCTTGGCATTGCCGTTCTTATCGGGATCCCAAGTGGACGAACCTTCCTGGCGATAGAGCGAAATATTTTCCGGTGCGTGGGAATCATTGCCCTGTTTGGCCACGGCGTCGTATTGCTTCTCGAAGCTCCCCTTCTCGCCATTGAGAGTGGAAATCTCGCGAGCTAGCGCACGACCATACATAGCGTGATGCTCTTGGGTAAGAGCAACGGAGTAGCGTTTCTCTGTGAGAGATACTTTGGCACCTTGGGCCATGTAGGACGTAGCGGAGCTACGCAGCGGATAAACGTTTACACCGCGGTTCACACCGACGAGGCCGACGTGTGCGGCGTTCAGCGGGCCGCGACCAAGTTCATCTTCCTTGTCGTATCCTTGTCCATAGCCAAGAGGCAAAACAAGGGTGTTTTCAGCAAGGCCAAAGGCAATCAGCACGGGAATTTCAATCTCTTTACCAGCAAGAGAAACCTTGATCACAGGAGCTCTGCGGTTGCCGGCTTCGCCATCCACTGGACTTGCGGCACGTGGGCTTTCGAGTTGAATGACTTGGTCATAAATCCCCAAAGCCTTGGCCGTTTTTGGCGCAATCAATGCGGCATTGTCCCAAGTCAGCTTCGAAATCGGATCCGGCGACTCCTGCAACCAGGCGTTGTCAATCCAGCGACCATCAAACACAGACCCGTCGGTCGAGAAAATCACATCGAGACTCTCGGCACTCGCGACCTGGTAAGTTACTGCAGCCGCTACAGTTGCAGCAAGCGTGCCGGCAACGGCAGTATCGGCCACAAATCCCTCGCGGAGAGCTTTTTTCCAAGCAGAATTGTCGCCCGCAAAGGTCTTGCGCACAGCGGCAAAAGCGGCAGAGTCCTCACCAGTCGTGAGTTTTCCATCGAGCAGCGCGGCAAGTAGTTCCAACTCCGAAACACAGTCATCGTAGAGCGGCAAAATCATCGGCTGCACTAGGGTGTGCAAGCCCGTAGCCGAGCGTGCATCAGACCAGCTTTCAAGATAATGCGCGGCAGGAATGTGCCATGTGGCCGCGTGTGCTGTGGCATCGGTGCGAAGACCGAGGTGAAAACTGGCCTTGGCTTTGTGCAACGTGGCGACAAAATCGAGATCGGCCGGTGCGTCGTACGCGGGATTGGCAGGAGTCAGCAAGAACACATACTCCACCGCGGCAGCATCGATGTCTTTTTTCAGCGTGACAAGATCGGCGAAGCCGGCGTTGTCGGATTGCAAAACTTTCAGTGTGCTGCCAATGGCGTTGAGACTTTCATTGATGGCCGCCACGAGAGACTGCAACGCAGGGGCGGTGCGGGAACCAGCGAGCGCGAGAGCTTTGCCTTTGGATGCCAGTAGATCGGCGGCCGCAGCATCAACCCACTGCTGGTTTTTCTCATCGAGCGAAACCGCAGACGCCACAAGAGGATGTGCAACGTTGAGTTTTTTAGCAATCGCCGCCGCGATACCCAGAACCTTACTCGGTTCGACGCGCAGGCGGTGATCCGCCATGCCACCGGTGAGACTAAAAATACTCTCCACCGCATAAAGACGATTCATCGACTTTGTATTGCGCTTGGCCTTGTAGTCCTTGCCTTCCGGCTTGCGTCGATCAAAAAACGGCGTCACAGGACCTTGAGGATCAAGCGAAGCGAAATCGCAATCGAAGGAGATAATGCGATCAGCTTTGGAGAAATCAGCCACCGTGCGGGCAGCGGAAGCGGCGGGTGCGAGAGGCTCGTAGGAGTAGAATCTGGAGCCACTGAATTTGGCAGAGAGCTCCTTGGACAGGCGGGTGCGCGTGGGCGACTCATCCGCGCCGAAAACGAAACCAATTTTCCCTGATGCCGCAGCTTCAGTCAGAGCCTTTTCTAGTTCAGCACGTGTGGCGGCTTTCCCGTGATGAAGGACTTTTTGCGAACGCGAAGGCGAATACATGTCCAACACAGATGCCTGGGTGAAGGCGTCTGTGCCATCGGAATCGGGATGCAGAGTGTTGGGGCCGAGTTTGGTAGGACGCCCCTCAAAAGTCGTCACGACCAAAGGCACAGCACCAGCGGCACGTGGCATGGCGGATGCGTAGTAGAGTGCCTTGCCAGGAATGACCCACTCGGGTGCTTGCGTGTAAGGAACGGTGTATTTCTCCGCACGACGGCAAGCCACCATGCTCAATCCAGCGAGAGCGGAAGAAGCACCCATCAACTTCAAAAACGAACGACGTGAAGTCTCGGCATCTGCTTCATCGGCCATGGCCGCAGCGCTTGCAGGGAATTCGCGATCCAAATATTCGCGGAATGCGGGGCTGGCCTCTAATTGCCCGACGCTGCGCCAGGATACGGTGGTTTCCTCCGCAGGAATTTCCGGATGTTGCCAAATGCGTTTGCTCATGGTCGTAGAAAAATCGGTTGGGAAAAATTAATGGTGGCAGGTGGCGCAGCTCTCGCGTGGCTGGAGTTGGAACACATCGGTGAGCTTCTTGCCGAATTCCGTCGGATCCGTGATACGCTCACCCTTGTCGTTTTTCACGACATTCTGTTTCAAATACTCTGCGGGGTCGTATTTCAAATTGAAGACTTCTTCGAGCGGGCGCACCTCGTTGTGCGGATTGCGGTGACAATCGAGGCAGAAGCCCATCGAATGAGCTTTGGCGTGATAGACCACCTCCATTTGATCCACCTGTCCGTGACAACTGACACAAGAGACACCACGGTTGACGTGGGCGCTGTGACTGAATTTCACATAATCCGGTGCCTTGTGAACTTTCACCCATTGAATCGGCTTGCCGTCATAGAGAGGATGAGTTTTATCCATCGCACGATGCAATGGTTCAAGCTTGGCGCTATCGCGTTTTACGTGCTGGTGACAGTTCCAACAAGTATTGGCCGTGGGCAAATTCGAATGATCTGAATTGTCCACAAAGGAATGACAGTAACGACAATCCAGGCCCAGTTGATCGACGTGGATTTTGTGGGAGAAAGGGATGGGCTGGGACGGTTGATAACCGACAACCGTCGACTTCGGCGTGGCATAGACCGTGAAGGCGGCTACCACTCCGACGGCGGCAGTTCCAGCGCAAAAAGCGATTTTCAACGGTAACAAGTTGGTCCAGCGAGGAAAAATATTGGCCATAGCAGGTTGCGGTGCGCGGACAATGGATGCTTGTGAAAAATTTCACAAGGAAAATTTCACAACAATGAAAGATTTTTCCTGAGACTTTACAGGACAACGACGCGGCTTGACTCGTAGGAAAAGAATGCGCATTTTCACATCCATTTTTAGCCTCAGGGCTCATTTTCCTTGTCAGCAAGCCACAAAAGCCTGATGGTTTTGCGGATGACCAGAACATTTTCCAGATGGAGCAATTTCCTAGGTTTTGCCGCCATGGTCTTGTTGACAATCTCGGTTCATGCCCAACAGCGCACTGTGGCATTGTCGCTCGCCGATGGCTTCGACTACCCTGTGGGAAAACCCGACGGCAAAGGCTACTACGTGGCGCGTGGTCTCAGATTGCGCGCGCCCATGCATTTTGGAGAAGATTGGAATGGACTGAGCGGAGGTGATACCGACATGGGAGATCCGATTTATTCGATCGCCGATGGCGTGGTCATGTTTTCCTACGACTGCCAGGGAGGCTGGGGCAATGTCATTCTCTTGCGTCACGCCTATCGCGACCCGCAAACCGGGCAAGTTCGCTTTTGTGACTCCCAATATGCTCACCTATTGCAACGCAACGTGAAAGTAGGTGAGACGGTAAAACGCGGCCAGCAAATTGGCACATTGGGCTCCAACCGCGGAATGTATGCGGCCCACTTGCATTTTGAAATCCGCCACAATATCACCATCGGAATGATACGCGAGTCGGTCCCATCCACCATGGAACATTGGGCAGACCCTCGCACATTCATCACCAAGTATCGCAAACTGAACCGCGAGTGGCGAAAGCAATCCACCCCCGTCGGAACTTACGCCGACTATCACGGCCTCAAAGGATTGTAATCCATACCCAAGGTATTTATCCCCGATGAATCTGCAAAATCCCCTTATCGATGCAGCTCTCGACTTGCGCGAAAACCTGTGCGGCTTCACTTTTTCCGCTCCGGTCACCCACATCTACCAGCCACTCGACTACGCATGGGATACCCATTGTGAATATCTGAGTCGCTATGGCTCAGGGAAAAAATCCGTGCTATTTCTGGGAATGAACCCCGGCCCCTACGGCATGGCGCAAACCGGCGTTCCTTTTGGAGAAATCCCCGCGGTGCGCGATTGGATGAAAATTTCCGGACCAGTTGGAAACCCCACGAATCCACACCCGAAACGACCCATCGAGGGCTTTGCTTGTGCAAAGTCCGAGGTCAGCGGCAGGCGCTTGTGGGGAATGTTTGCCGAGCACTTTCCCGATGCGAATGACTTTTTCCGCGATCACTTTGTCGCAAATTACTGCCCTTTGGTATGGATGTCATCCACGGGTGCGAACATTACCCCCGATCAACTTCCTGCGGCGGAGATCCGACCTGTGGAAGCCGCATGCCTCGCTCATCTGCGGCGCGTTATCGATCACTTGCAACCGCAGGTCTTGGTCGGTGTCGGCGCCTATGCCGAACAGCGACTCCGCGAAGCAGTGCCAGATTTTACGGGCAAGATTTCCAAAATTCTCCACCCCTCCCCCGCCTCGCCCGCCGCGAATCGTGACTGGGCAGGCACGGCAAGGCGACAACTCATTGATGCTGGCATATGGAAGATGTAGCAGCAAAGATCAGCGATGCTCGGACGGCCGCCAACCAATCCACTTTTTATAACTCGTCGAAAAAGTGAATGCATTTTCATAGCCTACCGCATGGGCCACGGTTTGGATTTTTTCCCGTGTATTACTGAGCAAATGCTGTGCGCGCAGCATACGGAGGAATGTGAGATGCTGCAGAGGACTGCGCCCCAGATGTCGCCGGCAGAGGCGTCGCAAATGCTCACCACTCACGTGCGCCAACGCCGCCATTTCGCTCAAGCTCCATGAATGCGATAGATGTTTCTCCACCTTGTTCCAGAGATAAACCAATCGCTCATCGGCATGCTGTGGTTGCGCGAAACGCAATACATAGTGGTGCAACAAATTCACCCAGGTTTCCTGGATCTGCGTCTGTTGCATGGCCAAAGCTTCCGCACGCAGACCATGAATGGCGTGCTCCAATGCATCAGCATCATAAGCCCCCATGACAGGCGTGCTGGACGAAATGATCGGTGATTGCTCGCGCGATTGAGAGTATCGGACCCAGCAAAATTTCCATGGCTTGCGAGGCTGACAGCGGAAACGGTTCATGACAAAAGGGGGCAAAAGACATGCATACCCCGCACTCAACGCCTCCCACCTGCCATCAACCCAGACCTGACCTTGACCCGCTAAACAGGCCATCATGTATGTTCCCGAGGGATTCACCCGACTGATGCAGAACGGCGCTTTTGCCTCCATCACACCAACATGGGCGATGTGGTGCATTTTCAATAGCATGCATACCGGCGCATTTTGCAACCATTCTCTTGGATCTCTTGCGTCCCCTCTCACGACTTGCCAGCGCGCGCCACCAAGAAGGTCTTCATCTTGATTCCAGGAAACTTTTTGTTTTTTATGACTCATTCGATTCTCATGAAATAATACACATACCTCCTGATTTGTCACATAAGAACTTTTTCATATAATGTGGATTTTCGATAGGCACAAGTGGAAATGTCACATGGAATTGCAACGTAGATGAAGTAGAATTTTTCTCACTATGCCCAACCCTTGGACCGGAATCGGAAATCCCTACACACGCACGGAAGTGCTGGATCGACTGCACGACACTCTTCGCAAAGGCGAAGCCATCATCGCCGCTGGAGCCGGCACAGGTATCAGCGCGAAATTCATCGAAAAAGGAGGTGCCGACCTGATCATCATTTACAACTCTGGTCGCTACCGCATGTCGGGCCATGGATCAACCGCAGGTCTCATGTCCTACGGAGACGCGAACGCAATTGCGATGGAAATCGGCGAATTCGAAGTGCTGCCCGTTGTTCAGGAAACACCCGTCATCTGTGGCGTGCATGCCACGGATCCACGACGCCGCATATGGCATTGGCTCGGCAAGGTCAAAGACATGGGATTCAGTGGCGTCAACAACTTCCCCACCCATTGCATTGTCGATGGCAAATTCCGCCAAATCCTGGAGGAAACCGGAATGAGCGTGAAGAAGGAGTTTGAAATGGTGGCGCTCGCCCGCCGTATGGATTTGTTCAGTATCGTTTATGTGGATGCGCCGGAAGAAGCCATCGCCATGGCGGAAGCGGGAGCCGATGTGATCATCGCCCATGTCGGAACAACAGTGGGCGGCTCGATTGGCGTGGTCGATGCCACGATGACTCTCCCTGAAGCTGCAAAGCGGACACAAACCATCATCGATGCCGCACGCACGGTGCGCGACGATGTGATTTTCCTCAGTCACGGAGGTCCCATCAATACCCCGGAGGATGCCGCTTATATCAACGAACACACCGATGCTGTTGGCTTCGTCGGAGCCTCGAGCTTGGAACGTATGGCCGTGGAGAATTCGCTAGTCGATCTCACACGCCAATTCAAATCGATCCCCGTGAAACGCAAACACTGATCTCATGGCCACCATCGCAGTCATTGGCACCCTCGATACCAAAGGGACGGAACACGCCTATGTCGCAAACCTCATCCGCCAACAGGGTCATGAGACTTTGCTTATTGATCTCGGAACCGGTGATGAACCCACGGTCAAACCCGATCTTACGCGCGAACAAGTAGCGGCGGCAGCAAATCTCGACCTCGCTCCACTCCTGGCCCGCCACGATCGTGGTGAGTGCGTGGTTGCCATGTCACAAGCCGCTCCCGTTTTGTTGGAAAAACTCGCACGCGAAGGCCGAATCCACGGAGTCATTTCGCTCGGCGGTGGTGGAGGCACAGCACTCGCCACAGCCGCGATGAGGGCTCTGCCGCTAGGATTTCCGAAACTTATGGTGTCCACCCTGGCCAGCGGTAATACGGCACATTACCTTGGTACCAAGGACATCGCCATGATGCCAGCAATCGTCGATGTTGCGGGACTCAATCGTATATCCCGGATGGTCTTTACCCGTGCTGCTGCTGCCATCTGCGCAATGGTCGAGACACCCATCGACACCACCGACAGCAAGCCCATCATCGCCGCCAGCATGTTCGGGAATACCACCGAATGCATCGCCCACGCGAAAGAGGTGTTGGAAGAAGCCGGCTACGAAGTGCTGGTCTTCCACGCCACAGGCACAGGCGGCAAAGCCATGGAAGACCTTATCGCAAGCGGCATGGTCAGTGGTGTGCTCGATGTCACCACGACCGAGTGGGCCGATGAGCTCGTGGGCGGCACGCTCAGTGCCGGACCCACTCGACTCGAAGCCGCAGCAAAAGCGGGCATCCCTGCTGTCATCGCCCCTGGTTGCCTCGACATGGTAAACTTCGGTTCCCGAGAATCGGTGCCAGAAATTTTCGCAAACCGTAACTTTTACATCCACAATCCCCAGGTCACGCTGATGCGGACCACTCGAGAAGAGTGTTCAGAACTCGGTAAAATCCTCGCGGAAAAAGCCAATACCTATACTGCCCCCGTCACCATTCTCCTTCCGGAAAAAGCCATCAGCATCATCAGTGCTGAAGGCCAATCCTTCTATGATCCTAGTGCCGACCAAGCTCTTTTCGATGCCATCCACCGACACAGTCAAGTGCCCGTCATCAGTCTCAAAGAAACCATCAATAGTCACGCCTTCGCCAAGGCCGCCGCCAAACAACTTCTACAAAATATCGCTGCTACAGCTCAATCACCACGAACATAGGCAAAGACAAATCGGAGTTTTTAAAAAATCAACGAATTTATCACCCAAAACACAACTTTTCCCACTCTTCCTCCTCTGCGTCCCCGCGCCTCTGCGCGATTCCATTAAACATCATCCACCAAGCATGAAGCAAAAAAACCATGATCTCGCGCAGAGACGCTGAGCCGCAGAGTTTTTTTGAAATTGATCTCATTCATCACTCCACATCATAACATCTCCCACTCTTCCTCCTCTTCGTCTCCGCGCCTCTGCGCCTCTGCGCGATTCCATTAAATATTATCCACCAAGCATGAAACACAAAAACCATGATCTCGCGCAGAGACGCTGAGCAGCAGAGTTTTTTAAAAATGATCCAATTTATCACCGCAAATTACTACATCTCCTTCTCTCCTCCTCTGCGTCTCCGCGTCTCTGCGCGATTCCATTAAACATCATCCACCGATCATGAAGTACAACGAAATCTCTGCCATTATCATCGATACTGCAGTCAAGCTGCATACAGATCTTGGCCCTGGTTTGTATGAAGTTGTGTATGAGGCCGCGTTGACACACCTCCTGCACAAGCGCGGTTTGCAGTGCCAACGCCAAGTTCCAATCCGCTTTATTTATGACGGCATTACTTTTGATGAAGGTTTCAAAGCCGATATCATCGTAAACAATAAAATCTTACTGGAACTTAAATCTACCGAATCGATGCACGCCGCTCACCGCAAACAACTGCAAACCTATCTGCGCCTGACCGGCCTCAAACTCGGTATCCTTCTAAATTTTGGTCAATCCTACATGAAGGAAGGTATTGTTCGCGCCGTAAATCATCTCGACGAAGCAAATGAATAGGAAACCCATCATCTCGCGGAGAGACGCTGAGGCGCGGAGTATTTTTGAAAATGATCCAATTCATCACCGCAAATTACAACATCTCCCTCTCTCTTCCTTCGTGTCTCCGCGCCTCTGCGCGATTCCAAAAAACATCATCCACTGATCATGAAGCACAAAAACCATCATCTCGCGCAGAGACGCTGAGCCGCAAAGTTTTTTTTGAAAATGATCTCATTCATCACTCCATATCATAACATCTCAACTCTTCTCCTCTGCGTCTCCGCGCCTCTGCGCGATTCCAAAAAACATCATCCACTGATTATGAAGCACAAAAACCATTATTTCGCGCAGAGACGCTGAGCCGCAGAGTTTTTTTGATAATGATCTCATTCATCACTCCATATCATAACATCTCAACTCTTCCCCTCTGCTTCCCCGCGCCTCTGAGCGATTCCAAAAGCCAACAACTCCCTGAACCATGATAAAACATTACGGCGTATTTCAATTCCTCCCCGAGATCACTCAAGAACAAATCGACGAATGCTTTCGCGAAA
>JBMLRP010000056.1:95389-102261 GCA_049240965.1 Akkermansiaceae bacterium
TTTCAATTCCTCCCCGAGATCACTCAAGAACAAATCGACGAATGCTTTCGCGAAATGATGGGCATGGTCGGACAAATCCCCGGGCTGCTCTCGATGGAACACGGCACCTATCAAAGCGGAGAGGGTCTCAACGATGGCTATACCCACGGCTTCATCATGACTTTCGACAACGCATCCAGTCGCGATGCCTATCTCCCCCACCCAGAACACGAACGCGTACGCCAGATCGTAGCCCCGCGTCTCGCCCGCCTTGTGGTGTTTGACTTTGCTGTCTAACGAATATGAAAACCATCCTCACTTTCCTACTAGCTACCTCGCTGTGTTTCGCACAGCGCATCAGCCTTTTTGATGGCAAAACTCTTAACGGTTGGGACATCCCCGAAGCGGAGCGCAAGTGGTGGAGAGTCGAGGGAGGAAAAATCATCGGCGGATCGATGGAGGAAAAAGTTCCTCTCAATACTTTTCTGTCTCATCAAAAAAACTTCAGCGATTTCGATCTTCGCTTCCAAGTCAAACTCACGCAAAAAGAAGGCTTTACCAATTCCGGCATTCAAGTCCGTAGCGTTCGCGGCAAGGATCAACATATGTCGGGTTATCAAGTCGATGCTGGAATCGGCTACTGGGGAACGATTTGGGACGAACATCGTCGCAACAAAAAAATCGCCGTGCCCGTCGATGAAGCCGCACTCAAAGCCGCCGTCAAGGATTGGGACTGGAACGAGTATCGGATCGTCTGCGAAGGCCCGCGCATCCGCACATGGATCAACGGCGTGCTCGCCATTGATTTTACTGAAACCGATCCGAACATTCCTCTCACAGGGCTGATCGGTATCCAAGCGCACTCCGGTGGAAAATTTCTTGTTGAATTCAAAGACATCAGCATCGAGGAACTCGCCCCCCAACCCAGATTCGAAGGCGCGGCAGAACCAAAACGCGAAGCCATCGAACACGCCAAACCCCGCACCCCTCAGGAGCAAAAATCCTCCTTTCACCTGCCACCGGGATTCGAGATGGAGCTTGTCGCTGCCGAGGACGCCACCATTCCCGCTGGTAAGTTCGTATCCGTCTACTTCGACCAACGCGGTCGCATGTGGACACAAACCGCGCTCGAATATCCCGTCGACGCCAATGAAAATGCCAGCATCGCCGATGCCCTGTATGCGAGCAAGGCCAAGGACAAAATCCTCATCTACAACCGCGATGCCGTTTTCCAAAAATCCCTTCCTGCTGATGGTCTCAAGCCCGACCAAATTTTCGCCGATGGCCTAGCCATTCCGTTAGGCATCCTCCCCTGGGGTGACGGTTCGAAGTGCTACGCCCAGCACGGACGCGACATCGTATTGCTTACCGATACCAACAACGACAGTATCTCCGATAAACGCGAAGTCATCCTCGAAGGCTTTGGTGTGCAAGACTCCCACCTTTTTCCCCACCAATTCACTCGTGCCCCCGGCAACTGGATTTGGATGGCACAAGGTGCCTTCAACTACAGTAAAGTCAAGCGTCCCCAGGATCCGGCCGAGAAGGCAATCAAGTTCGATCAAACCCGCATGGCTCGATTCCGTCCCGACGGCTCGGAATTCGAAATCACATCGAACGGCCCGTGCAATATTTGGGGCTTGGCGATGGATCGCAATGGAGAGACTTTCATTCAAGAAGCGAACGACTTCGGCTACGGTGTCATGCCTTTCCATGAATACGGCAATTATCCGGGATGTTCGAACGGTCAGTGGAAAAGCTACGCCCCCGAATTTCCCGGGACTTTTGTCAAACAACGTTTCGGCGGCACTGGATTGAGCGGACTTGCAATCACTGACACAAAAGGCGCCTACCCGCCGGCCTATGGCAACCTGATGCTCGTCGCCAATCCGATTACAGGGCGCATCAATACCGTCCGTATGACGCGTGACCAGCCCTCACCCGATCACTATCTCACCGATTGGCAGTTCCAAAAGATCGAAGACTTTGTGACCTGTGACGATCCATGGTTCCGACCTGTCGCCATGACTCTCGGACCTGACGGATGCGTCTATATTGTCGATTGGTATAATAAAATCATCAGTCATAATGAGGTTCCGCGCGCCCATCCAGACCGAGATAAACTCCGCGGCCGCATCTGGCGTATCAAGCACAAGGAACAAAAAAACTTCATTGTTCCGGACTTCACCAAGCTCGAAACTAGCGCACTGGAAGAATTATTGAAATCTCCTTCCCTCGCCCAAACCCAAATCGCCGCGCAGACACTCGCTGACCGCAACATCATTGCCAAGGACCTAACGGATGTCCCCGCTCTCATGGCGCACACTCCTGCCATCGCACAGCTCGAAAAAACCGCCACTTCTCACGACAAACACCTGCGACGTGAAACCGCCCGAGCGCTCTCAGAGACAACCGTTTTCTCCCCCGTCCTCATCACTCTGCGCAAAGACACCGACAAAAACGTCCGCCGCGAAGCCATCACTTCGCTCGGCTACTGGTTGGCCAAAACGAATGACAAAAACTCGTTGTTTTACTCTTTGCTCGACTTCGATCTTACCGCTCTCGCTGCCCCGCAAGGACAAAGCACACGCAAAGGCATGATCCTTGTGCGCGAGGCTTATGACCGGGAATTCGAACGCTACGTGATACGGTTGCTGTTAGAACGCCATTCAACTTCACTATCGACCTTCCTCAACTCCGATGCTGCGTCGAAACTACCTGTGGAAAGCTTTCTACTCGCCGCACTCGCCCTGCCCGCGGCCGAAGGCGCGCCCATCATCGCCAAGCGCGTCAGTGAAGTAAAAAGAAGTCTCAATGACGAAGAAGTTCTGCGACTGGTCCAAGCCATCGACAATCCCGCGATTCAACAATCCCTCCGCACCGCTATCGAAAACCCCGCCACAAGCAAGAGCATCATCGATGCCTTGCTGAAAAACAAAAGCCGCATTTCTCCTGCGCAAATCCAATCGCTCATCGGAACGACGGTGGATCGGCTGTTTGCAGGAAAAGCGGAAGACCTCACACGCGCCATCGAACTCAGTGCCGCGTTCGCCCTGAAAAACACCGGCGAGCGCCTGCAAAAAATCGCCCTCGATTCTCTCGATACCGCGACCCGCATTGCCGCGCTCGAAGCCCTTGCCGCGCAGCAAAATGCCAATCCCATCGCGATCAACTCACTGCTGAATCACCCCGACCAAGCCATCCGCGTCAGCACACTCAAGGCCCTGGCCGCCTCGCGAAATCAAGATGCCAGCACCGCCACCATTACCGGTCTCGCACAAATCCCCGCGCCCGTCCACGCCTCGATTATGGAAATGTTAGTCTCTCACAAAGACGGAGCTTCTGCCGTGGTCGCCGCCTGTCTCAAGCAAGAATCACTCAAAGCCGAAAACCTCAGCTCCATCACCCTCGACCGCCTGCAGACAGTCCTCGGCGACGATCCCGAATGGAAAAAACTCCTCACGCAACTCGGCGATCAATTCCGCTCCGTGCTGCAGTTCGATGGCACACAGCAAGCCCAACTTCCCACCTCCGTCTCCCTGACCGGTCCCTTCACCATCGAGACTTGGGTCAAGCTCCGTCCCGGCATCGACAACCGCGACAGCATCGGCGGCGCGAATGACCAACTCGACCTCAACTTCGCTGGGGAACTGTTCCGCGTCTATTGCGGCTCCCACGGCGGCGATGTCCTCATCGCCAAGAAAAAAATCATCGCCAACCTCTGGACCCACGTCGCCGCCACCCGCGATGCCTCCGGTCGATTCAAGATCTACATCAACGGCGAGCTCGATGGCACCAGCGCCAAGACCGCAAATCATCCGATCCAGAAATTTCTCATCGGCTGGAGTACACCAGCCGGTGGCACCGATGGCCAGTTCGCCGAATACCGCATCTGGAACCGCGAACGCAGTGCCGACGAGATCCGCAACTATTTCGATCGCAGCATTGCCTCTGCCGATGGCCTACTCTTCAATGGCAGCAACGACCAAAGCTGGGGCACGCCTCACAAAGCCGCCACTCTGCACCGCACCCTGGATCTGCCTCCCGTCATGAGCGAAGCCCAGGCCATGAGCTTCGATGAAAAATACCGGCACTTTCTCTCTCTTGCCAAATCTCCCGGCGACATGGAAGGTGGTAAAGCCCTCGCAGCCCTCTGCAGCGCCTGCCACCAGTTTGGCAACTCTGGCGGAAACATCGGCCCCAATCTCAGCAGCGTCGGCTCCATGGGCCCCGAAGCCATCGTGCGCAACATCCTCACCCCCAATGCCGCCATTGAGCCCGGCTACCGCATCTTCCGCGTGCAACTGAAAGACGGTTCCCTGCTCGATTCCTTCTTCGTCAGCGAAGACAAAGACGCCATCGTTGTGCGGCAAATGGGTGCGGGCGACAAACGCATCGAGCGCAAAGACATCGTCTCCACCCAATTCCTCCGCCAGAGCCTCATGCCCGAGGGCCTGCTCGACTCCTTCACCGACCAACAACGCAAGGACCTCTTTGCGTATCTCATGTCCCTGAAATAGCCCGACGTTTCGCACTGGTATTACAGCAACTTATGAGGCAGTTTTGGCGCATGCTTTTTTTGAAGCGTGGTATCTTGTTTGTTGCTTGGGCTGCTTTGCATCTCTCTGTTCCAGCCCAAGGACAAAAAAATCCTCCAATTTCCGATTCAACATTTCTGGAAAAAGAAACGCCTTTTTTGCGAAGTGCATTGGTCATCGGCGATGCAAAAAAAACGAACCGCGTGCGCCGCGGAGTAATCCACCCTCTTGGTCATGATCACTGGGCCTGCTTTGATCCGGATCTGCTACGTTGGGCGGCGGTATGGCGAGCGGAGGACGGACAGGCACCAGTCACTTACGACACGATGGCGGCCATTTCCTATCCTGATGCCAAAGCCAAGGCGGAAAAACCACCGTCTCTTCGGGGCAATATCTTGTTTGAGACCGAAGAAATCGCCGGTGTTTCGGTGGGAAAACCATCTTCTTCTGATCCGCGCACGCAGTTTCTTATCGACGGCAAGACACCCGTCGGTCCCCTGCCCCCGGCGATGGGGCGCTTTCACGGCATTGCCCTGCGTGGCAAAAACGTCATCATCATCTATCAGATTTCTGATGCGATCATCGAAGAAACGCTCAATGCCGATGCACAAGGAATCATCCAGCGTGCGCTGCGGATCAGCCCGCATCAGCAGATGCTCCATCTCGCTCTCGGCAATATGAAATTCCAGAACGCGAGCAAGGATGCGAAGATTCGCGGCAACGTCCTGGAAATCGCAGCATCCTCGCGATCGATCGAAGTTCTTCTGTCGACAGGTGCGCTGGGCTCGCTGCGGGTTCCAGCATCGCAAGCCGCCACAGCATCATTCCCTGAGAAACTGAAGCTGAAAAACCCCGGCGCGAAAGTTGTTGCACCCTTCAGCCTTCGCGATTTTTCCATGCCGAAAAGTTCTCGTGCGATCCGACCGGTGGACATCGCCTTTTTTACCAACGGTGATGCCATAGCCAGCACACTCGATGGCGACATCTGGAGAATCTCGGGACTCGATGACGAGGAATCAAGCTGGCAGCGCATCGCCACCGGATTGTATGAGCCCATGGCGGTGGCGATCGATGCCAAGCAACGTCTGTTTGTGTTAGGCCGCGATCAGATCACCGAACTGATCGACAGCGACGGCGACCATCACACCGATGTTTTCCGCTGCGCCTCCGATGCATTTACCCAGAGCTTGCACACACGGGATTTCTCGACATCCATGTGCATCGAAAATGACGGCTCATTTTTGATCGCGAAAGGCGGCATCGACAAAGAAGGGGGCAAGACCTTCGTCGAGCACGACAGGCACCGCGGCTCGATTCTGCGCATTTCCGCCGATGGGCAAACAATCACTGCCATCGCCCAAGGATTGCGCATGCCGTTCGTCGGACTGCGGCATGACGGAGCGGTGTTCGCTTCCGATCAACAAGGCAACGAAATCCCCAGCACGCCAATTCATCAAATTTTATTAGGAAAAAAACACTACGGATTTTCGCCGACGAACTTCGACAACATACCGACCATCACCGAACCCTTGTTTTACTACCCTTATCAAAGCAATCGTTCGGCAGCAGGTTTTGCCACGACGTCCGCCAAGGCATTTCCCGATCTCGGCGAACTGTTTCTGCAAGTGTCATGGAATGGTCGATTGTTTCCCGTCGTCACACCACGGAGCGGTCAGGCATTTTCGTGGATGCTTCCCTTGCAGCTCGACTTCCCTTCGCTCAAGGCCGCCACTCATCCGAAATCCGGCAGGCTCTACGTCACCGGACTCGGCATTTCCGGCTACATTCCCACCACCCCCAAAACCATGGGTCTGGCATCGATCGAAGCTTCCGGTTCCTTCCCTTCGCCAGTCGCACTCGATGTCAGCCCTGATGCCATCACCGTGCAGTTTCATCGAACCCTCAAGAACGACGAAAGCTTCACACCCGCCAACCTGCGCTTGTTCAACATCAAACGCACGCGCAACTACGGGTCGGGGCATTTTCTTTGGAACCAGAAACCCGGCGAACATCATCTCGCGGCAAAATCTTTCGCGTTATCAGCAGACCGCCGTTCCCTCCGTATCGAATATCCTGTTCTCCGTCGATCGGAGGTGATGGACTTGGAACTCACCTTCACCTCGGCGAGCCAGAGTTTTCCTCTGCATCTGAACAGCCGCCCCCATCATCTGCCGGTTGCAAGCTCCGCGGACCTACAAGAAGTGTTAGAAAAAGCCGATGCCGTCATCATCCCCGGCGACGCCACCCAAGGCAAAGTGGTTTTCACCCGCTACGGTTGCAACGGATGCCACTCGCTGACTGGGGAAAAACTCACAGGGCCACCGTTGCAGCACGTGGCATCCCGCATGAGTGCGG
>JBMLRP010000056.1:102361-212094 GCA_049240965.1 Akkermansiaceae bacterium
TTCCGATGCGTGCGGATTTGGTGGAGAATGAACCCAAGCGTCTCGCCGCCTGGGAAGCTCGGGATCTGTATCGCACGATTCTCAACCGCCGCCTCGAACAAAAGGCTCCTTCTTTCATCCTGCACGATGGCCCTCCTTTCGCCAATGGCGACGTCCACATGGGCACCGCACTGAACAAGGTGCTCAAGGACCTGGTGGTGAAATCGAAAACCATGGCAGGCTACGCCGTGCCTTTCGTGCCGGGCTGGGACTGCCACGGACTACCCATCGAGTTCAAGGTGGTGAAACAAGCCGCCGGTCTGGAAGCCGGAGAAATCCGCCGCCGCTGCACGGAGTTCGCATCGAAATTCATCGACATCCAGCGCGCTTCATTCCGTCGTCTCGGCGTCTTCGGCGATTGGGAAAATCCCTACCTCACGATGGCTCCCGCCTATGAAGCCGACATCCTGCGCGTGTTCGCCAAGATGGTGGAAGACGGTCGCATTTACCAAAGTCGCAAACCGGTGCAATGGTCCTACGGAGCCCACACCGCACTCGCCGAGGCGGAGGTGGAATACATGGACAAGGAAAGCCCCGCAGTCTTTGTCAAATTTCCTCTCACGAACGGTTCCGGTGAATCCATGGTCATCTGGACCACCACACCCTGGACACTCCCCGCCAACCTCGGCATCGCCGTGCATCCGGAGTTCACGTATGTGGTCGGTCGCTATGAAAAAGAAGGCGTCACCGAGACCCTCGTCATCGTCCGCGAGTTGATGGAAACCTTCCAGCAAAAAACCAACTTCGTCTTGCAAGAAACGCTGCGCGAAGTCAAAGGTCGCGAGCTGGAAGGACTGCTCGCCCAGCATCCGTTCATCAACCGAACCTCGCGCGTGATTCTCGCCAATTTCGTCACCACAGAAACCGGCACCGGCGCGGTTCACATCGCACCAGGCCACGGTGCGGACGACTACGTAGCCGGGATGCAGAACCAGCTCGGCCTGCTTTCGCCCGTGGACGACAACGGCCACTTCACCGAAGAAGCGGAAATGCCTGAGTTGTTAGGCAAACATGTTTTCGCCTGCAACGAGCCGATTATCGAAATGCTCGCCGACAGTGGCCACCTGTTAGGCCGCGAGGTCTATCGCCACAGCTACCCGCATTGCTGGCGCTCGAAAACACCCATCATTTTCCGCGCGGTGGAGCAGTTTTTCATCTCTATCGACGACATCCGCGGTCGCGCCCTGCAAGCCATCGATGAAGTGCAATGGCTGCCCGCCTGGGGCCGGAATCGCATTTACGGCACCGTCGAGGCGCGTCCCGATTGGTGCATTTCCCGTCAACGTACCTGGGGCGTGCCGCTGCCGGTTTTCTATCAGGAAGACGGCACCGTCATTCTCAGCGCCGAACTCGCCCGCAAGATCGCCGACCTCGTTGAAACAGAAGGCACGAACATCTGGTTCGAGAAATCCGATGCCGAACTCGCCGCGTTGTTAGGTCTGCCCGCTGGCGTGAAAAAATGCCGCGACACCCTCGATGTTTGGATCGACAGCGGTTGCTCGCACGCTGCCGTGCTCGATCGCAATCCCGCGCTTCACGGTCCTGCTGACCTTTATCTCGAAGCCACCGACCAACACCGCGGCTGGTTCCAAAGCTCGCTCATGCTCAGCGTCGCCTATCGCAATGCCGCGCCCTACAAGGCCGTGCTCACCCACGGATTCGTGGTCGATAAGGACAAGAAAAAACTCTCGAAGTCCGAAGCCGAAAAAGCCGGCAAACCCATTGATGCCGCCCACTACTACAACAAGTATGGTGCTGATATCGTGCGCCTGTGGGTCAGCTCCGTCGATTGGCAGAGCGAAGTGCCTTTCGGCGAAGAACTTTTCAAACAAGTCGCCGAGCCCTATCGCCGCCTGCGCAACACGCTGCGGATTCTGTTAGGCAACCTCGAAGGCTTCGATCCGGAAAAAGACGCCGTCTCCGCCGACGAGTTTCCGCTGTTCGACCGCTGGATCATGGAGCGCCTTCACAGCGTGGTTGCCGAGTGCCGCAAGGCCTACGAGAACTTCGAGTTCCGCAAGGTCTTCAATGCGCTCAACCAATTCTGCACCGCCGATCTCAGCGCCGTTTACATCGATGTCACCAAGGACAGGATGTATTGCGATGCCCCCGGTTCTCTGCGTCGTCGCGCCTCGCAAACCGCGATGTATGAGCTCTTCAGCGCCATCAGCCGCTTGCTCGCGCCCATCCTTGCCTACACCGCCGATGAAGCCTGGGAGCACGCCACCTTCACCACCGGCAGCATCCACGAGCAGGACTTTCCCACGCCCGATGCCCGTTTCTCTGACAACACCGCCACGCCGGTGATGGATCGTTTGTTCGAGCTGCGTTATCTGATTCAGACCGCCATCGAACCCTGCATCCAGGCCAAGGAATTCGCCCGCAATAACGAGGCCGCCATCGTTCTCACCCTTCCCGAAAACGACCCCGCCCGCGCTGTCATCGGCGACATCGAGGCATTGAAGGAAATCTTCATCATCGCCGAGTTGGAAATCCGCACTGGTGAAACGGCATCCGCCACCGCCCGCAAAACCGATCTACCGCTCTGCCCGCGCTGCCGCCGCCATGAGCCACTGCTCGAAAGCGGACTCTGCCAGCGCTGCGATGACGTCATCGAAGGAAAATAACTCACTATCATCATCTCCAAAATCCGTATCATCCGTAACATCCGTCGTTAAATTACTTCTTATTGAAAAAACGACTGATAATCGTCATCTCTATGAACCTCACCTTCCGCCAACTTTTTTGCTGGATCACCCTGCCGCTCTACGTGCTGGACCAAATCAGCAAGTGGTGGATCGTTTTGAATTTTCCAGAACCGGGCTATGGCTTTCGCACCATCGAACTCACCTCGTGGTTCCACATCATCCGCGTCCACAACCAGGGCGTCGCTTTCGGCATGGGCAACGGCACATCCTGGGCACCCATCGTGTTTTTCTTCATACCGATGCTCGCCCTTTTCGGCATACGCCATTTCTGGATCAAAGGTGTTTTCTCGAACAAACCATCGCGCATCGCCGTGAGTTTGTTATTAGCCGGCATTTTCGGCAACTTCACCGACCGCCTGTTCCAAGGCTTCCAGTTGCAGGAGTTCGCCGGGGAAAGTTTCTGGAAACGTCTCTCGGAAGGTTATGTCGTCGACTTTATCAGTGTTTGGCTACCCGGTTTTGAAAAAATCATGCCCTCCAGCGGCGGTTGGTGGCCCACCTTCAATGTCGCTGACTCCTGCGTCTGCATCGCCGCATCGCTGCTTTTCATCTCGGGGTTTTTTGAGGAGAAAAAAATTCCCAAAGACCAGTAATCCACACATGGCTCGTTTTTCTCGATTCATCGGCATCGATTATTCGGGAGCAAGCACTCCCACCACCGGGTTACCGGGACTAAGGGTATGGGAGGCATTTCCCTCGGTCCCACCGCGTGAAGTATTGCCGTATAAGGGAAAACAAAGGCACTGGACGCGGCAGGGCATCGCAGCATGGCTGGAAAAGGAAATTACCGATGGACCGCCTGCGCTGATCGGCATCGATCATGGGTTTTCGTTTCCCCAAGCCTATTTTAAAACGCATTGCCTGCCCTTGTCATGGGAATCCTTTCTGGAGGATTTCTGCGAGCACTGGCCCACCGAGAAGAAAGATGTCACGGTCGAACATGTGCGCCAGGGTCTCGTGGGAAAAGGATCATTGCGTGGGGGAAATGCCCGCTGGCGCCGACTCTGCGAGCAACGCAGTCCGGGTGCGAAATCCGTGTTTCATTTCGACGTGCCGGGCAGTGTCGCGAAGTCCACGCACGCTGGCCTGCCGTGGCTGCTTGAGTTGAGAACAAAACTGGGGGCTCGATTGCATTTCTGGCCCTTTGATGGTTGGTCACCAGAACCGGAAAGATCGGTCATCACCGAGGTCTATCCATCGATGTGGAACCGCGATTACGCCCGTGAAAATCGCAGTGCGGATCAGCATGACGCCTACAGCATCGCGCGCTGGATGCGCGATACGGATGCCAAAGGCAGACTCACACAGGCATTTCATCCCTACCTTACCGAAAAAGAGCAAAACATCGCAAGGTTCGAAGGCTGGATTCTCGGTTTGACTTGAAGAGAGAAATTTCTCCCTCATTTCATTGCATTTTTATCAATCGATGGCATGTGAAAAGACTGACTGCTTCTCTCTACTTGCATGGAAATCGTTTGGTTCAAAAAAGATCTGCGCCTGCTGGATCATGCGGCCTTGACCGCGGCATCGCGACTGGGTCCTGTTCTGGGCTTGTGGATCTACGAAGACGAAGTGATTCTCGCGGAAGACTTCGATGCACGCCATCTGGGCTTTGCCAATGAATGCCTCGCCGAGCTCGAGAACGACTTATTGCGTTACGGTGTTCGTCTGCTTCTTCGGCGCGGCGATGCCGTGACCGTTCTCGAAGAACTCTGGCAGCAAACCCATTTCACCCGCCTCCACAGCCATCAGGAAACCGGCAATGCCATCACCTACAAACGCGACCTCGCCGTCATCGCATGGGCGCGGCAACGCAATGTGCACTGGCAGGAATACGCGCAGACCGGAGTGGTTCGGAAACTAAAACAACGCGACGGATGGTCGGAACGATGGCTGGAACGCATATCCCCCGCCCCACGACCAGCACCAGTGGAACTGCGAGGAGCCCAATCCTCACAACTCAGTGGCGAGGCGACCTGCACAGCAGCCGATTTCCACCTAGCACCCGATCTGAGTGAGGCTCTGCGTCAACGCGGCGGCAGTTCACCGGGGCATAAGGCACTGGACAGTTTTTTGCACAACCGGGGCGTGGGCTACACCAAGGAAATGTCCAGCCCCGTCACCGCGTGGGAGGCATGCAGCCGCGTTTCTCCTTATCTGACCTGGGGCGCGCTTACTGTGCGACAATGCCTCCATGCCAGCGCGGATCGACGTCGGGACCTGTTAGAACAAAAAGCGTTAGGTCAACGCGTCGACGCCCGCTGGCTTTCGGCGATCAAATCATTCCAAAGCCGTCTGCGCTGGCATTGCCACTTCATGCAAAAACTCGAGGACGAGCCTGCCATCGAGCTCCGGAATTTTTCCCGATCCTGTGACGGTTTGCGCGATGAACACCGCTTCGATATCGGGCACTATGAGGCATGGAAATCCGGTCAAACAGGATATCCGATGATCGATGCCTGCATGCGCGCGCTCACCGCGACCGGCTGGCTGAATTTTCGCATGCGGGCCATGGTGATGAGCTTCGCCAGCTATCATCTTTGGCTCCATTGGCGTGAACCGGGACTGCATCTTGCGCGAATGTTTCTCGATTACGAGCCGGGCATCCACTGGAGCCAGGCCCAGATGCAATCCGGCACCACCGGCATCAATACCTTGCGGGTATACTCCCCGACCAAACAACTTCTCGATCAGGATCCGCAGGGCCTTTTCATCCGCCAGTGGCTGCCTGAGCTAGCACAGGTGCCGGATTCCTATCTCGCCGAGCCATGGCTCATGCCCCCGCTGGAACAACAATTCTGCGGCTGCGTGATGGGACGAGATTATCCCCTGCCCATCGTTGATCACACCACGGCCTATCGGCATGCCCAGGAAAAAATGCATCATTTGCGAAAGAAGCCCGATAGCCAAAAAGAAGCGAAGAAAATCCAGCAGAAACACGGCAGTCGCAAGCAGGGATCCAAAAGATGGCGTTGAATCAACCATCCACTGCTATGTGGCTTCAAAAAATTGAAGGCTCTAGCATGAAAAACTAAGTAGCCTGATTGAAGCAACAACAACGCTTTAAAAGTAGCCTCGCTAGGATTCGAACCTAAACAAACAGAATCAAAATCTGTTGTGCTACCGTTACACCACGAGGCTATGTGGTTGGTCCCGTTCGGGGGCGGAAAAATAATCAACCCACGTCAGATGACAAGTACGAATTTAAAAAAAATGCACTTTTCTCCGACTAATGCGCGTTCTTACTCGTGTTCGACTTTCGCTTGCAGATCACCAAGACTCCACTGAATTCCCGCGAGATAATGGCTGAGGATTTTGGCATTCCAATACATCTCGTGATTGTGACCCAGAGAACAATAAAACACGCGGCCCTTGCCGTGGTTGCGCGCCCATGAGACGCCGTAATCGCCATCGGCGCGCTTCATGCCGCCGACCTTGGCAGATTTCTCGACATTCAAGCGCAGCAGAATCTGCTGCTTGCGTGAATTGTAAGGGTCCTTGTGCTGATAGATTTCTTCTTTGAAATTCATGCTCTGCCCCTCGAACATTGCAGCCAATGGATGCTTCTCCACACCTTTCTCCACATCGATTTGCACCTCCGCCGCCGCATTCCATGGATGACCATTGAAGTAACCACCAATCATCCGTCCGTATTCGGGCATGTTGTAGAGCGTATCAGTCGCCGCGTGGATGCCGACAAAGCCTTTGCCCGATTCAATGAAATCCATCAAACTTTTGCGAAGTCGCGCGCTGTGCTCGGTGGCCGCTTTTTTCTCCTCATCGGACATTTTTTTCAACACCTGCGGATGAGGCGAAAGAACATCCTGTGTGGTACTGAGGAAACAAATCGCATCGAACTGCTGGATGGCATCGGGTTCGAAGTTCGCGAGATCATCAGAAATCACCGCCTCGAAGGCTCCGGTTTTTTTACCAAGCTCCGAGAGCGCCACTTTTCCCGTGGCGATCGAGGCATGTCGGAACCCGGCTGTGGCGGAAAAAACCAGCAACTTGCGGGCTTTCATGGGCTTGGCGGCAGCTTCCGTTGGAAGAGCCGTAGAGATTTTCTCCAAAGCACCGGCGGGCGGAGACTCGGATGATTTGTTGTTTGACTGCAAGAATACGAACGACGCGAGTAGCGCGAGAGGGAAAAACAATTTGGTTTTCATGGGAATCACTCCCGAAAATACGCGATCTTTGAAAACAATGTTTCAACGGAACATCAAACTTCCCCCTCAGGATAGAGCTGGTGGAATTTGATCGCCTCATAGCCGACGGTCAGCGCCGTACCATAGAGCGTTTCCTCCGTGACAGTGCGGGGCACTTGCGCGGCAGGACGAGCCAAGCCCATGACCAATTGACCGTAGTTCTGGGCGCCGGCGCAATGTTGCAACAAGTTGAGTGAAATGTGTGCCGCATCAAGGTTAGGAAACACCAGCACATCCGCCGTGTGGCGGACTTTTCGATCGGGCAATTTCACCTCGGAAGCACGAGGATCCATGGCGACGTCCGCTTGCAGTTCGCCATCGATTTCCAATTCAAGATAATGTTCCTTTACCGCGGCCTGAGCCAAGGCAGTGGCAGCCGCCACTTTGCGCGCGGCGGGTGTCATCGACGAGCCTTTGGTTGAGTGACTGAGCAATGCCACCATCGGTTTGCCACCGAGGTAATGACGCGCCAGTTTCCCCGTTTCCACTGCCATCGATGCCATCTCCTTGATATCGGGATCGGGAATCAACCCGCAATCCGCGAGAAACAACACACCATCGCGACCAAAATGCTCGAGATGTTCGGCCACCAGCACCATGGCACTAAAAACACGAGGGACATCAGGCAGAGGCTTGATCGTTTGCAGCAGAGCGCGGAAGAGACTGGCGGGAAGCGACTGGTTGCCACCGATCAGTCCATCCACCAAGCCATATTGTGCCATCATCGCACCGAAGTAGGCCGGCCTTGAGACGAATTCCGTGCCATCAGGAATTTCCACTCCACGGGCACGACTGCTCCGTTCAAACATCTCCGCAAAACGCGGCAGCTCACGTGATTTCAAGGGGTCCAAAACATTCACGAACTTCAGCGAAATATCATTTTCGGCCGCCAAGGCGCGAATGCGTTCACGGTCACCCAGTAAAATCGGCAAGACCACTTCCTGCTCCACCAAATGTTCCGCCACACGCAGCACGCGGACATCTTCGCCCTCGGAAAAAACAATCCGCTTGGGGTGATTGCGCAATTTTTCCGCAAGAGATGTGGTGAAGACATTCGTTTGGTGAGAAAATTTCATCGTCGTGGTGCTTGGCGCTAGTGTAATTACTGCCAAGATGCTACCAACTTTCAGGACACACGACAACTAGAATCCATGCCGGCCGACTATCACACCCACACTCCCCTGTGCCATCACGCGACGGGAACTCCTGAAGAATACGTTGAGGCAGCGCTGCGCGCGGGACTGACAGCGTATGGGATTGCCGATCACGCTCCGGTGGGCGAAACCTATTTCGACGACTGGCGCATGCTTTTCGAAGAGGTGCCGGATTACCTCGCATGGATCGAGCAGGCGCGCCAGCATGCCGATGGCAAAATCGACATACGCTGGGGTTTTGAGTGCGACTGGCTGCCTGGTTGCGAATCGTGGATCGAGCGATTGCGGGGCATGCAACCGGATTATTTGATTGGTTCGGTACATTATCTGGGAAATTGGGATTTTGACAATCCTCAATGGCTGGGTCGATGGGCACAAACCGATGTCGAACAAGCATGGGAGCATTACTGGAAAGAATACGCCGCGATGGCAGAGAGCCAAATGTTCGACATTCTGGGCCATCCCGACCTCATCAAAAAATTTTGTCATCGCCCCCCGGGTGATCTGCGACGATTTTACGAACCGGCGATTGAGGCGATTGCCATCAGCGGCTGCGCCATCGAACTCAACACCGCAGGATGGCACAAGCCCTGTGCCGAAGCGTATCCCGCACCGGAATTCCTTGAACTCGCCAGAGCTGCGGGAATCCCGCTTGTCATTTCATCGGATGCCCACGCACCACGCGAAATCGGACGTGATTTTGCGCGTGCGATCGATCTGGCGAAATCCGCTGGCTATGCCGAAACACTGCAATGGGCCGAAGGCAAGAGGACCACGGAATCCCTGCCCTGACAGAAAATCCACCATCTGCCATCTCGTGGGATTTTTCCACGACACAGTTGCCAGTCGGCCAACCATGCGCTATGAATCCAACCGATGAAACGAACCATCTCCTCATTGTTTTTCGCCGTTGCCGCTTGTTTTTCCATGAATGCTGAAGACAAGCCAGTTATTCCTCCCGCTCCTGCGCCTGCGGTCACCGCTCCGCAAGTGACCGTCAAAACCAATCTCGGCTCCTTTGTCGTCGAACTGAATCAGGAAAAAGCACCGATTACCGTCGCGAACTTCCTTTCTTACGTCGACAAAAAACACTACGACGGCACAGTCTTCCATCGCGTCATTGGCAACTTCATGATTCAAGGCGGTGGTTTCGAGGTGAAAGAAGGAAACCTCGTGGAAAAAGCCACTGGCAAGGGTATCGAAAACGAAGCCAAAAATGGCTTGAAAAATGATCGCGGCACGATCGCCATGGCACGCACTGGCGATCCCAATTCGGCTACGGCGCAGTTTTTCGTCAATGTGGTTGATAATGCCATGCTGAACGCACCCAGCCCCGATGGTCACGGCTACGCGGTTTTCGGTAAAGTCGTGCAAGGCATGGATGTGGTGGACAAAATCAAGGCCGTCAACACAGCGATGCGCCCGCTGACGATGATTCATCCCGTCACCAAAGACAAAATCACCCAACCTGCTGGTGACGTGCCCACGGAAAATGTGGTCATCGAATCGATCACCAAGGTGGCCAAGTAATTTCCGGGTCACCACTCACTCAGACAGATGCTGCGCAAATTTCCGCAAGAAACGCGCACCAAACCGCGTTGCCAAACCATCGCCTTAGGCTCATGTTGTTCCGAACAGCATTCGCATGAGAGCAGAACTTTCTTCTACCATGATTCCCACTGAACATTCCGATCCGATCAATGCCCAGATTCTCGCCATTTCCGAGGACTTGGTCGCTGGCTTTCAAACCCATCCGTTCCAAGTCATCGCCGAAAAATCCGGTGTGCCATTCGATACCGTGATCGAGCGCATCAAGGCCATGCTCGAAGCCGGCGTGATCCGGCGCGTAAGACAAACTCTTCTCTCGACCAAATTGGCTCACGGCGCGCTTGTCGCCTGGCGCGTGCCGGAAGAACATCTGAACGCAGCTTTTGACTTCATGTCGAAACAGGATCCCTTCTCCGGCCACGTCGTGATTCGATCCACTGACACCGAAGTCTCCGGTTCGGGATACCGGCTCTGGACCACTCTCAAAGTTCCTGTGGGACAATCCCTCGATCATCATGCCACGGTGTTGAAGCGTTTGGTCAAAGCCGACGAATATTTGCTCATGCCTGCCAATGGAGTGTTCGCGCTGGGAGTCGGCCATGTGCGACGCAAGGCGCTTGAGCCCGGTGACAAGACCGACGAACCCGCCAAGATGATGACCACCGCGACCGTGGAACTGGATGAGGAGGAATGGAATGTTCTGCTGGCACTGAAGGAAGAATTGACGCTGGATGAAGTTGGCCCGAATCCGTGGGAAGGTCGTGCGAAAATCGCTGGAGTCTCATTGGATCGTTTTTGCCAAGTCGCCGAAACCTTGAATCAGAAAAAAGTCATCGGACGTTTTTCCACCTTCTTGGAACACGTCAAGCCATCGGCCACCGGCGAACGCGTGACCCGTTTCAACGGCCTCTTTCATTGGGCCGTGCCCAAAGGGCGCGAGATCGAAGCGGGAGCCGAGGTAGGCCGCCACTTTTGCATGACCCACTGCTACTGGCGCGAGGGCGGGCCACAATTTGGCAATGTCAACATCATGGGCGTGGTGCATGGCACGGAAAAAGAGCGCGTTCTCGAACACAAAGCCGCGATCGATCGCCATCTGGCCGCCATCGGCATTCCCGTCAGCTACACCAACGTCTTCTGGGGCGGCCGATCGGAAATCAAACCATCGGAAATTTCCCCCATAGTCTATCAAGAGTGGCACGAACAATACAGCAATCATTGAAAAATCATGCCTACTTTGTTTGAAAAAATCTGTCAGGGTGAAATACCCGCCGACATTATCTACCAAGACGAGCACTGCGTTTGCTTCCGGGATATCGCGCCACAGGCGCCCATTCATCTTCTCCTTGTCCCCCGCAAACCCATACCAAGGATCGGCGAAGCGACTTGTGACGACAAAGAACTGTTAGGGCACATGCTGCTTCAAATCTCCCACATCACCCGCTCCGTGGGAATCAGCGAGAGTGGCTTCCGTATTGTCATGAACCATGGACCCGATGGTGGCGAAGCCGTGCCGCATCTTCACATCCATATCCTCGGTGGCAGACCCATGAGCTGGCCACCGGGTTGAAAACCATGTCTACTGCTTGGATCTTCGTCGTTTTCCCACCAAGATTGGCTTGCCAACTGCCACACCGACAAACAACCTGAGCGAGAAGTGAAAGAGTATTTCATCCGAAGAATCCTGCTGATTCCGCCGACCCTGCTGGGCATCACGCTACTAGTCTTCGTGATCATGCGTCTGGTGCCGGGCGGACCGATGGAAGAGGATCTCAAAAAACTCATGGGGCAGGGAGAGGGAAAGGCAACACGATCTCGCGAGCAGAGCGGCTTCAATCTCAAACCGGAAATGCTTGTGAAGTTGGCAGGCGATTACGATCGAGATAAACCGAATGTCGTCCACTATCTCGAGTGGCTGGGCGTGATGCCCCGAGATATCAGCAAAAGTGCCGCGTTGTTCGAGAAAAATTCATTAGAGACAGAAGTATCACTTCCAGGCACTACCGAGAGTGTCAAAGTCACCCGCCGACCGGATGGCAAGGCCTCGATCGAAGGCATCAATGGTTCCAGCGCCGATGGCTGGAAGGTTCGCATCCAGTCACCAGCCGATCAGTTGAAAATCTGGAAAAAATGGGTTCCCGGCGCGATTGCCATGCCTGATGACACGCCCTACCGTGCGGAAATTTTTCAATCACGGTATGCGGGTCTCCTCCAAGGAAAGCTGGGATCCTCCATGAAATACCAAGAACCTGTCTCCGTCATGGTTCGCCAAAGGATGCCGATCTCGGTGTTTTATGGCGTGATCGAAATCATCTTGATTTACGGCATTTGTTTACCGCTGGGTATTGTCAAAGCCATCAAACACCGGAGTTGGCTCGACAACATCAGCTCCATCGTGGTGTTCGCGGGTTATGCTGTTCCGGGATATGCGTTGGGTGCCTTGTTGGTCGTCTACGTTTGCGCCAAAGGCTATTTCCCGATGGGCGGATTCGTGAGCGAAAATTTTTCAGAACTCGGCTTGCTGGGACAAATCAAGGATCTTCTCGTTCACGCCGCCATGCCACTCGTTTGTTATCTGGTGGGCGCGTTTGCCATGATGACGATGATGGTGAAAAATAGTCTGATGGATCACCTGGCCGCGGATTATGTGCGCACGGCGATTGCGAAGGGAGTGAGTTTCCGCCGTGCTGTATTTCGCCATGCGCTCCTTAACTCGCTGATTCCGCTGGCCACCACGGTGGGCGGGAACGTCAGCATCCTCGTAGCGGGAAGCATGTTCATCGAAAAGATTTTCGACATCAACGGCTTCGGCTTGCTGCAGTTTAATGCTTTGATTGAACGGGATGAATATGTCATCATGGGCACACTCACCATCGCTGCTTTTCTGATGCTCGTGGGTAATATGATTTCCGATATGGCGGTCGCTCTGGTGGATCCGAAAATCTCTTTTGAATGATTTGTTCATGACTTTTCCCCGCAAAATCGCACTCGTCATGTTTTTCACCGCCGTTCTGGCGGCGTTGGGCCACTGGTATGCACTTGAACTTCCTACGTTACGATGGTTTTTCAGCTTTGAACTGACCGAGGGGATGAAATCCGCATTCCCCGGCTTCGCTGATCATTTCTCTGACGTCATCGGTTGTCTTTGGCTGGCACTGTTGATGATCAGTGCCATTACCCTATGGTTTCTCGGGACGAACTTCGAATGGAACCCGATGACACTGCGCCGAATGAATCGCTTCCGTTCGCTGACGCGCGGCCATCGTTCGTTTCTCCTATTAACCGGTCTGGTTCTTCTCACTCTGCCGGATCACGCAATGGTCGGGAAAAAAGCACTCATCGTAAAATACGAGGGAAGCTGGTTTTTCCCCGCATTTGTTCGAAAAAATATTTCCGCAGATCATTTTGGTGGGGCGGCGGAGCAAGCCGTCGATTACCGCGAGTTGAAGAAATCATTCTCGCGTGAAAACGATGGAAATTTTGTGATCATGCCCTTGATCCCCTGGGATACGACTTTTGACACGGACGAGTTGCAAAAAATTGAATTGGTCAGACGCGAAGGAGTTTACTACGAACCTGGCAGCACGAAACCCTATCAAGGATTGGCTACCTCCTACGATCCCATGAGTCCTGATGCAAAGCAGCGAGAAGCGACGTTTCGCAGCGGAAAATTGCAGGGGCTGGCAACGCTCTACAACCGCAATGGCGATCCCATCGGCAAAGAACAATGGAACGCGGGAACAAGAGCCAGTCAGGAAGTCAGCGGAGGCGCTGAAGCGGATGTGGAGAAGATGAAATCAGATGACTACTACGCCTTGAAATACCCGCCCTGCGCGCCTTCTTGGAAACGCAGGCATTTGCTTGGTACGGACTCGCGCGGGTGGGATTTATTCGCGCAAATCTATGGCGGCTTGCAGGTGGTCTGCAAAGCATCCATCTTATACGTTTTACTCACGTTTACAATAGGAATCGGTGTCGGCCTGATCAGCGGATACTTCGGCGGATGGTTCGATTTGGTAACACAACGCGTAATCGAAATCATGAGCAACATTCCATTTCTCTTCATTGTCATGATCATTGCTTCGAGAATCGGACGCGATCATGTCTCAATTGTGGCGATTGTCGCGGTCATGAGCTTCTTTTCCTGGATCGGTGTCAGCATCTACAAGCGAACGGCAGCACTCAAGGAACGTCAACGAGACTATGTAGCCGCGGCCCGTGTCCTGGGTGCGGGGATGCCGCGTATCATCTTCCGACACATTTTGCCCAACGTCTTGTCCACGACCATCACCTTGGTGCCATTTTATGTCACGGGAGTGGCCACCTCACTCACCGCCTTGGATTTCATCGGCTTTGGTCTGCCGGACCGATATCCGAGCTGGGGCACACTACTTGCGGATGGTCTTGCCAATTTGGAAGCGCCATGGATCGTAGGTTCTGTTTTTGTGATCCTGGTGACATTGCTGTTGTTGATTACATTCGTGGGTGAAGCCATTCGCGAGGCGTTTGATCCGAAAAAATTCACGACTTATTCCTGATGCCTTATCGTTGCCTCATGTTGTCTTTCTTACTTCTGCTGCTCAATCACTGTGAGCAGAAGCAGTCATTTATACCAGTGGACAATTCCGCTGAACGGGAGCAATTCTACGAGAATTATAACCTGAAATCACAACAGTCGGCTCGGGAAAAAATCGATCAACTGAAAAGTGAAATCAACACGCTTCAGGATCCTGATAAACGTGCCGAGGCTGAGCGGTCCTTGGCCATGACAGAGAAAAAAATCACCGACGGCGTATTTTTTCAACGCAGGAATGAAACAGAACTTCCCTCGAATCTCATTTGGCAAACCAACATGGAAGATCCGGAAATCGGATCACCCCAAGCCAAAAAAGGCGGGACCTACCATACATTTTTTCCCGGCATGGCATATCCACCCACGATCCGCTGCCTCGGCAAAGGTGGTAACAACAACTTCCGTGCGTATCACTGGGATTACATCGAGATGGGACTCATCGGCTCGCATCCCAACACGGGCAAACTGATACCCGGTATCGCCGATCGTTGGGCGGTTGCCGAGGATCAACAAACGGTCTACTTCCACATCAATGAACTGGCTCGTTGGTCGGATGGGGAAGAAATCACGACGGATGACTTCTTCATGTCTTTTTTCGTCTACTTATCTCCCTATCTCACGGAACAATGGTATCGCACCTTCTATGGTGAACAATTTCATGGCATCACCGCCTTTGGGAAAGATTATCTTTGTGTGCGTCTCGCCAATCCAAAACCGCGCGCGGCTTTTTACGCAAACCTGCTTCCCTTCCAAGCAAAATTCTATCGTGAGTTTGGCCCCGACTTCGAGACCCGATACAACTGGCGCCCCCGTCCCACAACGGGAGCCTATCAGATTCTTGAGAGTGACATCAAGAAAGGAGAGTCGATCACCCTGAGCCGCGTCAAAAACTGGTGGGCCAGGGACTTGAAATACTATCGCTACCTCTACAATCCCGACCGCATCGAATACAAGTTGATCCGCGAGATGGAAAAAGCCTTCGTTCTTTTCAAGCGCGGCGAAATCGAATTATTCCCGCTGGGGCAACCGAAATTTTGGTATGAAAAAACCGAAATCCCCGCCGTGTTTGACGGTTACGTGGAAAAGGCCACATTTTTCAACGATTACCCACGCAGCCCGTATGGACTTTATTTCAATCAAGCGTATCCGCCACTCTCCAATCGAGATATCAGAATCGGACTGCAGCTTGCAACCCATTGGCAACGAGTCATCGATTACGATATGCGCGGTGATGCCAATCGCCTGCAGATTCTCAACGACGGTTTCGGTAAATTTTCCAATTCATCGATCGTCACCCGTGAATTTTCTGCCGCAAAAGCCGCGGAAGCCTTTGCCCGCGCAGGCTATACGAAAAAAGACAACAATGGGGTTTGGCTTGATGATCAAGGTCAGAAACTCTCATTTACCATCACCTATGCCAAATCGGCATTTACGGATCAGATCATGCAGCGCCTCAAGGAAGAAGCGCTCAAGGCGGGAGTCGAATACAAATTAGAAGCTCTCGATGGCACCGAAAGCTTTCAAAAATGCTCACAGAAAAAACATCAGATTGCCTTTACCGCATGGGGCATTACGCCCCCCTTCCCCGATTATTTTGAGTTCTTCCACTCGAGTGACGCCTACGAACCGGGAACCAAAACTCCTCGGGCGATGACCAACAACATCTTCACGTATGCCAATGCGGTCACCGACAAAATCCTCGAAGCCAACCGCAATGCACGCAGTGAAGAGGAGGTTCAATCAACCAGTCATCGCATTGAAGAAATCATTCACGATGAAGCACTATGGTCGCCGGGTTGGAAAAAAGATTTCTACCGATACGCCTACTGGCGCTGGGTGAGGTGGCCGGAGAAGCACAACATCCGTATTAGTGATGAACCCGAGATGGGATATGTGTTCTGGATCGATGAGGAAATGAAGCGGGAAACCCAGGCCGCGATGCGCGAGGGAAAAACCTATCCCGAAGTCAACCGTGTCTACGATGACTATCGGGTAAAATCAGGAGGTAATGATGAGTGAGGCATTGTTGGAAGTGAAAAAACTGATCACCGCGTTCGATACGGACGCCGGCTTGCTGCGCGCTGTCGATCAAGTCTCCTTCCGCGTTCACAAACGACAGACCGTGGGAATCGTCGGCGAATCAGGATGCGGCAAAAGTGTCACCGCCATGTCCATCGTGAAACTGCTGCCCCAACCCAGCGGACGCATTCTGGAAGGTGAGATTTTATTCAAAGAACGTAATCTCGTCACTTCGACTGCCAAGGAAATGCAGAAAATACGAGGCAACGAAATCGGCGTCATTTTCCAGGAACCGATGACCGCATTGAATCCCGTGCATCGCATCGGCAAACAACTGAGCGAATGTTTCATCCTGCACAAAGGCATGAACAAAAAAGACGCCTGGGATGCCTCGATGGAAATGCTCAAGCTCGTGCGGATTCCCGCTCCGGAATCGCGTATCTGCGACTACCCGCACCAGCTTTCCGGAGGCATGCGTCAACGCATCGTCATCGCGCTGGCGCTTGCCTGCAAACCCGATTTGATCATCGCCGATGAGCCCACCACCGCCCTGGACGTTACCGTTCAGGCGCAAATTCTGGATTTGATCAAGGAACAACAGGATCAACTCGGCACGTCGATGATCCTGATCACGCACGATCTCGGGGTGATTGCGGAAACCTGCGACGAAGTGGTGGTGATGTATGGTGGCAGAGTGGTCGAACGCGCACCGGTTCAGGAAATCTTCTGTCAACCTCGTCACGACTACACACGTGGCCTATTGGCATCAATGCCCCATCTTGACAGTCCGCGCAAAAAACCACTACCCGTCATTCCCGGCATGGTGGCATCACTGCAGAATTTCGTCACGGGATGCCGCTTTTGCCAACGAATGAATCGCCAAGGCTCCACCTTGCGCGACCGCCCACCATTGAAGGAAATTTCTCCCAACCACTGGGTCGAGGCCTGTCCCGAATGTGTGGAAACTCTCTAACGGATATGGAAACATCTCTTCTCAGCGTTCAAAATCTCAAAATCCATTTCCCCGTGTTGGGAGGCGTGTTGAAACGTCAGGTTGGCTCCGTAAAAGCCGTGGACGACGTTTCCTTCGCCATCAAACCGGGAGAGACACTGGGACTGGTGGGAGAATCGGGTTGTGGCAAATCGACGCTCGGCAAGGGCATTGTTCGGCTATACAAACCGCAATCGGGCAACATTGTTTTCCAAGGACGTGATATCAGCCAAGCGAGTCAATGGAGCATCCGTCCTCTGAGACGCGAGATGCAGATGATTTTCCAGGATCCATCGGAGTCGCTCAATGCCAGACACAGCGTTCGCTCGATCCTGGAGGAACCCTATCTGATTCATGGGATTGGCACCAAGGAAGATCGCCGCAAATGGGTCAACGAGTTGCTCGACCGCGTGGGACTCCCCAGCAGTTCCGCGGACAAATATTCCTTCGAGTTCTCCGGAGGACAGCGCCAGCGCATCGGCATCGCTCGTGCGATTGCGCTGAAACCCAAACTTATGATTTGCGACGAACCTGTCAGCGCTCTCGATGTTTCAGTGCAATCACAAGTGCTGAATCTGATGCTGGAACTACAACAGGAAATGGGCATGGCCTATCTTTTTATTGCCCACGATCTCGCCGTCGTGAAACACATCAGCGATCGTGTGGCTGTGATGTATCTGGGGAAAATTGTCGAATTGGCTGATGCCGATGAGATCTATCGGAATCCTCGACATGCCTACACCAAGGCACTATTATCGGCGATTCCAATTGCCGATCCCGCGGCAAGAAAAAACAGAATTCTTCTCGAAGGCGATGTCCCCTCGCCGATCAACCCGCCAAGAGGGAGTGCGTTCGGGCACCGTATCCAACATCCACTCTATCCGCAAACCATCGACCGTGACATGCCTCTCACGGAAGTCGCGCCCAGACATTTCATCGCCGCGGATCCGTGTTGTTTATCAGAGCAGGATTATGCCATCTGTGAACAAAAAATGGCCTCAACCATCTCAGTGCAAAAGTGAGCGCAGCGCTTTGCGATGAGGAGAGGCCATCGGAAGGGACTCCAGATCGGAAAAGGCGACCCAAGCATCTCCCTCCTCGGGTTCCATTTCATTTCCTTCATACACCATCAATCGAACACGAAAACGGGTGATTGCATAAGCCATCTCTAACAAGATCGGACGAGACCCGAGAAGATGCTCGTCTCTCTGCGGCAGTCGCCACAAACCGTTGCGTCGACTACCGGATTCGCGATGCAAAAGCAGGTGGCCATCGGATCGGTAATTCCAGATGGCACGTTCCACCACTTCGGTTGTTTCCGTGCGCTTGGCTTTGACAGGCAACATTTCCGGTTGGGTCGTGCGGCAAAATGACGATACCGGACAATCGAGACAATCGGGTGCCCCCACTCGACAGATCCGCTGCCCCAATTCCATCAAAGCGGAGTTGAACAAACGTGGATGCTGACGATCCAATAAATCTTCAGCACGTTGCCAGGCGCGATGAATCCCCTGCGTCGAATCGATCGGAGTGCTGTCATCGAACAAACGGGCAAAAACGCGCATCACATTGCCATCCACCAGTGGCGATGGCAGATTGTGAGCAAAACTCCTCAGCGCGGCGGCGGTGTAGCGACCGATTCCCGGTAGTTCTAACAAATCTTTTTCCTCGATAGGAAATCGTCCCTGATGACGTTCACAAACAGCAACTGCCGTGGACTGCAACATGCGCGCGCGCCGATAATAACCCAACCCCTCCCACACGCGAAGAAGGGACCGCTCATCCGCTTTGGCCAGATCATGAACCGAGGGAAATTCGGCCATGAACCGGTGATAATATCCTTTGCCAAGCACTACAGCCAGACGGGTTTGTTGCAACATCACTTCAGAAACCAATATCTCGTAAGGATCCTGCGTTCTTCGCCATGGATAATCCCGACCTTCCTGACGAAACCAGTCCACGAGCAGATCACGGAACTTTGAGACCTGATGATTCAGATCATCGTTGCAGAGAGGTTTCAACATGCACCAACCATGAAACATCCTGAGATTCCGGCAAATCCTTTTCTCATTTTTCGTATTGCTGACCACCATCATCCTTTTATGATGATCTCATTCCCGCATGAAATCGCACACCGCCTTCCTTACCACACTGCAGGCTAAAAAATTGCGCGATTTGCTGGTCAGTATGAGTTTTGAGTTTGTGGCAAAGGAACACACCCTTTATGCCGCCAAAAAAGGCAAACTCTCGGTCAGCGTCTATCAGAAAGGTCCAAAAGTATTGATTCAGGGGAAGGATACCCGGGAATTCATCGAATTTCACCTCGAGCCCAAAATCCTCGGAAAAGCGATGCTGGGATACGAGGAAGTGCATCAACCCGAGATGTTCGAACCACACTTTGGTATCGATGAGAGCGGCAAAGGAGATTACTTCGGTCCCTTGGTGATCGCTGGAGTCTACACCGATCGCTCCATCACAAGACATCTCATGGACGCAGGGATCATGGATTCGAAGCGCATCAGCAGCGCCGCAAAAATCCGCCAGTTGACTGCTGTCATCCGTGAAACACCCGGGATAGCCTACCACATTTTGACCTTGCCACCGCTTCGCTACAACGAACTCTATGCGAAGTTTCGTAATCTGAATCAATTATTGGCCTGGGGACATGCCACCGTGATCGAAAAACTCTGTTTGCAATCACCTGGTTGCCCACGCGCATTGAGCGATCAATTCGCCAAGTCCCACGTATTACAAAAAGCTTTGTCGACCAAGGGATTGCAAATCCAACTGGACCAGAGAACCAAAGCCGAGTCCGATATCGCTGTCGCCGCCGCATCCATTTTGGCGCGCGATCGTTTTGTCGAGTGGATGGAAAAAACTTCCTCAGCGGGAGGTGTTGACCTACCACTTGGTGCTTCTGCCCATGTGATCCGCGCAGCACACGAGATCATCGCAAAACACGGTCAAGACGCCCTCGGGAAAGTGGCAAAGCTTCACTTTAAAACCACACAACAAATCTCGGAATCATGAATGCCGTAAAAAACCCTTTTCGCTTCATGATTTCGCGCGACAAATCCTCGTGTTTGTGATTCTCTAACGGCAACCCCAATCATTCTATAATTTTCCACCATGGCCTCACTGACCAAGCGCAATCTCATCGTCGATATCACCAATAAACTCAGTCATTTGGAACTCACACAATCTGTTGTCACGGAGATCATCGATCAATTCATGGAGTCCGTCACCGATCAACTCTGCGCAGGAGAAAAAGTCATCATTCGGAACTTTGGAGTATTTCAGGCCGTCGAAGTCAAAGCAAAAATCGGCCGCAATCCGCGCAACCCGGAAAAGTCGATTCACATTCCTGCATCTGCGGTAGTCAAATTCAAAGCGGGAAAGGAACTGAAAGCCAAGGTCGCCCAGACCTTGCCCGTTTTGCGGGAAAAGAAAGCTTGAATTCCCAGCCGCTCATTTTTCTCTAAGAGAAAAAACACCTGTTCCGTTACTTCCATTGGAATCGCGTTACGAACAGGGAAACTCGCCGCGGTTCTGTTTCCTGAACTGAGACGACCGGCACAAAGTCGGTCGTTCACTCAACACCTTTCGTTCATTCGGAGGGCACAAAGGAATACAGAACATCATGAGCATCCACGCATTACCATCGATCCAGGCCTCTCAGGCACTGAAGGAGCAACAACGGCGTAGCACGGTCACCAGCATTGTCATCGCCATCCTGTCGTTGACTTTACTATCTCTCATCTTAGCGTTCATCCTGCTACCCCCTTCGTTGGTCCGACAGGTGGAATTCTCCGCCCGTTTCGCGGAGTCGAAAATCGACGAAACGATTGATCCGCCAAAGGTCGCAACCAGGACCCTGCCATCGTCTCCACCTTCTGGACAAACAAGGCTTTTGCTTGCGGACATCTCTTCCGAGATTTCTTTTCCTGCCGCAACCGATGATCAGGGAGAGAGCGAACCAACGGGAAAAGGAGATTTTTTCGATGAGGGATGGAGCGGCGAAAATGATGACGCTGGCCAGAGATCATTCGCCTCGCTGCCGGGAGGTTTTCAAAATCGCTGTTCAAGGCAGGAAAGACTGAATTTGATCTCATCCTCGGGCGGCGATCCAAAACTTGATGAACATGTGATCCGCGCGCTTCGTTTTCTCAAATCGACACAAGCCCGGGATGGTGGCTGGGGTGCGCAACATCGTTCCGCGATGACCGGTCTGGCACTGCTATCGTATCTCGGACATTGCGAAACACCTCATTCGGATGAGTTTGGTGAATCCTGCTTGAAAGCCATCGTCTATCTGATTCAGCAAGCACAACAAAACAACGGACGTCTAACAGCCAACCGCGACACCCATCAGATACCATATGAAGAGGCCATCGCCACCTATGCGTTGGCGGAAGCGCTGGGGATGTGCCGGAACATGAATATCCCCCAACTGGAAGAAACGGTGCGCAATGCCGGCCAATTTTTGATCGACCAACAACACCGCTCCGGAGGCTGGGATTATGGCTACGCCGAGGACTCCGCACGAGGTGGTGATCTTTCGATCACGGGTTGGCATGTTCAAGCCTTGCATGCCTGTGGATCGACGGGGATTGACTTCAAAAACCGCACCGCTTGTCTGCGAAATGCCGTGCGTTACATCGAGTCCCTGCAGGACCGAGACGGCGGATTCGGCTACAGCAGCATCAAAGCCGCGGGACAGGCACCTTGGCATACACTCACAGGCACTGGAATGCTTTGTTTGCAGATGAACGACCGCACCTCGAGTTCCGCTGTGCGCAAGGCCTCGCGCTATGTGTTGAAATCCGCGCCGTTTTCATACGACAGTGCTGATTGCGATCTTTACGCCCACTATTACCTTGCTCTGGCGATGTTTCAACGCGGTGGCGATGAATGGGAAAAATACCAGTCACGTCTGATTCCCGCACTCATGCAAAAGCAACAAGCCGATGGCTCATGGCCGACACCAGGAGGGGGACAATCTGTGCTTTCACCCGGCGCCTTTTTTACCCATAACTCCCCCACCGCCCTGCATTATCGCACCTGTCTGGCCACGCTGTCATTGGAGGTGTATTATCGCTACCTAAAAACCCATTGAAGCACTTGCAGGATGGCCGCGGGTGTGCTTGTTTGTTTTCGATGAAATGGCGAACCCGTAATCAATGCATCGACCTCTCCAGGCGGGGACTGATCATGGGAATCCTGAATACAACACCGGACTCGTTCTCCGATGGTGGTAATTATGTGAGTGTCTCTCAAGCCCTTGCCCATGCACGGAAGATGATTCACGAAGGTGTGGATGTCATCGACATCGGAGGAGAATCCACCCGCCCGGGAGCGCCCGAGGTAGAGGCCCAAGAAGAATTACGGCGAGTCATCCCGGTAATCCATGCATTGCGGCTCGAATGGAATGGTTTGATCTCGATCGACACCTCGAAAGCCTCGGTCGCTCATGCGGCTCTGGAAGCCGGTGTAGATATCGTGAATGATGTCAGCGGCCTGCGAGCCGACCCAGCGATGATCGATGTGTGCAAAAAATTCCATCCCGCAGTAGTGATCATGCACATGCAAGGCACTCCAAGGACGATGCAAATTCATCCGCAATACGCCGATGTAGTAGCAGATGTGAGGCGTTTTTTTGAACAACGCTTCCACGAATTAACGCAAGCCGGTCTCCATGCCGAGTCACTGTGTTTTGATCCCGGTATTGGCTTTGGAAAAACCACAGAGCACAATCGCAGTTTGTTAGACAATCTAGCTCAACTGGTCGTCGAACAGCGTCCTCTGCTATTGGGGGTCTCGCGAAAGTCCTTTATCGGTCAGCTTCTGGGTAATCATGATCTTCAGCAACGCCTGTGGCCTACTGTGGCCATGACTGCAATGGGAAGAGAGCGAGGAGCCATGATTCATCGTGTTCACGATATCCGCGTCAATGTGGATGCCCTGCGCATGACAGAAGCGCTGCTCGGACACGCATCGTAAAGTTCACACAGATACGGCATTTTGCTCTTTTCCTCAATCCCATCTCTGATCATCATGACAAGGTCATGCAGGTCGTCTCTCTCCACATCGGTGCCAGCTCCGTATCTTTGTTGATTGGACAACAGGAAGCGGACGGCTCAATCAGCCCTATCGACTTTTTGGAGCAACCAGCGCCACTGGCACATGATATATTTGGACGTGGTGTCATTTCCGCGAGCACTACCGAGCGGATTGTGAGCATTCTTCACGGTTATCAAAAAACGCTGCGTGAACTAGGACTTCCAGAGCAACATTTCACCCGTGCGGTGGCGACCAACATTCTTCCCGAAGCGAGCAATCACGATGTTTTCCTCAATCGGATCCGGGTTGCTTGCGGGATCAACCTTGACCCCATCGACGACGGGGAAATGACCCGTCTCATCTACCTCAAGACAAGAAGGCGGCTCATGGACACACCGGCGATGAAGCGTAACTGCACGCTCGTGATCCATGTCGGCCCCGGAAACACCAGAGCGCTGCTTTTCAAAAAAGGTGTCATCGCACGTTACACATCATACCGGCTTGGAACACATCGCACCCGTGAGGCGGTGCAACATTCGAACGCCGAGGGCTCGGCGCTTCTCGATCTGATCCGTCAACACGCCAGCGGCAATCTCGAGCAAATCCGAGTCGATTATCAATCGGAAAAAATCGAAGCACTTGTGATCATCGGCTACGAGATTCAGCTGATGGCACCGTTCCTCAACAAGCCGGGACAGGCTTGTTCTCTCAAAGCGATCAAACAACTAACCCAGCAGGCCGCCGCATTGTCAGACTACGATTTGGTCAGGAAATTCAACCTCGACTACCATACGGCGGAAGCACTGTTACCGGCTCTTGAAATTGCGATTGCAATCACCGAAATGCTGCGTTTGCCGGAAATGTTTCTGCCGGTATCAGATTACGAACAAGGACTTCTGCATGACCTGTTGATTTCCAAGACCCTGATTGGGACCTTTGAGGAGGAAGTCCTGCGCGCCACCCACATTCTGGCTGAACGCTACCACTCCGACCCCCGTCATGGAGATCATGTATCTCGGTTGTGTCTTCATTTGTTCAAACACCTCAAACCACTCCATCACTTGGGTGATCATGAAGCACTTCTTTTGCAATGCGCTGCCATTCTTCACGAAGTAGGCTCCTATATCAGCCCCCGCTCGCATCACAAGCACTCGCAATACATCATCCTCAACTCGGAAATTTTCGGATTGGATCGCCTCGATATCACCTTGGTGGCACTGGTTGCCCGTTATCACAGGCACTCCACACCTCGTCCCGATCATCCGGATTACGCCGTCCTGAGCTCGACTGATCGCGTTCGTGTGTGCAAACTGGCTTCGCTTTTACGCGTTGCCGATGCCCTGGAACGAACCCATCACCAGCGAGTCAACGATATCGGAATTGTCATCCAGCAGGATAAAATGATTCTCAAACTCCAGGGAGTCAATGATGCCACAGTGGAACAACTGGCAATGCAATCCAAAGCCGACCTCTTCACTCAAACATTCGGTCTGCAAGTGGTTGTTGAAACGGATGCTTGAAGCAAAGTGAAGCTACCTCAGCACTGCAAACTCAGCGTTTCTGTCTCGTCGGTTTTTGTTTTTGATTCAGACGCACTGACGCCGGGCCATCAAGCGGCCAGTCCGGGTTTTTCGTATGTGATGCCAGCAAGAGAGCTTTTGCTTGCTCCACGATCTGAGAATTCTCGGCAGCAATATTGTTCGCCTCGGCAGGATCTTTTTGCAGATCGTAGAGTTCGATCACTGCATTGGGTCCGTTTTTGACAGCTTTCCATTGCAGATTCTCTCCAAAGCGCACCGCCTGGATCGGCTTGCCCTCGTGCAGTTCCCAATAAAAACACTCACGCTTCGGTGCTGGTCCACCTTGCAAAAAATCCAACAGGGACAACCCATCCGTCTTGCATTGAGAGGGGATTTCCGCACCAGCCATCTGTGCCGCCGTGGGAAGAAAATCCCAAAATGCCCATGCTTCGGCACGAACTTTTTCTGCGGGGATTTTACCCGGCCAGCGGGCAATCGCCGCTTGACGCAACGCTCCCTCATACAACCCACGTTTGAAACCACGCATCCCGTTCGAAGCCTGATCAAATCGTTTTCCGATGTCAGACTGCGGCGAAAACGATGATCCGTTGTCGCCGGCCAACATGACCAGAGTCTTGTCGTCCATATGCAACGCCTTCAACAAATCCAGCAGAGCGCCCACATCGCTATCGAGACGGGTGACCTGAGCGGCATAGGCTTTTTGTTCATTGGTCCAAGGCTTGTCCTTGTAGATTCCGTAGTCATCGATTTCGTGCTTTCCGTGAGGCAAAGTAACCGCGTAATACAAGAAAAACGGCTGGTCTTTTTTGCTGCGTACCCACTGCAAAACGTCCTGCTGGATCAAGTTCTGTGCGTATACCTTGCGCCCATTGTTTTCATTCCCCTCCAGCTCAAAGCGCTGATCATCACGATAGAGATAGGCAGGAAAATACGAATGAGCGTGGCGTTGACAATTGTAGCCGAAAAAGTGATCGAATCCCTGTTTCAACGGACTGCCGCTGGTATCGAACATCCCCATGCCCCATTTCCCCATGACGGCGGTGGCATAGCCTTGTGGTTTGAGGATTTCCGCCACGGTCACGATCTCCTTGGGAAGAGGATACTGCCCTTCTCCCTGGGCGATTTCCCAATTTCCGCGCACCGGCGAATGACCACTGTGGAGACCTGTGATCAACGATGTGCGACTTGGGGCGCAAACGGTGGTGCCACAATACCCTTGCAAAAACCGCGTCCCTTCACGTGCCATGCGATCTATCCGCGGAGTCTGAATGAGCTTCTGCCCATAGCAACCCAGGTCACCTTGTGCGAGATCATCACTGAGAATGAAAATGATATTGGGTTTATCCGTGACCGCATGAGCGAGCGCACAAAAACCCAGGGCGAAAAGATAGAGGAAAAATTTCATATGCAGAAGAAAACAAATTATTTGAGGGGTGTCAGCGCGAATTCCTTGATCGTCACACCACGGCTACCCGTCAATAATTCATATTGGATCGTGTTTTTCCCCTGTTGTAGAATTACTTCGACCGGCGCGCTCGTTTGCCACATCCCCACCGTGTAGGGAATCATCATGGCAAGAGGCTTGGCTGCATTCACGCTGATCGTCGCCTGCTGACCATCCTGCACGGTGGCGACACGGCTGGTGATTGCGTATTTTCCAGAACGGGGCACCTCTACCACATATTCCGCCTTGGTTCCTCCCAGCACATGAATTTGCATACCTCCGCTGAAGCTCTTCATTGCCGCGGATTTGCCCGAAACCTTGGAATGAGCTGCGGCGGGAATTGTGATCACACCCTGATTCACGGAAATTTCGGTATCCGCTTTCGATACCGTGGCAGAGGAAATTTTCTGCTCACGCTCGTTCGCCTCCGCGAGATCCTGCCCCAATGGTCCCAGGGTTGAAGATGACTCGGCAAGAACTTTCATTTGATAGAGCGCCACATTGCTCCACAGTCCGCCGGCGATTTTTTTGCGCTCATTGTAGGACTGTTCGCCGAGAATGCGGCTCACCCACTGCGCGCGCAATACTCTGATGTATTCATCGGCATGAACACGTGCCTGCGCCTCTAACAAAAACTGTGTTCCACTAAGAGAAACCTCCTCCTTGTCCCACCAGCTGGCATGAAAACCAGCACCGAGATTGACGACCCATCCTTTCGGGGTCCAGTGACTGAGTGCGGCATGGGCTTTCTGCGTCACACCCCAGGTGGGTATGCCAAAGCTCTTCAAGACGAATCGACCAAAGAAAGCGCGACGTCCACAAACTCCGCCGTTTTTGATGATATTCTGGTATTGATGCTGGGTGGGAATGTCAAATTGCACATTCTGTGATCCATAAGGCACTTCCGTTTTTACGGCTGAGACATAACGCCATCCATAGTCATTCATCAGAATGTGATCGGGACGGTAATTCCGCAGCATCGTGCGCCCCCATTGCAGGATTTCATCCGGTGCGTCGCAATTCACCACCATACGATATTCCCAAACGGTGAAGTTCTTGAATGAGGGATCAAGTTCACCGTCCAAATAAGCTTTCTCGTAATGCTGATAGCGCTTAACGGGATCAATGAACTCCGCGCCGTTCGTAACCGAAGCTGGATGCGATTGTTCTATAGGTTTGGCATGCTCCAACGCCGTAGCCAGTGCCAAACGCTGCAAGTTTCCCTCTTTCGAACGTGGACTCGACTTCTGTATCGCCATGTAAATTTCCATGGCTCGTCCGTAATGACCGAACCGAGCTCCACCAGCAACAAGCATGGCTTTCATCATTTCGTCATCGCTTAACAAGCGCTCAACAGTGAGGGCCTGCTCCGGTCCCTGGGACGCGTAGGATGCAAGACCGGAGGGAGTGGCATGAAGCAGCACCACGCACTTGGCCAGTTTGGCGTCCATCTGATCCTTGGCCAAAACAGGAGCCATCTGGTCCATCAACGACTTCGCAGCCCGCGCTTCAGCTTCCTTGGCTTTGGTCAAAGCGACATTCGCTTCATCGAGGATTTTTTTGTTGGCGACCTCAGACTTCAACGCCTCATCCAACTGAGCCTGACGCTCTGCCAAAGCTTTCAATCCTTCTTGTCGATTCGCTTCCCATTTTGCCAATTCCTTCTCCGCAGTTGCACGTGCCGTGGCGTCTTTTGCTTTCGCCAGAGATTCCTTGGCCAAGACAATCGCTTTTTCCGCGCCTCCAATCCATTTCCCTTTGGCATGATCCACCAAGCCCTTGGCGCTTCCGACCAAACCTGCGTTTTTTTGAGCGACCTCCACAGCTGCCATGGCCTTTTGTGTGGACTCGGCCGCATTCTTGAGGTCGACCACTTTTCGTTCATCCAACACGGGCAGAATTTTGATCGTCTGCTGTTGCAAATCGGTCAAGATTCCAGTGTATTTTGCCTTGAGCGCTTCCCCCTGCTGATTCAACACTGCCGCCGCAGCGGGTGCTGGCTTCGCATCCAAAGGCGCAACCAACATTCCCGATTGCAGTGCAAGGCTGCTGATACCGATTTGAGTAAGGTGTGATAACTTCATTCGTTTCCTATTACCACCAAACTCAGGCGATTCTTTCTGATCATTGTCATTTGCAACGGTGTGCCCTTCACTGATCGATCTATTTGGCTTGTTACAGATTGAGATTGTGACAAATCGCCAATCCCTGTCATTATATGCATGTCATCTCATTTGCCATGGACGATCTTTTTTCCCTCGCTGCCACCCCGAGCCCTGAAAACCGCATTCTCGAATTGCGACGATTGTTGAATTACCACAACGATCTCTACTATCAGCGGGCTCAGCCGGAAATTTCCGACGCAGAATACGACAAGTTATACCGTCAATTGGAAGAACTGGAAGCAAAGCATCGCGAGTTCGATGATCCAAACTCCCCGACTCAGAGAGTCGGAGGGAAACCACTCGATGCATTTCAACAGATTTCACACCTCGTGCCGATGCTGAGCATCGATGATGTGTTCGAACTGAAAGATGCGGCATGTCCTGAGCAAGAGTTCATCGAATTCTACCAACGTTTGCAAAAAAACCTATCGCGCGATCAAGTGGCTGTTACGATCGAACCGAAGATCGACGGCGTCGCAGTCACTCTCGTCTATCGTGACGGAAAATTGGATTACGCCGCCACGCGCGGTGATGGCACCACCGGAGATGATGTCACCCAAAACGTTCGCACGATCCGCAGCATACCAACCGTGCTGACAGGTGAAAACATACCGGAATTGTTGGAAGTTCGGGGTGAAATTTTCATGCCGAATGCTGCTTTTGCAACCATGAATGAAGAGCGCGATGAAGCCGGGCTAGCCACCTTTGCCAACCCTCGCAATGCGACGGCAGGCACGCTTAAACAACTTGATCCGAAAGTCGTGGCGAAACGCCCCCTCGCTTTTCTTGCTCATGGACTCGGTGCATACGAAGGCCCGGAATTGCATCGCGAAGAAGATTTTCACCAAATGCTCGATGCTTTGCGTATTCCGCGCAACAAACCTGTGATTTACGCAAAAACACTCGAAGAAGCACTTGCCGCGATCGCAAACCTCAATGTCAATCGACACAATCTTGATTATGCCACCGACGGTGCTGTGATCAAAGTGTTGGACCGTGCGGACCGTGAATTGTTAGGTTTTACTTCGCGCGCACCACGCTGGGCAGCGGCTTACAAATTTTTACCGGAGCAAAAAGAAACAACACTCATTGACGTAACGATTCAGGTAGGCAGGACCGGTGTTCTTACTCCTGTTGCCGAGCTGGAGCCCGTGCAGGTCTCCGGCACCACGGTCTCCCGTGCCACCCTCCACAATCAGGAAGAGATCAGCAAAAAAGACATCCGTATCGGATCCCGAGTCTTGATTGAAAAAGCCGGGGAAATCATTCCCGCTGTCGTCAAGGTAATCCGACAAACCGATGGCTCTACACCATTCTCTCTCTACGATCATGTCGGTGGGATCTGCCCATCATGCGGTGGACCAATCTCGCAAGAGGACGGATTCGTCGCCTGGCGCTGCACCAATTTCCAATGTCCAGCTCAGGCAGTTACACGGATCAAGCATTTCGCATCTCGCAAAGCTCTCGACATTCCGTCTTTGGGCGAATCGGTGGCGGAAGCATTGGTTCGTGAGGAACTCTGTCGCAGCCCGTTGGATTTGTTTTCGCTGAGCCTCGATCAACTGGGTCCTCTCAACCTCGGCACCGATACGGAACCAAGACGCTTTGGCGAAAAAAATGCCCAAAAGATCATCGACGGGCTAGCTGACGCACGTCGCAAACCACTCAGGCGCTGGATCTATGCCCTGGGGATCCGTCAGATCGGCGAGAGTGCGGCAAAAGAACTATCACGACTGCACCAGAATTTTTCGGAACTCGCCCATTCCTCACTCCTTGCCGAACTCAGCCAAGATACGCGTCCCGATGCAAAAAAGAAAAATCCGATACTTTTGCCATACGCGATTTCTGGGGATGTCGCTACCGTGGCAGCCCAGAGTATTATCGATTATTTCCAGTCTGCCGCCGGCAAAAAACTGTTAGATGCATTGCATCAGCATGGCTTGGATCCGCAATCCGAGAACTACCAACCGCGACCGGAGGAAATCGATATTTCTCAACAACCACTGGCGGGAAAAACTTTTGTGATTACGGGAACACTCAGCGCACCGCGCGATGAAATCAAGTCATGGATTGAAAGCAAAGGTGGCAAGGTCAGCGGTTCCGTATCCGCCAGCACCAGCTACCTCCTCTGTGGCGAAGCGGGCGGGTCCAAACGTGACAAAGCCGAAGCGCTGGGCGTTGCCATCATCGATGAAGAAAAACTTCGCTTGATGGTAGAATAGTTTGCTCCATTCATGGCGGATCAAGCGCCAAAAAAAAGGGCATCGATCATTTCGACTCGGGTTGCTTTGGCTTCACGCTGCAGCGAGTTGACTCGCCGCAATAGGGACAGCGAAAGCGATTGAATAATAATACTGTCGTTGCGACCCTCAACCGGTAACTACCGAGGAATTTCCCAGCTTGTCGATGTTTCGCGCAGCGATTGGGAGTCATGGGGCCACTGCGACAAAGCGGGCATTTGCACATTAATGCCGTGTAAATGTAGAGTAGCCAACATCCGACGAAACCAGCGATGGCAAACAGCAAGCGCATCATCATCTCATTGGTGTTCTTCAAGATGGCGTAAACCGTAAAAACCACCAATCCCAGACCTGAAAAGAGAAGCAACCAGAAGAAAAACGCACACAGGCGCATCCAAATGACAGTGCTTTTTCGGCGGAATTGATGCATGAATCTGAGGCTCTAGGGGATCATCGTTTTCTTCCTCACCGATTCATGCCCGCACACTCGATGCGCGTCAATTGGATATTGGAATACGAGATTCCTAACGGATTTCCGACGTTTTGCCAATCAAAAATGTCAAAGCATCATAAAAAACGATGATCTTCTTTCTATCACCCATCGCATCACTTGGTTGAAAAAGCGAACGACTTTTTCATGATCGACAATGCAAGACGCTGATCCTCGCTGAGATTCTGAGATTCGAGAGCGTTTGCTTGTTCGTGTAGTGCGGAATGCCGCTGGTTGGGGTTTCTCAACCAGAAAACGTAGTTCGTCAGAAGGGAGAAAAAAGAAGCATCCGCAGTTACCTTGACGCCGGGCAATACCATCAAGGACTTTTCCACACCTGCGACCCGACAACTCACATGACCCAGATCAGACTGATCCGACGCAAGATCCAGTTCGAGCATCACCGTCACAGAGGAGTTCGCGCCTATCACCGTAGCAGGATGGGGTGCGCTTGATGAGACACCAAATCCAATCAGGCGATACCGGCATTTTTGCGGACCATGATAACTCCACTCCGTGGCAATCGCTTTTTGAGAACCATTACGCAGCGAAAGAAGGATTTTCTGGAAGCCACCATCTCTTGGCAGGGCCAGTGCTTTGATGGTCAATCCTTGGCAAAAAACGTATTCCCCCGAGGAGAATTCGAAAGAGTTGATCATTTCCTCAGGCCGAACAAGAGATGGATGAGGCAAGCGACCTTTTTCTACAATACTGCGCTTCACCCATGACCAGGAGGCTGTCCCCACACGAAGAGGCAATGGAGCCACAGGATGCTCAGACGCTGAAACAAAACCACGATCTTGTGTTGCAGGCAACTCTGACGGGGCGGGAATCGGACCACTTGCCAAACGTTTTGCCACTTGTTGCATATATTGATCGGGCTTGCGAGTCCACATCTCGTCGCGCTGCTGCTGTAACGAACTTCCGCCCACGGCTGTTGTCGAATCCGGCGTTGCAGATGATTCCGATGGAAAACCCTGAGCCTCCGATGGAAGCAGGGCGATTTCTCTGGTGACATCGTCAAAAGCGATATTTCCCTTCCCTCCCTGAAGTGGAAATTGCCATCCGATCCACGCGCCGATGATCGCCAGAGCCGCTGTTGCGAGCGAAATCCAGCCCCAGCTGCGGTTTCGAGGACGGGCAGAGAGCGCAACCACGGGTGTTTCATCACGCTGGCGGGCGGCACGCAGAATTTTTTCGCGCTGACGGGCGTCAAGTGATTCTTGGGAACCGCCCATCCATTGAGTCAACTGCTGCAGGAATTCTTGCTGTTCCGTTGCCACCAGTTGCATCGCGGGATCTGAAGCGATTTCGCGCTCAAGAGCTGTTGCCTGCTCATGAGGCAATTCGCCCATCAGCCATGCGGTGAAGTCGGGATGATCGGGGGATGTTTTCATATTTCTTGCTGTTGTGCCATTTCGCGGGGAATCCATTCGCGCAAACGTTTGATTGCATGGTGCAAAAGAAAGCCCACATTCCCTGCGGTCAATCCTGTAACATGGCTGATTTCTTCGTAGCTCAATCCTTGTTGGAATTTCAGGATGATCACCTCCCGTTGATTCGGAGTCAAACGCTGCAAATACATCTCCAATCGCTCATGCAGTTCCTCTTTTTCCAAATGACGGGAAGCTGAAAGATGGGAGGCAGGTATGTTATTCAGCTTCCTCTCGTCCATCTCCACCAGTCGTGAATCTTTGCGCAATACGTCCAGCGCACGATTGCGACAGACAGTGAACAACCAAGTTTTCACACCATCACGGACTTTGGCCATATCCTGCTGACAAAGGCGAATGAAAGTATCCTGCACCACATCACGAGCTCGTTCCCAGTCGTGAACAAAACCTTGGGCATACCCAATCAGGGGGCGCTCATATTCCTTGAGCGCCCATTCGATGAATTGTTCCTGTGTTTGCCCCATGACCTGAAACGAGTCGGTAGCCACGCTCGTCACTTTCATAACGATCAGATCAGCTTTTTCTTGGGACATTTTGAAGATTTTTGTATTTTCTTGCGGTAATAGAGAAAAATTAAACAATCGTCGATCAACCAGCCACCATAAAATCGCTCGAAACTCCTCTGATTTGTTTGTCTCGATCAAATCTTGGCAATTCTGAGATTTTCCGTATTAATTCTTCAAAAAAGCGCACCTGCTATCTTCAGTTACGATTTTTCGATATGATCCGCCACTCATGAAAACGCAGATTCAATCGAGCAGCTTGATCATCGATCGAGAGTTGGAAGAATCCTCGCATCGACGAAATCACACGTCTGATCGAGGATTCACTCTCGTGATCACTCTTTCGATGCTGATGCTGATTGCGCTCATTGCCGTCGCATTGCTGGGATTGAGCAGTTCCAGCCTGCGACAATCCAGTTCTCAAAATGCCCTTGCCAGCGCGCGCGCAAACTCTCGCATGGCGATGATACTAGCCATTGGCGAGTTGCAGAAAAGTGCGGGACCGGATCAACGGGTTACTCTTACCTCCGCATTACGTACAGGTCCTGAACCTGCGAATGTCAACTGGACCGGAGTGGCAGACATCAGGCTAGTCAGCCCAACCACAGATCCAAAATCAACCAAAATTCAGTGGTTGGTTAGTGGTAACAATCCTGATCCCACCAAGACCCTCACAAAATCCTCCCAAGTGAACCAAGGCAATGCTCTCAAACTTGCCACCTTCACCCATACTTCCAACCAGAGAGTGGAGCTACTCGCCCCCGTGGTATCCGTCACTCAGGGCGGCAACCGCGGACGCTACGCCTGGTGGATTGGTGACGAAGGCACCAAGGCGCGCGTGGATGTTGAGCAGCCGAAAAATCGTCCCAATACGGAACTTGCACGCCTCTCTCAATCGCAGTCCGCGCTCGAACCGGGACTCTCGACACTGGGAGAAAATTGGTCGGCATTCGCGCCAACCGCGCAAAGCCCGATCAACAAAAATCTGTTGATTTCACCGCAGACTGTTGAGTTGAGCACCGCCAATCCATCTCTCATTGCAGATCATTGGAATGATATCACCACTGGCGGGTTCGGCTTGCCTGTGAATGTCACCAGTGGCGGAATGAAAGCGGATCTCTCCTTGATTTTTGATCGCTCCCAGTTGACAAAAAAATTCGGTGAAATTTATTTGGGAGCTACCCCTTCCAGCGCCACATCGAATGGATCACCGGTGCTGCGCTTTGCCACAAGGAACCCCTCGAAGTTCTTCCTCAGCGACTCGATCAGCAAAAATGGATCGCTGGCGACAGGCCCGAATTGGGGGATTTTGTGGAATTACGCGACTCATTGGCAGCATCTTAGCGGTCAGCAAGCCCCACTGATCGGCGCAGATCCCGTGGTCGAGTCTGATCTTCGTTTCAAAACCTGGCTTCCCTACAATAATCATGACCAAGGTAGTTTTCGACGTGATCTGCAACAAACCAATAGTCCGCTGACTCCAGTTCTCTCTTTTTTTCAAATGGGATTTCGTCTGAGCTCCGAACTCATGCCAGCTGGCAATCCACCAAGCACCACTCCCATGTATAAAGCACAAGTGGGTATTCAGCCTGTCGTAGGCCTCTGGAATCCCTACAATGTCACCTTACGCGCCAGCACTTATCGTTTCGACTGGGCACTTTATCCTTATTTCCGATTTAATTACGCAAAACCCACGGGAACCGGAAGTTTCACCGACAGCCGACTCACACGATTGTGGCTTCGCGAAGAATGGACCGCGGGGGGGAGCGTCATCCCTACACCGAACGATGGCAACGGTGGCAAATGGTTGCAACTCGAAACGCCCGCCATCGACCTGCAACCCGGCGAATTCAGGCTATTTTCCGTCGTAGACCGTGTCCTAATACGCGCTGGTCAAACCTATGCCCTGAAACCGGGATGGAGTGAAAAAGGTGCATTCATTTTCGACCTCAAGGACGACGCGGGAAATACTCGTCTTGTGCCTTCAGGTTATCGCGCCTGGTTCGGCGACATTGTATTGCAGGATACACAAAGCAGTGAGGTGAAGACAAAGTATCCATCGTTAAATTTGAGGGAAAATTCCTCGACTTGGTTTACACTCAAGTCAGGCAATCACATTTTATCGCGGTCTACGGAAATTTGGAATGGTGGCAGCGATCCCTCGGTCAGCACCGCCTTCAGAGTTCCTGAACCGGTCGTCTCCGGTTCTTCTGGAGGGCTTAACACGAGTAAGACGACTTATTTGATTGATGATCTGGCCGGTGATAAAATTACGCCCAATATCGCCACGTGGTCGTTTTTTCTGCGCACCAGCAATCAGATGGAAGGCCCGGACGAAAACCAGCGACTGCGTGGCTGGGTGGACACCAATCCACGCGCGTTGGTCACGAACTCGCTTTGGGATGGATCGAAAATCTCCACCACTGGTGAGAGAACGGGGTGGCACACAACCTCGCAATGGATGGGTGCTTGGAACGCTCCGGGAAAACCAAGAACCGTTGGCGATGGTCGTGGCGGCAACCGTGGCTTATTGAGTGAGGGTGGTTCAGCACCTTCCGAACCGGAAGTCAACCGCGCGGGTGGGCGCTATCAAGGATTTGGCGGCGCATCCAATACCCTCGCGGGAGGCCGCAACAACGTGATTCTTTACGATGTGCCGCGCTCACCGCTGATATCGATCGGACAATTCCAGCATGCACACGTTTCACGATACAATTTCGAACCAGGATTTGTTGTCGGTAATTCCTACGCCAACCCACGCATCGCACTGAATTCGACGATGCAGCCCAATTTCAGTGGCATGTCGGGATTCAACCTTGTCGATGTTTCCCATGAAGTAAATCGCAAGCTCTGGGATTCATTCTTTTTTTCATCCATGGGACTGGACTATGTCGGTGGCAGTGGTTCGTCGTTCGATCGATTCTTTGACGTCCAGCGCCTGGCTTCCGGCGATGTCACATTACCGAATCCACGCATGAACTTTGCGCCGCTGCAGGGCGATACAACCATTGATTCCATCCTGACTACAAATGCCGACCGGGCACCGGAAGCGATCGCAGCTCGCATGAGAATCAAAGGCGCATTCAACGTGAACTCGACATCGAAGAATGCATGGAAAGCAATCCTGGCATCCATGGGATCGTCTCAACTTCCTGTGATCAATCCACAAACTGGAGCCATTTCTTGGCAGAATCCGCGTGGCGTCCGCTTCAATCGTTTTGGTCATGTGATTACCAGTCAACCATATCAAAAAAACGGTCCCGGCGATGATGATCCTTATTGGCAGGGGTGGCGTGACATTTCCAATGACGAACTGGAACTCCTGGCAACAGAAATCGTCAAAGAAGTCAAAGAGCGTGGACCATTCCGGTCGATGGCCGAGTTCGTGAATCGCAATCCCTATTCGAATCAATTACCCCAGCAACGCAAAGGCGCACTCCAAGCAGCACTGGACCGAACCATCAATCAAAGCCTGCCCGCATCAGTGGGAAAAGCCTCCGCCCAGCCACCGGGATCGCAATATTCGGCTGCGATTTCAGGAGAAAACACGGCAACGGGAAATGCATCGTATCTTCTGCAAGGCGATGTTTTGCAATCTCTCGCACCGATCCTCCACGTGCGCTCGGACTACTTCAAAATTCGCGCTTGTGGTGAGGCCCTGGATGCCGAGGGCAAAGTCACCGCCAGAGTCTGGTGTGAGGCATTTGTGCAACGCAATGGCGACTACTTGAACACCGTCGATCCCGCGCACAGAACTCCATCCGAACTTTCCTCTCCTGTGAATCGAAACTTCGGACGCCGCTGTCAGATTGTCTCGTTCCGCTGGCTGAACAACTCCGAAATTTGATCGCCCTCTATCATGAAATCACTGATCCCCTTGATCCTCGTTTTTTTCTCCTTTTCGGCATTTGGCCAAGATGAGGTGGTTCAAACTGAAATCGTCACCATCGCACTCGATGAACCCTTGGATGGTCTTTTTTTTCATAACGGAAAGGACATTTCACGGTTCCAAGCCAATCCCACAGGACTGGGCGAACCGCTCAACTACAAGGGACCAAGACGATTCGCTATACGAACCACGGAAGCAGAGTTTGCTGCAAAACCTCCCCTGCCGGCTCCTCATGCCTGGGTGGATCTCCCCATGCAGTCCGAGCGTGTCTTGATTGCCTGTCTCAAATCCGCGAATGCGCCCGTGCGCTTGGTCGCTTACGATATCGCAAAAGCCCGTATCGACTCAGGAGACTACCGATTTTTCAATTTTTCCCACTCGGTGATTTCGATTATTCTGGGTGAAAAAAAATTCGCGATCAAACCCGGCGAAAACTCGCTGATCTCTGATGCTTCGTGGAAGAAAGAAGTGGGAGAAATCGACGTTGCCATGGCGATGATGAAAGATGGCAGAACCAAGCCGGTCTACTCCAGTCAATGGGGAAACCGTCCGGGACGCAGGAATTACATCTTTCTTTTTGATGGGCCCCAAGATTACAAACCCATCCGGATCTGCCGGTTCTTCGACGTGCCGCCAACCGCTAAAGAAATGGAAGGAGCGCCGCAATAACTCAATCCGGTGACCACATCCGATATCATCTCCCGGGCAGCCAGCAGCTGATCAGAGAATTCTCCGGAGTGGTCACCTTCGTGAATCGATCAGGGTTTCACAGCCCTCACTCGAATAAAGAGCTGGGGATTTTGCAACAGTTCTGCGGGCAGTGTCACAGTAATTTCCTCGACGGGAGTTGCATTGTTGGAAACCTCGGCAGTGGGAGTGAAGACTGGCCATGCGCCGCTCAACGTGGTCGACGATTCATAGCTATAAGACACGCCCGTGCGCGCGGGTGTCGCTCTTCTTTTATACTTGAATACTCCCGTGCTCTTGCTCAGTGCTTGACTGATGGGATTGACCGATGAGGCGCTCGAGGGATCAAGACCGAAAGCATATTCCGCATGGTTGCTCAGGCCATCTGCATCAGGATCAGCGCCAGGCAAGCGATTTTCACCTGTAATGGAAGGATATAAGTCCATCCAGTCATCGTAATCCGAACCACTTTGTACAAGAGCGATCTGAGTGCCTCCATTATAGTTGTATACGACCTCGTATCCGGAGGGCGCTGTCACAGAAGCAAAAGCTGGCGAACCACTGAGACTTCCGTAGTTGGCAATCACATAAGCTGGTGCGGTAAGGGTGCCACTAATGTTGAAAACGACTGTAGCGCCATCAATATCCAAGGCCTGCCCGGTCGCGTCGATGACCCCTCTCGAATTGGAATCACCATGAAGACCGATTGTCACAGCAGCTGGAAGCGTGTAGCTTGCTTGGGCGGTGGTATCGAGTTCAGCTCCGGCGGCAATGGAGAGCGAAGCACTCGAATTGATCGAGCCCGTAGCACCGATTGCCAGAACACCGCCGTTGATTGTGGTGGCGCCCGTGTAAGTATTGGCAGCTGTGAGAGTCCATGTTCCTGTTCCAGACTTCAAAAGCTGTGGTACATTTGCATTGTCAAGCACTCCAGCAAAAACGTTATTTGCCTGAGAATTACCAGCAAGATCCAGCGCCCGTCCACTCGTATTGGCTGTGACATTGCCATTCACTGTGAGCGATCCTGCATTGTCGGAAATGATACGGGTATTGCCGTTGCCGATCATCATCGTGATCGATCCATTGATGACATTGTTTCCAGCAACACTTCGAATCGCGCCATTGGCACCACTGGTGAAGAACGTAAAATCAGCGGGGAGCGTGATGTTGCTTTGGGTGCCATCCAATTCCAACCATTTATCTGCAGACGCATTGATCGTCACTGTCTTCACACCTGCGCCAAGCGCATTAGAATTGGTGATGACGAGAACACCATTATTAATGGTTACACTTCCGGTGAAAGTATTGTTTCCAGAAAGAATCCAGGTGCCTGTGCCCTCTTTGGTGATGCGGCTGGTGTTCGTCGCGGAGTTATCGACGATGGCACCTGCAATTTCTCCCACACCGGCAGTGGAACCGAGCAAGGCGAGGTTCTTGCTACCCGCTCCCGTGGCGGTAAAGTCACCGGTGAATTTCAATAAACCCGAGCCCGATTGATCGATGAATGCACCATTGGTAGCAGCAAAGAGATTGACCACACGATTGGTGACCTCACCGGTTCCCGTGTAACGCAAGTAACCGGTGGCACCGTTGATACTCATGTGAATGGTTCCATCGGTCGCGTTGGAGGAATCACCGAAATTACTCGCTCCCCCACCAACACTGCCGATGTTACTGATACTGACCACTCCGCCGGCGATGGCAGTCGAACCAGTGTAAGTATTTGCACCGGAGAGAACCACCGTAGAGGTAAGGTCAGCCGGGCGAAACAGGATGGCGTGATTGCTCGTGCTGCTAATCACCCCGGGAATTTGTAAAGTCGCTCCCACTTGAGCACCGATACGAGTGTTCGTTGCCGTAACAGTGAGGCCTGCTGTCCAGGTGCCAATGCCAGAGCGAGCTTGCAAAGCACCAAAGAAATTTCCACCATCACCAGCGATCGTGAGCGATTCACCACTTATGGTCAGATTATCCAACTCTACACGTCCACCAGCTGTAACCACGGTCCCTGCATCCGTTGTTCCAAGAGCGCTGGTATTTTGAAGCACAAATCCACCCGCCGCGATGGTTGTTAAACCGCTGTAGGTATTGGCACCGGGGAGATAGGTTACTCCTGTTCCTATTTTATTAATCGCGGAACCCGTTCCTGAAATCACACCAGACAAGGTCATCGAGCCTGCGGCATCGATCGTTACAGAACCTCCATCAGCGATATTGACGGGGCCGGTCCATGTATTATTGGCAGCGATAGCAGCGCTTTCAGCGCGCAAGGTCGACAAATTTTCCATGTCGATCGACCACACAATCGGATTGGCGGATTGCCAAGTCGATAGCACCGCATTGGAGCGGATTCTCATCCTGTTGGCAGCCGTGCCACCCATGGTGGTGCTGGTCTGGATCGACAAAACACCTTCAGTCACATCGATATCTCCCGGATTCGATACAGCCACACCCACAAGACCAATGTAGCCTGAACCATATTTCGTGAGGGTGAATTCACCCATGTCGATCGTAGGAGAGGTATTTTTGATATCCCACCGACTCGTGCCGCCGATGGTGGCGTCACCCGCCAAGACAAGCCGGCCGATTGCATTATTTTGCACGGCGCCGGAGTTAACGAGCGCACCTTGGTTCACTCCGCCGATTGAATCATTGCCACTGCCGGAAATTGTGATGACTTCGGTTCCGAGGTTTCTTCCAGCGATATCAAGCGAGCCGGTGCCACTGACAACAGTTCCGGAATCTGCCGAGCCGAGAGATGTGTTACTGCCGAGAATCACATAGCCGCCGGAAATGTTGGTAACGCCAGTGTAGGTATTGGATGTGTTGATCGTCAAACTGCCACTACCAGACTTGGAAAGATTACCGGTACCGCCGATGGCGGCGCCGCTGAGAATGTAGTTCGAAGTATGATTGAATGTAAGATTTCCCGGGATAATCGGAGTCTGAACAGCAACGTTGAAGTTGGACGCGGTGTCATCGAAAAGGACATTATCGCCCGCGGCGAAAGTATCCACTTCCCCTCCATTCTCCCAGTTGCTGGTGACACCAGTGTCCCAGAAAGTCGGATTCGCGACATTGGTTCCTTTCCATTTCAATGATGCCGGTGTGTAGGTAGCGAGGAGCTGGGTGTTGTTCTCATTGAACGAGAGAGAGAGTCGTGAATTGCCGAGGAAATTCAGGCCGACGACACCGGTAATGCCGCCAGTTGCTTCCATCACGACGATATTTGTTCCACTCGCACTCGAAGAAGGCACGATCGAAACCGTACCAGCACTAGCATCGATGGTATTAGCACGGAAATGCTGGTTGGCTCCCATGGTAGATGGATCAAAAGCCATGCTGCTAGTACCTGTGAACGACAGAGATCCCGCAACCGATCCCTCACCTCCGAGACTTGCGCCGTTGATCACCGCAGTTCCACCGGTGTGAGTATGATTGCCTGTCAGAGTAACACGACCTGTACCACCGATTTCGAACGCACCTGCGCCTGAGATATTGCTCGAAAATGTGGCAGGTGCAGTGGGTGCAAGTGAAAGGGTCCCTGCATTGATCACGGTAGCCCCGGTATATGAAGGAGCCGCGCTCAGGGTAAGTTTGCCCGTGCCATTCTTCGTTAAGCCCCCGTCCGTAACTTGATCGTTGATGATGTTTGAGTGTGTGAGAGCTTGGCTAATCGTGACGTTAAAGCCATTGGTATCGATGATCGCGCCACCATCCCGCACATTCGCACGCGCCGTGCCAAAGGCTACAGAATTCAAAAATCCTGTCGTGTTTTGTCTCGCCCTCAAAGTTCCGCCGTTGAAATTGAAAGTCGAGTTGATCCCGGCAATCGAAGTGTTAACAACGTTATTGACGCTCAATGTACCACCATTGAGGTTCACGGTGCCGTTGGTGGAATTGAACGTTAAAGCCGCCGTTGTCGCACTACCACTGTTCACATTCAGTGTGGAGACCCGGCCAGCACCGCCGCCAAGACCGAGAGTGGTACCAACAGAAGCACCGACAAAAGTGCCCCCGGAAATATTCAGGATGCCAATGTTGTTGTCACCGTTTCCGATGACATCGAGCTGGGTGCCGGCGGCGTTGAAACTGGAGAAAGTTCCACCGGTAATCGTCATTGTGCCCGATGAAGTACTGCTGCCAACAACAAGTCCACGGACCGTGGCGCTGCCATAATTCGTGACACCCTGTGCGGCAGTATACACGAGCGGATTGTTGATCCCATTGTTGACCTCGAGCCGGTGACCTGCTGTGACAGCGGTAGGTGCTGGTCCCGCTGTCAAACCTGAGCCAGTCGCCCAGTTTGCGACAGTGGACCATGAGGTGTCAGTATCTCCATCCCATCGGTAAGTAGCAGCAGATGAAACATGGCTCAATGCAGACCATAGCAGAGCGATGCTGGTGAGACGGATGAATGGATTATAACGTGTTTTCATAAAATTCAGGGTTTGCTAGTCAGCGTAGTAACTGGGTTTTTTGCATTCGAACAAAACCGGCAAGGCAAGTTTGTCAGATTGTCATGGGTTTGGTAAGACGCGGTGATTACCGAAAAGGTAGCTTATCACGGGAAGCCCCACGGGTGAATGTGAAAACGCGAATAAAATCTGCAATTATGCGAAGAAAGGCATGCAAAAGAGCGTTCCCGGCAACGCAATCCAAATCACCACCGGAAAGTTTGTGATTTGAATGTAGTAAAATAAGATTCATCTTAGTTATACGATGAATCTTATTTGATAGATCCTAGGGATTCTCCAGAAGCTCAGGGTTTGAATTTTACTGATCTCCCCCAATACCCGTATCCATGAGATATTTGCACAGAAGTTCCGCTCTGAAATTGAAGCGCTCCATCATTCAATGCAGTAGATCCTTGCGACCGAAGTGGAATCCGACCAATAAAAATTCCCGTCCTTGGTCCCGTCTCGGTAACCATCAAACGTTCGTGATCGCCTTGTGCCGAAGTGACCACCACAGTGCCAGTCTCGGATTTTGCGTAATCAAAATTCAGCGGTGCTTGCAATCTTACCAAAAGGTCTTGGCCTTCGCGCTTCAAGTCCAGTGACGTTTCACTCCATGCGAGGTATGAAAGACTCGTGTTGAGTGGGGTGTTGAACTGAATCCACCCTTCGGTCCAACCGACATTCCCGATTTCTGGATGATACGGGTAGTGCTGGTTTTTCGGAGAACCGTCAATGACAAAGCGGGCATCACGCAACCGACCGATCCCGCCCGGGTAGCGATTGAACCAACCGTATTCCACTCCCTCGATTTCCTTGGAAGCATGGAAACAAAAATGGCGCCCCACAGGATTACGACCAGAAAAATTATCGATATGTGACCAAATGATCTCCTTGATCCGTGGCTGCAAGTCAGGACTGATGAAATCATACGCGGCCAACAACGCGGCAGGAAAACCGGTAATATTGCCGGGCTCATTCCACATCTGTGGTTTTTCGCCCATGGGTGTCCAGCCATCGGCATCATTCAGACGCCGAAAGTCCCACATATTATTCGATCGACGAATCACCACCTTTGCCCAATCATTGATCTTTTGTTTCAATCCAGCAGGAGCTTGGGCCGGGTATTGCCGGAGAAAATGAGAGAGTCCCGTAATGGTGAGAAATTCGCTCATGCGCTGCCCTTTGGTGACCAGAGGATTTTCCCAATCCAGATTTTTCACCATCCACTCGACTTGCGCACGGGCGGCTTGTAAATAGCGTTCGGCATCCGGGCGTGCCTCACGAAGAGAGACCTCGTACATCAGCAAATTGGGTTCGACGGAAAAACCCGGGGGATAAGAGCCTTTTGTGCTGCCGATTCGTGTCTTGAGGGCGAGAAGATTATTCTCCGGGCTCTCGTCGTAGGGATAGGTATGGTCTTTTTTGGGACTATCCCATTGAGCACGAGCGAATTCCGAGACCACCACAAAGTTCTGCCGCGGCAGCCACTTCTCCAACAAAGGCCAAGCGTAAAGGAAATAAGCAAGCTGCGCCTTGAGATGCTCATGCGTGAGTTTCTGCGTGACGATGATGTCCGCACCCCAGTGAATGAGCTTCACGATATCAGGCGCATCTTCCTTGAATGGCGCGAGGGCTCCCCACAGTTTTTTATCTCTCGGCGCCTCGTATTGAACTTGGCTCGGCATCCGCTCATACGCGGAGGGATTAGACAAATATTGAGGCACAAGAGAGTGAAGCTCCCAACCAAAATGATGGTCATCACGCCAACCAAAGGAGCCACCACAAAGGTTGCGATCATTCCCCACATGGTGGCGGCTATCGATCATGAAATTGACGGCATTCTGATAGATCGTGCGCTCGAACCAATAAGGTCCAACTCGGAATGGAACCGAAGTAAGACCGGCAGCGACAACGACATACTCCCGATCATCATCCGGTTCAAAAGAGCTAAAATCACCTTTATTGCCGCGAATCACACCCTTGAACAAAGGAGCTTTTCCCGCGACTGGGCGCACCTCGAAGGGCATACCGTCGGAAAGCGTGGGGCAGGAAAATCTTTTGGGTTTACCCGCATTAAAACCGCTCTGGTTGAGGTAAATCGGAACGATGGCGGTATGCGGTATGGGACATACGAGTTCCCCACTGGAGCCACCCTTCGGCAACGCAGGCACAGCTCCAGCCTCGCCGGGCCAGACCACCAGTTCTTTGACACGCGCCGTGCCCTGATGGGAGTCCTTGATTAAAAGCCGAAGCTTGGCTGTCTCCACTGGAGTTGTGGCATCGAAAGGGATCGAGAGAGCGGTCGCCTTATTACCCGCGATGACAGCCGAGGGAATCGTTATCCATTTGCCATCGCGCTCCTGTTGTAATTCGAAGCTCGTAATGGCTGACGTTTGTCCGTAACCCGTGAAAAGATGAACACCAGCCAATTTCTTTTTTGCACCGAGATCGACCACGAGCCATGCTTCGTTGGAAGCAATACTTACCCAGCGCGACTCGTCACTGACTTTCCCATCGATCGCTTTCGATGCGGGGTATCGATCTTGCTCGGAACTAGCGCTGGCGGCTCTGGGCCTGATAGACTCAGGAGCAGCAAACAATGCAAATACAAAAACGTGTAAATAGAAAAAAACGACTAATGATTGAATTCGAAATGTGCGGACAAACTTAAGAGCCTTGGGAATCTCGCTCGATGCACTTCGTAAAGGCGTAGTCGGTAATGATTGGGTCATAGCGGTGTCGATTTACAATTTAATTATACCCAACGAAATCAACGGATCATACGATCTGCGCATTTTCTAAGAATTAATACGCAAAATCATTAATCAGCTCACATTATGCCATCGACAAGATCGCTCTGAATCGGGAAAAAAGCCCAGCCAACCCATCTTGTTGTTGGACGGCACGACCCATTTGGCACATTGAAAACACCATGGCTCTGAAACAATCCGTACCAGTGAAACGAACAACGGGAGTGAAATCAACTCCCGACATGAGGATTGCGGTTCTGGTGGATACGTCAACGACTTGGGGACGGGATGTGATCGCGGGCGTTCACCGATACAGCGTCGAGCGAGGTGGATGGCAATTGTTTGTCGAACCACGAGGTGTCGAACAGAGACATCGCTGGATTCCAGAGCAATGGAGCGGAGATGGAGTCATCGCACGGATTGGCTATCCTGAACTTGCGGAGCAATTAAAAACACTGCGCGTGCCCGTGGTGAATGTTTCCGGAATCGAATTACCCAAAGTAAAATTTCCGCGTGTCGCATCGGACCAAAAAGCTGCCGCTGAAATGGCTGCGCAGCACTTGATCGAACGTGGTTTCCAAAATTTCGCCTATTTCAGTTTGCTTGGAATTAATTACGTAGCAGCACACCAGAAAGCTTTTTCAAAAGCACTGGCGCGATCCGGCTATTCCTGCTCCGTCTTCGAGGCACTCCCTCACATCGGAGCAGAGCCCGACTGGAATTTGGATATTGAGCGTATCGGCCAGTGGCTCTCGAGCTTGCCGAAACCACTGGCAGCTTTTGTCTGGAATACCAGCAGCGCCCGGGAATTACTCTACGCCTGTGCCGCAGCAGGATTATCCGTGCCACTCGAAGTCGCGGTGCTGAGTGGAAGTGATGATGATCTATTTTGCGAAGTCGCTCCCGTTCCCATTTCCGCAGTCAGACTTCCTGCCACCACCATCGGCTATCGCGCGGCAAGCGCACTGGATGAAATGATGCGGAAACCTCAGTCGAAAGCACCCGGAGACGTATTGATCTCCCCTCTCGGTGTTCGCGTTCGACAATCGACTGACACACTCGCTGTGGATGACCCTGCCATGGCTTCTGCTTTGAATTTTATCCGAAACAACGCCAGCAGAGCCATCAATGTGGAGGATGTCGCGCGCCACACAGGAATATGCCGCCGAACACTGGAGCAGAAGTTTCGCACTTTACTCGGATTCTCCCCCGCAACTGAAATTCGCCGGGTGCGCATCAGCAGAGCTGTCGAGTTACTTCGATTGAGCAATATGCCCATTGGCGAAGTCGCTCAGCGCGCGGGCTTTCGCAGCGCTGAATACATGTCGGCCGTTTTTCGCAGCCACCTCAATGCCAGCCCTTCCAGCTATCGCGAAAATTCATTTGAAGCTTCAGAGGAAACCATCGATCCGTAACTCATTCAACATTTCACCAGATACAACCCAATCGAACCTATCTATGAAAATCAAAGGCATGCGCTGGTGGATCGTGGTATTGGTATTTTTTGCCGCCGTCCTCAACTACATTGATCGTCAGACTCTTTCCGTATTGGCGCCCACGATTCAGGCTGATCTCAAGATGGACGATCGCGAATACGCGAACATCGTGAATATTTTTCTGGTGGCCTACACGCTCGCCTATCTGATTTCTGGCAAATTAGTAGACAGGCTTGGCACCAGGAGCGGCACGGCAGCCTTCGTGATTTGGTGGTCCGTCGCCAACATGCTGACAGCCTGGGTGCAAGGACTACGGTCCATGGGAAGCTGCCGATTCCTTCTGGGGCTGGGCGAAGCCGGAGTCTGGCCAGCTGCATCCAAAGCAGTGTCAGAGTGGTTTCCGGCTCGAGAGAGGGCACTCGCTATTGGCTTTTACACCATGGGGGCGACCATCGGAGCTACGGTAGCTCCCTACATCGTCATTCCGCTGGCTTCCTATGACTACACTTCGAAACTTCCTTTCGTACACTCCATTTTTCCGCAAGGAGCCGGCTGGCGCATGAGCTTTCTGCTCACGGGACTGATCGGTTTTCTCTGGCTTATTCCGTGGCTGTTGATGTATCGCAAGCCCCGCGAGAGCCAACTCCTCACGGCACAAGAATTGTCTTTGATTGAAGATGGAGAGCCAGCCACTGTCGAACAAGAAAGCGGATGGTCCTGGGGGCAGATCCTCTCATTCCGACCCGTATGGCTGCTGCTTTTTGGACGTCTCCTTACTGACCCCGTTTGGTATTTTTACCAATTTTGGTTCGCCAAGTATCTCAGCAGCGCCCGTGGCATCGAACAAAGCGCTCTCACGATCACTTGGGTCGTATACGCAGCTGCCGGAGTCGGCTCTCTCGCCGGAGGTTGGTTCTCCGGACACCTGGTCAAAAAAGGTCGGCATCCCGTGCAAGCCAGGCTCTGGATCATGCTGGTATCAGCCTGCCTCATGCCCGTTTCACCATTGATTTCCAGCGCTACAGGATTGCCGATGACGATGACATTCACCGTGATTGCTGTTTTTGCGGCACTAGCCTGGTTGATTAATATCAGCGCGATTGTCGTCGATGTCGTTCCCAAACATTCCGTGGGCACTGTGTTCAGTGTTGTGGCGGCGGGCAGCACTCTCGGAGGTATCGCGATGAATATGATCGTGGCATCCATGGTTTCAGGGCCCAGTACCAAACCGGATGGTTTTCTGGATCATGGGTTCAAAGCCGTGTTCGGCACTCTCATCGAGGCAGTTCAAGGAAAAGGCTATCAACCCTGGTTCCTTGTCATGGCACTTCTGCATCCTCTCGCACTGATATTGCTTTGGACCGGAGGCATCCACCGCAATCATCTCAAAACTGCATGATTTCTATCATATCTTTGCCATGCGTAACCCGTCTCCATCGTATTCGTACCAGCTCCGAATCCATCACCCACCTGCTTATTCACTCTCATGATTATCGAATCCTCTTCTGATATGCTTCGTCCATTGCGACGCGATACCATCCAAAGCGACCTCGTCATCGTCGGCGGAGGTTTGTCTGGTACTTGCGCAGCCATTGCCGCCGCACGTGCCGGCATTTCCGTGACTCTTGTCCAGGATCGACCGGTCCTCGGTGGCAACGCCTCAAGCGAAGTTCGTCTCTGGGCCCTGGGTGCGACTTCCCACCAGGGCAATAACAATCGCTGGTCGCGCGAGGGCGGTATTGTCGATGAAATTCTCGTGGAAAACCTCTACCGCAACCGTGAGGGCAATCCGATTTTATTCGATGCTCTGCTGTTAGAAAAAGTTCATCTCGAACCCAACATCCACCTGCTGCTCAACACCGCCGCCTGTGGCGTGGAGCTGGCAGAGCCAGGGAAAATCGCCGCAGTGCAGGCATTTTGCAGTCAAAACTCCACTCTTTACGATCTCCGGGCACCATTGTTTTGCGATGCTTCTGGTGATGGTATCGTCGGATTTCAAGCGGGCGCCGCTTTTCGGATGGGCGCGGAAACAGCGGATGAATTCCAGGAAGGCTTCGCTCCTGACCGCGGCTTCGGTGAGTTGTTAGGCCACACGATTTATTTTTACAGCAAGGACGTCGGCCAGCCGGTAAAATTTGTCGCCCCCACTTTCGCGTTGAAAGACATCACCAAGATTCCCAAGTTCAAAGAAATCAAACTTCATCACAGTGGTTGCAATTTCTGGTGGATCGAATTTGGCGGTCGACTGGATACCATCCACGACACGGAAAATATCAAGTGGGAGCTATGGAAAATTGTCTATGGCATTTGGGACTATGTCAAAAATTCCGGTGAATTTCCCGGTGCGGAAACCAAAACTCTCGAATGGGTGGGCACCATCCCTGGAAAGCGCGAAAGCCGACGCTTTGAGGGCGACTACATGCTGAACCAACGGGACATCGTCGAACAACGCCAGCATCCGGATGCTGTTGCCGTGGGAGGGTGGTCGCTCGATCTTCATCCCAGCGATGCCGTATATGGCAAGGGCCCTTCCTGTATCCAATGGCATCCAAAAGGGGTCTATGGTATTCCCTACCGATGCTACTACAGCCGCAACATCAGCAATCTCTTCCTTGCGGGTCGTGTGATCAGTGCTTCACATGTGGCGTTTGGCTCAACCCGCGTCATGCTCACCTGTGCACACGGCGGTGTGGCTGTTGGAGTGGCCGCTGCCCAATGCACCCGCGAAAACCTTCTGCCTCGCGAGCTAACAGATTCCAAACGCATGCAAGCTCTCCAAGCCGAGCTCAATCATCTGGGTCAGGCGATTCCAGGTATTGCCGCATCGCATGATGGCAACCTCGCCCAATCCGCGACAATCACTCCCAGTTCGACTTTTTGCCTCAAAGAAATCCCGGCGTCCGATGGTTGGCGGAAACTGGAATTCCCCTTTGCTCAGCTGCTGCCCTTTGAGCCGGGTTATGTCCCCACGTTTGAATTCCGTGCACGTTGCGCCCAAGCTACCGAGCTTGCTGTTGCTCTGCGAGTCAGCCTCAAACCTGACAATTTCACGCCTGAAGAAACACTTGAGCAAATGATCATTCCACTCGCAGCAGGCGAACAGACGGTGCGCGTTTCTTTGAGCCGAGGAGTCGATGTATCTCGCTACGTCTTTCTCACCCTGGGTGAAAATTCTCTGATCGAGGTGCCACTGAGTGAATTTCGTTGCACGGGACTGATCAGTGTCGAAAATAAATTCGATCGAAAAGTCGCCACTTCAGGTGAGCAATGCCCTCCTCCCGGTATCGGCGTCGATCGTTTCGACTTCTGGTTACCAACACGTCGTCCCGGCGGGCAAAATCTACCTCTGCGAATGGATCCCCCTTTGCCGCTTTTTTCGACAAAATATCTTACCAATGGCTGGAACCGTCCGATTCGCGGAACCAATGCCTGGGCAGCCGATCCAACAGACCCTTCGCCGGCCCTCGATTTTGAATGGCCGACAACGGTCAATATCAACGCTATCGACTTGCATTTTGATACCGATTTCGACCATGCCATGGAAACCAGTCAATGGGGGCACCCAGAAGACGTAATCCCGTTTTGCGTGCGCGCTTTCCGTATCAAAGATGAATCGGGCAAGATCGTCTACCAATGCGAAGAAAACCATCAAACCATCCATCGCGTTCGATTCGACAAACCGATCAGCACGAAAGGACTTCGCATCGAAGTTGATCATCCCTCAGACCATGTTCCAGCCTCGCTGATGAGCCTCTTGATTTACTGAACCGTTTATCTCCGCTCGATTTTCTTTGAGCACATCATCGATAAATCCCTTCAAGAAAATCCGAATTTCATGGATTTCCCAGCTGAGGATGATGTCTTGTATTCTTGTTTTTTCAAGGCTCGGCATTCAACATGCCTCCAACTTGTATCAACCAAAAACCTCATGATAAAATAATGCATTGATGTCGGTAAAACACGATACTTTTTCATCGGAGAAAGAAATAATGTCATATCGGAGATTCAATCAGCCATGAAGGAATGCATCAAATATCAACATATTCCCTGCAAGAGCCTATGCAATGCGAGCATGTTGCGAACATCATATCAGAAAGCATATGATTGGAGGATCTCAGTGCCGTGCTTCAGAACCGTTTTCACGACGTTTTTTCTGGTCTTCATGACATCGATAACGGAGGCATCTGATGCGCTGACATCTCATCAACATTTGATTCTGAAGGCGGCATCATCCGCTCCGCCTGCTGCTCACTTTCGGTTTGATGCGCCATCAAGAATGCAATTTTCTGCGAGCGAAAAGCTCGAGCAAAGAGAACGCGGCCGGAACCTTCTGTCCATCGTTCGCATAGCTTTTGACACCAATGCCGAGAAAGTGCGAATTCCACCGGGCCACTATCGATTTGCATCTGCTGCGGAACAGGGAGACAAAACCAAATATGCGCTTCTTTTTGAGAACCTGCAACGACCCGAGAAAAAACCTTTTGAAATTGATGCGACAGGCGTCACCTTTTGGTTTGACCTACCCGACCGTCAAGCCCCTCCCGGACACCCTTGTATCGGATTCCGTAGATGCAAAAACATCATTCTGCGAGGTGCAACCCTTGCCCGCACCACATCCGGCCAAATTGAAGGCCGCATCGTTCAGATCGATCCAACAGGCAATCGATTGGAAATCGTATTGTCTCCGGGTGTAATCGCGCCGACATCATTCAACGGCAGCGACGAGCAACGGATCATCCCCTTCAAGGCGGATGGACGCTTTTGCGCGCCTCTCTACGACTTGCAACCGGGCATTCGCAAACTCCGTTATGCGAGCATCACTCCGTCAGTCGATGGCCGCTATTGGGTGAATCTGCGCGATCCCGACCTAATCACTCGAATCCAGAGCGCCGAATGGAAAAAGCAGTGGGGAGAATTGGGAACTCTCAATGCAGGTGATGGCGTCTGCTGCCTTTACGTGACAGGCTCTGCCATCACTCTCGAAGACTCCGCCAACCTCACCATGTATGGCCTCAATGTATACGTTGATAAAGGGGGGCCAGTTGAGATCGGAGGAGATGGCGCTCACCTCTGGAAAGATTGTTACTTTGGGCCCCAGCCCGGCACGAGCCAGTGGAAAGGCGCGGACGGATTTCTGTCACGGTCGCTTCGTCATGGAAGCACGTTTGACCATGTCACGATTCGCCACACGGCCGACGATCTTGCCAATTTTCACGGCATCTGGGGAAAAGTTCAATCGGTAAGCGGCACGGTTGTGACGTTCGAGCGGAATGCGTCATTGCGCCCCACCCTCGCCAACGCCCGAGCGGGCGACCGGTTGCGTTTCATCCACAGAAAAACGGGCGCGTTTTTGGGAGAGGCCAAACTGGTGAGCCTGAAAGAATTCGCTGTGACGATTGACCGCGACGCAACGCCCTTTGCGGAAGGTCAGGCTTCCTGGCCCGAGCATGAATGCGCAGGCTGGACGGTGCAGAACTGTTGTTGGGAAGATTCCTTCCAGCGGATCCTGATTATGAGTGGACCTGGCACCATACGAGGCAACAAGTTTTCGCGCTGGGGTTCAGGGATTGTCCTCAACACCGGCATGGGGCTCGTCGGGGGTATCCCTAACGGCATCACCATTGAGAAGAATACGTTCACCCACATTGCTCCGCGCCCCCACGCCTCGGCGATCGAAGCCCGAGCCCATAATGCCCTCGGACACGATGGTGTCCCTGCCATCGAAGGACTGACGATTGCCAATAACACCTTTCTTCATTGCGGAGGTCCCGAGCCCAAACTGATAGGAACCAAAAATCCACGCATCGACAACAATCACTACGAGCCTGACACAGAAGGAAGTCAATGAACGTTCTGAGTAACTCAATCGATATTCTGAAATCAGGAATCATTCAAAAATGACGACTTCAGCTTTATTAATTTAACAACCCTCATACCATACTCGTTTCAAGGTCAGACCATCTGCAGGTGCACAGTGGGGGCATGTGTGAGAAAAAGGAACGTCTCCAGGATCGATGTAATCCAAGAGTTGCTGTCGAGACATTTTTCCCTGCGCCACCATCACCGCCGCACCTGTGAGTAGGCGGACCATGCGATAGAAAAATCCTTCGCCCGTGAAGTTCAATGTATAGCCGTCATGTCGTGGCGCAAGTGACGCTTCATCGATACGCCGATGATAGTCCATATCAGGCGTTTCGTTGCCCCGCACTGCGGCAAAACTCACGAAATTATGCCGGCCAAGGTAACAGGAAAGAGCGTCCGCAAGAACATCGGCATCAAACAGCTTCGGCAAATGCCACGCTCGGCCCGCAAGCAATGGCGGCAATACCGGAAGCGTGCATAGGCGATATTCATAAGTTTTACCTGTAGCAGAAAATCTCGCATGGAAATCTGGGGAAACTTCCTCACATGCCATCACTCGCAACGTTGGAGGCAACTTGGCATTGATGGCAGGCAGCCAATTGTATGGATTCATGCTCAGATGATCGGGAGCATCGAAGTGCCCCACCTGACCCAGCGCGTGAACCCCGGCATCCGTTCTACCAGAAAGATGCACGCGCAACGGAACCTTGGCGGTCTCGCTGATCGCACGTTCAAGATGATCTTGTATGGTGTTACCACCCACCTGCGACTGAGATCCGGAAAAAGCTCTTCCGTCATAAGCCAAGGTTAATTTGATACGCATGAGCCGAATCTGCCTGCGATTATTTTTTCAGCAAGTCCCGAATTTCCGCCAGCAGCACTTCCTGCGCGGATGGTGCCGGAGGTGCTGCGGGAGCAGTCGCTTCAGCTTTTTTGAGTTTGTTCATGGCTTTCACCACCAGAAACATCACAAATGCTATAATCAGGAAATTGATCGAAATGGACACGAAATTGCCCCAGGCCACCACGGGACCTAGTTTTTTGGCATCGATCAACGCAAGTCCAGCGGGCACTTTTTCCGATAGAGAAATGTAGGAGTTGGAAAAATCCATGCCGCTGCTGATTTTGGCAACGAAAGGCATGATCAGATCATCAATGAATGAGCCGGAAAATTTCGTGAAAGCCGCTCCCATGACGAAAGCCACGGACATATCGATCAGGTTGCCCTTGAGGGCAAATTCTTTAAACTCTTTGAGCATGAGATGTAGGTGTTATGGGTGAACTTCGAATCACTATCGTCATGTAAAAAGTATGAAAAACTCTCTGGCGCGCAATCTCAAAAACGAAAAACACTCATTCCCCGAGAATGTCTTTCATGCTGCTGAAGAAGTTGCTTAGCTCGTCATCGCTGGCTTCGCGCCCGAAAATCTCCCCGTAACTCGTGACGAGAAGATGCTCACCATCGAGCTCATCGAGGAATGCGCTGGCCTGACAAGACACGGTTTCACCATATTTCACCCGGCTTGCGCAGTAGGTAAGCGTCAGTTTTTCACGAGCGCGCGTTATCCCCACGTAGAGCAATCGACGCTCTTCATCGCGCGTTCCCTCGCTGATGCTGCGTTTGTGCGGAAGAGTCCCCTCCTCCAGCCCGACAAGGTAGACATGAGGAAATTCGAGCCCTTTTGACGCGTGCAGGGTGATCAATGTGACACCTTGTTTGCTCTCCAGATCGTCTTCTTTTTCCGAACTGAGAGACACAGCATCGAGAAACTGTTGCAAACTTTTACCACGTCCGGAGTAATCCTCCAGTTGGCGGATGATGCTGCCAATTCCCTCGGTGCGCGCGTCGCGCTCCTTTTCTGTTTTGCAACCGCGCATCAGCCAGGCGATGTAATCCATTTCCGCGATCATCTCGCGCAGAACTTGGCCGGCGTTCAGTTTGGCAACCTCAACGCGGGCCTTCGCCCCTGAGATCATTGCAACGAATTCCTCAACAGCAGTGCGGGTTTTCACTCCGAGAGTGTGGGTGAAATTGGGATCACAAAGTGCCTCCCAGACACTCTTGTTCGTCTCGCGACTGTAGTCGGTGGCAAGGATTGCTGTGGTTTGGCCGATGCCCCGATTGGGTGCGTTCAAGACGCGCAGCAGAGCCACATCGGCTTCAGGAGCGGCGAGCAATTGCGCGTAGGCGATGACATCACGGATTTCGCGGCGGTCAAAGAAACTCTGCGCACCAACCATACGATAGGGAATCTTGCGCTCACGCAAGGCCTCTTCCAGCAACCGGCACTGACCGTTGGTGCGGAACAAAATCGCGAAGTCCTCCCAGGCTTTTTTGGATAGATTTTTTTCCTCAATGATTTCCTCGGCGATGAACTCCGCCTCCTCCGCATCCCCGGGCATGGAAACAACCCGGACGGGTGCACCGCCCGCTTTCGTGCTGATCAGCACCTTGGCACGACGCCCGACATTGTGTTTGATCAAACTGTTGGCCGTGTGCAGAACAGCATTCGTGCTGCGGTAGTTTTCTTCTAACAAAATGATTCGCGGATTCGGGAAAAATTTTTCAAACTGCAGGATGTTCGCCATTTGCGCACCTCGCCAACCGTAGATGGATTGATCGTCATCGCCCACAACGCATACATGGTAGGGTGGTCCCACCAATTGTTGTAGCAGGCGCATTTGCAGGGAGTTGGTGTCTTGAAATTCATCGACGGTCACGCGCTTGTAAAAATCCCGATAGATTTCCCGCACATCCTCATGCTCGGTAAGGAGCTTTTCCGCCAATACCAGCAGGTCATCGAAATCCACCGCATTCTGCGCGCGGAGTTCGTTCTGATAGGCGGTAGCAATGATTCCGATGAACTCATCCTGCTGCTCCGAGGGATCCAACCCGGCATTTTTCGCCTTGGAAATCGCGCCGAGAATTTGCTCCGGTTTGAGTGTCGAATTCGACCCACCCTTGCGCACCATGATTTGTTTGATTAGTCCCACCTGATCGCTGCCGGTGTAGATCGCGAAATTTTTCTTATAGCCGAGGCGGTCAATCCCACCACGCAGCAGGCGAACGCATAGCGAATGGAAAGTGCATACCGTCATCTCCTCGGCAGAATGCTTCGAGACCATGCCGCCAATCCGCTCACGCATTTCTGCAGCCGCTTTGTTGGTGAAAGTCACCGCAAGAATGTTTTGGGCAGCGACACCCTGTTCTAACATATTCGCGATGCGACACGTGACGGTGCGCGTTTTTCCCGTTCCAGCACCGGCGAGAATCAGCACGGGACCATCGATCGCCGCCACGGCATCGCGTTGAGCTTTGTTCAGCGAGTCGAAAGAAAAAGCACCAGCCATGTGCGGGCTAGTGAAAGCGTATTGCCGCGCGAATGACAATCATGAAACAGAGCCATGGCAAAAAGCCTTGATAAAACCGATCAATTTTTTTCACGGACCGAGCGGATCAACTCGGAAGTAGATTTTACACCAGCTTCATCTTTGGAGATGACTTGCAACTGACGCAGTGATTCCAACAAACAAAGATCCCGGGGCCAAAATTGCAATCCCTCCAGATACATGTCTTTCGCTCGATCCAACTGTTTTTTGTTTTCATAATACCGTCCCAAGGAAACGTTCATCGGTAACAGAAAACCAGGCGGCATCATGCGCGAGGACAAGAGTTGGCGCTCACGAGCGCCACTATACCAATTGTATGCTGCGGCGGACTGATCTCCTCCTTTACTCAATGCCAGATCACCCTTCAATTGGAGAATCGCGATTTCCAAAAACGAATAGGCCCTCATGAATGAGGACAGTTCGCCCTGCATTATGGCGTCGCGGCGCACTTCCTGCATCAATGGCATGTGCATGCCAAGGGCTTGGAGCATTTGTTCGACTCTCTTGAAATTCTTTTTTTCAAGGGCGATCCGACCATCCAAAATCATCGCCAATCCTTGGTAGTAAAAAGCCACTTTGGAATGAACCGTCATCAACTTGACTCGATCCTTCGAAGGCAGGCAGGCCAAGGCACGATCCATGTCACCTTTTTTGCCCCGACGCATCAGCAAACGTGTTTGGAGTGTGTTCGCTTCCCACCACAGCATTCGCACCCCCGGCGATTTCAGACGATCCTGTGGCGAAGGGTTTTTCACCAGTGCTTGCGCCACGGCAAGAGCAGAATCCTCTTCTCCCACCGAAGCGAGAGAGACTGCACGATACATCTCCGAGCGGATCCACTCGGGACAATCCGCAAGGGTCATGCCCGATCGTTTCATCCACTCGACATAAAGATCGCTGCTTCGGGAAAAAGCGACTGCAGCCTCACGGTAGTTGCCACAGCGCCATTCATAATGTCCCAACATATGAAAGTAAGGAGCATAATCAGGAACCGTCTGACATAGTTTGCGTGCCATGGGCAAATCCTCGGCCATGTTCAGGTTTTCCGTCCGCAGCATGAGCCAGGAATTCATCAGCAACGCGGAATCTGGCTGTTGCTTCATCAGCGAGGACAATTTTTCCTGAGCGACTTTTTGATCGGGATTCGGTGATCCGTATTCATCAAAACCACTACGGCGAAAATAAACCTCGAATAGTTTGAGTTGCCAATCACCGGGAAATTTACGCGATACCTCGGCAAAAGCGTCAGCGGCTGCGGATGGTCCCTCCTCCAAAAGTCGAGTCATGGCATAAATGTAACCACGCTCGATTTCCGTGCCTTTTTGAGCCTGAACCAACGCCAGAGCCCGATCCGCCGCTGCCATTCTCGGCTTCAAGAATTCGCTCTCCGTTTCTAACAAACTGAAAACAACACCAAAATGAGCCATCAGACAATCAGGATCGATACGCAGTGCTGCGATAAAATGACGATAGGCCTGAAAATCCCAACCACCATGGATCAAGTTCAAACCTTGAATCACGTGCTTCTGGGCATTTTCATCATTGGCACTGATGGCCATCGTCACACCACTTGGAACGGGATCCCATCCCACCTCAGCCGCTCCCTGAAGTTTCGGCAGGATCAGATCGTTGACACTGGGTAAATCATCGACTGCAAATGCCACGCTCATCATCGCCAGCCCGATCAAAATTCTCACAGGCCCAACATGGACGGATTTTTTTCGCGATCCAAGCAAAAATCCTACTCGCCTGATCTCACTTTGCTGTTATGATCCGCGTATGAACTTCGGAGTCATCGGCTGTGGAAAAATGGGCTCGGCACTGGTTTCTGGTGCAGTGCGCAGCGGCGCGCTTTCATCTTCTCATGTCTGGGGCCTTGATCCGGTCGCGGCAGCTTCAGCGGAATTCTGCCGTCAGACCGGCGCGCAAGCTGCAACCACGCTGTCCGAATTAGCGGATTGCTGTGATACATTTCTCTTGGCCACCAAACCTCAACAAGTGCGCGATGTTCTCACGCAACTCGGCGCCGCATTGGGCGATAAACCAGCTCTCCTGATTTCCGTAGCTGCCGGAATACCAATCTCCGTGCTTGAGGGTTGCCTTCCCGAGACAGTGCGCGTGATCCGCACCATGCCGAACACCCCTGCTCTCGTCGGAAAAGGAGCCAGTGCCTATTCTCTCGGCGCGCGTGCAACGCCCGACGATGCCCATGCAGCAGAAGTATTATTCTCATCGGTCGGTCTCGCGATCGCAACTCCGGAGTCTTTGCTCGATGCCGTGACAGGACTCTCGGGATCTGGTCCAGCGTATGGATTCATCATCATTGAGGCGCTGGCGGATGCCGGAGTACGACAAGGATTACCCCGCAACGATGCGATCAAACTAGCCGCCCAAACTCTGCTCGGCGCAGCATCAATGGTTCTAGAAACCAGTCAGCATCCTGCGGCCCTGAAAGACATGGTCACATCCCCGGGCGGAACCACCATTGCCGGAATTGCCGCACTGGAACAACACGCGATGCGTCATGCGCTCCACGAAGCCGTTGCCGCCGCGACTCTCCGTTCCAAGGAGCTTTCCCGACTCTAACATTTCTGATTTTTTGTTATGAAACACATCTTCACTTTCACTTTGATTTCGATCTTGTCATTTCTCTTGAATTCATGCGGTTCCGACGTGGACGAAACTTTACCGTTGGTCGGCACCGCGCGACTTTCCGCCGGTCCAGCCCATGCAGCTTACGAAAAAGCACTAGCCTCTGATCAGGCAGGAAAAAGCAAAAAGGCGCAGAAATTGTATGATCGCATGGCTGACAACTACCCGACTGCAACAGACGCGCCGCAAGCTCGATTCCGCCAGGCACAATTACTCGAGCAGCGAGGAGATTTCGTGGAAGCGTTCGATGCCTACAGCGAAGTCGTGTCCCGCTATCAATCTACTTCGTTATACAGTCCCGCACTCGAGCGCCAAATCGCCATTTCTCAGCTAGCGCTTGATGGGAAGGTCAAGTCCGGCTTTATTTTCGGATCGAAAATTGATTCGGGCAAACTTGTGGAAATGCTCGGCAAGGTTCGTGACTCCGCACCCAAGGCACCTTCTGCACCCAAGGCACAATTTCAGATCGGACAGGTTTATGAAGGGCGCAAAAAGGTTTCTGACGCGATCACCGCCTATCGCAAAGTGGTATCCGACTGGCCCGACAGCAATCAAGCACCAGAAGCGCAATTTCTGATCGGAAAAATTCTGATCGAGCAAGCAAAACGAGGCAACCAAGACATGAGCAATCTGGATCGCGCGCGCGAGGCTTTTCAAGATTACCTCACCGTCTACCCTCGTGGTTCCCGCGCTGGGGAAGCACGCGAACAAATCTCAACCCTCAGTCAGCAAGATGTTCAGAGATCGTTGGATGTTGCGAATTTTTATAAACGCAAAGGTGATCGCGAATCGGCCATGTTTTATTACCAGGAGGTATTGAAGAGACACGGTTCTGGCGCTCTTCACGATCAAGCGAAAGCGGGTCTAGATTCTCTCACAGCCACCGAGTAAACACCATGCGCTCACGTTTCACCATAGCCGCGATAGTTCTGAGTTGTCTTGCAACCCAACAAATGTTGGTATCATGCGCAGTTTATCATCTTGAAGGACGCAGGCCACAGGCACTGACTCACGTCAAACATATCAGGGTTCCACTTTTTGAGAACAAAACACTGATACCACGGGGTGAAACCCTCGCGACCAACTCGGTCATTGACGCGATTGCGAGCGATGGAACCTATCGCATCGCGAATGAATCCTCAGCAGACGCAGTTCTCCAAGGTACGGTCGAGTCCATCACTTATAACCAGATCAGCGCCGCACGATTGGACACGTTGCGTTCGGAGGAATTGGAGAATACCATTACACTCCGCTGGGAATTACGCGACGCGAAAAATCCACTCCGCATTCTCGCCAAGGGCCGGGCCACGGGGACTTCACGCTTTGCGGTGGATGCCAATTTGCAAACGGCGCGCAGCAGCGCCCTCCCTGATGCGATGCAACGTGCAGCCACCCAAGTGGTTGGTCGATTGACCGACGACTACTAATTTTCTTCATCATGTCCTCTGGCTTCATCCACCTGGTACCGACACCGATCGGGAATCGTGACGATATCACTTTACGCGCTCTGAAAATCCTTGCGGAGGCTGATGCAATCGCTTGTGAAGATACCCGTCACTCCTCTCCGCTGCTCCAGTATCACGGCATCCAGAAGCCGCTCATTTCCCTTCACGAACACAACGAAGTCCGTCGCATTCCCGAACTGATTGAGCGCGTTAGACAAGGCGAAAAAATCGCCATCATCACCGATGCTGGCATGCCGGGCATATCGGACCCAGGTTATCGTCTGGTACAACGCTGCATCGAAGAATCCATTTCCTACGAAGTATTGCCAGGACCATCCGCCATACTCAATGCGCTCATCGGTTCGGGTTTCCCATGCCATTGCTTTAGTTTCGGAGGATTCCTTTCCGTAAAAAAAGGCAAACGCGCCCAAGTGCTAAAAGCCGCAATCGAAGCCGGACATACTCACATTTTTTTTGAGTCTCCCCACCGACTACCCTCCACCCTCGAAATCCTTGCTGATTTGCAACCTCAGGCTCGTGTATGCGTGGCGCGTGAATTGACCAAAAAATTCGAGACGTTTCATCGCGACACAGCTCAAAATCTCAACACGTATTTTCAGAACCAAGCACCGAAAGGGGAGATTGTGATTCTGGTTCACGGAAATCCGGATACAGGAGTCTAACATTCCACCTTCATGCTTTCGTTCTCCACATGCTGGAACAATGCTCGCCACTCGGACGGTGAGGCGATGATCGATGAAATTCTCGCTCTAGGCTTCCGCAATATCGAGCTATCGCATGGCATGACGATCACCAAGCTGCCCGGCATCCGCAAAGCATTTCAGGATCGACGTTTCAACTGCTCGGGCGTTCATAACTTTTTCCCATCACCCGTGGAAGTGATGATCGACGCACCAGATGCTTATGAGTATACATCTCATCGACCTTGGGACCGCAAGCGCGCCATGGAAATGAGCATACAAACTCTCGAATTGGCTGCCGAATTCCGCGCAAATTACGTCGTTCTCCACATGGGTTCAGTCCCACTCAATCCAAAAAAATACACGAAACGTCTCACCTCAATGGTGGCATCGGGTCAGCAACTCCACGAAGATTTCACCAAAGCCAAAATCCAGTTTGTCAAAAAACGCGAAAAGATTGCACCACTTTATTACAGCAGAGTCATCGATGCCTTGGAGCAACTTGTCTTACATGCCGAAAAGTGCGGGGTCATTCTTGCGATCGAATCGCGTTCACGCTTTGAAGACATGCCTAACGAGCGAGAGATGATTCATTTACAAGAGCACTTCAAGGGTAACCCTTGGATCGGCTACTGGCATGATTTCGGACATGTGCAGTTGAAACACAATCTTGGTCTGTTGGATCATCGCGACTGGCTTGAAAAAATACAGCCACACATCATCGGCGCCCACATCCACGATGTCGAATGGCCTGCTCGTGATCATCGCACGCCATTTACAGGAACTCTCGATTACCCATCACTCCTGCCGTTTTTTCCTCCTAACTGTCCGATCATCTGGGAACTTTCCCCCTCACGCAAAACCGAAGAAATCAAAACCGCTCTGGAGGTCTGGAAAAAGATTTTTCCCGATCGGCAACTTTGATCACGGGTTCTCTAAAAAAGCGTCAATCATCAATCAGGCATCTGTGGAATTGACGACCTTCAAGGTCTCGCTGAACGATACACGGCAAAATGAGAAATCCAAGGTTTTTGAAAAAATTGGAACTATGTAGGGCAAATGACCGCCCGACAGACGCCATTTCAATCAAAATTTCGGAAAAAGATCTGGGACCAATTTTTCAGTTAATGCTGAAATACTATTTCTCTGCTGGTCAAGCGGCTCGTGATGTGGCAGGATACTCTCATGATGAAACCAGCAATCATTTCCATCTTTTTTGCGGCCGGTAGTTTGCTCTCTGCGCAGAATAGCAATAACAACCAAAATAACAACAATCAGGCGAATCTGGAAGAAAGGGTCAAGCAATTGGAAAGCCAAAGCAATCCACGTTTTTGGCAATGCAACATCAATGGCGGCGAGGTCATGGTGGCGGTGGATCGCATCGGGGCGATCAGTAAAAGCCAGTATCTGCTCGATGGTGGACTGCTTTGCACGGAGGTAACCATCGACACTCTCGGTGGTCAATCACTGACTCGTATTTATCACGTCGTCCCCGCCACGGAAGCGGTGGCCACCAATGCCGCGACCAAGATCGTGGCACGGGCCAAAGAAGTGGTGGAAAACAACTCGGCACGCGCCGGTTCACGTCTTCACGAGATGGTGCAAAAATCCTATCCCAACACAACGCATGCACACACCGTGGAATTCCGTGTGATGGATTTGCAAGATCTGGATGCACTTTACGCCAGCCTTAAAGCGACATGGACATCCGGTAAGGGCCGCACATTTACGATCCGATGAATGGCTCGCCAACATGCTACCGCCTCGCTGATCGCGCGGTTCTCGAAGATGACATTTCCTATGTGTGGCGCAAAGCCCTGCGTGGAAACGGGATGGATGCGGCGAGCCTCGCAACGAAATGCGGAGTCAACAAAGCGGACATTGATCATCTCATTGCGGGAAAAACAGAGCCAAGCCTTCTCATGCTGGCGGCCGGGATCCTTGGATTGCATGCCCTTGCACTCCAGCAGCACGGCACCTACCAACCGCAAGTTCCTCACCTTCAAGGAGTGAGCCGTTTGTCGTTGCCTTTTGAAAAAGATTTTGTCAATGCCTGGCTCATCCGCGATGAAGATCAGACCCTGTTGTTTGATACAGGCTTCGAACATGATTCAGCAAGTCATTTGCTCAAAACCATGGGCATCCCCCCGCTGGAACTATTCGTCACCCACGATCATCGGGATCACGTCGGCGGACTCAAAGGCTTAAGTCCATGGATCAAAAAACATCACTCCATGGAATACGGTCAACAGTTGCGGTTTGGAGGTCTTCAAATCACTTGCATCGACCTCTCCGGACACTGCATCCCCACCTTTGGCTACATCATCCGTGGATTTTCACGTCTCATTTGTGTGGTGGGTGATGCGCTGTTTGCCGGATCCATTGGCGGTTGTGCTGATGCTTTCACCTACGAAATGGCGATACGCAATTTGCATCACCACGTCATGTCGCTACCTGACGACACCATTCTCCTTCCCGGTCACGGCCCCGCGACCACCGTGGGACAAGAAAGAGTCAGTAATCCTTTTTTATCCTGAAAGGCTTGATCTGCATAGCATAGAAGGATCGAGAGCTATCCTATGGGGCCATCGCGCTAAAGGTATCGGTCCATTACCGGCAGACTTGTTGAATCCGTGATAGCAAACGCTCCCAGTGAGGCAAGGACAATCCCATGCTTTTCGCACGACGCAGTGGCTCAGCCCAAATTGCATCAATCTCCACTTCCCTCCCCTCCTGCCAGTCGATCAAACTGCTGGGACGATAAGCTCCCATGGGACGAGTACGTTCGATGTTCCACTCCATCAATTTCGCATCGAGTTCAAATCCGCGCGCCGCAGCCGCAGCCACAACCTCGGTCATCAACAGTCGGATCTCCGCTACGATGGCTTCGTCCGCGAGGAGCAAGTCCGTAGTCTTTCCGCCCTCGGCAATGGCGAGTCCATTGAAAGGCACATTCCAGATCAGTTTCTTCCATGCAGTTTCCTCGACATTTGGCTCGACGACCGTTTCCACTTTTGCCGCGGCAAACATCGCCGCGATTGACTCGGCCCTGCCAGCAATACCCGGGGAAAATTCTCCGATCGCCATGCGTCCGCCCGCCGTATGATGAATCAAACCGGGCGACAAGCGATTGATGCAGACAAAACACAAGGCAGCCAAGACCTTCTCGGCACCAGTGATTGCTGCGATTGCTTCGCCGTTGCCCATACCATTTTGCAACGTAATTACCTGAGTGCCTGCATGCAACAACGGAGGCAAAACCTCTGCCAACATCGCATTACTTGTCGCTTTCCACGCCACAATGACCAGATCCACTGGTCCAATTTCCTCGGAACTCCGATGCCCCTGAACGGGATGAAGATGAAAATCGCCATGCACACTCTGGCAGTGCAATCCATCCTTCTCCACCGTGTCATAGTCACTGCGTAACAAAAACTTTACATCGTTGCCTGCCTCGGCAAGCCTCCCGCCATAATAGAGCCCGATCGCTCCCGATCCTACAACCGCTATCGAGGAAAACATCACGCGAAACGTTAGATGCCATGATACTCCTGCGCCAGCTTTTTCGCCATGGCAACCGTATTGCGATGAATCTTCGCGGTGAATTCCAGTTGACGATTATAACCACCGCCATACAAGACCGCAATAGGAATACGATTGCGGATCATCGCCTTGAGCAGCACTTCATCACGACGCTGGAGATCCTTGACGGATAACATCATCTGCCCGAAGCGATCGTTGCGATGATTGTCAGCCCCCGCGATCCAAATCACAAGATCAGGTGTGAATACATCCAATGCTGCGGCCAAGGTACTGAACAATTGCTTGAGATACATTTCTCCTTCTACGTAACGTACGGTCTCCACATCCATGGTTCCATTGCACTTGTTTGTCGGGTAATTTTTTCCGACATGAATCGAATAGGTGAAAACCCGCGGGTCATGCTGTAAGATCGCATTGGTGCCGTTGCCTTGATGAGCATCGGTATCCACCACCATCACCTTGATGCCCGGGCGCCAATCCTGAAGATCTCGAATCGCTGCCGCTACATCGTTGAACACACAATAGCCCTCGCCATGTTCGCGAAAGGCATGATGCGTGCCACCGGCCAAACAGACCGCCACGCCTTCTTCCAAAGCAGCTCGACAAGCCAGACGTGTGGCCTCAACTTCAGTCGCGCTGCGAGTGTAGAGTTGAGGTGTCACAGGCAGCCCGATTCGCAACTCCTCCTTGCGATCAACCGCACAACTGTAAATTTTCTGCATGTAATCGCGATCATGCACGCGTTGAAGTATATGAGGGTCAGCCATTCGAACTTCGACAATTTCCTCAGGACGGATCACGCCACCATCGAGCAGCATGTCCCTCGAAACGCGGAATTTGTCCATCGGAAACGGATGCCCCGAGGGCAAAACTAGTTCGAAATCTTGGGAATAAAAACAACGCATGTTCGTGATCCACTCAAGCATACAAGACCATCAGCGTAAAGCTTGTTATCGATCTCCCATCTTCGTGCACGCCGACTGGACATCTCATTAGCCCGATCGAGATTGTCGCCATTGATTGTTACTTTGTAACTAATTCATCACGCAACAACGATTCCGCTAAGAAAAAACCACCTTATCGCTGCAAACCTTGATACTACATAGGTTGCAGAAGGTGGCTCGAGCCGGGATCGAACCAGCGACACGCGGATTTTCAATCCGCTGCTCTACCAACTGAGCTATCGAGCCATGCATTGCTGCATATTCATGCCCCACTTGCGGTGGGGGCGCGAATTATGAGGAAGATCGGTGTTTTGGCAACCCAAAAATGCATCGATACCAAAAAAACTTCGACATCGTTGCCAGAGGGGTAATCCAGGCATAGACTGAGCGCATGCCATTGATTGATCTCGGAACTCGTTGTTTGTTGCAAATTCATGGACCGGATGCCGTGCGCTATCTTAATGGGCAGATTACGCAAGATGTGCGCTTACTCAGAGATTCCGCAGACACCGCCCTTCCCGCTTGCATCACCGATGCAAAAGGCCGACTGCAGGGCTATATCACTCTGTATCAGATTAAAATTGATCCAGTGACACTGTGGATCGAAGCGCCATTGGAATTGCGGGATTCAATGTTCGCGAGGTTGGCGCGGTATCTCATTGCTGATGATGCAGAGATCGAGGATCTGAGTGATTCTTACCGGCTGCTGCATGTGGTCGATGAGACTCCGGAGCCGGGAGATTTTTCCTATCCACGTTATGGTATCACTGGTTATGACCGCTGGGTTCCTGCTGGATCTGCGGTCATGTATGGTGAATTTTTACCAATTGAAGAAGTCGAAGCCATGCGGATCTCGCACGGAATCCCACTTTGGGGCCGAGAACTCACAGAGGGCATGTTGCCACCTGAAGCAGGTCTCGACCGTTTTGCCATTTCCTATCAAAAAGGCTGTTACACGGGACAAGAAGTCATCTCGCGCATCAGGTCTGCGGGAAAAATGAACCGACAACTTTTTCTATTCCATCTCAAGGATGAAGGTATTTCGCCCTCAGACACATTAATTGATGAAGCGGGAAATGAAGTTGGAACACTAACGAGCATTGGCAAGACACAGGCACTGGGTTACCTGACAAAAAAAGGATTCAAGCAGACGAGCTTTGACATTCGTCTCATGGATGGAAGCGTCATACGCGACGCAGTCAGCGTCCAAGGTCCTTCATGAGCTAGGACGTCTTTACCCGAACCATGCGCTTTATCGCACGCATCATGGCACCGAGGATCGGAAATTCACCATAGAGAACAAAGGAAGCATCCCAGTAATCCTCTTGGGAGGTGACGAGGCCTTTTTCATCGAATCGGAAATGACTCACGCCCGGTAGGGAGCGAGCTTTACCGCGAAACTCATAGTGCATGGTCCAAACGAGACAACCTGCATGCTCATCGCCATGCATTTCTCTCACAACGATCCGGATTTTTTTCAATTGATGAAAAAGATCCGCCATCACGGCTTCGATCGCCGGAGCGCCCATGACTTCATTGACGGGATCGCGAAAACTGGCATTTTTTGCGTAGAGATCACTGACGCGCTTCACGGAGTCCAGTGACATTTCCTGAAAAAATCCAGCCATTCGAGCGAGGGCCAATTTGTGAATTTCCGCTGTCATGCGTAATTCTACACGAACTCCACCAAAAAGCAAAAATCCATCTTCGAATGAGAAGGCGACAGGAAAGGCAAGAATCTAGCGAAAGCGATGGCGCTCTTTGCTGAGTCCCTCCGTCAAGTCGACAAACATTCTGCGCGACGAGAGCAAATGCCTGTGCATGGCTTCGGCGGCTTGATCAGCCTTGCCGTTTTCGATGGCATCGAGAATGACTTGATGGGCGTTCACAATCGAGGGAAACCAGTCACTGTCGCCGCGGTTTTTCCTTGCATAATCAATGCATTTTTTTTCCAAAGCCCTGAGAACCGTTGCATAAATGCGATTGCCGGAACCACGTGCTATCTCCAGGTGGAATGCGATGTCGAGACGGGCAAATTCATCGCGATCAGACTTCAGTTGCCGCATCGAATCCATGATCTTGCGCAACTCGCGTATCACTCCTTCGCCCGCTCGTATGGCTGCCAATCGTGCGCATTCACTTTCGATCAGAATGCGGAAATCAATCAACTCAAGAAAATCCAGATCTTCGGCCAGCACGGAGTAGGCCTCCATGGCGTTGGCGAGGGTATCGAGATTTGACTCTGCGATAAAAGTACCAGAGCCCTTGATACTACGGAGAAGACCTCGACCGCGAAGTTGCTGGATGGCCTCGCGAATCACCGTACGACTTACTCCGTAGCGCTCGCACAATTTCTCCTCCGATTCCAAGCGTTGGCCGACAGGCATTTTACCATTGAGGATCTCGCTTTCGATCAACCGGATGATTTTGGCACTGCGCTGCATCAATCCGTTATAAGTCACATTTTTGCAGTGACAAGAGCGGAATCGATAGTATCACCGATGCATCACATCTTACACTTATGTTGCAAACAGGTATACTCAATCCCCATGTGCTGGAACTCATTGCCCGCATCCGCCATACCAACACTCTCGTGATCGCCGACTGGGCTTTTCCCTTCTGGCCTGAAATCGAAACCGTCGATATTTCCCTTACCAAAGGCCTGCCCATGGTGCTCGATGTATTGGACCTGCTCAAACCAAACTTCAAGATCGGACGCATTTGGCAAGCTGAAGAATTTCTCTCCACCAATCCGCAGGAGACCGTAGAGCGGTTTGCCCGTTCCTTTGGCAATATTCCCCTCACCCGTGAACCACATCTTGATTTCAAAAAACGTGTTCCCCTTGCGATCGGACTAATTCGCACCGGTGATCCCACAGCTTACGGCAACATTATCATCGAGTCGGAATAATGAAAACCGCCGTCACGCTCTGCCGGGTAGCCGAAGCCGCAGCCGGACCCTTCGTTTTTCACGATGCACTGCCAGAGGGATTTTCCAAGGCTGCCAAGCATGGTTTTGATGCGGTCGAGCTATTTTTGCCCTCGGCCGATGCTGTTACAGTTGATGAAATCCGACAACTTCAAAAGCAATACGGACTTGCGATCGCGGCGGTGGGAACGGGTGCGGGCATGGTGAAACATGGTCTGAGCCTAACGGATGCGGATCCCGAAGTGCGGGCCAAAGCCCTGGATTTTATTTTCGCATTGGTCGACTTTGGAGGACAACTGGGAGCGCCTGCCATTCTTGGTTCCATGCAAGGGCGCAGCACTCCTGCCGTGGCTCACGACATCGCACTCGGGTATCTGGCAGATGCCCTGAAGGCCATCTCGCAAAGAGCAGCCGCCCATGGAGTCAAATTCATCTATGAACCACTGAATCGATACGAAACAAATCTCTTCAATCGCATCGGAGAGGCCGCGGCATTTCTTGATCAACATGGTTTAGAGAACGTCACTTTGCTTGCCGACCTCTTCCACATGAATATCGAAGAAACCTCGCTCGAGCAGGCCTTGGCGGAAAACATTCACGCCATCGGCCACATCCATTTCGCCGATAGCAACCGCCGCGCCATGGGTTTCGGCCATACAGAGTCAAAAGCCCTTTTGCTTCTCCTTCATCAGCTCCGCTACGAGGGTTATCTTTCCGCGGAAATTTTACCACTTCCCTCACCTGAGCAAGCCGCTGCTCAATTCATTTTATCCACTCAAATCTAACAAATCATGGAAACACGACCCCTTGGCAACTCCGGCCTGCAACTCCCCGTCCTTTCCTTCGGTGCATCATCTCTCGGCGCAGAATTCCGTTCGGTAGATGTGAACGAAGCCCTGCAATCCGTTCACACCGCGCTGGAACATGGAATGAATTTCATCGACACTTCCCCTTTTTACGGCCGTGGCATGTCGGAGGTTCTTCTAGGAATCGCCTTGAAACAACATCATCGCGAAAATTATCTGTTAGGCACCAAGCTCGGACGCTACTCGCTTGAGCATTTCGATTTTTCGGCAAAGCGTGTCGAGGAATCCGTGCACGTTTCACTTCACCGCCTTGGCACCGATTACCTCGATGTGCTGCTCCTGCATGACGTCGAATTCGTGAAACTCCCTCAAATCTGGGAAGAAACCATACCGGCCGTACTCAAGCTCAAAGAGCGAGGACTCGTCAAAGCCATCGGCTTTTCCTGTTATCCGATGAAAACCTTCGATACCGTACTCGATCACATCGAGAACGACATCGACTGCGTTCTCTCCTACAATCAATACACCCTGCAAAACACCAGCTTTACCGATCACCTCATGCCTCGCTTGCAGGCCAAAGGCATCGGAGCCATCAATGCTGGACCTTTTTCCGCCCGCCTCCTCACCAATGCCGAACTTCCTGCCTGGCTAAAAGAACCGGAAGATGTCAAAGTCGCCGCCAGAACCGCGGCAAAACTCTGCGCCGACAACGGAGTCGATATTGCTCAGCTGGCCTTGCAATTTTCATGTGCAAACCCCGCCATCACTTCCACCGTCGCAGGATCCGCCAACCCGAAAAACATCGCCAAATGGGCCAAATGGCTTGCCGAGCCCATCGACATAGAATTGTTAGATCAAGTTCTTAGTCTATTCGCCCCGGTCAAAAATATTGGTCACAAGGAAGGACTCCCCGAGAACAACTAAGCTCTTCCACTGTTCACTCCCTACTCAACACGTATGCGCGCCATCGAATTTACCAGCCCCAAAGTCATCACGGTCATTGACCGTCCGGATGAAATGACGCCTGCCCCCGGCGAGGCGGTCGTGCGAACGCATCGCATGGGCATTTGCGGCACTGACCTTTCCTGCTACCTTGGAAAATTTCCATTCTTCGCCTACCCGCGCACACCGGGGCATGAACTCGGTCTTGAGGTTGTCTCCGTTGGCGAAGGAGTGACCCATGTCAAACCCGGTGACAAATGCTCGCTGGAACCCTACGTCAACGACCCGAACTCACATACCTCACAAAAAGGAAGTTCGAACTGTTGCCCAGGCGTGCAAGTCATCGGCGTGCATAATAACGGTGGCCTGAGACAAGGAACATTCATCGTTCCGGCGCGCAAGCTACATCCTGGCAACGACCTGACCTATGATCAACTCGCCCTCGTCGAGACGCTCGCCATCGGCTACCATGCCGTTCAACGGGGAAATCCACAACCTGGCGAAACCGTGCTCGTCATCGGCGCCGGCCCCATCGGCCTCGCCTGTCTGGAATTTCTCAAACTCATGGAAGGTGTGAAGGTCATCGTCATGGATATGGTTCAGGGCCGACTCGATTTCTGCGCCAAAAATCTCGGAATCAAAAACGGGATTCTCGCCAAAACCGATGGCTCCCACCTTGCAGATCTCGAAGCCATGACCCACGGCCACCTCGCCGATGTGATCATTGATGCCACGGGATCGCCGCGTTCGATGTCCACCTGCTTCGAATTCGCCGCATTCACCGGACGCGTCGTTTACGTGGGCATTACCACCTCGGATCTGACATTTCCCCACGCCCCCGTTTTCCACCGTCGCGAACTCACCTTGCTCGCATCGCGGAATGCCCTACCCTCCGACTTCCCGGCAATCATCAACCTCATCCGCCAAGGAAAAATCAATACCAACCTCTGGATCACCCACCGTATCAACTTCGACGAGGTTCAGGAAAAGTTCGCCCAATTCACCGATCCTAATCTCGGCGCTATTAAAGCGATCATCGAAGTACGCTAAATTGCACTCACAACAAAAATTCAAACATTCGATTAAAATCAGCCACCGCATCTCAAACCGCCACTTTTCCCAAAAAACTCATTACGAAAGATCATGAAAATCTGCCCCAAATTCACCTTCGGCGTCGGCGATCGTTTCGCCCATCAAGCGGAATCACAACTCGCCGCATTCATCGAGGCCGCCCAACTCGGTGCCAACATCGTGCCCGTCTGGAACAAGTCGAACCGCGAGCACACCATCATTGGCTCCGAACCCAGCGGAACCAGAGAGGCTGCCGACAAAGCCGTCGAAGCACTCGGATGGAAAAACGAATACCTTCTCGATGCCGACCACATCAACCTCAACACCGTCGATCGATTTCTTGCACCTTGCGATTTCTTCACTCTCGATGTCGCCGATGACATCGGGCAGCCAGCAAGCGCGGAAGACGTCGCAGCATTTCTCAACCGCCATCCCGAGCTCATCGGCACCATCAGTATTACCGGGATCCATGCTCCTTTCGAGATCTCTCACGACGAAGCCACACGCATTGCCAACAAATTCCTGCTCGCCACTCAAAAAGCGGGTGCGATTTATCAATACATCACCTCACACAAAAGCGATGACTTCGTCACCGAAGTTTCGATGGATGAGACCGACAGCCCACAAACTCCCGCCGAGTTGTTAGTCATCCTTGCCGCCCTTAGCGATGCCGGAGTGCCCGTGCAAACCATCGCGCCGAAATTCACCGGCCGCTTCAACAAAGGCGTCGATTACGTCGGCGACGTCGCGCAGTTTGAAAAAGAATTCAATGACGACTTGGCCGTTATCGCGCACGCCATCAAGGTCTACTCGCTTCCGAGCACTCTCAAACTCAGCGTTCACTCGGGGTCGGATAAATTCTCCATTTATCCTGCCATCCGTCGTGCAATCCAGCGCACAGGCGCCGGACTTCACATCAAAACGGCCGGCACCAACTGGCTTGAAGAACTGATTGGTCTAGCCGAAGCTGGGGGTGAAGCGCTCGACCTTGCCAAAGAAATTTATACCAAAGCGCTGGACTACAAAGACGCGCTTTGCCAACCCTACGCCACGGTGATCGATATTGATGACTCTCGCTTGCCTAGTGCAGAGACTGTCAATTCATGGAGCAGCGAACAGTATGTGAACGCTCTGCGTCATATTCCGGGCTGCCCGGAATACAACCCCCACTTTCGCCAACTGCTTCACGTGGGATTCAAAATCGCGGCGCAACTTGGTAGCCGTTACACAGATGCACTGAAGCAATACCGCACCATCATCGCCAAGAACGTCACCGTCAATCTGCTCGATCGGCACATTAGACCGCTTTTTCTCTAGGAAGTCATCGGGCATAAGTTCGGGCAAACCATCGAAGCTGCCACGCGTTTCGCACATTCGCGATTTGCGAGGCAGTTTGTTTTTTCTGGCTTGCTCCTGTGGAGCAACCATGATTTGATCAACGCTTTCCCGCATGAGCACATCACCTGTCATTGGAATCATCATGGGCAGTACTTCCGACTGGCCGACCATGGAACATGCTGCACGCACGCTAGAAAACTTCGGTGTGGCATGGGAAGCACAGGTGGTGAGCGCGCATCGCACACCGGAAAAACTTTACGAATATGCTCGCAGAGCTGCATCGAGAGGACTCAAAGCCATCATCGCTGGCGCTGGTGGTGCCGCCCACCTTCCGGGGATGTGTGCAGCGATGACGCCACTGCCTGTTCTGGGAGTTCCTGTGGAATCAAAAACTCTCAAGGGAGTTGACTCACTGCTCTCCATCGTTCAAATGCCCGGTGGTATTCCGACGGCCACATTTGCGATTGGCAAACCGGGTGCCATTAATGCCGCGCTATTTGCGATCGCACAACTCGCCACCACCGATGCAGCTCTTGCCGAAAAGTTGCTCGCTTTTCGAGCCAATCAGACTCAGTCCGTTCTCGATGCCGAGCTCCCACCGCTAACCTAACATGACACCATCCTCATTTCCACCCGGATCGACGATTGGCATTCTCGGAGGTGGCCAACTCGCTCGCATGCTTTGCATGGAAGCCAAACGCATGGGCTACCGCACACTTGTGTGGACCGGCGGTCTTGAGGCGCCCGCCATGGCTCTCTGTGATGAAGTGATCGAACTTCCCTTCGACAACACCGATGCGATTAACCGTTTTTGCCATTTATCCGATGTGGCAACTGCGGAGTTTGAAAACATTCCCCGCGGCACACTCGATGCTGTCGCCAATCTTGTTACGTTGCGTCCCGGTGCGGACGCGATTGCCACATGCGCCAACCGGGAGCAGGAAAAAACATTTTTACGACAACAAAAAATTCCCTGCGCGCCCTTCTGGATCGTTACCAATGCCGATGAACTCGCCCATGCCATGTCAGAGTTGGCTGGCCCGGGAGTGTTAAAAACATCGGCTTTCGGCTATGACGGCAAGGGGCAGCGAAAGCTCACGGGGACGGAAGATCCTGCGCGAGTGTGGGAAGAATTTTCCTCTCCACGCGCCATTCTCGAGGGATTCATCAATTTCCGGTCCGAATTGTCCGTGATGATAGCACGCAATCCATCAGGTGAAATCCGCTGTTTTGACCCAGTGGAAAACCAGCACCGCCATCACATCCTTGACCTCACCATCGCACCAGCACACATATCTGATTCCATCCATCGACACGCGATTGAAATCGCGACGCGGATCGTCGAAGCCTTTGATTACGTGGGATTGATGGGCGTGGAGTTTTTCCTAACCGCTGACGGCATACTTCTCGTCAATGAAATGGCACCTCGTCCACACAACTCCGGACACCATACCATCGATGCATGTGAAACCTCACAATTCGAACAACAACTCCGCGCGGTTTGCGGGTTGTCCCTGGGTTCAACCCGGTTGATGACTCCTGCGGTCATGCTCAACCTCCTCGGCGACATGTGGCCTGATGTGGAAAAATCTCCCGACTGGTCGGTAATACTCGACGATTCATCTGCAGCATTGCATTTGTATGGCAAAAAACGTGCCATCGAACGCCGGAAAATGGGGCATGCCACCTTTCTGGGGCAGGATGCCAAAGTGCGTGCCGAGTCAGCAAAGACCTCACTGTTATCCAAAGGCAGAGACTTTTCAATGCCCTAGCCTTCTGTCTCTCCAAGACAGAAAAATCCATGGATGAGTTATCCGGAGCTTGCCAACCATCGAATTTTTTTTCACTCTGAAGCCGTGCTGGAAATTGTATTCAACGAATTGAGTGCTGCGGAAATGTCGCAAATGGGCACCATGGAACAACTCGAATTACTTGATCAATTCCATGTTCAGAAAAGTGATCTGGAGCAACTTGACGGCGACAAATACGGACTCATCGAGCGCGATCACAAGAAACTCTATCGTTTTCGCACGCGCGAATGGCGCATCTACTTTGAAGTCAGGGATGGAGCCGTCGTGGTGCACCGCGTATTACACAAAGGCACGCTCTCAGACTTCCTATTTCGCTCGAAAATGCCTGTCGCAGAAGACGAGGCGTTGGCTCAATCCAAGCACTTTTGGAAACTCATCGATGAAGGTCGAAATGCAAAACGCGTTTGATCATCCCTCCACTTTTACTACTGACCTGATTTTCACGACATGTATATAAAAATTGCTCTTCACTTGATTGCTGTTGCCGGTCTTGGCTGGGGATGGTTGAACCACATCCATCATAAACAATTCGTTGCCGAATCCAAAGAGCTTTCCATAGCAATCAGTGAATGCCATCTCCGCAGCGATGAACTCGGGAAAATTCGAGAGCAGGGCAAATACTCACATTTAAACAAAGCATTGGATCAATTGATCGAATCGCTGAAAGGTCGTGAAACCGATGTGGATCAAACGATTAACGCAGCCAACACGCTTGCCGAAGATGTGGACAACACCTCCACATTTTCTGGTATTCTACTGACATTCCTCTCTGCAGGTTACGTTGGTATTGTTTTTGTGGCTTACATCCTTCCCCGTATTGCCCACCGCGCGACTCATACCATCTACGACAGCGGCGAAATGGTCGAAAAAGACAGCATGTCCGAGGCCCGCTCAAAATTGGCCCAGGGAGATTACGAGGCGGCGATGCAGGCATTCCGCGAGGCGGCGGCAAAAGATCAGGGAAATCGCTTGCCATGGGTGGAAATCGTCAAAATCCAGCGGGAAGTTCTCCATGATCCTGCGACTGCGATCGCAACTCTTCGTGAAGTGCTGGAAAACTACGCCTGGCAGGAAAACGATGCGGCCTACTTCCTTTTCCGTTTGGCCGAATTGTATGATGGCGACATGAGCGATCGGGATTCGGCAGTCGCAATCATGCAACAAGTGATGGCGCAGTTCCCTGAAACCCGCCACTCCGCCAATGCCCGACACAAACTCCACGAATGGGGAGTGGCATAAGCCCTTTGCCGCAAGTCTCCGCTGGATTCAGCGCCATCGTCTCGTATGGTTCGCGCTGTGCTCTGGTGTTGCTGTCGTGGCCACAGATCAGCGCTCTATCGTTGCCTTTGTCGTCTGGTTGTTTCTGATGTTGTGGATGTATCGAGCATCACGCTCCGGTGCTCTCATCGGCTTCGCCATTTCACTCGCTTGCTCAGGTTTTCATCACTTGCGCTTGGAGCATCTTGACACCGTCAAACGCTCCATCGATGGCGGTGTATGGATGCAATTTCATGCACAAATCCTTGAGTCTCCACGCATCAGTGACGGCAGTTGGCGAGGGATTGTGCGTGTTACAGAAAATTCCCGATGGCCGGAACGTTCGGATCGACTCTATGTCTATGGTCGTGGCACTGCGCCGCCGCTTGGACAAATCATCCAAGCGGAGGGGCGATGGGAGCCCGTCGCACAACCCCGAAACGCAGGAGAATTCAATCGCGCAGCCCACATGCGGCGCATGGGCGTGATGGCGGAGTGCACGATCCATGCATGGCAAGCTGTCGGAAAACCCTCTCCCTTTTGGCGTGCAACATCTGCGGCAAAGACCTCATTCCGGGATTCCATCATCCGCGGATTGGACGCAAAAAGTGATGAGGCCAAAGTCATTCTGGCCATGGTCATGGGACAACAGCCTGATTATGACGATGATGTGGTGGAGCCTTTTCGACAGACCGGCACATTGCATTTGTTCTCGGTTAGCGGACAACATGTGAACCTTGTCGCATTCATTTTATGGCTCTTCCTGCGGTTTTGTCTTGTTCCTAGGCGTTGGGCCATTGTCGTTTTGGTTCCAGCCGTTTTTGGTTACGCCTGGCTAACCGGGGCTTCGCCTCCAGCAGTGCGCGCCGCATGGATGGCAGCGGTTTTTTTGTCGGCATTTCTCTTACAAAGAAAATCCCATCCCATGACAGCGCTCGCGGCTGTGCTCATCACAGCTCTGCTGATCAATGGCAATCTGCTTTTTCTGGCAGGAGTGCAATTGTCGTATGGTATCGTAGCGATCATCTCGATCGGCCTCTCACTTGGCAGCAGGTTTGTCGAGCGCTGCGCATGGAATGACGACTATCTACCAAGGGAACTGCAAACCCCATGGCAGTCCCGTTGCGGAGAATATTGGCAACGATTTCTTCAATCGGTGGTGATTTCCACATCAGCCTGCATTGGTTCATCGCCTCTCACCGTGTTTTACTTTAGCTTGATAACTCCGATCTCCATCGTGACCAATCTGGCACTCACTCCCATCGTCACGGTATTGTTAGGTCTTGCTTTATTGTCTGCGGCCACTGCTCCTGTATCGCAGGACATGTCGGAGAAATGCAATCATCTTAATGCCTGGGTGGCTCATCAATGCATCCGCTGCTCCAATTTTTTCGCACAGATTCCCGGTTCCCATGCGATGCTATCCCAACATCAGCCCTCTCGCGATACCATCTACATCTACGATCTGCCCCGCGGTGGCGGTGCGGCTTTGATCCAGTGCCAAGACGCCGATATGTTGTTAGATACTGGCAACGCTCGTGCTTTTCGCAGCACAGTGCTTCCTTCTTTACGCTACTTCGGAAGCCAACCGGATACCCTATTGTTGAGTCATCCGGAGGCCGCGCATATCGGAGGAAGTCGCAGTGCATTGCAACAATTATCGATTCAGCAAATCATTTCACCCGTTGCAGCAGCCAAAGCACCTTCATTCCGGGCGCTGGTTCAGGAGGCGCAATCACAAAAAATTCCGCTGTATCAGATCGTTACCAGTGTCACCATTCCCCAAAGTAATAATGTATTCTGGGAGGCGGTTTCCGTGACTGATCCGTATGACATTCACCCCATCGCCGATGACCGGCAAACGTTGCACCTACTGCATTTTCATGGGTTTCGATTGCTATTTCTTCATGATGCCAGTGCTTGGGATATCGCCAATCTGGCCAAGAGTCATCCATCCTTACCATGCGATGTCTTACTCCTCGGGCGCCACAGTCTGCATCCCCTCGTGCTTGATGATACCATAAAAATGTTCTCACCCGCTGCCATCATTGCAACCCATGCTGATTTTCCGGAGGCCGAGAAGGTTCCAGTTGAATGGATTGATTCCGCCAGAGTGAATGGGACCTACTTTTTCCATCAGGGGCAAACGGGCATGGTAACACTTGTCATAGACGATGACGAGAACCTCAAAATACGTGGATTTCTCAACCATGCCACCTGTGTCATCCGACGAAGATGATGACTCGAACGCAGGCTTGCAAATCGTGGCACAAGTTTTACATTCTGCCTGACCCATTGATTGAATCATCATGCCCACATACGACTACGAATGCGAAACTTGCGGAAAGCGTTTTGAAGTTTTTCAAAGCATGAAAGACGCAAAATTGGAGACTTGCCCCGCCAATCTCTGCCCTGATCAAGGCAAAGTGCGCCGACTGCTGGGCACTGGTGGTGGTATCATTTTCAAAGGTGGTGGTTTCTATCAAACTGACTATCGATCAGCCTCCTATCAGAGTGGAGCCAAGAAAGACTCAGATGGCAAATCTACCGCTTCCTCAGGCGATGCAAAGCCTGCTTCTTCCTCGAGCGAAGCCAGTTGATTTCTCTCTCTTCTTGAATAACGAGTGAGACAGCAATCGATTTTCCCCTCATCTACTGCTTGCAAAATTACTCAAATCCCCTAAAACCTTTCTGACAATACCGATATGAAACGCAAAACTCTGCTCCACTTCGCTTTTCTGGCCTTGCTTGGTACATCGCAGGCCGCCATCAGTCTCGATTCGAAAGATCAATCCGCTGCCGTTCCCGCTCAAGCCGAGGGACCAATGAAAGAAGCGCTGGATGCTTTCAACGACGGGCGTCATATCAAGGCCATCGATATTGCCCGCCCACTTGCGGAAAAAGGCAACGCTGATGCATTGTTTCTCATGGGTTTTGCCTACGAGAGTGGTCGAGGTGTTGATGCCTCTCGTGAAAAAGCCATCGAATACTATCAGAAATCCAGCACTGCTGGGCAAAAAGACGCAACCTACCGCCTCGCCCAGATCCTGCTGAGCTCCAAAGAAAAATCGGAGCGCGCTCAAGGCAAAAAAAATCTGGAAGAAGCTGCGAAAAAAGATCCGGCCAATGCAGGAAGAATTCTCGGCGAGGCATACATCAAAGGGATGATTGACGACAAACCGAATTTTGATGAAGCCGTGAATTGGTGGACGACGGCCAGTGAAGCCGGAGACGTTCCCTCGATTTTGGGTCTGGCTCGTCTCTTCGAAGCAAAAAAAGAATTTCCTGACAAAGTCGACGCGAAAAAGGCTCTGGCGTTCTACCAGAAGGCCATCACGTTGGGCGACAAATCTGCCATGGTTGCAGCGGGATCACGACTACTCAATGGCGATGAATCACTTCGTAACGAAAAAGAAGGACGCGACTTGTTAAGCAAGGCGCTTGAAGAAAAACAGTATGACGCCTACCTCGCTCTGGGTGATTTCGAGGAGAGTGTAAAGAAAGATCTGAAAGCGGCATTAAAATCATACGAACTTGGCGGGGCAAACCAACAAGTCGACTGCGCCCTGCGCGCGGCTGATTTTTATTTCGAGGGTAAAGGCGGAACGGAGAAAAATGCCATCAAAGGAATCGATTGGTTGCGCAAAGCAGCTGAGACCAAAAATCCTGTGGCAGGCTACCGCTATGCAGCGAAACTGATGGAGGCTCCCGAGCCCGATGAGCGAAAGCCCGAGGAAAAAGTCGATGCTGCAAGACGCGCTTATGACTATCTATTGAACGCAGCCACAGGAGGCATCAACCAGGCGCAAAATGAAATGGCCTTGTTCTATCTCTCAGGCGCAATGGGGGTAGCGGATCCATCCGCAGCAGCCGGTTGGTTCCAGCGTGCCGCTCAAGAAGGCAATCCGGTTGCCATGAACAATCTCGCCACTCTCTACGAAAAAGGCTATGGAGTCGTTCAGAATTTTTCGCAGGCTGGTCTCCTGTATGAAGCTTCCGCACGACGCGGTAATGCGCAGGGCGCTGTAGCAGTCGCTCGCCTCATGGCTTCAGGTGCTGGCACTAAGAAAAATATCCCGCAGGCATGGGCATGGGCCAACATTGCGATCCAAAACGGCGACAAAGATGCCAAATCCATCCTTGGCGAGATTTCTACGATCGCCACTCCCAAAGATATCGAAGATGGCAAAAAAGAGCTGGAAAAACTGAGAGAGGAACTTGCCAAATCCGCAGCGGAATCTTCTGCTAAGGCTCCAACAACAGACGCTCCTCCATCGGATCAAGAAAACAAGGGAGAAGAGAAAAAAGTGGAACAAAAAGATCCAACGACCAGTTCCACCACAGCAACGACCCCTCCGGTAACAGCCACCACACCACCGATCAAAGCAGAGATCCCCGCCGAAAGTGGCGATCCATCACCTGATAAGGAAAAGTCGAGCAAAGAGCCTTAAATTGATTGAACCTCATGGTTTCGACCACGTAGAGTGAAAACTCGTGTGGCGTTCATTGGAGTGAAAATACTGATCACAGCTGGTCCGACTCGGGAACCGATTGATCCTGTGCGATTTCTCAGCAATCGCTCCTCGGGGAGAATGGGCTACGCACTGGCCGCTGCATTTCGTCGTCTGGGACATGAAGTTCTGCTGATCTCAGGACCCACACACCTTGACGTTCCTGACTTCGTGGATTTTATCCCGGTAGAAACCGCTCAAGAAATGTATGATGCCGTGGCGAAATCGATTTCGCGCGCTGAAGTGGGCGTTTTTTGCGCAGCAGTAGCTGACTACACCTTGCAAAACGTAGAACCACAAAAAATCAAAAAAACACAAGATCTCCTGACCCTGTCGCTGAAAAAAACACCAGACATTTTGGGTTCCATCAGGCATGTGCATGGATTTCCCGGTTACTTGGTGGGATTCGCCGCAGAAACGGAAAATCTGGAGGCAAATGCTCGAGAAAAACTGATACGTAAAGAATGTGATATGATCATCGCGAATGATGTTTCACAAGAAGGAATCGGTTTCGACTCTTCAGAAAACGAGGTCCTCGTCGTGGAACTGATGGAAAACACGCAATTGCCGCGTGATAGTAAAGAACATCTCGCCCAGCACCTTGCTCAGATGATTGCCGAGAAGGCACTCTTAAAAAGCCATCCGCCATTGCAATGATTGTTTCTCGATCCCCTTTGCGGAAGACATTTTCATGATCTTCACTTGCCAAGCTCCATCACCACTGCTAGAAAAATGCAGCAAATATGAAAATTAGCACCGTTGCAACTCTACTCGCGCTGATCTCTCCGATTGCCTTGTTTGCACAGGCCGTTAGTCCGAGTGAACTAAATCTTGACAAGACGCCGGAGCTTACGGATGCGCAAAAGGAGTTCACCAACCTGCCCGAACAAAAGCGCATCGATTACATCAATCGTGTCAACGAGGCGAGTCGACTCTTTGGACAGAAGCGCATTTTCGAAGTATTGGAGCAAACGGAAGCAGCGCGGAGAATTTTTGATAACAATCCGGACATCTTGAACATGGTTGCCAGTTGCTATGTCGAGTTCCGTGATTTCACCAAAGCACGGGAATTTTACAACAAGGCTTTGGCGCTTAATCCGAAATCGAGCGTGGTGCTCTTCAACATCGCGGAACTCGAGTTCGTTACTCGCAATTGGCAGGCATGTCTCGACAAAATGAAAGAGGTGTTGCCCATGGTTCCTGAAGCAGGTCTGCAAACCCGCCGCATTATTGAGCTCAAAATGCTGCTGTGCCACATTGCATTGAATCAGAACGAACAAGCTACCGCATTGGCAAACAAATACGACCCTCTTCGTGATGACACTCCCTTTTATTATTACGCCCAGGCTTGCCTGAAGTATCGCGACAAGGACCTGCTCAAGGCCGAAGAGTTTTTGCAAATGGCCAATCGAGTCTTCGAAAATCCCGCTTATATCGCACCATGGCAGGATACCCTGATCGAGTATGGGTATATCGCCAGCTTTTACGGTGGTGATCCACAAGCCAATGGCGCTACTGAGAAGTCTTCTCCAACACCACCGCCACCGAGCGGGTCTGGGGCAAAATAAATTTCTCTATTGTTACCTGAACCCGGTCAAGAGGATGATGCTCCAGCAGGAAGTCGACCATGTCGACAGCCAGCGTTTCAATCAATCTTCTCGGCATGGAACGAGCAATTTGTTCCAACTCTGAAACAACCTTCGCGTAATCCACGGTTCGGTTGATATCATCTTCCAGCGACTGCCATGAGCCTCTTGGCGTCATTTCCAAGTGCACGATCAAATCCTGAGGACAAGCGATTTCTTCATCCGGCACTCCGACGTGGCAATTGATTCGCAAACCGTGGATCTGAATCTTCTGTTTCATGGATTTTTCGGGATTTTCTCTTCCAGCAACATACGAAATTCAAGCAAATCCGACATTAACCAATCAGGCTCATGAGATTCCAGCAAATCGCGGTGAGTATAACCCGTGAGTAATGCAACGCTGCTCACACCGCCATATTTGGCTGTGACAACATCGTGGACCATATCGCCCAAAAATGCGGTATGCTCCGCGATTAACTCATGGCGCTGCAACAGTTCTCCTATCACTTGGCGCTTATCCAAGACACCGGAATAGGTTTCCTCAAAATAAGACCTCATTTGCAGGTCATCCAGTTGCTTTTCAAAGGTAGAACGATCCATGCTGGTGAGAACGAAGCAGCGAATTTTTCGCTCCATACACCATTCCAGCTTCTCTCTTGCATGCGGTAAAACAGTCACAGGAACCTGGGATTCCGCAAAAGCACGACGAAAATGATGTTCTAATTCATCTAACCGAATTCCGGGAAGATGTTCCGCATAAAATTCCGAGTACGGAAGACGAAAAAGTCGACGGAACGTATCACGATCCATCGGAGACCGACCATGGATGGCAAACACGGCGTTGGTTGCCTCCAGCGTAGGTCCCAGATCATCAACCAAAGTGCCCGACCAATCGAATATAAGATTTTGAAACATGATGATGATTGTGTTAGCCCACGGAAAAACGCAGTGATTGAATTTTTTGATTTGCCGCCACGCCTTGAATTTTTGCCAGGAGACTGCCGCGCATTTGCTCCAGGTGAAATCTCATCGCGGGTTGCGTCACTCGAATGGTAAGACAACCACGTTTCAATGACACAGGTTCGCTGCATTTCGATACAAATTCACCCATCACCTCGGCCCATATCGCGCGTAGGTGCCCCTCTTCCATGCCCTCGGACAAACCTGAACGCCGGAGAATTTCGGCCACGCAATCGCCGGCAAGACTTACATTCTCATTGAGGTTGAGAGGTGAATCAAAGCCCCACCATTCCCGCTTTACCTCGCGGCGCAAGATTTCCTGGCGGGTCTTTTTCCTCATACATCACTCGCCGTCTTCGCCAATGGCTTCAACGGGACATCCCTCCATTGCCTCGCGGCATTGCTCTTCTTCTTCCGAGGACTCAGGCTGCTTATAAACATATGAATAGCCCTCATCATCAGAGCGAGTGAAATTTTTCGGTGCTGTCTCGCGGCAAAGGTCACAATCGATGCACTGACTGTCGACATAAAACTTGCCGGATACGTTTTCCTTGTTGCGGTCTTCTTTGTCTGCCATGGCTTGATGTTTCGCAAGGCATCCATCGCCTGATTTTGCTCATCTTGCAATCAGATTTTTTGTTTTTCTCTTTTCCGATGAAGCATATGGAGCTAGGATCATCTCAACCGCGTAACTGTTATGTCCGATTCTTCCCCAAATCAAAAAAGGATTAGGCCCGATCGCCGCGCAATGAGTATTCAGCCTCCCTCATTTATCAATCATTCGCTTCACGAGGAGGGACTCTGGAATCTCGATGAAGACTGGAATGCAAACCGCAAAGCAGTTGACGAGACATGCAAAAACATCACACCTGTCGAAGTCGTTACCATTCCAGAAATACCGCTACCCGAGAAAGCAGCATCTCCAGATTTCGTGCCTGTGCAGGATGAAATCGAAGATTTAACACGCATTGAAACTAAATACGACCGTCGGCGTTTGACGCGCAATAAACGCCCCGAAGATCGCGATGATCATGAGAACAACTCGGAGTCAAGTCTCAAAAAAAATGCAGCGTCTTCTCCCGAAAAATCATCCCATCTTTACGAAGCGCAACAACCCCGCAGTGCTCCTGTGGGAATCGGCTTAACCGAGGACGAAGTCTGGGCGGATTTCCTCACAGAGGAAGAACCTTTGACCAAAAAGGAGACTCCAAGACCATCGATTGAAATGCCCGCAGTGGAGGCAGTTGAGGAGATGAAACCTGCTCCCATGCTCGAAGAAATCGAGCCAACTGAATCACCCAACACACCGCCCGCTCCGGAATTTCCAGAGGCTGCGCAGGCATTGCTACCGGAAAATTCACAAAGTCATCAATCAAAACAAGATCCCCCGGAAGGGGAGAACGCACCGGCAGAGGAAGTGATTTCCTCCCACGAACCAGCTGTGACAGAAAGACCTCGGTTGCTGCCAAAACTGAGCCTGTTCGAAATCGTTACTTCTCTGATTTTTCTCACCTGTATGGCAGTCGCTGGATTGTGGTCCGTACAGGTCTTTCGCAAAGAAGTCCAGGCGCAACCAAATCCCTACTTGCTTCCCGATCTCCCCGCGTCAGGTAATTGGGCCAACGTTTCCTCGATCAGCACTTTTTGGCGTGCTCCCGTGACCGAAGGAGCCAATGCGGATACGGTTCGGCAAGATGTCATCAAGATTCCAGTGATTCGAATCAAACTCGGACAAGGCCGTTCCCCAAGTGGTGCGATTCGTGTGATTTTTTACAACGACAAGGGAATCATTGCAGGTGATACTGTAACGCAACGAATCGAAAGTCATGTTTTTACCGAGAGTGGAACTTCTGAAATCAACTTTTCAGCAACTACCGGATTCACCAATTTCGGCGACCAGGAAGCATACCGTGCCCACCTCGTAAAACCATGGACGGTTCGTGTCTTTGAAGGACCGGGTGAAAACGCGCCCAGTTCGGAATACCGTTACCTATTCACGGCTCCTGTTTCTACATCGATTCAATAATTTTTTATCATGAGCACCTGTACCCCACTGATTCCGCGAGAAGGATGGCATGTCATGCATCTCTTTTACCAGATCGATCACTCTCAATGGCAGTGCCTGAGCCAAGAAGAACAACGGAGCGCCAAAACCTGCCTGACCCAACTCGTTCAGGAGATCAGATCCACACCCGATACCCATTTGCTTACATTCGCCATCGCAACGCCAAAGGCAGATTTGGGATTCATGTTGCTCACCCCGGATTTGCAAATCGCCAACGCATTTGAGAAAAGGCTCACCCTGGCCCTGGGTGCCGATATACTGAATGCATGCTATTCATACCTTTCACAGACCGAGGGATCCGAATACACCACAACCAGCGCACAATACATCGAGGAAACGTTGATCGGAGAAAAAGGATTAACACGAGATACGCCGGAGTTCGATGCTGCGCTGAAAGAATTTGAGGACCGCATGGCCCACTATCTCAAGCATCGTCTCTATCCCGTCTTGCCTGATTGGCCGGCCATTTGCTTCTATCCCATGTCGAAACGTCGCACGGGCAATGACAACTGGTATTCGCTCGATTACAAAGCACGCAGGGAGTTAATGGCAGGACATGCACGCGTGGGCCGCACCTATTCTGGACGAATTTTGCAACTCATCACGGGATCGACAGGACTGGACGAGTATGAATGGGGAGTAACCCTGCTTGCAAAGGACACGATGGACATCAAAGCCATCGTCTATGAAATGAGATTTGATGAGGTCTCCGCGCGCTATGCGGAATTCGGCGATTTCTACATTGGAATGCAGCTGCCCCTTGACGAATTATTTCGACGCGTCTGCCTCTGATCACTGACGTGTCATGGTTTTGGTTTGCTCTGGGTTGATCCTTTCTCAGCTTCGAATGGATCGGGAGGTTGCTCGTTTTTTCTACCTGAGCCAAAGATACCCAGCACGCCATCAACTACCCCTTTGGTTCCCTGCACGGCCTGATCAACAGCTTCCGTGCCAGTTTCAAGCACTTTGCCTCCGACGTCCACCGCTTGATTCACCACACCATTGCCAGAAGATACATCCTCTACCACTTGCTGAGTGTATTTGAGAACTTTCACACCCGTCGCAGGAATGATTTCGAACATCCTCGCTCCGGCAGCGGCCATCAAACGCTCGCTCAAGTCTTCCTTGGGATCAGCCATCGTTCCGCTGACATGCATAGGAGCCCACAGCAACCCTCTTTCACCGGGTTGAAAAACATCTTCTTCCGCTCCAGGAATCTGCGCTAATGTTCCCGGGGCTAAACCGACTCGGAAATCCCCGTTCAATTGATAAGGCAGCTCTGGACCGGACCGTGAGAAAGTGATTTTGCCCTCCATACGCGCCAATCCTTCGGAACCGATTTTGACATTGGTTAGAACGATATAATTACCGCTCCACTCATAATCGCATTCAGCGTCATGCAGTGTCAGCGTCCTGAATCGCAAGGACTGCGAATAAGCCGCCAACTTATCCAAGATGGGGAGTGCTGTGAGCATACCTTGATCAATCTGCATATGCCCCTTGATCGTGGGTAAGTCAGAACCTGAGCGGACGGTGAATGAGCTTTCCACTTTGCCCGTCAACCGCTGCCTCCAGTCGGCAGGGAGAACCTCATGACACATTACATCACGCATCGAACCTTCAAGAGAGTAACTACGATCCACCAGACTGAGTTCACCACCAAGATCCAGATGACCGTTCTGATAAAGACGACATGTGGCATCCGTTAAATAGAGGTAGTCTTTCTGATACGTGAGACGCATTTTATCCAACTTAATCTCCGGTGCCCAAGCAAAGGGAGTCTTGATTTTCCCTCCATTAGCTCGGAGTTTGCATTTTTCAAAGGTATGGGTCGGCTCCAGGTCCCATCTCGTTCCTGTCCAAATGATGTCACCCTGTTTCGTAATCAATCGAAATGAAGAGTCATTGATCACCCATGTGTCGGTCTCGATTGATTTCGGAATCCATGCATCATACCATGCCTTTGAGGTTGGTGCCGGAAGAGTGGAATCAGAGGTTTTTCTCTCTGACGGCTCAGCCGCTTCTGATGCCGTGGTATCCCAGGTGGCCGAAAGTTTGGTAATGCGACTGGGACTCACGCTCCATACGCCGCGAATCACACCTCCCGCGTCGATTCCTGTTTTGATGCCCTCCACGGTGACTTGCTTCATGGCAGAAGCACCGTTTGCTTCAAAAAAATCAGTGTTCACTTGGAAACCGTCCCAACGTAGCGGGCTCATGTTGCTCTCGGCTCTCAGACTTTTTTCTGCCTGCGTGAGAATCATTTTACGAAAATCGGCTCCGCTCAAATAAGAACGCAACCACATATAACCTGCGACGGATCCAACCGCGGCAACAATCATGGCACATAGCGTCAATCGCAGAATCCAGCGCCCCCAGGCGGGAGACTTCGAGTGATTTTTAGTAGCCCTTGCCTTGCGTTGGGAACGTCTGCTCATTGATGCAAAACTAGCGATTTTTGCGCATCTTGCAAGCAGGATTGGCGCATTCAACTTGATCACACGCGCGATAAGACAATCACTTCTTGTCTTACGTTCATTTGTTGGTTAGCGTCATTCCAGCACTTACCAACTCTACGATTTGAATCCATTTTCCACACTCGGCGTTCGCGACGAATTTTGCCAAGCTCTGACAGAGATGGGCATTGTCTCCCCCACTCCCATTCAACAACAAGCGATTCCGCTGCTGGTCGATCGAGACATCGACCTCGTTGCCCAGGCACAGACCGGCACGGGTAAAACCGCCGCTTTCGGTCTGCCACTGTTGGCAAAAATTGATCCATCCTCACAATTCATTCAGGGACTGATCATCGCGCCCACCAGGGAACTGGCCAAGCAAATCGGCAAGCAACTCTTTCGGTACACCAAATACAGCGCACGAATCTTTGTGGAAGTGTTGGCGGGCGGCGATAAGATCGACCGACAAGTGACAGCCTTGCAACGCCCCACTCATATCATTGTGGTCACTCCGGGGAGGCTGATCGATTTGCTCAAAAGGAAAGCCCTTACGTTAGAGCACGTGAAGTATTTGATCCTGGACGAGGCCGATGAAATGCTGCACATGGGCTTCCGTAAAGAACTTCAGGAAATCCTCCGTCAGCTTGGAAATCGCCGCACCACATGGTTATTTTCAGCAACCATCCCCGAGGGACTCGCACTCCTCATCCGTGAGCACATTTCCGCGCAAGCTCCACATCTCAAAATCGATCGACGCCAGATCGTAAACCGCAAAATCGAACACCAATGCATCATCGCCACACGCGATGATAAAATCGAACGAATTGACGAATTTCTGAGCCAGCATCCGACCGAGCGAGGATTGGTGTTTTGCCGCACCCGTGAGATCGCAATGAAAGTTTGCCAGCAACTTCGTGCACGAGGACATGCTGTCGATGTCATTCATGGTGACTTGATGCAAACCGAGCGCGACAAAGTGATGCGTGGTTTCAAAAAAGAGCGAGTCCGCGTACTCGTGACCACGGATGTTTCTGCACGTGGTATCGATGTCCCGGATCTTTCCTTTGTCATACATCATCAACTACCGGATCAGGTGGATTTTTACACCCACCGTAGTGGTCGCACAGCCCGAGCAGGAAAAACAGGTCTATCGCTGGTATTGATCGACCCGCGCGAGCGACAGAAAATTCGCGAAATGGAGGAGCACTTATCGATCCAATTCCGTGAGCGTCGTTAGTCGCCATAACCGGAGATCAGGCATCCGTTTTATCACCAGCACTCCATGTTTTCCCACGCTTTCGACGCCACTCGCGAAACGCTGCCGATTGTTCGCGTTTACTGAGAAGACGACGGGCGCCATCCTCGAGTAAAAACTCCTCATACTCCGAAGCTTCGAATTTTTGTGCACTGCGTTTCAAGGTAGGCGTTTCTTCCACATGGGGTGACGATGCCAGCAATACTTGCTCCAATCGACGCAATCGCGATGATAGACGAATCACGACGAGAAATGTGCACAAAGTCAAAAAAAGCAATACAGGAAGGAGGACCAGAAGCAAAAGTGAGAAAACCGAACTTGGTTCATTCATGAGCTCAATCAAGCTCATTTCCTTTCCTCAATCAACCGCAAACGCATCAGAATGACGTATTTTCAGGAACAAAAACTGACTCGGGCAGCGTTTGTATAAGGCACGTGATGGGCTCTGATCGTCTTCTTGCATCCACCATCCAGCTCGCAACTCATCGTCGAATATGAAATCACAAATACTCACTGCATCTCTCGCTGCCATCGTCGGAGCCATCGGTTTTATGATCGGTCGCAACACACAAAATGTCAGCGATTCCGAAAGCATGACCAAGGGAGGATCCGCATCATCGCTGAGAAGTAGGATTTCTGAATCATCCGGTGCCGCATCCAGCGATGCGCGTCGCAACGCCACGAGCACCCGCATTGCCTCAGAAAAATCCGATAGCGCCACGAGCAAAGGTGATCCTATGACACGCTTGGAGGAACTGAAAAACATCAATGACCCTCTCGAGCGAACCCGTTTGTGGCTGCAATTGGTCGACTCACTTTCCCCCGAACAATTTGAAGAGTTTGTTGCTGCATACCGTGCCGATGGCATCCCTCCCGAGCGCATGGGAGACTACTCCATGCTCTTGACGGCATGGGCGAAGGTGGATCCCCAAGCTGCACTGAAATACGCCTCAGAAAACACAGGCAGTCCATTTGCGCGCCAAACGATCCTCGCGGCATGGGCTTCGTATGATCCTAATTCCGCGATCGCTTGGGCAAAATCAAACCATCAAGGTGATGATGCGAACCCATGGATGGTGGGAGTCATCAAAGGTCTTGCCAATCAAGATCCTGATTTGGCGTCATCATTACTGAAAGAAATGCCGCGGTCCGTGGAACGAGGCGAAGCCTTGGATAACTTGATACCCGCTCTTCTTCAGCAAAAAGGCGTAGCCGCTGCTCGCGATTGGGTGGACTCCATTACTGATGCCTCACTGAAAGACGGAGCCATGAGTCGAATTGCAGATCGTAGTATCGAAAAAGACCCCGAAGGCACGGCTGATTGGCTCATTGCGAATCCTTCCGAAACGACGAATCGAAGGGTCGATGACGCACTGTTCGCCATCGCTCGAAAAGATCAGGATTCGGCCATGGCTTATTTTAACAAACTGCCTGTGGGAAATGACCGTTCGAATGCACTACGCGGCATTGTCAATGCGGTAGCAATGGAAAATCCGCAGAAAGCCGCATCTCTGATGGACCGTCATAGCAGCGATGTGAACAACCGCGTAGTGGAGCAATTCGTATGGCATTCTTTCCGTCAAGACCCCCAAACTGCCGTAGCCAATATCTCTCGCCTGAACAATGCGGAAGAGCAGGAGCGCATGTATAATAGGACCTTGGAATGGTGGATGGAACGAGACCAACAGGCCGCGATCAACTGGGTGAACAGCAACACTCTCCCCACCAAAGTTGTAGAGAGACTGAATAAAAATCTCGAAAAACAACAACAACGCACCAACTGAAGATCGGAAAAACCTCTCTGAAAATGAGTTACTGCTGAACAATCGACGATTGATTTTTAGCGTAGACGATTTTTACCGGGGTTCCGACTTTGGTCACTTCGTAGAGCAGAGGGCTGAAATCTCTGGGTAAACGAATGCAGCCATGGGAAGCTGGTCGCCCGGGCTCCGGGATGTATCCCACGTGCATGCCGATCCCGTAGGATGTCAGGCGATGCCAATACGGCATCAAGGCAGGGCAATAGACTTCGCCCGGCTTGAGAGGGGTATCGGGCTTGGCGTCGGAATTTGTCACATTTCCCCATTCATCCTCGACCCAACCATACTTATTCGAGTATTTTTCCACCAATTTTTCCTGAACGCGATACTGACCCGCAGGTGTTCCTTTTCCCTCGCGACCTGTTGCCACAAAACACCAACCAATCGGATTTTTGCCACGTCGCACAACAGCTTTCTGCGTGGTAAGATTGATCTCCACATTCACTTCACCGGGTCCAACAAAATCATTCCATTCATACATGACGTGCTGGGCCTTGGGAATCGGACGATCCGAGTTCCATCCACAGGAAGAAAGCATCGACACCGAGACAACTGATAAAAAAATCAGGAGCCATGATTGAAAAAACACCAAGGTAAGATCCTTCATTATTTCGCAAAATTTACGGCAGACAGATGGTGTATCGAAAGCGACAGGTCAAATCATTTTCACTTTACAGCGGATTTTCACTGTCGTGATAACCGTTGTTTTTCTGAAAAAATCCATGCGACTGCACAATCGAGTTGCGCGGTGACGTTAATAACGCATACTCTCGACATATTGTATCACCGCTCATGACCATCGAAGAATCTCAAGCACGCATCGCCGAAACCAGTCACTGGATTCAATCCGTAAAAACCGAAATGGCACAGGTCCTGGTCGGTCAAGACGAATTGGTGGATCGGCTGCTGATCGGCCTGCTGTGCAATGGACACATTCTGCTAGAAGGCGTTCCCGGATTGGCCAAAACCCTCGCTGTCAAAGCGCTCTCGGGATGCTTGCATACCACATTTTCCCGTTTCCAGTTCACACCGGATCTTTTACCCGCGGATTTGCTCGGAACGATGGTGTATAATCCACAGTCGACCACCTTCGTACCCAAGCTGGGGCCCATTTTTAACAATCTCATTCTGGCTGACGAAATCAACCGTGCTCCAGCCAAAGTTCAGTCGGCGTTGCTTGAAGCAATGCAGGAGAGACAAGTCACCCTGGGTGACAAAACCTACAAACTACCCGAGCCATTTCTGGTGCTTGCCACTCAAAATCCGATAGACCAAGAAGGAACTTACACACTGCCGGAAGCGCAACTCGACCGCTTTCTGCTCAAAGTAACCGTCAACTACCCCACGCCGGAGGAAGAATTGGTGATTCTCGATCGCATGGCGACATCGGTTCCCCCCTACAACACCAAAACTGTGGCTAGCCCCGAGCAGATCGCCTACTCGCGCGAATTGGTGAATACCGTTTACATCGATCCGGCGATTCGCCAATACATTGTACAGATCATCAATGCGACTCGAGATCCGGTGAAATACGATGCACCCCTGAAAAACTTGATCCGCTCCGGTGCTTCACCACGTGGCACGATCAACCTCGCGCTCAGCGCAAGAGCCCGCGCTTTCATGGCGGGAAGAGCCTATGTCATTCCTCAGGATGTCAAAGACATGGTGAACGACGTTTTGCGCCACAGGATTCTCGTCACGTACGAAGCCGAAGCGGAAAATGTATCCACGGACAGCATCATCACCCGTCTCATGACCAAGATCCCGGTGCCTTAATCCCACCGCATCAAGCATGACCACTGATCAGCAAATCGAGGAAATGATGGCTCGGGTTCGCAAGCTCGAACTCAGGGCACGACGCCTTGTGCGTGAATCATTTTCCGGTGAATATCAATCTTCATTCAAAGGGCAGGGTCTCGATTTTGATGACTTCCGAGAATATCAGCACGGTGACGAAATTCGCTTTATCGATTGGAATGTCACCGCCCGCATGGGCTCTCCTTTCATTCGAAAATTCCGTGAGGAGCGCGAGCTATCGGTCGTAATCGCCGTCGATGTCAGCGGTTCCTCCGATTATGGATCCGTGCATTTTTCCAAACGGGAAATAGCGGCGGAAACCGCAGCGATTCTCGGTTTTTCCGCTCTTCAAAATGGCGACAAATGCGGGTTGCTGTTGTTCGCCGAAGAATCGTTGATGTTCATCCCTCCAGCGAAAGGCACGAAGCATTTGTTGCGTCTGGTCAGGGAAATCCTCGTCGCGCGCCCTGAGCGCCCCGGCACCTCGATGACTGCGGCATCCAACACGCTGCTACAAGCACTTTCCCGGAAGTCGTTAGTGTTTCTACTCTCTGACTTCCTCTGTGATCCCATCGACAAGCCACTCGGAAAGCTCGCAGCCAAGCACGATACGATTGCCATTCGCATCACCGACCCGCTCGAGCAAAAACTGCCTCGCGCCGGGCGCGTTACCTTGGAGGATCCGGAAACCGGATGGCAAACTTCCATCAACACTTCCAACCCGAACTTGCGCATGGCCTATGAAAAGCTCATGTCACGCCTGCAAGAGGGAACCATCTCCATCTTCAAGAAACACGGCATTGATTACGCCGAGTTACGCACCAGCGAGGATCCCATACCATCCCTGCACTCGTTGCTCAAACGCCGTATTCGCAAACGCCAGCGCTAATGGAAGAATCGACACCATCACTTGAACTGAGGGACATCCCCGATATCACGCCATTGCTTCCGCGTGATTGGTGGCCGTGGTGGGCATGGCTGGCCATCGTCGCGGCGATTTTTTCGCTGTGGTGGCTCATCCGTCTTCTTCAACGTCGGCAAGCCAATTCGACATCGCTGCAACTCAGGGCCTATGAAGCAGCAATGACCGAACTCAACGCATCAAAGACGCTCAACGATGCAGTTTCAAGGTGCACGGCACTATCATTAGCACTCCGACGCTATCTATCCATCGTTTTTTCCGATCCATCACTTTATGAGACACATGAAGAGCTTCTCGCTCGCCACCATGCCTTTGGTGCTCTTCCCGACACGTTACGGCATTCGCTGGGAGAATTTTTCTCCACATTATGCCGCTACAAATATGCCCCATGCGAAGAAGTCGTTGATCTCTCCCTATTAATTCCACAGGCGATTCAACTCTTGCAGCAAATCCACGCCATTGACCCGCGTTCCGTCCCTGCCGCTCCATGAATGAGTTTCTCCAACATTTTCGTTTTATTTCGCCCTGGTGGTTGCTTCTGCTGCTGGCCGCGCTGCTCGGGCTTTTTTTACGGCGTGGCAGAGGTGCTGATGCCACTCTGACCTTTTCCACGCTGAGCGTATTGGTTTCATTGGGGAAAAAAATGCGCCAAGGTCCGGGCGCCGCCAGTCTCCCACTTTTGTTTTTCTCACTGATATTCGCCATTCTTGCCATGGCTCGACCCGTGTGGCGCAAGGAATTCCAAAATCGCTCGGCTTCGGGAATCGATATCATGATCGCCTTCGATGTTTCACTATCGATGGAGATCGATGATTTCACGACCAATGAGGGCGCGCCTCTGCAAAGACTCGATGCCGCCAAAGCGGTCGTCACGAACTTCGTGAGAAACCGGCCCGATGACCGCATCGGCCTGGTGGTGTTTTCCGGACAACCCTATCACATCAGCCCCATCACACTCGATCATGATTGGCTTCTCAGCGGTTTGGCGCGGGTGAAATTAAACCACCGCAATGGCTACGGTGACGGTACCGTACGCGAGCAAGGCACCGCCATCGGTTCGGCGATTTCCGCCGCTTCATCCCGACTGCATGCTCGCGATGCGAAGTCAAAAATCGTAGTCCTCATTACCGATGGCGCCAACAATTCGGGCAAAATTTCGCCCATTGATGCCGCAAAATATGCCGCCGATCTGAACATCAAGATCTATGCCGTCGCACTAGGTACGAAAGAGGGCCGCGTGAGCAGCAACATCCAGCGTTTTCCGCGTCAGGAATTCGACCTGCCCACCCTGCAAGAAGTCTCACGACTCACGGGAGGCGAACATTACTGGGCACAGACGAATGCCGAATTGAAAAACACCTTCCGCACGATTGACGAACTCGAAAAAACCGAGCGCAAAACTTACACGGTGACGGAGGACACCGAGTTGTTTGCAGCGTTTCTGATTCCCAGTCTTATATTTGCCGCGCTCAGCGCCCTGCTTATGGCTCTCAATCCCCCGCCCCGCCTTACTTGACCCGTCATGTCTTTTGCTCATCCCTATCTGCTATCACTGCTACTGCTTGTTCCCCTTCTGGCATTGGCGGCCTTGCTTGCGTCTCGTCACAAACGCAAACAGTGGCAGGAATTTGTTGCCGATCGTCTGCGCAGCCGATTGATCAACCGTGCATCAGCCCTACCCCGTGTATTGGCATTCATGAGCCTGCTGGCAGCCATCGCGTGTTTGATTCTGGGACTTTCACGTCTGCAGTATCAACTGAGTACCAAGACTGAAAGCACACGGGGTCGCAATCTGGTCATCCTACTCGACCTCTCCCGTTCCATGCAAGCCAGCGATCTCAAGCCATCACGCCTTGATCAAGCAAAAGCCCTGATTTATGAATTGCTTGAAACACTTCCCAATGACCGCATCGGCGTCGTCGGCTTTTCGAGTTCACCGTATTTATTCGCACCACTCACGATCGATCACAGTGCCGTACGCGAAACTGTAGAACAACTCGACTACGATTCCATCCCAACCGGAGGTTCGGATTTGGCCGCAGCCGTACAGCTTGCTGTCAAGACCCTGAAGGAAACAGCGCAGTCTAACAACGGGCTTTTGATTTTGTCTGATGGAGAAGAACACTCGCCGGGCTTGCTGGGCACACTGGAACAGATCAAACAATCCGGCACATATGTCTTCGCAGTAGGTATCGGCACTGATGACGGAAGTTTCATCCCTGATAAAAACTACCCGGATGGACGTTTCCGCGATGTGAATGATGAAGTGGTGATCACCCGTCTCCAGAGCAAAACGCTGCGCGAATTTGCCGAGCAGAGCGGCGGACGTTTCGCTCTGGCACAATCGGCCTCAGACATTCCCCAGATGGTCGCCGCTGCGGTTTCCGACCTCGAATCCTTCGAATTGAAAGGTCGGGAAAAAATCCAGGCGACGGAATTGTTTCAATGGTGTATCTTGCCTGCCATTGTTCTTCTTATGACTGCGATACTCCTCGCTACCCGCTGGCGTCCACTGACGCGTCTATCAAGCAGCGCCACTGCGCTGTGTTTCATGACGCTGCTGCTCCAGCCAACAAAAGCTTTGGACAAGCCTTCGCTGAGTGATGCACGCAATGCGCTGGAGACAAAGGATTACAAAAATGCCCAACGATGGTTCCAACAACTCGCGGAAGAAAAAAATCCACTCAGCGACGATCATGCGGCGATGCATCTCGGCAAAGCAACGGCTGACTTTCGTTTGAAGGAATTTGCGGAAGCCCGTAAGTCTTATTCACAGGCCTTGACAGCAGAAGATTCTTCGATTCGCAGTGCCGCGCATCAAGGTATGGGCAACACTTTATTCCAACTCGGCTGGATGGAATTGTCCGAGGGCGCCCCTTACCCCGGAGAGCAAGAGGGCTCAAAACAATTCGACGAATTGCTTCAGGCACGCATCAAGGAGTGGATGGAGGATCAAAAGACCGAAGCCAAAGAGGAGTCGGCAGGATATCTCACCATGAAAACCATCATGCTCAACTGGGCCGATGCCGTGCGGCATTCGCAATCCGCTCTGCAACTACAACCCGGAAATAGCGATGCCGCACAAAATGGCAAGGTGGCTCGCAATTACCTCGAAAAACTGCGGCAAAAAATGGAGCAACAACAACAGGAGATGCAGGCACAAATGCAAGGCCAAGGGGAGCAGGAGGGAGATCAACAACCCGGCGAGGGCCAGGGCGAGGGAGAACAGGAAGGTGAAGGCCAAGGCCAACCGAAAGAACCCCAGGACGGCAAGGGCGATGACGAAGGCGAAGAGGATGGCGAGGGTCAAAAAGATCCCAACGGTCAAACTCCCGAAGGTGAAAAACCAGACCCTAACAACACTCATGGCAAAGATCGTAAAGCCGGTGAAACCAAGGAGGAACACGCGCTTCGCAAATTGAATGAAAACGCCGATCTACAACGTGGAATCGTAGCACCGGGCCGACACGAATATCGCCGACCTTCCAAAGACTGGTAATCATCTGAAGTAATTATGAACGCATTGATACGCACCGTATATTTTCTGCTCCTGTCGTTTTTTGCCAACGGCGCATCGATCCAAGTCACGATGTCCAGCCAATTTCTTGCACGCGGCGAACAAGCTGTGCTTGAAGTCATGCTCTCGGAAATCGAACCACCTGAAACACTGCGTATGCCGAGCATTCCCGGTGTGACTTTGCAATCACGAGGTTTTGGTGGCCCCAACGCGACCATCCTTCCCGGACGCAAGCTCGGCTATGTTTATCAATTCGTGCTCTCGTCTTTCGAACCGGGCAAGCACAAGGTTCCAGCTATCAGTCTGAGCGTTGGATCTTCAACATACGAAAGTGAGCCTCTCGAATTCGAAGTGTTCGATGCCTCCCAAATCAGTTTTTCTGAGTTGCGAGTGGGTAATCAAACAATTCCCTACGCTGCATTTTTCCGCACCGCCAAGACCAGTCCCTTCGTTGGCGAAATCTTGCCCGTGGAACTCAAAGTTTACTTTCCCTCCAACGTCCGCATCGAAGAATGGGGAATCCCCGATTTCGATCGAAGTGGAGTTACCGCCTGGCGTTTTGAGCCGCGTCCGCAATTGGGTAATGCGATTCTTCTGGGAGCCAATTACCAGTGTGCCTCCTACCCCAGCACGATGGCCGCCAGCCAAGCGGGCAAGGTATCGATCGGTGCGGCCAAAATCCGCCTGATCTCGGTTCAAAATGTCATGGGGCAATTCGGCTTCGAACAAAACGCGATCCCCCTGAATCTTCAAGCTGCCGCGCTGGAATTGGATGCCCGGCCACTACCGCCCAAAGCCCCTGAAGGGTTCACCAATGCCGTTGGAGTTTTTTCGTTAGAAGCACGCGCAGAGGAAACCGAACTGCGCGAAGGCGATCCCTTGAACGTCGACCTGCTCGTCAGCGGCAAAGGTAACCTCGATTCCATGTCCGCTCCCGTGCTCGCCGATCCGGAGGGGTGGAAATTGTATGACGCTACTCGGAGCGAAATGGGAGAAGAACGGCGTTTTCAACAAGGTTCGATCATATTCAAACAATTCATGCGGCCCACAGCACGGCAGACCATGATACCGCCGTTTCGTCTCGTATATTTCGATCCCGAAGCCGCTGAATACAAGACCATCAGCACCTCTCCCATTCCACTGAAGATTTTACCTTCCACCAATGCTGTGGCTGTCAGCGGTGGTGTCGCCCCGATCCCTGCTGCGGCGGAACTGCCGGTGGAGAAAATGACGGATATCTTGGGGCTCTTGACCAGCGATCCCGTAGTCTCAACCTCTTCATCACTGCACCTCCCTCATCTCTGGCATCTCATACCCCTTGTGATGGTGCTGTCACTCGCCTTTGCAATTTTTCACCGACATTACTGGCCACGTTGGCAACTGAGCCCCGAGCAAAGAGAACGCCGACTGGCATGGAAGTCGCTCGAACGAGCTCCGGAGGACCAGGCTGCATTTCTACGACAAGTCGGTCGTTTCATCGAAGTATGGCTGCCAAAGCGCATGGATGAAGAACCCGTTCGCGAACTGCTCCGTGAACGTGACGAGATCTGTTTCGTGCCAACTGCTTCCTCCAATCCCTTGCCGAGGACCCGTCGGAAGGAAATCCTTCGCACACTGCGCAAGTTATCATTGTTGTGGATGGGGATCGCGTTGATCTTTCCCAGCGATGCCCGTGCGGATGAAAAAACGCAGCCTGCCGATCAGGCTTCCACGCTTTACCAAGAAGGGAAATACAAGGATGCCATCACCTCATGGCTGGCGGCAGGCCCCTATGAAAAACTCTCCGCCGCCACACTCTATAACATCGGCAATGCCTGCTACCGTGCAGGTTCCCAGGGCTACGCCGCACTGTATTACCGGCGCGCACTGATGATCGATCCCACGCTCGATGAAGCTCGTCAAAACCTGCGTTTTCTTGAACGCAAGTTCGGTGCACTTACGATTAAAAGACCGAACTATCAATACGCTTTGACTCGCATTCCACAGAGCTGGATCCGCAACGCAGTCCTCGGCAGCCTCTGGACAATCACCATCTGTGTGCTGATTTTCCCCGCCACGTCACGCGGCAGTCGCCTTCGTTTATTAGCGATTGCAGGACTTCTGGTAAGCCCTTTCTTGGCAGCTGGCAGCGCCTTGGCACATTACTACTATCCCAATGATTCCGCTTTTGCACCGTATCGCGAACAAGCTGTGATCATCGCGGATAAAACCACTGTCCATGCAGATGCCTCACGCACCTCGGGACAAGTCATCGAAGTGCCGGCAGGATCGCTCTGTCGTGTCATCCGCCGTAGCGACCGCTGGGTTTACATTGCCTTCGCCAGCCAAACCCGTGGTTGGGTGCCCGATGACAAAATCGAACCACTTGTTCCGACAACTCCACCCCAAGTGCCGAAGTTTTCCGCACCTTCCGAGCCCAAAGGCCCATCGGCATGATCAAGACTCAATTTTCCGGGGAGATGCTGCCCTCGGATTGATTCTCATTCGATACGGTCTCTTCAACCGGAGCCGTATCAGGATCCAAATCATTGACCATTTCTCGTTCCGAACCCGCAGCTTCTTCGGCAACTGGTTCGGAAGCCTGAGGTTTACGGCCATGGTTTTCTAACAACTCCAGAACCTCCTGCTGCATCGCCTCCACCTGATCGAGAGCTACGTTCGGATCGCGAATCAAGAAGACATCACCTTCCTTGCGGTGCTCATAGACGCGGAGGATGCCCGACGGCACGGCTTGGGTGTCTTTTTCGACAAGAATTTTCTGCCGCTCCAACATCACCGCGAGAATGAAGCGAACTTTTTCGGTATGTTCTTCATCCTCGTCGACCATACGACGCAATAAATCAATGGGGCTTTCCTTGGTTACCTCGACACGCTCGATGGCAACGGGTGCCTTGTAAATGGTTTTCCATTGGGAAAATTTCTCTCCATCGCTGGTATCCCGCTGTTCCCACCCCTCCAGAGAATAATCCTTACGAATCCATCCTGACGACTCCGGGTCAGGAAAAATCGCAGCAATGATCGTCTCACCATCTGCAAAATTGTTACCCGTCACCGCACACTGATGCGCGCGCGATTTGATATGCCATGATTCGCCGAAAGCCATGCCCCTTTCTGCCCCGCCGGCCGCTGTCAATCAAGGCATTTTGTCGATCAACCTTAATTCCGCAAAGGATGAAAGTCGGGATGGGAAAAACCATGATGGGAATCGAGTTGAAAGCTGCGGCAAGCTCTGCGTATTCTCGGCAGACAAATGGCAGGGAATTTTGCACGTGCCCAACGAGAACTTCGTTCCTCACTCGTCAGACTTGAAGATTGACCCTGCTTCTCAGACGCGTATCGTTGGCTCATGCGCACGGCCGTTTACGCAGGATCATTTGACCCACCGACAAATGGGCATCTCTGGATGATCCAGAGAGGGCTTGAATTATTTGATCGTCTGATTGTTGCCATCGGTGACAACCCACAGAAAACCTACAGCTATTCGGTGGAACAGCGCATGGATTTTTTGCGTTCATCGACCCATTCGTGTGAGAGACTTACCATCGCCCACTTCGACAATCGCTATCTTGTGGATTACGCCAAACGCATGAACGCCACATACATTTTACGAGGCATCCGATCCCCACACGACTATGAATATGAACGTGTGATGCGCCACATCAACTCGGACATGGCGCCGGAAATTGATACGGTATTTCTCATGCCACCACGTGACATAGCAGAAATCTCATCGTCCATGATCAAGAACTTGATGGGACCTGTGGGCTGGGAGGACATCGTGCGCCGCTATGTGCCGGCATCAGTATTTGACGCGTTATGCCAAAAAACCGATCACTGAGAGTCTCCGATTTCGCCAGACCATGCCCAAATCTCGGGATCAAGACGGTCACGAACCGTTTGAATCAAACTATCCGCTTGGTTCGAGTCCGATAGCAATGCAAACATGGCGGATCCCGAGCCACTCATAAGGGCGGTTCTGACCTCAGGGCGTGAGTTCAACCAATTTTTTAACTCTGCCAGAAAAAGAAATTTTTCAAAAACAGGCTTTTCCAAATCATTTTGCAAAGTGCACCAGGGAAGTTCGACAGCATCATAACGAACACCGGGTAATGCCAGGGAATCTTTCCAACGGGAATAAGCATCCGGTGTGGAAACTGAAAAAGATGGCTTGAAAATCACGATGCTTTGAAGCGGTGGGGATTCCGCGGGTGTCAAAATTTCACCACGCCCACCAGCTCTGGCTGTTTTCCCCAGCAGAAAGAAAGGAACATCGCTGCCGAGTTCCGCCGCGGCACGGTGGAGGCTTGATTCATCGAGCGGGTTGCCATGCCATTGGTTCCACGCGAGCAAAGTCGCTGCTGCATCACTGCTGCCACCTCCCAAGCCCGCACCATGAGGAATGCGTTTTTCAAGATGAATCCGTGCCAAACATTTCGTTTTCGTAAGCTTTTCAAACAACCGGGTTGCTTTCAGAATCAGGTTGCTATCGTCCACGGGAATCTCGGCCGCATCGCAGGATAAACTGCATTCGTCGGCAGCATGGAAAGTCAGGGTATCGAACAATCCCCTGACAGGAGTCATCAAGGTATCCACCTCGTGAAATCCGTCACTTCTTTTGCCTATGACTCGAAGAGAGAGATTGATTTTCGCAGGTGCGTGGACAGTAATGCTTTTTTCACTCATGAGTTTGGTTGGGATCCGATTAGTGCCATCATGCGACCAGTGCGCCCACGTTCTTTACGGTAACTATAGAATCGGCGCAAGTCTGTAGCCGTACAAGTTTTACAATCGTGAAACTCGTGAATACCTGCCGCCTTCGCTTGACGGACAATTTCCGCAGCAAAATCTACTTCGTAATGAGGTGGACGAATGCATGGCCCCAGGACACCGACGAGATTCTCTGGATTTGTTCCGAATTTCTCGCGCATCATGGTAACTGCGTGCCCCAGAATATTGGCCTCTGTGCCTTTTTTTCCTGAATGCAGCAAACCGATCGCACCATTGTTGCGATCGGCCAACCAGATTGCAGCACAATCAGCCACATAAATTGCCAATACCAAGCCTGGTTGTTGACATATCAGTCCATCCACGGCGGGAACCACAGGCAATCCATCGGCCGCCATGATCACGGAAGAAGCACCAGCGACTGCGACATTGGCTCCATGCACCTGTTCCGCGCGCCACCACTGATGCGGTTCAAATCCCAAAGCGGATACCGCATTCTCATGATGCGAACGCAATCGCGACATTGCTTCTTCACGATCCACATTCATTTCCAAATCCGGAATGCGCTCGATAAAATCAACCTTCAAGCCAGGAATGTTGCGGAGTGAATCCAAAAAAATCATTTTAATTATATTAGTTATAATGGACTAAACCTTAGAAATCATACTCGCTTTGTCAAAACAAACTCTTTTTCACGACTGGATGTTACATCAATCGGTGGACCAAAAAAAGCCCCGCATCCCATGGGAAGCGAGGCTCTTGAGGTCCGTAGAAGAAATCTTAGTCGAGATCTTTTTTCTCCAGTGAATTCTTGAGATGAGCCAGAAATTTTTCGGTGGTGGGATGTTCCGAGGCAAAGAAACGGGAGAATTCCTTGCCTTCGTGATCGAGCAAAATCACGGTAGGAAACCCTTCAATCTTGTATTTCTTTGCGTGGGGATCGTTTTTCTTTTTCAGTTCTTTGTCCCCATTGGGGAAATCCAGCTCGACGAGAATAAAATCCTTGGACGCCTTTTCTACGAACTCTTTTTTCGAAAAGACATTCTTGCGCATGGCAATGCATGGCGGGCACCAATCGCTGCCAGTAAACTCCACAAGCAAGGGTTTCTTTTCTTTTTTCGCCAGTTCGAGAGCTTTATCCAGATCCGTGTGCCAACCTTCCAGTTCGGCGAAAGCAAGACCCACAGTTGCCGAGGCAGCGACCACCACTCTTATAAAATTGTGCAAGATACTCATCGCAATTCTAGCGAGCTATGCTCACGGTTTTGTTCAAAAAAAACGATCGCCATTTTCCGGAACCGATGACAACCTCCGCGCATGGCGAAGAAGACTCTCATCATCGCGACACGTAATGCTCACAAAACCGCGGAAATCCGTGCGATGCTAGGCGATGATTATGACGTTCGAGACGCCAATGACTTCGACAACTTTCCCGCCGTGGAAGAAACAGGTGTGACATTTTTGGAAAATGCCACACTGAAGGCCGAAGCGATCAGTCGCTGCGCTGACGGCTATGTATTATCGGATGATTCGGGTTTGGAGGTCAATGCACTCAACGGTGCGCCCGGCGTGTGGTCGTCCAGCTATGGAGGCGAAGAGGGAAATCACGCATTAAACAACGCCCGTTTGCTCGAAGAACTGAAACACGTTCCCACGGACCAACGACAGGCACGTTTTGTTTGCGTGATGGTCATTGCCCGCAACGGTAAGGCTCTCACGCATTTCCACGGCAGTGTGGAGGGGGATATCCTTCTCTCTGCTGCAGGCAAAGGTGGGTTCGGTTATGACCCTCTGTTCGCACCCACCGGTTACCAATCCTCCTTTGCCGAACTGGGGGTCGAAGTCAAAAACCAGTTCAGCCATCGCGCACGGGCCTTGGCGAAGGTAATGGAATACCTGTCACAACTTTCCGACTAAAATTTATGCGTATCATTCACCTGATTTTCATTTCCTTTTTCGCATTGTTACAAAATTCCTGCTTTCAAGTAAAAGCCAAGGGGCCCGTGGTCTATAAATTCGACCCCGGACGGACCGCCTTACTCAAAGACGGCTTCGCCTACGCGCCCAAAAAAGCTCCGAAGCAGGTGATCGCGGCAATCGCTGCAGGGAATCGGCTTCAAGGCAAGCCCTATAAATGGGGGGGTGGACACCGCATCGAAAATGACTGCGGTTACGACTGCTCCGGAACGGTCTCTTATGTCTTGCGTGAATCCGGCATCATCAAGGGCAGCATGCCATCAAAGGCTTTTCTCCACTACGGTAAACGCGGTGAAGGCAAATGGATCACCATCTATTCACGCAATGGCCATGTGTTCATGACGATCGCCGGTCTACGGCTCGATACCGGAGGTGACGGTGCCCGTTCTGGACCACAGTGGAAACCATGGAAACGTGGGGTTTCGGGATACATCATGCGACACCCACCCGGTCTTTGAAACGCTCCGCAATTTCGATCAGGCAAGTAAAACGTTCCTGCGCTGAAGAAAAATCCAACACTGAGGTGACGCGATTGGGCACTACCCAAACGGACATACCTGCTTCTTGCGCAGAAATCAATCCGTTGTGAGAATCTTCGATCGCGAGGCAGCTTGCGGGCGACAAATCAAACCGCCGCGCCGCCTCGAGCCACAAATCAGGCGCAGGTTTAATGCGCGGAGCGTCTCCTCGACACACCACATGGGTAAAATACTGACGAATCTCTAACTGATCCAGCCAACCGTCGACCCAATGGTGCGAACTACTGGATACCACGCCGAGAGGAATATCCCTTGCTCGCAAAACCTCGATGATTTCTTGCACGCCATCCATCACGCCCTCATCGGAAAGTTCATGTATGATTTCCTTTTGTCGATCGCGATCCAATCGATCCCAGTCAAAAGTTTTCCCCGTTAATTCCTCGAGGTAGGTTTTGGGAGACCAGGTAGCAAAATCACTGCCAATGCAGCGGGTGTAGATGGAGAGTGGTAATTCACGACCCTGCTCTTCAAAACAACGGCACCAAGCTTGATAAATGGCCCACTCGGTATCCACCAAGATGCCATCAAAATCAAACAATACGGCACGAAGATCATCCATGCCGCCTTGTGCCAATCTCTGGCAACTCTGGCAATCCTAAACCGCAGAAGAAATATCGTTTCGATCGCTGCGCTATATGTGCTACGATCACACCATGATCCGCTATTTCATCTGCCTCGCGCTCACATTACACCTTTCAGCATTCGAGATACCGCAGGCATCCACGCAATGCATCGTGGGCATCGCCAAAGACTGGAGCTCATCGCAAGTAACCCTGCAGGTTCACCAAAAGTCCGGCGAAAGATGGCAAAAAGTCGGCAACTCGTGGAATGGCAGGCTGGGCAAAAATGGTTTGGTGTGGGGCTTGGGCTTGCATCCCAACCCTGCCAAGGCCACACTCAAAACCGAGGGTGATGGCCGCACACCAGCCGGTGTCTTTCGCATCGGCGGTGCCTGGGGTAGCGATGCCAGTATCCGCAAACACGACAAACTTCCTTACCGCCGGGTTACCTCGCGCGATCTGTGGGTCGAGGATCCTGCATCGCCTTCCTACAATCGCCACGTCATTTTGCCTCACGAACCCGCCACTGCATGGGAAAAAAAACAACAGATGAAACAAAACGATGCAGCTCATCAACTCAAACTTTTCATCGCCCACAACGCGCCACCCAAAGTCGTGAATGGTGCAGGCAGTTCGATCTTTTTCCATATATGGCGTAACAACGGATCCTCTCCCAGCGCTGGATGCACGACCATGGAAGAAACACGCTTGCGCGCACTGGTTGCTGGCATCGACCCCACAAAACAACCACTCTATATTATTCTTCCTGTTTCAGATTATCAAAAATATCGCGCCGAGTGGAGATTGCCCTGAACACGAGTCCCATCTATCTCCAGACCGCCAGCACCCCCCGGTGATCTGATGCACCATTCACATTCACGACACGGCATTCATCAGCTGGCTCGACTCCTTTCGTATAAAAATAATCAATCTCAATGGTCGGTTTTTCTTGAGGAAAAGAATACGATTGATTCGTTTTTTTCTGATATAACCATCCTGCTTGATGCATCAGTTGTCCGACCGCCCCCGTGGGAGATTCATTCCAATCGCCGGCGAGATACATTTTACCCTTTTGATCGGACAAAGCCGTCAAAAGAACTTTCCCTTCGACAACACGACGCGACTCCGATGCGGCATCAAGATGAACGCCACCCACCGTCACCCAATCCTCTCCGATCTTGACCTCAGCCAATACAGCAATGCGAGCCTCCCCATCGTGGGAGAGCTTCACCACCCGAGATTCGCGCAGCGCATGGGCTGAGAGAATGGCCTGCCCGTATTCTCCGCCTTGAAAATCGATGGCCTTGCCGAAAAATAAGTGCATTCCCAATCGATCAGCTAGTTCTTTCGCCAGAAACCGCCCCCCCGCGCGCGCCGTTCCTTGGTCGACTTCCTGCAACACGATGACATCCGCTTTCTGTGCGCGAATGACGGAAGCGGTGCGTTCGAGATCCAGTTTCCCATCCATGCCCACACCTCGGTGTATGTTCCAGGAAAACATCGTAAAGGCATGAGCTTCGCTTACCAACAAAAAGCTCAAAAACAACCACGGGAATTTCATGCCTACCATACCAGTTTGATGCGTCCCACATTACACGGAGGATCAAGATTTTTTCTGTGGCCTCACTCTTGCATTTACCTCGCTAAAAAAATTCGGTAAAAACATCGCTACAACCACGTATTGTTACTATGCCACGCGTCATCATTACCGTTCCTGATCAAACACCCCAGCCCTATCGCTTTCAGCTCGACCGTGAATCGGTGCAACTGGGTCGCGGTTCAGAAAATGACATTGCTATCAGCTGTGGCTCCGTGTCCGTAAAACACGCGGTGATGGAACGCATCCCCGGTGGCTATCAGATCCGTGACCTTGGTTCTACCAACGGTACAAAATTGGATGGTGATCGCATGCCCATCATCGCACTGCATGATGGAATCAAAGTCATGCTTGGCGACGTTTCTTTCGATTTCTCGCTTAATGACGAGGAAAAATATGAACTATCGCGGGAAAAGCCGGCAAAAGAATCCAGAATCATTGCTGAAAACGTGGAGGCGGTTGAGAGCAAGCCAAAAGCTGTGCGTCGCCCGGCTGGCCCGGTAGGTGCACCACGCCCGATGGCCACACTCGCCTCTGCAAATCCTGCCCAGAACTTTATTGCAATGATCGTTTTTGTTATTTTTGCGGCGCTTGCGTTCTGGATAGGACTCTCCATCCGCCACGAAAAAGAAACCCACCAGTCATTGATGCAGTCGATGTCAGACAAAGGGAAAACCGCAGATCCGGTCGACCCCACAGTACCCACCGCAGAAACGGCTCCAGAATGAGCTTATCGTAGGTAGGAAATTTTTTCCCTGTATCACGGATTTTCTTTGCTATTTCGGGAATCCTGCCTGATACATCCCACCCCTTTCACCTCATTCCGAGCATGTCCTCCAACACAACGAAAAAGAAAAAGAAAGTCACGCCCGCACCGACCACGGACAAAGCGCAAAAAGCTTGGTCCAGTACCAAATCGGCGGAATTGTATGGCATCGATGACTGGGGACATGGCTACTTTCACGTGTCAAGACAGGGGGAAGTGACTGTGCGTCTCACGGAGGACGAAGAAAAATACGACATCAGCCTGAAAAATATCGTCGATGGACTTGCCGATCGAGGAACTCAACTGCCCGTGTTGTTGCGTTTCCGTGACCTTCTTCATTCCCGTATTGCTGAACTGAATCATTCCTTTCACAAAGCCATCAAGGATCTGAATTATCAAGGTTCCTACCGCGGTGTCTACCCGATCAAAGTGAATCAACAGCGACAAGTCATTGAAGAAATCACCGAGTTCGGCAAACAATTCCACTACGGCCTCGAAGCTGGTTCCAAGCCCGAACTGATCGCAGCCTTGGCACACATGCACGATCCCGAGGCATACATCATTTGCAACGGATATAAAGACGAAGAATTCATCGATCTCGCCTTACACGCCCAAAAAATGGGATTGCGCGTGATTCTCGTTCTGGAAATGCCCAGTGAACTCGATTCGATCATCAAACGATCCAAAGCGATCGGGATCCGACCGAACCTAGGCGTGCGCGTGCGACTCGCCACCCGTGGTGCAGGACATTGGCAGGAATCCGCAGGCGATAAATCGGTGTTCGGTCTCAATGCGGCGCAAGTCATCGAAGTCGTCGATCGCCTGAAAGACCATAACTACCTCGATTGTTTAAAAATGCTGCACTACCACCAAGGTTCGCAGATTCCGAACATCGCCTCCATTCGCGAAGGCGCAACCGAGGCAGTGCGCATGTATTGCGATCTCGTGCGCGAGGGCGCTCCCATGGGCATTCTTGATATTGGTGGCGGACTTGCGGTCGATTACGATGGCTCGCACACGAATTTCACCTCATCATGCAATTATTCCATTTCTGAATACTGCGCGGACATCATCGAAGTGATCTCGAGCATTTGCCAAAAGCAAAACATCGCTCACCCCAACATCATTTCCGAGTCAGGTCGCGCCGTGGTTTCCTACTACTCGGTGCTGGTGTTCAATATTCTCGATGTGACCAGCGTTCAGACCTCGGACAATGAGCCTGCCACTCCGGAAAATCCCCATGATCAATTGAAAAACCTCATCGAGGTCAACCGGGTTTTGTGCAAGAAAAACCTGCAAGAGTGCGTGAACGATGCCCTCTACTACCGCGATCAATTGCGCGCGCAGTTTTTCCATGGAAATGCCACTCTCCGCGAGCGCGGTCTCGGCGAAGCATGGGCATGGCATATTCTCACCCGTGTATCGAAATTACTGACGGAAATGGATGACATTCCTGAGGATTTGCGGGAACTCTCCAGTTCGCTCACGGATTTCTATTATGGCAATTTCAGCCTCTTTCAGAGTCTTCCTGACTCCTGGGCCATTGATCAATTGTTTCCCGTCATGCCCATCCATCGCCTCGACGAGCGCCCGCGCCACCGCGCCGTTCTGGCCGATATCACCTGTGATTGCGATGGCAAGATCGATCATTTCATCGACCGTGAGGACGTTGCGAAAATCCTGCCGCTGCATGAGTTCAAGCCCGGTACTCCCTACTACGTCGCGGTGTTTCTCGTCGGCGCTTACCAGGAAACGCTGGGCGATCTGCACAACCTTTTAGGCGACACCCACGTCGTCGGTGTGCACATGGAAAACGGTAAGCCCGTTTACACCCACGAAGTCGAGGGCGACACCGTGGCGGATGTATTAAGTTATGTCGAGTATGACACCAAGGAACTCGTCAGCCGTTTCCGCAGTTTTGCGGAGCAAGCCGTCAGCAAAGGAAACATTTCCCCCAGCGAGCGCCGTGAGGTAATGGATCTTTTCCGAAACGGACTGAGTGGTTACACGTATTTCGAAAGCTGATTTTTGATATCTCTTGATGGCGTCTTTCCCCTCGTGGCAAGGATCAGAATGCTGGATCGTTGTCAAATCGCCGTCCGAGATTTTTTTTCTACTGCCGCATTCTGGAATTTCCATTTTTCACAAATGTGCTAACCTATTTCCACTTCGAGACCATGCACCAGTTGATCGATTCATACGCCCAGAATATTTCCGATGAAAAACAGGCCGCCGTCATTGATGGCTCCGCGGCAGGCACGGAAAAACGCTACAAGGTGCTGTTTCACGATTACCAGAATCCGGATGCCCTGCGTCGACTCGCCGGAAAAATCAAGGACCACACGTTGCATCATCTCGATGAATACCTCCCGAAAGCCGAGGCCGCTTTGCTCCAAAACGGCGCTCAGGTCCACTTCGCCGATAGCGCCGATGATGCCAAGGCGACGATTTTGGAAATCCTGCGTTCCCATGAAGTCACGCGCCTCACGAAATCAAAGTCGATGGCAGCGGAGGAAATCCACCTCAATCCCTACCTGATTGAAAACGGCATCGAGTGCTTGGAGTCCGACCTCGGTGAATTCATCATCCAGCTCGATGACGATGAGCCCTCGCACATCGTCAAGCCCATCATTCATAAGAACCGCCGTGACATCGCCAAAACATTTTTGCGCGAAGGCATCGCCAACGACTACAACGACGACCCGCAAACCATCACCCATCGCGCGCGCTATCATCTGCGCGAAAAATATATGGAGGCACAAGCCGTCATCACCGGCGCGAATTTCGTCTCCGCTGAATCCGGTCGATTGGTGCTTGTCACGAACGAGGGCAACACCCGTTTCGGTATGGCCCCGGTAGATGTTCACATTGCCCTTGTCGGCATCGAAAAAATCGTTCCCACCGATCGCGATCTTGGCGTCTTCCTCAATCTGTTAGGCCGCTCCGCGACGGGTCAGCAGCTCACCGTTTACACCGAATTCATCAAAGGTCCAAAATCTCCCCAGCAGCCCTCTGGTCCCACGAACATGCACGTGGTGTTCATGAATAATGGCCGCACGGAAGTATTGGAATCGAAGTGCCGCGAAATTCTCCGCTGCATCCGCTGCGGTGCCTGCCAAAATGTTTGCCCGGTCTATCGCCAAGCATCTGGCCATGCCTATCGTTCGCCCTACGGTGGTCCCGTTGGCGCTGTGCTCTCCCCCATCCTCTTCGGCGATCGTTTCCCCGAACTCGCCGACCTGCCCAAAGCCTCCTCGCTCTGCGGTGCCTGCAACGAAGTCTGTCCCGTCGATATCCCGATTCCCGATCTGCTGTTGCGCCTGCGTGACAAAGCCAAGCAGGAAAAAGTCTATTCCCCCGGTGCGCTGCCCATGAGTCCCTTCGCGACACTGGCAACCTCCCCCTCAGTTTGGCGCACCGCTATGAACATGAGCAAGGCCATGAATCACCTCCCCATCCACATGACCCCGCTCAAACCTCTCCAAGAGTGGCTCAACCAGCGCACACTCCCCGCCTGGAAAGGCGGCGACTTCCGCAAGTGGATGGAAAAAAGAGGAAAATCAGAATAAGTCTTATTTTTGGGCTGGCGACCTTGTGTTGCGAGATCAGATGCTTATATCTCATTCCTGCGCC